>CAVHYU010000078.1:0-2151 GCA_963640535.1 bacterium | reverse complement strand
AGACATTGCCGAAGCCGTCGGTGACCGTGATGGTAAGGTCCTCGTCGGCGGACGGTGCGGTCAGCTTGAAGAAATGCGTCATGTCGTTGGCCGTTACGAAGTTAGGCTCTCCTGTGAGAGAGCTGTCGTTGAATCTCTTGACGGTAAGCGCGGCGATATGCAGAGGGTCATAGGCCGTGGTCTGCGTCCACTTGAGTTCGTTTCCGCTTTCATCTGTCACTTTGAGCGTCCAGGTGGAATCCCAGTTCCAGATGTTGATGAGGACCTGATTGTTCTTGGTCCCCGGGTATGCATCTACGTACTTTTTGAAGTAGGATTTTGCGGCTGCAGACATCTGAGGGGCGTCATCATAGCTGACAGAGAACTCGTTCAGGTCGTAGGAACGGAACTGATAGCTATCGTCCCAGCCCGTAGCCTTGTATTTCCACTTGATGGACGTGCCATCGATGTCCCAGATTCCATAGCCTCCCGGCTCGCCGTCGAGGCTTACCCAGACGCCAGGAGTGAGTTTGCCTGACCACCACCAGGATGCGCATACGGAGCCGGAGTTGTGCTCATAAATGTTCTCCGCTCCGAGTTTGGACGTCTCGGCAGGGTTGGCGTTGAATATGGTATGGGTGTGGCCGGTCACGATATGCACCGTGTATCCGTTCAGGATGTTGAGAAGCGACTTCGCGTCAGTGTTGTTGAGGCTGAGTTTGAAGCCTGTTCCGCTCGGGAAGAATATCTGGGCGTGTGTGGAGAGAACGACAGGTGTGTCCTTGCTCACGTAGGAAATGTCTTTGCGGAGCCATTCGAACTGCTCGTTGGTGATGTCTTTCACGTAGTTGCGCGAAGTTGTGCCGTCATATGAGGAACAGTCGATATCGTCCAGAACCACGAAATGGATCTTGCCTATGTTGAATGAGTAATAGGTCGGGGCGATGTTTGCCACATACTGCGTCGCAGCGTCGAAGTCGTTGAGGGCCTTGAAGTCGTTGTCGTGGTTTCCCATAGTATGGAAGATCTGGATTCCGCTGACGCGCGAATTCATATCCTCTAAATACTCAGGGAAGCTGTAATACTTTGAGTACCAGTACAGATCCCAGGTCATGTCGCCGAGCGCGACGGCGTACATCTTCTCGGATTTGTGCTCCTCCCGGTAGGCGTTCCAGTCGTCAGTGAATGCGCTGAACTGTTCCTTGTCGTTGTTGCGGTTGGCAAGGTGCATATCGCCGAGGATGAAGAGTTTGAACTTATTTTGGGAACCGACGGAGGTAAGGGCGAAATCGGATCTCTCCACTGTCTTGGCGTCCGAGCGGAGCGTGTTGTAGAAGAGAGGCCTTACGCCTTCCGATGCGACTTCATAGCCGCTCGGAATGGAGATGAACACATAGCCCCACTTCTTCTGCGAGGCGAGTTCGTATATGCCTCTGGAGTCAGTGGCAGTGACTTCCACTCCGTCGGAAACCACTACGCCCTCGACACCCTTGCCGTCGCAGAGTACCTGGCCGTAGACAGTAGTACCCTTCGCCGGATCGAAATCGATGGCGGAAACTACATTGATATATGTCGAGCCGACAGCTTTTTTGCGGTCGCCGCGCTTGATATATACCTGATAGTTACCGCTTTCCAACCCTTTGGGGAATTTCGCCGTAAATTCGGAGGATGAGGTCCCGGTGATGGTGCAGGCCTTGGAGATTCCGGCAGAGGTCGTAAGCATAAGAATGTCACTTGTAAGCGGGGCCTTGCCTTCATTCACTGTGAATGTGAAGGATCCCCCATCAGAGACCTCGATGCTTTGCGGCAGCACGAAACTGACTTCGAATGTGTCTTTTTCAGTCTCTGTGCCTTTGGATTTGCCACAGGAAAGGAACATCCCCAGTCCTGCGCAGACCAGAAAGACCAGAAAAAACAGACTGTTTTTTTTCATGATCGCAAAAATGATTCAGTATTGCTAAAATTTTATTTCCTGATGGTGAAAAATATGTTACGCGTTCTCCCGGCTGAGTCTCCGTTCGCTGCGTATCAGCAGGGCGCAGAGGAAGACGCCGATCAGGGCGCCGACCGCTACGGAGAGCATTGCGTTGTCCCAGGAACTGCCGCTTGCGATGCCGCCGACCACAATCTTCGAGCAGACGGCGTCGCCGAGCAGGTAGCCGAACAGGCCCA
>CAVHYU010000077.1:0-2211 GCA_963640535.1 bacterium | reverse complement strand
GGCGAGAAGAAGTTTGACGGTCTTGCGCTTTCCCGAGTCCCCGGACTCCTTTACATAGCGTCCGGTGAACATTCCTAACAGGGCGGTCACTACAGCCGAGACTGTCCCCACTATGCCCTCAGGGTCGCCGACACCTTTCCAATAGATATGGTTTGTGGAGATAATCCTGTCGATATAATAGACAATGTTCCCCTCCCGCGAGAATGAGTCGGCTCCTGCCGGAGCGTCCGGGGCCAGCGTGAATTTCAGCAGCAGAAAATACCCCACAAGGATTGCCCCGGCTATTCCCCACTGGGTTTTGGGACCGGTGAAACAATAGATGAGAGCGGCGGCAGCCCACGCGACTCCGATTCTTCCGAGTACGCTCGGAATTCTGAGGTTTGCGAAATCGAACTGGAAAATTCCCTGAAAGACAAGACCAAGGAGGATGAGAACGCACATTCTGCGCAGGATGTCAAGAACGATCTTGCCGTTTGTCCATCCGCCGGCGCGCTTCTTGGCAAGAGAGAACGGAAAAGTCATTCCGGAGATGAAAAGGAAAAGCGCAAATATCGTGTCGTGGTGGCGGAAGCCTTCCCAGTCGACGTGCTCCATCTGAAGCGCGAGCCAGCATTCGTCCCCTCCCGGGAAAAGGGCGCAGATGGCTGCGATAAGGGAGCTGAGCCCGATGATAAAGAGCATATCGAAGCCTCTCAGGGCATCAAGGGACATAAGCCTGCCCCCGGCCGGTGTTTGTGTGGTGCTGTTTTGTGCCATAGTCGCTATCATCGCATAATGCGATTATGCAAAGATGGCTATTCCTGCCGAAAATTCAAAATGACTCGCGCAACCTTCGTGAACGCTTCCTTCGTTTCTCAAAAACCGTAAGCAGGCATGAAGAAACCAAAAGCTATATTATCTCCCGCAGGGCGGCGAGTGCGCAGGAAATGTGGTATTGCACGGTCTTGGGGCTTATCATCAGAAGGTCCGCAATCTCCTGATAGGTCTTGTGTTCTTCGCGGCTCAGGCGGAAAATTGTTTTGCGCAGATTGCTCATCTCCTCCAGTGCTTCGGTGATTCTTTTTTCCAGCTCTGCGGTTTCAAGCAGGGAGCTGACCTCCACACTTTCCGGCAGGAGGTTCTCCGCGGCGCTCTTGCTGTAGCGGTTGCGGACATCCTTGCTCTTTATCAGGTTCAGGACCGCGTGGTGCGTCATCCCGAAGAGATATGATTTCAGGGACCTTATTTCCGGAAGAGTCTCCCTGCTGTTCCAAATTTTAAGAAAAATTTCCTGGGTGATATCTTCTGCTTCAACCTGATTCTGCAGAAGCGACAGGGCGAAGTTATAGACCTTTGCAGAATACAGCACATAGAGGATGCCAAGCGACTTGACATCCCCCTGTGCTATCTGACATAGAAGTTTATGGTCTTCAGAAGTCATCCCGTGTCAATATTCAGAGCATTTCTTTGATTACCACTGCTTTACGCGAACTTTGTACATATCGAAGTCCACGGTGATCACTCTGTCCTCCGAGGAAGCGTCCTTGTCGGAGCTGTGGCGGATCTTGTGCGAGGACCAGGTCTCGTTGCCTTCCGGAACGGTGGCGTCGGTGTACCAGAGCTCACCGGTTTCTCCGTTGTAATTGAGAGACTTGATGGCTGTGGAGGCGCTGAAAAGTGCCATCTCCTCAAAGACTTCAGTTTCCATATTGAAGATGTACGCCTTGTCCCCCGCCACACTGAGACGGTTATCATCAATGCCCATCAGATCGTGCAGTCCGCCTGTAGGAGTTTTTATCGTTTTCTTAAGGTTCAACTGCGGATTTCCGCTTTCAAGACCCTGAAGTTCGAATACCTTTATGGCCTGGGCTCCGGCGGCATACAGAAGACTCTTTCTGCGGTTCCACACTACTCCGTGGCCTGAACTCAACTCTGCAGAGCTGAGGAGGGTCTCGCTCCTTGAGACGCTGTAGAGTTGGACCTTGTTGTGGTTGGCAGTTGATCCGTCGGATGTTGCCACGGCGACGTAGCCGCCAGGAATGAACTCTGCCGAATGGGCGTTCGGGGTCTGCGTGGTGTGAAATAGCACTTCTTTGGTCTCATAGTCCAGAAGGACGCACCAGCCGTAGGAGCTTGTCAGAAGAAGTTTGCTTCCGTTGTCCACCATTTTGCAGTCATCCAGATGGTCGCACTTGCTTTCCGCAAGGCCGAGCACCGAAGCTGCGCTCTTCG
>CAVHYU010000076.1:0-2277 GCA_963640535.1 bacterium | reverse complement strand
AAGGACTTCCTCCGAACAGCTGGCAGGTCGCGGCCGAAGCCATTGCGCAGGCCACTCCGACCTCCCCCTGACAACCCACTTCTGCCCCGGAAATGGAAGCGTTATGCTTCACGATGTTTCCGATCAGGCCTCCCGTGGCGAGAGCGTGGAGAATCTTTATATCCTTGAATTCGTGGCCTTTGGCAAGATGGTACAGGACTCCCGGCATCACTCCGCTCGATCCGCAGGTCGGCGCCGTGACGATCGTCCCGCCCGAGGCATTCTCCTCGCTCACGGCGAGCGCGTAGGCATAGACGAGTCCCCTGGTCTGAAGCGTCTGCTTGTAGCCGGTCGCCTTGACATAATATGTCGAAGCCTTGCGCGGCAGATTCAGAGGTCCCGGCAGGACCCCTTCGTGGTCCAATCCCGTCTCTACCGATGTCTTCATAGCCTCCCATACAGTCCGAAGATATTCCCAGATACCGGGTCCCTCGCACAGATCCACGTACTCCCAGTAGCTTCGTCCCTTGTCCTCGCACCATTTCTGGATTTCGGCAAGGGTATTCATATCGTAGACCTCCGGAGTGTCATATTTGTCATCGGACTTGCCTTCCGAGAGCGCTCCTCCGCCGACACTGTATACCGTCCACTCGTCCGTAGTCCTCCCCTCGGAGTCGCGAGAGACGAATTTCATACCGTTGGGATGGAAAGGCAGAAAAACCTCCGGCTTCCAGACAATGCTTACAGGAGCAATAGGCTCCAGAACCTCCTGGATGGCGACATCGGTGAGGTGCCCCTTGCCTGTGGCCGCGAGACTCCCGTAGAGAGTGACTTCGAACGAAGCCGCATCGGGATGACGCAGGGCAAAGTCCTTCGCAGCCTTGTTGGGGCCCATAGTGTGGCTGCTGGACGGACCTTTCCCTATCTTGTAAAGTTCCCTGAGTGATTTCATAAAGTTCGTTTTTGCGATGCAAAAATAGTAATCTCCGCGCAAAAAAAGCGGACTCAGAGGTCCACTTTCATACGGAAATATTTTTTCATCACCCAATACTTGAACAAAGGGTCCATTATCACCGGCTCGTCCTTTTCGTCAAATGTCAGGATCTCCTTTTTGCAGAGAGCATCCTTGAGGCGGCGCACATTGGCTGAAGAATTCAGCCCATAGCGGGAAATGACCTCGGAGCTGCTGAACTTGGTGTGTCCTTCCACCACGGCGCGCAGAAGGTTCACCTGGAAGGTCGTGAGATCATCCATCGTCGCTACGAAGCGCGGCTCGTGGATGGACATCAGCATATCCAGCGCATCGAGCAGCACAGGCTCCATTATGTAGCCCTTCGAGAGCGAATCGCAGATGGAGGTGAAGTGGTTTATGTACCAGAGGTTGTTGCCGAAAAGCTTGCAGACACCGAACAGAAGGTTTCGGTCTATGACCTTGCCGCTCGACAGGAAGCCCTTGATAATGTGATCGATAATCTCCTTTTCGTCGACTTTCTGCAGCGGGAGATGCTCCACCTGACGGTAGAAGAATTTGCGGTGCTCGAAGATCTCCTTCATCGCGTTCACGCGAGAGCCGCATAGTATCATAGAGCAGCTGCGGTTTGCTCCCGAGGCGGAAGCCTCACGGAAAACCGATTCCAGAATCTTGAAGATCCGCTCCCCTTCCGGGCAGAACTCTATATTCTGGAACTCGTCCACCAGCACAAAAAGCTGTGAATCACCGCCTTGTGCAAGTCTGTAGGGCAGCATCAGGATGGCCTTGATGTCATTCTCATCGACTTCCCAGTTCGTGGAGAGAATCTCATCCTTCTGGGAATAGACTTCATTGTCGAAGACGAAATGAGTGCCATCGAGACGGGTTCCCACTATGTCGGCATACTCCGAAGGCGTGGTGGCGAAGCAGCGTATCACCGCATCGCCCCAGCGCCTGAGAAGCACATCGCAACTCCTGACATCCAGCAAGTTAACCTCCGCCACCAGAAAATGCTTCCCCTGGATGCGCATATTGAAGAGGGTCTGCTCCACCAGGGACATCTTGCCGCTCTTCGGAGGCTCGTACAGGCTCACGTTCTCGCCGGCAGACAGCAGGTTCGAAAGGACGGTGCTGTCGGAGCGGCGTCCGATGAAGTTTTTTCCGGTGACGTACTTGTTATAGATAAAAGGAGTTTCCATAAAAAAATCCTGGAAAAGCAGGTGCCGCTGGCAAACGTGTCAATCGTAGTGGCAGCGGCACCGGCCAAATGAGCGAATATTAAAGTCCGAGTTTCTTGAAGAAGTCGTTGCCCTTGTCATCCACGAGGA
>CAVHYU010000075.1:0-2980 GCA_963640535.1 bacterium | reverse complement strand
TGCAAAAGTTGCATCGGGCCCAGTGCAATAAGCGCGGGGTTTATTCCAGGACATTCCCGACAGAGGCGGCGGTGACCAGACTTGGCGTAAGTTCGATTTGCGTTGTGCTGCGTTTCCCGGTGGCGATGCACTCGAACAGGAGTTTCGTGGCAAGTTTCCCCATCTCTTCGGTCGGCTGGGCGATGCGCGTTATGGCCGGCGTGAGATAATCCATATAGATATTATTGTCGAAGGCGATGATAGAGATGTCGTCAGGAATCCTCAAACCAGCCTCGCGTATGGCCTTGACGGCCCCGAGCATAATCGTGTTGCTCATCGCGAAGATGGCTGTAGGGCGGTCTGCGCGGTTGAGCAGCAACTTGGTCTCGAGATAACCGTTTTGCGCGGAAAAATCATTTCCCACAATTACAGCATTTTCCCTCAGTCCTGCCTTGTCCAAAGCCGCAAGATAGCCGGAGACTCTCTTTTTGTTCGGCATCGAGGCTATGGCTCCCTGAATGCAGGCTATCTTCTTATGTCCGTTCATAATCAAGAGGTTAGTACCGTTGACACTGCCGGTATAGTTGTTTGTGGTGATGTACGGGAGAGTGGAACCCATAAAATATCTGTCCACCAGGATGACAGGCATTATTTTTTTGTTGATTTCTTCATACAGGGCAGGGTCGTCACCGCTCGGTATAGCTATGATTCCGTCCACCTGGCGGGACAGAAGAGAAGATATTCCGTTCTTCTCTGTCTCGGGATTCTCTGCGGAATCCGTGACGACGGTCGTATAATTGCGCCTCCTCGCTTCCTCTATCACTGAACTTGCGATATCTGCGAAGAATGGGTTGGATACGGAAGGGACCAGAAGTCCGATGGTGTCGGTTTTATTCGTGCGAAGATTCTGAGCAAGCAGATTCGGGAAATAATTATTCTCCTGAGCGGCTTTCAGAATCTTATCCCTTGTCTCGGCGCTGATACGGTGCTGGTCGGCTTTCCCGCTGAGAACGCGCGAAATCGTGGTTATCGAGTACCCGGTCTTTTCGGCCAGAGATGAGAGGGTTTCTTTCATTAATTGTGGTTTTGATGCACAAATATAGACAAAATTTGCGCAAAATCCCAAGTGTTTTGCGCAGGTTTTTGACGCGAATTAACAAAATATCAGTGGAATTGGGGAATCTGCTTGGAATTTAATCTGTAATTTTGCGGAAACGATTGCGCAGCTTTGGCGGCTGTGCCGGATTAATAATCGGCTAATAACACAAATAATAATGGGTAAGATAGTAGTGGTCGGAAGTTCCAATACCGACCTCGTGATCAAAGCAGACAGACTCCCGGAACCTGGCGAGACATTGCTCGGAGGGCAATTTATGATGGCCGCCGGCGGCAAAGGTGCAAATCAGGCTGTAGCTGCTCAGCGGCTTGGTGCGGAGGTCTCATTCGTTGCAAGCGTGGGTGATGATGTCTTCGGAAAGGACTCTGTGGAAAACTATCGCAAGGAAGGAATGGATATCTCTTTCGTGTCGATGAAAGAGGGAGTCCCTTCCGGCGTGGCTACAATCATAGTGGATGCTGACGCTGAAAACGTCATAGTCGTGGCTTCCGGAGCGAACGGTACTCTCGATAAAAAAGAAATCGACCGCGCAGCCGAGAAGATATCTTCAGCGGATTTCGTTCTCCTGCAGCTTGAAATTCCTATGGAGACCGTAGAATATACGGCTCAGAAAGCCTGCGAGGCCGGAACCAGGGTGGTGCTCAACCCGGCTCCCGCCGCTGAACTTTCCGACAGCCTGCTTTCCCGCCTGTGGCTTATAACTCCGAATCGCACAGAGACTCAGCGCATTACGGGCCTGAGTGTGAATTCGGAAGAAGATGCGTCAAAAGCTGCTGACGCGCTCGCCGCAAAGGGTGTCAGGAATGTCGTCATCACCCTCGGTTCGAAGGGCGCGTACTTCCTCGCAGAAGACGGTTCGAGAGGCGTGATTCCGGCAAACCGAGTCAAGGCGCAGGACACTACAGCCGCAGGCGACACCTTCAACGGTGCGCTTTGTGTGGCTCTCTCGGAAGGCAAGTCCCTTCAGGAAGCCTGCCGCTTCGCGGCCAATGCCTCAGCGATTGCCGTTACCAGAATGGGGGCCCAGCCGTCCATACCTTATAGAAACGAAATTGTATAAATAATTAATCTAACCTCTTATGTTTATAGTAAACAGTACATTGCTTGCAGTCATATTCTGCTTTGTGACTATGATCTGCTGGGGCTCCTGGGGTAATGCTCAGAAACTCGCCGCCAAGACCTGGCGCTATGAGCTCTTCTACTGGGACTATGTCATCGGAATGGTTCTCTTTGCACTTCTGATAGCCTGCACTATGGGCAGCATCGGAAGTGAAGGAGTCCCGTTCTTCCGGAACATCGCCCAGGTCAGCGCTGAGAACTGGGGATGGATAATCCTCGGCGGCATTATTTTCAATGCCTCCAACATTCTGCTTTCCGCATCCACATCGATTGCCGGGATGTCTGTCGCCTTCCCTCTCGGAGTAGGTATTTCGATGGCCCTCGGTACCGTCAATACCTACATCGTAGAGCGTGGTCAGGGCATCGACAAGACTGATCCTGTATTTCTTTTTGCAGGGGTCGCCTTCGTTCTTCTTGCCATCATCTGCAACGGTGCGGCAAGCGGACGCAAGGCCGGATTGGACGAAGTCCCTCAGAAAGACCGCCGCAAGGGCATAATCCTGGCTATCGCAGCAGGAGTGCTTATGTCACTGTTCTACAGCTTTGTGGCAAGAGCGATGGACCTCGAGAACTTTGCGGCTCCGGCAGCCGGCAAGGCCACTCCTTACACCGCGATAGTAATCTTCTCTCTCGGAGTGCTCCTGAGCAATCTTGTATTCAATACCTTCGTTATGCGCAAGCCTTTTGTTGGTGCTCCTGTGGCCTATTCGGAGTACTTCAAGGGTTCGATGAAGACCCATCTCACAGGCATTCTCGGAGGTTGCA
>CAVHYU010000074.1:0-3000 GCA_963640535.1 bacterium | reverse complement strand
GATTATACCCATACCTGGAAAGCGAATGATTATCCGGGATTTTATCCAAGGGTAGGGAGCAGTCTGGGGAACAAGACTTGTGTGAAAGCCCTATGGTTTACACACGGGAATATCACATCTCGCGGCAGCAGAGGACGGTTTTGAGGCGGCATTGGACGGCGGAGCCGGCCGAAGAAAAAAAGATTGCGGCCGCAGGGCCTTCCGCTGCGATGCGACAGTACAGAAATCAATGACACAAAAGGACAGGATCGTGTCGCCCAAAATTATAGCTTGAGTAACAATCACTTACGCGTTTGCTATATAAAAGTCTTAATGCTGCTGGCAACACTCTTATTTGAGTATTATTGCGGATATTCGTGTTAAAAATAATCAAATATTATTTGGAAGTCCGGGGAATTGCCGTATATTTGCAGTGTATTATTAAACTATTACACTAAAAATGATTGAAATTAAAGATTTGGCATTCAGCTATGGATCCGCCCAGGTGCTGAACCATATAACCCTTAAACTCGAGGATGGCCGCATCTACGGCCTTCTGGGCGAGAATGGAGTCGGCAAGACCACCCTTCTCACCCTTCTCTGCGGCCTCAAGAAGCCTCAGTCCGGGGGCATCGCCGTGGATGGCATCGACCCGAGCCGCAGGCTGCCTTCCACACTGGAGAGTCTGTATTTCCTTCCGGACGAAGTGATGCCTTATAATGACAGCGCGGAATCTTTCGCGAAATACACGGGTAAATTCTGGCCGAAATTCGATATGGGCAAGTTCCTCGCCATAATGGCGGAATTCGAAAATGATGCCCGTCAGAAGATGAACAAGATGTCCACAGGCCAGCTGAAGAAGACCTATATCGCTTTCGCCCTCGCCTGCAACGTGAAGTACCTCTTCCTGGACGAGCCTACGAACGGTCTGGACATCCCTTCGAAAGCCGAATTCCGCAGCGCCCTCACCAAGTACACCGCAGAGGATTCAGTCATAGTGATTTCCACCCATCAGGTAAGGGATCTTGAAAGCATCATCGACCCTATCATCATCCTGGACAAGCAGGATATCCTGCTGAACGCAAGCATCGAAGAGATTTCTGAAAAACTCTTCTTCGACTACGGGACCACCCTGCATCCTGAAGCCCTTTACAGTGAGCAGCTTCCGGGCGGATTCATTCAGGTCCTCCCGGGCAACGGACAGGAAAGCCGCGTGAACATCGAGGCTCTCTTTAACGCCGTACACCATCATAAGTCTTACATTAAGGAATTATTCAGCAAGTAGTTATGAAAGATATATTCGATTCCAAAAGATTCGGCAAGTTCTTCGCTTACGAACTGAACACAGCCAGACAGAACTGCGGTCTCTCGCTTCTGGTCACCTGCGCTATGCCGATTATCTACATACTTCTAGAACTGCTCTTCAAGGCAGACATAGATGTGAACGGCAATACCACAGGCTTCAGATGGTTCCTTGCCATAGTGGCTATGACCATTTCCGTAATATCCTTCCCTGTAAAGCTTTACGGAAACATTACCGACCGTAGGGCCGGTTCCTGGTGGGCCCTCATCCCGGTTTCAAGATTCGAAAAGTTCCTTTCCATCATCCTGATGACCTGCGTGGTGCTTCCGGTATGCTTCTTCGGACTCTATGCGGCTGTGGATGCCCTGGTTTGCCTTATCCCCGGCTACGGAGAGCCTCTGATTACCGGTTTCTCAGGGTTAAAGTCGGCTGGTCTCGGTTTTTATGCGAATTATTCCGATGCCGGGCTGTACCTTGATCTCTGGCTCAACTGGTGCGCAAACATTCTGCTTTTTACTCTGGGCGCCGTCTTCTTCCGCAAGGGAAAAGTCTCCAAGACCATACTTGTCATAATAGCCTTCGGAATCCTGGTTTCTTCAGTATCTGTCTGGGCACTGAGCGGGATTAACTTCGAGCATCTGGAGATTATCGACAACGAAGATTTCTTCAAAGGGATACACATTCTGCAGTATGTCATCTACCTCGTCGCCGATGCGATTCTGCTCGCCGGTATCTTCTTCAGACTCAAGACTATAAAATATTAGCGCCTATGGAATTCGACAGCAACAAACCCATATACCTGCAGATCGGGGATTCCGTATGCAACAAGATACTCCGCAAGGAACTTCTCCCGGAGGACAGGATTCTGTCAGTACGCGAGATGGGCGCCCAGATAGGGGTGAACCCGAACACCGTGGCCCGCTCCTACGAGAAACTTATGGACGCCGGCATCATCTACAACAAGCGCGGAATGGGCTTCTATGTGGCTCCGGATGCCCGAGAGATAGTCCTGAGCCGGGAGCGCAAGGCTTTTCTGGAAACGGAACTGCCCGCATTCCTCAGGAGAATGGAACTTCTGGGGCTGGATGCTGAGGAATTGTTGAAAAAATAGCCGGCTCCGTCTTCCGGAACCTGATTTTTTGCAAGTTACCCGCCCTGCAAATTTGGCAATTATAAATTATAATGCCTATATTTGCAGGGTGTATCCGAACCTGAACCGGGATATTTCTGTCACCGGATGAGAGTGTTTAGTAAAATAACAGCCGTTCTGCTGGCTCTGCTTTGTGTCATTTCCTGCGGGAAAGATGAGGCTGAGCTGGAAGTTGATACCCTGATTGTATCCGGCACCGTATTCGCCGCAGACACCGGTGAGCCTCTTGAGAGTGTGAAAGTTTCCCTTATGGGCTTTGATTCCGACGATGAAAAGATGACGATGACGCCTCTTGTCACCAAGCAGACTTACACGGACATCGGCGGCGATTATAAAATCACGCTCATCGGCCCGAGGGCCCAGAAATATTACAAGATCGTGGCCTCAGACGAGTCTGCCCTCCGTCAGGGAGAAAATTACAAGTCTTCCCTGATTCTGTTCTATATCAGCGACGGCACGGCCTATAATCCGCGGACCAAAACCTACGAACTTCTCAGTCAGGATTTTTATCTCAAGAAATAATTGCGTAGCCTGCGTCATCTGTGCAGAATCGGACGGTGACGGGCCC
>CAVHYU010000073.1:2588-3078 GCA_963640535.1 bacterium | reverse complement strand
CTTCGGATTGGAATAGCCCCAATAGCCCTATTGGCGTGCTGTTGCATACAGCTCAATCCAATGGGAAGAACATTAAATTGCATCTAGAATATGATATAAACGATTATGGCGCAATCCAGCAGTTCTGCTTATATAATACTGCCAATTCGTTGTCGTGGTTTAATGGAGTTGATGGAGCAAGTTTTTCCGGGTCAGTAAGAACGGCTTTGGTGCTTAAAGATTTGGCCGGCACCGTGCAGAATTTCTTCACTGAAGAGTATGATGCCCTCCCGCTCTCCGATTTATGGGGGGACCAGTGTTCTGACCTATATGTCGATGACATATATCCAACCATCACTTCTCTACCGCTGCCTACAATATCTCAAATTCAGACTTTGTTGGCCGGAGGAAGACGAATAATAAAGGATGGAAGCGTTCCAAATGGAGTTTATTTCACTGACAGGATTTTCCGGGATATAATATGCCCACACGTCATAAATGGAGATAACCA
>CAVHYU010000073.1:0-2578 GCA_963640535.1 bacterium | reverse complement strand
GTGATTCAAGGCATAGAGCAAATTTTGCGTGGGCAGCATGTCGCGGTTAATTTTACAGAGAATTTTCTTACTCATCCTCTCGCCTGTATAATGCTCTCGGGGCTGATTGCGGAAATGGTAAGCCTATATGATTTAACGATTGATTCAATCTTTCTTAATCTGGACGATGATTTATGTATAAATAACAGTATTGACAGAATTCCGCTGAGAGACCAATATATCCGTTATAACTTTGACCGACAAGAGAGTCGTGATTCGTTTGTAAGTTGTCTTCTCAGGTCCGAGACAGGGGTTGAGCCAACTATTGGTATAAATCATCGCGACCATCACAGATGGCTGCGTTTCACCAATAGTAACGGACAAATTGTGGAGATTCGTCCGGACCATGGCATTGGCGGTGGTTGGGAAAGTTCATTGAAATATAAAGATCTTTCCTCAACCACTCTCCCTATAGATTTCCACAAGATGATACCTTGGACTCGCGTAGAACCGTCCATCGTATTCTATGTGGCAATTGAACGGTAAACTGTTTTGATCGCTCCTCCATAATAGAGGGCCTCTCCAATACGTCGCCGACTCAGTGGGCTACCCTTCCAGCACTCGCCTGAAGGCTTCGAGGTTGCCTCTGCGGGCGTTGTGGTCTTCTACTATGGCGAAGGTGACAAGGCGGTAGCGGTCCTTGAATTCTTCTTCGCCTAGGACTTTCTTGAAGAGGGCGGCCATCTCTTCGGGCGGATTGTGGAAGGCTCCGCAGCCGAATGCGCCGAGGACCAGGGAGTCGTGGCCGTGGAGAAGACCCATCCTGAAGATGGCCCTTATCTTGTCGGCCGTTATCGTCTTGGCTTCTTCGTTCATCTTGCCGTCGGGGGTCAGTTTGATTCGGTAGCGGTCATTAAGGTTGAGGGCGGCGCAGGTGATTACTCCGCACTGGTAGGGCTTTTCCATAAAGCTGCATTCCCGGCCTTCGCGGAAAACGGTGATGGCGGGGGAGTAGATTATGCTGTGGCTGAGGTTGTAGAGAGGGTAGTTGGCGCCCGGTTTGTGAGGGTAGCCGAACCTTGCCGCGTAATTCTCAGAGAAAGAGAAGATGGAGCGGCTGAGGGTGCTGCGGCGGCATATGGTCTCTTCCTGGGCCCTTGCTCCGCCCACGACATTTCCTCCCGGATGTCCGCCGCTTGCGAAGTTGAGCAGGGCGGGATTGTAGCCCTGCTCGGTGAGGCGTCTTGCCGCTTCGAGGCAGTCGTTATTCTCCACGATGATTTTCGTGCCTTCAGGAAGAACCGGGGCGTTGGTGCGGGGGAGCTCCGCGTGGGTGCACTCCTCGCCGGAAATCGTCTTCTGAAGGTCCTGGAGCTCAACGCGGGCTCCGGAAGGTGCTGTGTAGTAGCCTTTTTTGATTGTGGCGGTTGTCTCCTTGAAAATTTCGGCGTTGCGTTTCTTTATCGCAGTGACCGCCGGGTCGTATGCTTTTCTGTACATATTTATGTATGTTTTTTTGTTCACTATTGTTGCGTGGGCGGGAAAGAGGCCTGAGGGCCGGGGGGAGGAAAGAGGCGAGGTTGGCTAAAAGTCTCGAAGGACCGCGCCGGGGCGCGAGATTCTCCTCTTAGCAGGCAAGTTTCTTAATGTGGACGTCATACTCCCTCGCCAGGCGTGAGAACGGCACCTTGAGAGTCTTGCGGATGCCCCAAATCTTCTTCGTCGTGTACTCCGAGCTGCAGCCTGTCATATTGGCAATCTCGCTGGTCTTGTAGCCCTGCTCAATCCACTTCACGATGCGGCGCTCCTCCTTGTTGAGAAGACGCTCGTACTGCTCGTTCACCCTCTGCTCGAACTCGTTGCGGGTGGCGTACTTGTCGGCATCGAACTCGTCAAGCATCTCCTTCTCATCGGTGCTGAACCCTCCCTTGCGCACATCGCAGGTCTCGTCAAGGCTGTACTCTTCTCCGTTTTCGGTGTTGGTGCCGTAGAAGGGCCTCTCGACCTTGAGGCGCCTAAGTTTCTTCTTGAACTCGTCGTTGAGGCAGTGGTAGGCGATGGTGCCCACCCACGTGGAGATTTTTCCCTTTGACGGGTTGTAGCCGCTGAAGCCCTTGCAGGCTTTGCAGCAGACTTCCTGAGCGATGTCGCTGAGCTCGTCGCAGGTGAAGAAGGAGCGGTCTTTTCCGAAATACTCGCTCCCGGCTTTTTCGTAGTTCTTCGCGTACTTGGCTACAGCTGCCCTGCTGTTTTCGAGGATTTCCCTTCCCTGGCGGAAGGAGATGACGTTGTTGGTTGAGTTTGAGGTTGAAGTAGGAGAAGCGATAATTGCCATATCGGTTAAATGTTTTGGAGTTTTGTAATCGCGCAAATAGTTTTTCCAGTGACCTTCCAAGGGTCTCTGTCAGCGTTGCTTCGAACCGCGCGTGTGGTTCGGGGGTCGGCATTTTATATATAATATGATTATGCGTGAAGTGTACGCAAAGGGCGTGCCATTTCTTCTGATTTCAGTCGAAAAAAATTAAAAAAATTTTTATTATTTTTTCTGTCATCCGAAATGTGAAAAGTTTAGTGCAGTATTTACGACTATTTGTCCCCC
>CAVHYU010000072.1:1678-3589 GCA_963640535.1 bacterium | reverse complement strand
CTATCTCAGGAAGGACGTCCAGGAGTGGCTGGACCGCAGTCTAGAGGCGTACTATCCGGTTCTCTTCATAGATTGCGTCCACATCAAGATTCACCGCAAGCGCAGCGTGGACACCGAGGCGTTCTACGTCCTGCTGGCCGTGAAGGAGGATAAGACGAGAGAGGTGGTCGGCATCTACAACAAGCCGACGGAGAGCGCCCGCGGCTGGGGCGAGATGCTCAATGACCTCTGCGAAAGGGGCGTGGAGCGGATTGGGCTCATATGCGCTGACGGGCTGAAGGGCCTTGAGGAGGTGATTGCGGAAGTCTTACCGGGGACACCGCTGCAGCGATGCACCACGCATCTGAAGCGCAACATCATCAGCGATGTCCGCATCGGCGACAAGCGGGAGGTGGCCGAGGATCTGAAACAGGTGTTCCGCACTGGCGACAGGAACTATACGGTCGAGCAGGCCTGGACGCAATGGCGGGCGTTCTGTGAGAAGTGGGGCCGGTACTATCGAGCCATCAAGCGCAGAGGCGACGACTGCTCCTACAAGCAGTACTTTACATACCTGAACTATGATCACCGCATCCAGTCGATGATCTACACGACAAACTGGATTGAGCGGCTGCAGAAGGACTTCCGGCGGGTCACCAGGATGAGGGGAGCGATGCCCAACGAAGAGTCTGTGCTACTGCTGATGGGCAAGACGGCCATGGACAAGAAGTCCTACATGAGGCGGGTACCCAGAATCGACCTGGACGAGACGCTGTTCCCGCCAGAGGGGGCGGCACCGCAGCCGGAATATCGGACCTCCGGCTGCTACGATCCGAAGCTGCGCGAGCTCGCTTGAAAGGCTCGCTCCGCTTCGGACGTTGCCGATTGCTACTAATAACAACAAAAAAACTGACTATATTTGCGAATCTGAAAAATCTGCGGGACTAGCTCCGGACACACTCGATGAAACACTACCGCTATAGGTAGTGTTTCATCGAGTGTGTCCGGAGTGTCGGTCTCATGCAATTAAACATTACAGTTAGAGAGGCCATCCGCTCTAAGTCAAAGATAGGAAATTTATGCGGCATAACGAAAAAAACAGCCTTCCGGCTTTCGTGTCTGCTTTCCTGTTGAATCACATCAAACCAAGAGAAAAGTTGCTTTTATTGAAACTTTACCATGTCGGCCAGTTGCATAAAATAGGAGTTAGACCAGATTTCCATTTCCTTGGAATTTTTGATAAAGGGAAGCACGTCAGCCTTTACCTGGTTGATGTCAGTGCAGCAGAGGCGGTCCTTCAGTTTTTTCTTGAATGACTCCAAGGTGATGTCCTCGCCGTTGAATTGAGCGACTCGCTCCTGTAGATGGGCAAAATTCAGCGGGACATTATGCCTCACATACCATTCAAAGTCGTACCAGTCGCGACCCTTGACCCTGTTCTTCCAGGCACGGTAGACCAATGCGTGCATTTTACCGGCAAAGAGGTCCGCCATCGTGAAGCAGCGCACAAAGAATGATTCCGGAAGCAGGAGCAATTTCTGCTCCGTTTCAAATTTCAGCGGCGGGCAGGTATCCACTTCAATCTTGATCTTGATTGCTTTCTCCGTCTGGGAAGTGACGTCGTAAACGTCGGTGTTGTCCTTGAGAAAGGCAGATTCCACTTTGCCAAAACTCTTCTTGTCCTTCTTGGTTATCTCCACTTTACGGCCGATCATCGCGAATTCGTCCACTATGGGCTGAAAGAAATTTGTGAAGTCAAAGTCGTCTCTCATAGTCAGGAGCGAGAAATCCATATCCTCCGAGAAGCGCTCCAGGCCGTGGAAAATCCTGAGACAGGTGCCGCCATAAAAAGCGGCTTCATCGAAAAAGCCACCGTGATAGAGCCCCGCAAGTATTATCTGCTGGTTGACCTCAAATGCGGCGCCACGCCGC
>CAVHYU010000072.1:0-1668 GCA_963640535.1 bacterium | reverse complement strand
GCCCGGTCGTCGTCTGGGGATAAGCCGACAACATCTGCTCATATATTCCGATGTTCATCTGGAGAGGTATTTTATGATTGTCTTGATTGAAGAAGACTTCTTGCCGAATTCGGCATATTGACGGAAAATTCCGGAATCCATCTTGCGAAAGTCGTCCAAGTCCATTCTGATGTCCTCCGATATGAAGTGCTCGACATCTTTCAAGTAGCGCAAGTTTACCGCCGGCGAGTTGGCTATCAAGTCACATAGGGCTTTCTCCGGCGTGGCTATCAAGAAGGTGTAATTGTCACTCCGGATGCTGACGACGCCGATATGGAACGACTCCCGCCCCATCTTTGTATATTGGAAGCGGCCGACAGAAGTCTCGAAGTCGCGGGAGTGCTTCACCGTCATCGACTGAATGGTGAAGACGGCTTCCGGAATCAGCCCATAATATCTCAGAGCGGTTGACATTGAGACATAAGACGGAGCGTAAAGATGGTTTGCAATGAGTTCCGTGCAGAGCGGCACGCCTGAAACAGCAGGGTTCAGGACATAAAGCCCCCTTTTAAGACGGATCAGCTTGCTCTGGCGCTCAAGTGCGAGAACTTTCTCTCCCCCCGACCTGATTTCGGGGAACAGCGAAGCGATTGTCTTAGTGCTCACCGGGATGTTGGACAATATGTCTAATCTTCCGTTCATGTCGCGAAAATAGTCAAATTTAGAATAGTAAACAATAAATATCTTTGGTTTCTGTTCAGATTTTTACTGTTGGCCCCATATAAACCAGGTCTCTACTAAGCAAGACTCCCGCGCAGAAATTCGTCAGGTGCGATGGCCGGTATCTCGGACAGTTTGAAATCGCGGAGACACAAAGTGGCTTTGATGCGAAGCAAAATCTCGCGTAATTTTTATTAGTTTTGGCCCCGCGAATCATTGACTTCAAGGATTATTATGGCGAATTTTAAGGAATACATTCCGGCAGCGACGGTGATGTTGGCAGCGACGGTGATGTTGGCAGCGGCGGTGATGTTGGCCGCAGGGTGCGGCAGGTGCGGGGCGGATTTGACGCCCGGGGAACTGGAGATCATAGCGTCCGCCGACTCGGCGGGGGTCATGCGGGTTCTCACAATCTACGACAGGGCGGACTCGCTGATTCTGCGGGGGCAGTGCCGCGACTTCTGTGAGGATGATCTCGACGCAATGTTCGCGGACTCCCTCTCGGCAGGTGCGGCGCTCGCCCGCCAGATGGTCTCCACAGTCACCGACCCCTCACAGGACGGCGTCGGGATAGCCGGGCCGCAGGTGGGCATCTCGCGGAGGATTGTGGCCGTGATGCGCTACGACAAGGCCGGCCGACCGTTTGAAGTTTACCCCAACATCCGCATAGAGAAGGCTTTCGGAGAGAAGAAAATCGGCCCGGAAGGATGTCTGTCAATCCCCGGGCGGCGCCAAGAGGTGGAGCGCCGCGACAGCGTTGTGGTGATTTACGTCAGGAAATGCGCGGAAGCCCAGGACGGCAGAAAAGCGTGGGAATATGTCCGAGACACGGTCGGGGGCTATTCTGCCGTGATTTTCCAGCACGAGTGCGACCACCTGGACGGTGTCCTCTACATCGACAAGGCCCGGGCAAACTCTAAACCCTAAACCCTAAACTCTAAACTTTCAAAGCCCCAGCACCCTGCCGCA
>CAVHYU010000071.1:0-3781 GCA_963640535.1 bacterium | reverse complement strand
AATTTGACTTTGTTTATTAACCGGCCAAATTTATTTGGCCACTAGTGACAAAAAATATTGAAAAATGTCAGTTGTCCGGAAATTTTGTGTAGATTTGCAAAAATGGGTTTGTTATGGCTGTATATGTAAAAGCGATTCCGACGTTGAGAGGTTCAGCAGCTGAACGCTTCGTCAAGATGTCCGAAGAGAACCTTCGCAGACGCGCTTCTGTGGATTTTTCCAAGGAGGCAGCCAATTCTTATGCAATACTGAAGAAGAAAGAGGGGCAGAGGTAAATCGTGGGGTATCTATTGGAGAACTGTCATTTCGACAGACTAACATCAGAAATCATCAATCAATGTCAGCCTTACACTTGCAGTAGAAACGCTGACATTGATTCGTTTTTTCACGACGGCACGCCGGACAATTACCGTGATTACCGGTTGGAGATGATGGGGACAACTCATTGTTTCTTTACGGACGAGAAGGACAAAGCCGTGCAGCCCAGAATGGTCTGCGCCTTTTCTCTTTCCAATTCGTCCCTGCGGACTGATATTCTGCCAGGCAGCAGACGCAACCGCCTGAACCGTTCGATTCCGAACGCAAAACGCCGCTTCCAATATCCGGCGATATTGATAGGGGAGTTGTGTGTGTTCGACGGCTTCGGTCATAAGACTTTCGGGTATGACATCGCCGACGAGATGATGAACCTCATCAAGACCATAGCCATTGACCCGGAGAACAATTCATCGAGCCGGTATCTGATAGTCGATGCGTTGAACAGCCCGGAGGTTATCGGGTATTATAAAAGGAATGGCTTTGATTTCCTGTTCGCTTCCGAAGAAGATGAACTGGAACATTTGCGGGGTGCACATAGCGACGGCATACAGAACTGCAAAACGAGACTAATGTTTTTCGACCTCGTCGTTCTCAATCAGACGACAGACTGAACACAGCCGACAGGGTGTGATACTGCGACCGGTAGCCGGTGACGCTGTCCAGCAGCAGGTAGCGGATGTGCATCTGGAATGCCGAGATGTCGAACCGTTTCCGGGGCACTGTGAATGTCACCTCCGACACCGCCTCTTTCGGTACAGACGGTGAAATGAAGTTCCTCATCAGCCCCGGATTGCGCCCGACTCCGGGAGCGTCAATTTGAATCTTTCCCAGCACCCTGTATCTTGACGGCGATCCCGTTCCGACCATCGTCAACCTGAACCGAAGCTCCATATCGAAGAGCGAAGCCATCGAACACCCCGCAAAGTCAAGACTGAATATCGGGAACGGCTCGAACGGTCTTGGTACGGGAATATGCTCGTTGCCCAACTGCGCGAACCCGTGATAGGCGGAGACGAAGAGGTTGTAGCCGCTGATGTGGTTTCCGTCCCCGAACGGAGGACGGTGCGCGGCGACACCCACCGCAAGCCTCCTCCACATCTTCTGCCTCCTGTGGCTCAACCCCTGCCAGGCGAGTATAGCCCTGTGATGCAGTTCCTTCCTCTCCAGCTGATTGGCAGTTCCTGCGAACGATGAATAAGCCTTGCTCCGGAAATAGCAGATGCCGTTCCTGTGGTAGAATGTTACGTCTCCCACAGAAGACCAGCAGTCGGAGAACCGTGTATTCGGATAAAATCGGGGCATATTCCATAAATCTTGACGACAGACCGGAGAGCGGCCTTCAGATAGGCCGCCTACAAGTCTTAACTACATAAGTAACTCAAGGCAAACTTGTTTCTGTCAGCAAGATAGCCATCAGTACAGAGTCCCATCGGAAATCTGCATCTAAAGCCTTACGATACATCCTTTTGCCATATATTTATACTTGGTACATCCTTCGCGCGGGCGAATACGCGGCAATCATCGATATCGCCGAAGCGTGTGCATATCCCACCGCTTGGCTCGGAGGAAGTCTGAAAGGGCGATGCGTCAGCATCGTTCTTTCTGTCTTCCTCAGAGCGAGCAGACAAGCCGACAGGCGCGTCAGGAGCCGGACATACAAAGGTTCGAGCGAGAGAATACGGTCTTTCCGGCTCTGGCACTGTTCTACGAATGAAAGCACGATGCCAACCATCTTCGCACGTGAAGGCCGGGCCGGCGGAAGGGACTTGGGTGAGGTAGTGAAAACGGACGCACCGAAGTCCCTGGAGCATCCAGGCCCGGCATAACAGGGAGCGTAGCGATTCCGCTGTGCGAGTCTGCGCCCGGAGTGCCGGAGTGAGGGACGAACATAGGCAACGCAGGAAGCAGTCTCGCCTTTCCGCTCGCCCTCGAAAGAGGTGTGCGGAATGAAGCGTCAGCGCAATGCAGCACACTTCTGGAGAGGAGAAAGCGAGCGTGATGAAGACAAGGCGCTCTGCGCCTTACCTTGCCGGAGGAGGGAGATTCTTGAAGTCGAGGGCTTGCCCGAAGGCTTGAAGAACTCACTCCGCAGGCCCGCAGCTTCGCTGCTAAGGCTGGCGACCCTTTCGGACTTCCGGCCATCTGATGAGAGACAAACCGTCTCTTTCGCACTCACCTTCTGACAAGGCACAAACCTTCGCCTCTCTCGCCGGAAGTCCCGTGCTTCCTGACGGGCTTGGAGGCCGTTAGCCCCTGAAGGAAGCACGCTGTCGCCAGCCGCCTCCGGCTCGCGGGTCACGAAGCCCCCAACGGTCGAACTCGCACTCACTGAGCAACTTAACATAATCTAGATTGTGTGCGGAGCGGAAACAGGCGGCGCTTGCGACGGCCTGTTACACAATCTCGATAGATTATGTCTAATGTTGCGGGATACGAGGGACAAGGGTCGCACTGCACTGACGGAGCGGGCCGGATTATGGCCCCTGTGGGGCGGTGGGGCAAAGAAAGGTCGAGTCTGCGGCCGCAGTGCCGGAGTGAGGGACGAACGCAGGCTACGGAGGACGCTGTCTCGACACCTATCCTCTTTAATCCAGCGGCGGAGGCCGCCGTGTCTCTTCTTGGCGGCGCAGCCGGCAGAGAGGAGACTTTCGAACACCAGCCGTGCTGTCTGCGGCTGTCTTGCAGACGCAGAGGGTGCGGATGACCGCTTTTTGCTGATGCACATTGTCGAAGCTGATTCGGAGGCACGGAATGCGGAAGTCGGAAAGCAAGTCTGTGGGTTTCCGGAGCGCAGCGGAGGATGTCCGCAGTCTTGCCCGACTGGAGCGGAATCAGAAGGGTCGGTGGGCTGGCGGTTGTGGAGTGGAACGGAACAACAGACTGCCGTCCGACACCGCTTCGGTTGTCCGAGCGGAGCGAGTTGGAGAGGCTGGCGTTCCGACAATGATGAGTTGAAGGGCGAACTTTCGCATACGATGTGAGAGGCAGCGAACTCATAGAGGCTGGAGGTTTGACGCACGGAGTGTAGCGTCAGCGGAACGCAGAGCGGCAATCTTCCGGTTCCGCTCTGCCCAGTGGGCAAGTCTTCCGACATCGCAGCGGATGCGGAGATGACGGATGTCTTGCCGGGCGTTTGGAATCAGTACGGCGTGGTGTAATTGCAGCGAGGGTAGTTGGAGCAGCCGTAGAATTTGCCATATTTGCCTTGACGGAGCGTCAGAGTTCCTCCGCATCTTGGGCAGATGCCGTTGGAGACTGCGATGTCGCGTTTGAGTTCATTGTGGCGGACATTGGCGATGTGCTGTTTCTTGGCATCTTTGTCTTCCACATTGTGGGCACGAAGGAAATTGGATATGTTCCGTGTTTGGCTTTTGGTGAGGACTCTATTCTCGAACTGATTGATTATGTGCGGAATCTCGTCCCAGTAGATGACGGGGGTATGGGCATCTACTCCGAGGCTGGC
>CAVHYU010000070.1:0-4052 GCA_963640535.1 bacterium | reverse complement strand
ACTTCCCCTATAAAGGGGACGGGAGGGGTTAATATAAAGGTGCAGGGGGTTCAGATAAAATAGGGGAGGAATGTGTGAGAGAAAAAGTGCGTGGGACTTGAGAGAGTGATTAGAGAGAAAAGATTTATATATAAATGAGTTAGATACTTGCGAAAGTTAAATAAATTTAGAACGCAATTCTTCTTATCAGTCCCGTGAGTGTCGTGCCCGGACCGATTTCAGTGAAGTCGATGGCTTCGGCGGCGGGAACACCTTCCGACAGGGCGGCATCGCGGGCCATATTCCTCACGGTTTCGCTCCAGCGGACAGGCCCTGTGAGCTGGGAGAGAAGGTTGCGCTTTATTTCCTCCGGATCAGTGGAAGGTGAGGCTGTAAAATTCTGATATATAGGGCACTTCGGGGCGTGGAGGGAAACTTTTTCTATGGCCCGGGCAAGTTCTGCCCTTGCACTTTCCATAAGAGGGGAGTGGAAGGCTCCGCCCACCTGAAGAAGCAGCGCCCTCTTCGCTCCTTCCGCCTTCAGTGCCTCACAGGCGGCTTCGACTGCGGCAGTGTCTCCGGAAATCACAGTCTGGGCGTCGCTGTTGTAGTTCGCGGCGACAACTACCCCGGACTTCGTGCAGTCTTGGGCGCCTTCGGAAAGCAGACTTCCGCCTGCCTCCCTCTTTCCGCAGCTTACCTCCGAGCAGATGCGTTCTATAGTTCCGGCGGGGAGTCCGATAATTGCCGCCATAGCTCCGTGTCTTTCCTCGCAGGCCTTCTGCATTGCGCTCGCCCTTACCGAAACAAGCCTCAGCGCATCCTCAAAGTCAAGAGCGCCAGAGACTGCGAGCGCCGAAAACTCCCCGAGAGAGTGGCCAGCCACCATATCCGGCGCGGCACCGTATTCCTCAACTGCCTTCACAACGCTGTGTAGGAAGACGGCAGGCTGAGTGACGCGGGTCTGTTTCAACTGCTCGTCCGTCCCCTCGAACATTATGTCGGTGATTCTGAATCCGAGTATCTCGTTCGCGCTTTCGAGCAATTCTCTCCCTTTGCCGCCCTTGTCGTAAAGGTCTTTAGCCATCCCGGTGAACTGTGCGCCCTGTCCGGGGAATACGTATGCGTGCTTCATCTGCTTCGAGTTTTAATGTTTTGTAATATGTTGCGTGTCAATACTTTGTCTAAAACAGCCCATAGATTGCGTTCCACAGAAGAAACCTGAGGAATTTTCCCACAAGCAGCAGGGCCATTGTCGCCCAGGGCCGTGTCTTGTAGAATCCGAGAGCAATTGCAATCACATCTCCCACTATCGGCACCCAGGCAATAAGGGCGAGCCAGACCCCGTAGCGGTCAATCTTCTCCTTCTGCTTTTCCAGAGTTTCCCTTTTTACCTTGAACCATTTTTCAATCCACTCCCAGCGTCCGATCCATCCGATCCAGTAGGTCAGAACGCTTCCCAGCCAGTTGCCCACCGTGCCAACAAGAAGGCAGCCCCAGGGATCACGGGTGGCGGCAAGTACCGCCAGATAGACCGCGTCCGAACTGAAGGGGATGACCGTGGCCGAGAGGAATGTCCCGATGAAAAGCCCTAAGAGTCCAAGTGATTGTAAATCGAACATTAACGCTTATTTTTGAAAAAATCGCTCACTATCATCCCGCACTCCTCCTCCATAATCCCGGAGGAGATTTCGGTCCTGGGGTGAAGCAGGCAGGGGGTGAATTTCGAATAACCACGCTTTGGGTCCGCAGCTCCATATACCACTCTTCCGACCTGCGCCCAGTTCATAGCTCCGGCGCACATCGGACAGGGCTCCACGCTAACATACAGCGTGCATTTGTCAAGGTATTTCCCTCCGCAGGCTTCAGTCGCACTGGTCAGAGCAATCATTTCGGCGTGGGCCGTCGGGTCGTGAAGGCGCTCGGTCATATTGTGCCCCCGCGCAATAACCCTTCCCCCGCAGACGACTACAGCTCCGATCGGCACCTCGTCCTCCGCGGCGGCCTCCCTCGCCTCGGCGAGGGCTTCTCTCATAAACCGTATGTCCGCCTCATTGTCCATAGCTTGTATTACTTAATTTCTCTCTAATCAAACTCTCAACTCCCGGCAAATCATTTCTCCGCGCCCTCGGCCCTCTTTTTCTTCAGATTAAGCTGCGAAAGCACGACGCCCACGGTGCAGATGGCAACTCCGGCCCACTGGCGCGGGTTGAGCATCTCCTGTCCGAAAAGTCCCGCGATGAGAGCCGAAACCACCGGAATGAGCGCCGAGAAAATGCTTGACTTCGCCACTCCGAGCTTCTTGATGGTTCCCACCCATAGGCTGAATGCAAGGCTGGAGCACAGGAGAGCGAGGCACAGAATCGGTTTCCACACCTCCCAACTCATATATTTTTCCGCGCTGAAGCCGTCGAGCCCTTTGAAAAGAAACAGCGGAAGAAGATACACGGAGCCTATAAGGAACTGATACATAACGATTACCTGACTCGGGTAGCCTCCGCTGAGCTTCTTCGTGATGCTTGCGTGTCCGACTTCCGAAATCACGGCGACAAGAAGGAAAACCAGTCCCAGAATAAAGTTCTCCCCGAGTTCCCCGCGCGCCATCGCCACGAGCACAATGCCCCCGAGCGACAGCAGGATGCCGAAAATGTTGAGCGGAGTTATTTTCTCCCTGAAGAACAGCAGTCCGGCGAATATGGAAAAAATAGGGATAGTGGCAATCGCCATCGCGCTGATGGTCGGAGAGCCGGTTTCCTTGATTCCGTAGGTCTCGCAGAGGAAATAGATGAACGGTTCGCAGAACGCCAGAAGCAGAAACCAGGGAATGTCCTTTTTCTCAATTCTGCGCAGTTTGTGCGTCAGAAGATTAAGCGCGAAAAGAGCGAGCCCGGCGATGAAAATTCTTACAAAAACGAAATAGAATATGGGGATATTGTTGTCAATCAGACTGTCGGACCAGATGTATGATGCTCCCCATAAAATGACCGCGCTCAGTGAAACTATGTATGTGAGGGCGTTCCCTCCAAAAATTTTCTTGTCCTTTCCCATTTTCCGCCTCCCGGGACTACTTCTTCCTCGGTTTTATTTTTCTGAATTTGAGCCTCAGCACGCCCCAGAAGGCTTCTCCGAAGATGCTCCCGCTCATTTTTGATGTTCCCTCCTTGCGGTCCACAAAGATGATCGGCACCTCTACAATCTTGAATCCCAGCTTGTAGCAGCTGTATTTCATCTCAATCTGGAAACCGTAGCCGTACATACTGATCTTGTCCAAATCGATGGTCTCCAGAACCCTGCGGCGGTAGCACTTGAAGCCGGCCGTTGTGTCGAAAACTTTCATCCCGAGCACAGTCCTCACATAGACCGAAGCATAGTAGGACATAATCACGCGCCCGATTGGCCAGTTGATCACGCTGATTCCGTTGCAGTAGCGGGAGCCTATGGCAAGATCCGCCCCGCCCTCGGCACAGGCTGAGTATAGCCGCGGAAGGTCCGAGGGGTTGTGCGAGAAGTCCGCGTCCATTTCGAAAATGTAGTCATATCCCTTCTCCAAAGCCCATTTGAATCCGGTTATATACGCCGTTCCGAGCCCGAGTTTGCCGCTTCTTTCGACAAGAAACAGTCTCCCGTCGAATTCCCCCTGAAGTTTTTTCACAATGCCCGGGGTGCCGTCCGGAGAACCGTCGTCGATTACAAGGATGTGGTAGTCGCCCTCAAGCGCAAAAATGGCGCGGGTGATTCCCTCGATGTTTTCTTTCTCGTTGTAAGTCGGAATAATGACTATTTTCCTGTCCATAATTCGTGTCAATTCAGTCTGCTCAGCCCCGGGAAGCGCCCCTATGGAGACTCCCGCCTCGCAGACCCAAAAATTCTATCTCACAAAGGTAACAATTTTTTGAGTTTTTCGGCCGTTACATTATATTTGTATGTTTTTAATTGGACTAAGAAATGAAACGAATTAATATGGATATACTTAAAATATTTTCATTGGCAGCCGCTGTGGCGGCTGCCGTATCCTGCGCAGGCGGGAAAGATGCGGAGACGATGAAGAAGATCACTCCGGTGAACTTCTCGGA
>CAVHYU010000069.1:1356-4077 GCA_963640535.1 bacterium | reverse complement strand
GATTTCTATTCCCTGCCTTTCATCATCCATCCTCGACTGGATTTCAGCGAGCTGGTGTCTCTTCACTTCCGTGATAAGTTTTTGTGCTTTCTCTTTCATAAATTTCAATTATTCTCGGTTTATCATTGAACGCTCCGATGTTCATATTGATATTCGCGGTCAATCCTTTGGTCTTGTCTGCCCCCCCTATACGCAGGGGCGCACTTCCTTCCGTCAGTCGGGTATGCTGTTATCCTTCTCATACATTTCCAACAAGTGATTGATATGCCCCCCCGCCATCACCGCAGTTGTCTTGAGATCCGCCCGGCAGGAGAACGCCATAAGGTTGTACCTTGTTCCGTACTCTCGCGAGCCTGCGGCATACTCCTTCCAATGCTTGCGCCCTTCCTCCGTGCGGTATTGGTTGAGGATTCTTACTCGCTTCATACCTCGACCGGGCAATCCGTCAGAATGAAATCCCCATCTTTACCCATATACTGATACCTGCCAGGCTTGGCCACCTGGAGTATCTGCTTCGCGGAGACAATTGAGGGGAACTTGCCATAGGCAGCGTGGAATGTGAAGCCCTGGCCGCTCTCCTTATTTACCTTGACAAAGTAGAGTGTGGCCGGAGTCGTGCTATCATTCCAGCCATATTGGATGCAGTCACCCTCCTTGAAGCCTATCTCTCTGACCATCTCTTTTGCGAATGTGAACCTTCCCGATTTCGTGATCGAGAAAGTCTTGCCGAGGTTCGTTCCGTTACCCCGCTTCTTTGCGATTAAATGATATGCCATAAGTCTTTGAATTATAAAATGTTACTTCGGAGGCCTGACGAGATTCGAACTCGCGACTCTATGGTTCTGGCCAACTGAACTACAGACCTCTTTCGGCTCACGCGCATCGCCTCTTGCTCACACTGTTATCAGAATCAGTCAACAGAATGCGTTTCCCAACGCTGCCCCGACCTGCGCGGCGGTCGGCACTTTTCCGTTACTTTTGCGGGCCGGAGGAGACTCGAACTCCCACCTCCAGCGATAGTGGTCTATTACTGCCGTTTTCACTTGCCCATCCCGTTGCTGCTACCATTACACTACCGGCCCCCACGTTTAACTTAATTCGCCTCTGATTCTATTTCGCTCATATATGCCTCTATTTCGGCTCTGACCTCTTCAAAGGTACGGATGACCACATAGCGGTTTCCAACTCGCTCTACGGCCCCCTGCCATTCTTTCTGCGCGGCACTCTGGTAGGTCTTCGCGATATGCTCTTTCCCATTCTCATCGAAAGTGACCTTCTGCTGCTTGAATTCGATGCAGAGAGAGTGGTATTTCCTGTTCGGCAGGAGGAGGATGAGGTCGGACACGCCGGCCACCGTTCCCTCGCCCTTCATTATCGCGGCTTCGACCTTCGACCTGCCGCCTCCGTTCGGGACGGAGAAGAGATTCCAGGAGTACTGATGATAGGCTCTTTTGAACCAGCTCACGCACGCTCTCTGCACCTCGGATTCCTTATGCCTCATTTCTTTCCCTCCTTTGCTTTAGTGTAGGACTTGCAGGTGTCGTTGGGGTTGACCTTCTTCCAAGTGACCTTGCAGCAGTCCATAGCCTTGTCGTGGTACTCGCAGTTGCGGCAGACCTGCCTGTTCTCCTCCGCCATCATCGCGGCGAATATCCCTGCGATTCCGTAGAGGACGAGGAACACTACCAGCATCACCGCGAGGAGTATTAAGAATTTCCCTACCATATGCCTTAACTTAAATTCTTGCTTCTCTTCTCCATCTCCTCCACCATCCTGGCATAGCTCTCTCTGTATTTGGGCGTGGTTCTGCGGATGTTTTCGATGTACTCCTCCTCAAATCTGCCCGACACGTCCAAAGCGAGTAAATTCACCGTGGCGGAGAAGAGTATGTTAAGCGGGCCGTTGTCCCCGTTCACCCACGCAGAGTGAACCTGGTCGGTGATGGCCATAACGGCATCATTCTTATCCGGGCAGCTCACCTTGAGATTGTCGTTCTCGTCTGCGGAAATTTTCAGTATTGTTCTTGTCTTCATCTTGCCGATTGTTTCTTGTTCTTGTTTTTCTTTTCCTGTTCGATCCGCTCCAGCTCCTCCGCGTATTGCGCCGGGGTCTGGAACCCTTTGCAGTCATCCGCGAGTTCGGGGTAGCTCCCCGTGAGCGCGTAACCGAATCTCCTGCACCCTTCCTTCCATTCATCCTCGGTCACATCCCTCACCCCTGCGGGTATGTAGTGTGCGCATTCATCGCATCGGACGGACTTATGGTCGTAGTATTGCTTCTTCATTCCGCTCTGAATTCAAGTGCGTAAAGATTCATCAATCCCTTCAGCTCCTCCCACGACTTCCTTCCGAATCCCGGAATCCTCTTCCACTCCTCCGCTGTCGTGTCCCTCAACTCACCGATGTTCCGTATGCCGAATCTCAACAGGTGGCCGTAGAGCCTCGGAGAGAGGAAGGCTATGTCATCGATGCCGGGGAAGCTGCCCTCCGCCTTCCTGCGGAGCGTCCTTATCTGCTCAACCATTGCCTGGTATTCTTCAAGCGGCAGCGTGATGTACTTCTGCGGTCTCATACTCTCTTGCGGTAACTTTCAGCGGTGAATGCGATGTAGTTGCAGAACTCATCAAGGCGGTCGGCCACGCGCACTCCGTAGAGGCTTTTGATATCCTTGCGGTCGAGGTTGGTCGTGATGACCGTGGTGCTCATCGTTTCGTACCTGCGG
>CAVHYU010000069.1:0-1346 GCA_963640535.1 bacterium | reverse complement strand
CGGTAGATGATGTCGGTGACCGGCGTTATCTCCGTGCCGTAGTTCTTCACCGAAACAGGCTCGCACCCCAGGTCATCGATGATGAGGAATTTCGACTCCGCGAGCTGATTGTAGCGCGTCTCGTCATCTTTCGCCATCGAGGCGAGCTTCTGCGCGGTCACTATTCTCGGACTCGGCAGGTTGATGAACTTCTTCAGGGATGCGTTGAGCTGCTGCTCCTCCGGAGTGAGGCGGTAGGACTTCGTCTCCATATCCCTCGCGGTGTCGCGGACGCAGTCTATCGCGCTTGCCATTGCCCCGACCATCGTGGTCTTGCCGTTCCCGACTCCTCCGTAGAGCAGCAGCGATGGGCGTTTCTTGTCGGAGGTCATCCATCTGGCTATCATCCGCAGCTTCTTGTTGGTCTCCTCGTCATCAAGGAACTCCATCCCTCTGTCGACCACCTCCTCACGGTAGTAGTTCTTCATCAATGTCAGAATCTCCTCCTGGGGAATCCCAATCTGGAAGCGTGGTGTCGTAATGGCGATCTGAGAAGTCTTTTTCGCTTCGGAGATTAACTGCGATATTATTTTTTCCATTGTTCTGATCTTGTGTTTTTAGTTGATAGAAATCTTGCCATTCGTTCCCGATTGACTGCCGGATTATCTTCCGCGCCAGCTCGGTGTCTCCATCGGAGAGAGTCATCAGCCTGTTGTATCTTGTCTTCACGCCCGTCTGCGTCTTCAGCGGCTTGCGGATTTTCTTTCGCATATCAAGGAAATCTTGGAAATCTTGGAGCAGTTCCGCGCTGACAAAATCGAGGTTGTAAGGAGGGGATTTTGTGGCCGGAGATGGAGGCTTCAGAGTGGCCGCAATCTCTGTCTCTTGTTTTTCTTTCTTTGGGGTATCTTTAGATACCCTTTCTTTCTTTTTATTCTCTATCTCTGAATAGCTAAGATTATTATTTATTAAGCTATATAAAGGCGAGTCGCAATTTTCAATTTTGTCTGCCCTTTGTTTGCCCTCGTTCTCATTTTCATATTCGTAACAATCAGCGTCACAATCGGTTACAACGGCATTTTGTTTGCCCTTTGTTTGCCCTTTGTTTGCCCTTTGTTTGCCCTCATCGCAATTTTTACATTCGTAACGCTCAATGTCAGAGATTGTTATGATGGTGTATCTGTTTGTCGCTTTAACTGACGCGAAACCGGACGAAACGATGCGTTTGAGATGTGTTCTCACCTGCTTACAACTCAGTCTTGAGGTCTCTGCCAACTCCGCCATTGTGGTCACAAATCCACCCTTCGGGATTAGGATTCCCTGCCATCTCCGCTCCTTATCAGAGGCGCGGAAAAGGATATGGACAA
>CAVHYU010000068.1:0-4163 GCA_963640535.1 bacterium | reverse complement strand
GATGGCGTGAGTGATGTCTCCGTCGTTCAGGGTGGTCACCGCGATGATGGTGATTGAACCTCCGTCAGGCAGCTGCACGGCCTTCTCGTAGATTTTCGCGAGGTCGGAGTAGAGTGAACCCGGCATTGAGTCCTTGGAAGGAATCTGGTCCATTCGGTTCGACACGATTGACAGGGCGTCGGCGTAGAGGGTCATATCCGTAAGGAGCACAAGCACTTTCTCGTTCTTGTCCACAGCGAAATATTCGGCGGCGGTAAGAGCCATATCCGGGATAAGAAGCCTCTCCACAGGCGGCTGCTCGGTGGTGTTCACGAAAGAAATGATCTTGTCCAGTGCGCCCGCGCCCTCGAACTCGTGCTTGAAGTAGAGGTAGTCGTCGTTAGAAAGACCCATACCTCCGAGGATGATCTTGTCCACATCCGCACGGAGGGCAACCTGTGCCATCACGTTATTGTATGGCTGGTCGGCGTCGGCGAAGAACGGAATTTTCTGTCCGGAAACCAGGGTGTTATTGAGGTCGATGCCCGCGATGCCCGTAGGGATAATCTCAGAAGGCTGCTTTCTCTTGTAAGGGTTCACTGACGGTCCGCCGATTTCCCTCTCTTCGCCTTCGATCTCGGGGCCGCCGTCGAGGGGGTGGCCGTATGCGTCAAAGAACCTTCCGGCGAGCTCATCGCTCACTTTCAGGGTCGGGGCCGTTCCGAGGAAAGTCACTTCGGCATCGGTCGGGATGCCCTCCGTGCCGGAGAAAATCTGCAGAGTCACAGTATCTCCCTTGGTCTTTACGACCTGTGCGAGTTTGCCGTCGACAACGGCAAGCTCATCGTTGGAGACTCCCTCGGCCTTGAGGGAGACAGTGGCTTTTGTAATGGCCTCCAACTTCGTATAGATTTTCTGATATGCCTTATTTGCCATTGTTCAGGAGTGTATTAAGTTGATTTTCATAATCCTTGAACTGCTCGCTGTGGAAGACGGAGTAGTTCATCTGACGGAGGATGTTGATGACTTCCTTGAAGAAATTGCGGCATTTCTCGAAGTCCTCGAACTCGAAGCTGCGGTCGCAGATTCCAAGAACAAGCTCCACCATATATTTCTGCCTGTCAAGCGGGCAGAGCGCATCTACAGCGTCGAACGCGTCCTGCTGAAGTATCACGTAGTCAATGAGTTCTGACTTCCAGAACAGCTCGTGATAGTTCATCGGCACGCCGTCGTCTCCGAGGATGTTGATCTGCTCGTTGGCTTCGCGACCCCTGCGGACTATGTTCTTGAGCTTGTTCACTTTTTCACTCCAGCCCGGTGCGATGGTCTTCTCAAGATATTCCTGAATTTCAGGGTATTCGAGATACTTCGAATAGGAGTCAATCGGGTTCACCGCAGGGTACCTCTTCTGGTCGGCCCTTTTCTGCTCAAGGGCGTAGAAGCAGCGCGCCGCCTTCTTGGTGGACTCGGTCACAGGCTCCTTGAGGTTACCTCCTGCAGGGGAAACCGTTCCGATGAAGGTGACGGAGCCCCTCTGTCCGTTGTTCAGAATGACCATTCCGGCACGGGCGTAGAAGTTGGAGATGATGGCTGAAAGGTCCACAGGGAATGCATCGGCGCCCGGAAGTTCCTCCAGACGGTTACTCATTTCCCTAAGGGCCTGCGCCCACCTTGAAGTGGAGTCTGCAAGAAGGAGAACCTTCAGTCCCATTGCCCTGTAGTACTCGCATATTGTCATCGCCGTGTAAACGGATGCCTCACGTGCGGCAACAGGCATATTGGAGGTGTTGCAGATGATGGTTGTCCTTTCCATAAGGTGACGTCCGGTGTGCGGGTCTATGAGCTCAGGGAACTCGGTGAAGATTTCCACAACCTCGTTCGCCCTCTCTCCGCAGGCCGCCATCACAATGACCTGTGCGTCACCCTGCTTTGCGATTGCGTGCTGGAGCACGGTCTTTCCGCATCCGAACGGACCCGGAATGAAGCCCGTACCGCCTTCGGCGATTGGGTCGAGGGTGTCGATTACCCTGACTCCGGTCTCCATAATCCTGTCCGGACGAGGTTTTTCCTTATATCCCTTGACGGCGACTTTTACCGGCCATTTCTGGGTCATAGTGACTGCGACATCTTCTCCGTTTTCGTCCGTAAGGACTGCAACGGTGTCGTCAATTTTGTACTGTCCCGCCTTTGCGACGCTCTTTACGGTGTATTCGCCCTTGAAAGCGAAAGGAACCATAATTTTGTGAGGCAGCCAGCCTTCCTTGACTTCTCCCAGCCAGTCCGCTGCGGCAACTTTGTCACCCTCTGCTGCGATAGGGGTGAAGTCCCAAAGTTTGTCGTGGTCCAACGGGTCGGTGTATTCGCCTCTTTTGAGGAAAACTCCGGTCATTGTGGTGAGGTTGTTCTGAAGGCCGTCGTAGCAGCTTGAAAGAAGGCCCGGGCCGAGAGTGACCTCGAGCATCTTGTTTTCGAATGTCACCTTATTCCCGTTCTGAAGGCCTCGGGTGCTCTCGAAGACCTGCACGGCGGCATTTTTTCCGTTCACCTTGATGACCTCCGCCATAAGAGCGGTACCGTTCACGTCGATGTAGCAGATTTCGTTCTGCGAAACCGGTCCGTCGACTTCTACGGTGACAAGGTTGGAAACGATGCCGGTGACCTTTCCTGTTGTCTTATTCATATTGATTTTACTTTTTAATTTAATTCTGTATCTCTTCGCTAAGACTCTCTTAAAGAGGCGGTGTGCCATTTAAGACAGCCCTTACGTTTATTCCGCTTTGTAGTCCACTCCCTTGAAAGTGCCTCTCACCTCGTCCACGAGGCGGCGGAAACGTTCCCGTCCCTGCTGCTCGTCGAGGGCGTACCAGCGTGCCGTCACCTGCATCTTCACGATGAAAGAGAGCACCGCGTCGATGTCGAAGTAGTCGAAAACCGTGAGAGAGGAAACTTTGTCCCAGACAAGGTCGTCCAGCGCGCGCTCCCTGACAAGAAGGTCTTCTCCCTTCAGGATGGCATCCACAGCCTCGGCCTCTTCGAAGACAATCTCCGGGCGGCCGCCTTCCTTTGTCTGGAGCGTCATAACGTCCTTTTGGGCTGGCCTTCCGAGCGCCTTGTTGAGGTATCGCACCTTCGCGTTGCGAAGGCAAAGGTCAAAGCGGAAGTATTCCCGGATGAAGCGGTTACGATGTCCGAGGGCATCCCTGTAAAAATCCGGTGTGAGGTTCTCTTCCTCATACCCTTTCAGAAGGAAGTCCACAAGGGCGTTGTCCCTCTCGTCAAGCTGTTCGCGAATCTCCTCGATGAACTCCCGTGGAGTCTTGTCCGAGAAGGAAAACGAACTGTCAATGACAGGAAGTCCCGCGATTATGTATTCGTAATTTTTCATTATCCGAAAAGTATCTTCTTTGTTGCCGGACGCAGGTACTCGCCGATGATTGCGTCGAAAGCCTCATCTGTGAAGTTGATGTAGTAACCCCCATCCTTTGGACCGATGGTGAAACCACCGCCGATTTTCTTGGAGAAACTTACGCTCACTTCTTTGCCGAGAGTCTTCCCGACTTCGCTTTTTACATAATTCTCAAGCTCAGCTTTTGCGCTTTCAGCAAGGCACAGCTCAATTCCGCAGTCTTTCCCCTCGGCGAACGCCTTTACTGCCGCACTGATAAGAGTCTTTACAAACTCAGTGTCGGAAAGTGCAGTTTTGACTTTGGCGTCTGCAGCCTGGGCGATTACAAGGCTCTCGAGAGCCTGACGAACTTTGGAGATGCTTTCGCGTGAAGCAAGAGCAATGTCGCCTTCGGTCTTGGTTTTCAGCTGAGCGGCATCTTTCTGTGCCTGAGCAATTATTGCCTCAGCCTTTTTTGTGGCCTCTGCCACGATGGCCTCTGCGTCAGCGTTAGCCTTGGCAAGCACTGCCTCGCCTTCGGCTTTTCCCTTGGACAGTCCCTCATTGTAGAGTTTGTCTGTCAGTTCCTGCAATTTGTTCTGCATTGTATTGAAGTTTATTATTTATTTATCTAAATATTTGATATTTAATCATTTGTGTCTGTCGCTTGACGGCGTGCCAAATTTGCAAAAAGTGAGCCGTTTCGTAAACATTTACCCTCAAAAGCGGAATTTTTCACCCCAAAATGCGACTTTTTGTAAATGTATTATATGGCCAGGATGTTCAAATCCTACTGGAG
>CAVHYU010000067.1:0-4982 GCA_963640535.1 bacterium | reverse complement strand
TGCCACAGGTGAGTTCAAGAACTATGACATTTCCTATAAGGGCTTGTCAATGAATGATATGTAGAGCTGCTTCGATAATCTTTCACTAGCATTTCGATTTTCTTCGGTAAGAAAAAGTCGCCGGGGGAGTATATAGATAGCGAAAAGAAAATTGAAGATATGGCTAATATTAATGTTAACATCACCGAGCTTCGGCAGGTACTCGACTCTACTCCCGCATCCCATAACATTATGCTTGTCGGCGCCCACGGGGTCGGCAAGTCTGAAATCCTCACCGATTACTTCCAGACGAAGGGTCTGGAGGTGGTCGTCCTCTTTCTCGGACAGATGGCTGACCCGGGCGACCTGCTCGGACTTCCGCACAAGAACGAGCAGACCGGCAAGACCGAGTTTATGCCTCCGTACTGGTTCCCGACCGACGGAAAGCCTGTCGTTCTGTTTCTTGACGAGCTCAACCGTGCACGTCCCGAGATTCTCCAGACCGTGATGGACCTGTGTCTCAACCGCCGTCTGGCAGGACGCCGCCTTCCTGAGGGAAGCCGCATCATCTGCGCCGTCAACGAGGGTGACCAGTATCAGCTCACCGACCTTGACCCGGCCCTTGTGAGCAGGTTCAATGTCCTGAACTTCCGCCCTACCGCCCAGGAATGGCTTCTATGGGCCGAGAAGGAGGGGCTGGACCCGAGGGTGACCGGCTTTATCCGGGAGCACTCGGAGTGGCTGGACCGCAACCCTGATGCAAAGGAGGGGGCTGACACGGGGCTTGACAAAACTCCGGACCGCAGGTCGTGGAAAAGAGTGTCGGACATAATCCTGAACGTCAGCGATATGGGCGGAGTTATGTCCAAACTCATCTCCAGCGTTGTGGGTCCGAAGGCCGCGAGCGCATTCCTCAGCGACGTCGCGAACCGCAAAATTATCTCCGGACGCGAGGTCATCTTGAAATTCGACTCTGTCAAGACCACGCTTGAGGAGTATCAGCTCCATCAGCTGAGCGTCGTCAGTGACGGCCTGTACCGCTTCCTTGAAGTCGAGAAAATCGCCTCGGAAGACAGGGAGAAGGCGGTGAAGAACATCGGAAGCTATTTCGACTGGCTGGTCAAGGAAAAGAAGGAGGCTGCGGCCCATTTCGCGAATGTCTATATGCAGGACACCTATCCGGCCGCGAAGAGATTCCTTGCGAAGTATTGCGGTGTGCTGGTGATGTCTATGATTTCGTATGTGAACCATATAAAATAGGAGTGTATGGGCATATATCCTAAAATTAAAACAGACTCGGGATGGAAGACAGAATAAAAGCGATAATTCAGCGATGGTTCGTGCAGGAGCCGGCTATGTTTCAAGTCATCTGCACGCACGCTCTTGAGGAAAACAGGGCTATGAGCTGCCCGGTCCGGAGCGGAAAAGGGAGGCTGGAGTACAATCCGGATTTCCTTGCCCAGATGACTGAGGACGGTCTTGACGAAGCCCTGCGCACCGAGGCCTGCCGCATTCTTCTCAAACACCCATACGAGCGCAGACCGGACGGATGCAGCCAGCAGGCCATCGGAGTCGGCTCCGACATTGTCATCGGAGACAATTACGAATATGGTAATTTCCGCATTGACAAGCCTGGAGACTACGGCCTTGAGAAGGGGATGCCCTACGAGTGGTATTCCCGGAGGATTCAGTCGATGCTGCCCGAGGGTCTTGGCACGGGAGACGCGGCGAGCGGAGCCGGCTCAGACAGGGCCGCCTGTGAAGGTGATGGAGAAGGCGACGGCGAAGGCGACGGGGATGGCGACGGGGATGGCGACGGAACTCCGAAGGAGGATGAGAGGCAAAAGAGCGGGCAAGGGTATGAGGACAAACTTCGGGACAATGCGGAGCGGAACCACGACCTTGCTTCCCTTTGGGAAGAGGACGACCTCCAGGTGGCCCTAATCAACGGAATAATCGAGAACTGCCAGAGCTGGGGCTCCCTTGCCGGTGCCTTTGCCGAGAAAATCAAGGCTACCGCCCGGGCAAAGATAAACTGGAGAACGGTGTTCTCCGGCTTTCGGGCAAGCATACTCTCAAGCCGCCGCAAGACGACCCGTATGCGCCCCAGCCGCCGGTTCGGTTTCGACCAGATGGGCTCCACCCGGCAGTTTGACACGCGGCTTCTTGTCGCCGTGGATGTCTCCGGCTCCATTTCCTCTGAGGCGCTTTCCTACTTTTACGGAGTCATCAACTCGGCTTTCCGCTACGGCTTCGAGAGCATTGACGTCATCCAGTTCGACTGCGGCGTGAGGGCGGTGCAGAACCTCAAAAAGGTCGCCAGGGAGGTCGTTGCGGTGGGACGCGGAGGCACTTCTTTCCAGGAACCCATAGAGTATGCCGGCAAGATGGGCTACGATGGGCTTCTAATCCTCACCGACGGCCTTGCCCCCGAGCCGGTAATCCCGGAGAACTACCGCTGCAAAATCATCTGGGTCTGCAAGGATTCCCGCAGCTATGAGTCCTGCCACCGCTGGATGGAGAAATCCGGTAGGGTGTGCACGATGCAACTGGGGTAAAAAGTGCGTAGGATTAGAGAGAAATTGTTTATATATAAATGAGTTAGATACCAGCGAAAGTAGGAACTTAAGAAATTGAATATGAATACAATACAGACGGAAACGAAGGCGGATCTGAGCCCGATAGTGGACTCAGTCGCCGCTCAGGCGAAGGCAAGGGACCTTAGCGGGTATCTGGACAATAACACTTTCAGGCTGCGCCCCGAACTGATTCGGAACTTCATCTGGGACGGCGTTTGGGCTATCCTTCTTGAGACCGTGCAAAAGGGGGAGGAAGGTAGAACGTTCACCCCGGCCGAGGTCGGAGCACTGCTTATCCACCGCGGGGTCGGCAAGGAGAATGTCCAATTTTCGCGGGGCAAGTTTATGATTCAACTTGCGCATTCCCTGTTCGTTCTCAAGCGCAACGCCAGCGGGAAAGTGAAGGCGGCGCCGTGCAAGGAGAACGGAAATTATCCGCACTGCTGGGTCACGGACAAGGACCCGGAGGCTCTTGCCGGGGCTATGCTCGCTTTCGACTCGGCGATTCCACAGATGGAAAAGGCGGTGGAGGACCTCGTGGCCTTTTTTCAGGAGAAGGCTCTCGAACAGGAGAAGGCCCTGACGATACGGAGCATCGCCGATTCTACCCTGAAGGCTTTGCTCGAGGAATATGTCACCCCGCTCGGCCTCAGAAGCAGATCGGAGATACAATTCAAGGACGGCAAGCCTCAGGTCTATCTCACACTCAGACAGGTAAAGCAGGTGCATATAAATGTGCCCCTGGATGAACTCGCGGTGCTTCTTGAGGACCCGGAGACCCTGCTCTCCTCGATGAGTGTTCTACCCCCGTCAGAGCCCGATGAGGACAGCGCAAATGACTATATGACCCGGATGCACCGCCTAACTCTACCCTTCAGGAAGGTGAGCATATAAACCTAATTCGCCGGGAGTAGTCTGCACTTTTCTGAACTCAGAGCAAGACTGATGTGTTTACATCCCCTTAGTCGTGGTCCTTATCTTTCCAAGATGGGCGCTGATTTCAAAATAGGCCTTGATGTCCTGTAGCAGCCTCGCCCGCCACTCGGGCGTGAGGATCTTTGAGGATGCCGCGCTGAACCTCAGATATTGCCCGGTTGAAGGAGAGCGGACCGCAATTCCCACGGAGTTGTTCCCCCGCACCTTGTAGGTCATATCCAGCCCGGCCTCCTCAATCAAGTCGTCAAGCACGGCCTCGACCGCGTTTTTCCGAATGCTGCGGGCCGTGGCCTTCTTCTTCACCTCAAAGACAATCGGCTCGCACCGCTGCAGGATGTCGCGTTCCGCACTCATAAGAATGTCCCGGATGGCCTCGGGGGCATAACCTCTGCGCTTGTAAAAGTGGAAGGTCGAGGCAATTGCCTCCTCCACACATTTGCCGACGACTATTTCCCGTCCTTCATTCGCGGCGTTGTTCGCAAACTGCCGAAATTCCGTTATGACGCTGTCAATAATTACGTTTTCGTCGTACTTCATAATCCCTATTTTCTCTCCCCCATTATCATCCCGTCGAGAATAGGCCCGATGTCGAGCGGTCCATCCACAATCTCGTAAACGGCGTACCTGAAGTGGTCGTGGTACAGGCTTATCAGAATGTAGGCCTTGTCATTTTTGAAGGCACAATAGAGTCCTACGTCAGGGCCATCCTCAATGCAGCCCAGCTCCCTTCTGAAGAATGCCTTAGCTCCCTCTGGGCTCAAGTAATCGATGAAACGCACTCTATACCTCTCCTCGGTCCCCTTGATTTGAATCACACCGCTGATGTGGTCGTATGAACCGACGCAGAAATAGTCCGGGATGCACTCCGGTTGCCTTCTGAGCGTGAGCGCAAAGTCCCCGTTCGCGGCGGTGAAGTTCGTCCAGTTTCCGGCGAATCCCCAGCACTGGATGAAGCAAATCATCCGCGGGGAGATGTGATGGTGGCAGTAAAGCTGTTGGAAAGTGGCAAGGCCCTCGCCGCCTACATAAAGCAGCGAAAACCTCTTCGGTCCGTGCTCCTCGCCCTTGTCAGAATCTCTCTCGAACACGGCCCAGTGCGCGAAAGGAGCGTATCCACCCAAGCTGAAATGGTCCCGGTAATTCTCCCGGCTTCCAGACTGCAGTTTCAGTTCCCAATTCTCGGGCACGTATTCGTCCCGGCTCAGGCTTCGGTGTGCCAGAGTGTGATACCCCCGCACGGTGCCCAGCTGCCGCAAAAGCTCCCCCTCGGAGAGAAGGTAGTCGCAATAGACAAAACTGTTAACCCCCATCCGGTCCCGCCAGATGGTGTTGCAGAATTTTATAGGTCTCCCGTCCTTGTAGCAGGCAGGGTAGTAAACGGAGTCCCGCAGGATCTCCTCCATCGGAATCCTCTTCCCGAGAATGTCCGCCGCAGAAAGTTTCTCAAGTTCCATACTCCTTTATACTGCACCCGGCGGATTTTATTAC
>CAVHYU010000066.1:0-4998 GCA_963640535.1 bacterium | reverse complement strand
TGAATCGTATAGGCGAATGAAAATTTGTAGGAAAGTTGTAGGAAAGTCTGGAAACGCAAATGCCTCTGAGATATCTCAGAGGCATTTTAGAGAGGTGCCTAGCGGACCTTATTTTCGCTAAAATTGGGGTTCTAAAAATCTAAGAATTTTTTATAATGTGCTAATAATCAGTGGGGTTTAGAGAGTATGCTCTAAACCCCATTTCTTGGACTCTAGAAAAATTAGGCACAAATTAGGCACAAATTAGGCACAAATTTTCGCTATGAATTCTTTTATTTTGTACCTTAGCTCCTGCAAACATTAAAGACATTTTTATGGCTACTTCTTTCTTTACAAGAGTGAGCGAAGGGAAGGGAAAAACCACCGTCTTCGCGAGGTTCCAGGTCCCGGAACAAAAGATTGATTTCAGAGCTTCGACCAAGATGGAAGCTACCATCAAGTCGTGGAACAATTCCCGCAAGAGTGCGGCGAAGCTCGAGAACTACAAAGCTACGGAAGAGGGCAAGGCACTTTACGAAGTGCTGGACCAGATTGCCGAGGCGCTTGATGCCGCTTGGGAGGCCGGAACGCTGACTTCAAAACGTATGCGGGAGATTATCTCACAAATCCGCAACAAGGACGGCGTAGCCCGCGAAAAGGCCGAAAAAGAGGAAAAGGAGCGCGTTACCCTGAACAAGTTCATCAAGCAGTATATCGCAGATGTGGAGAGTGGCGCGCGCCAGACCGACAAGGGAACGAACTATACGCCTTCCACCGTGAAAAGCATCAAGGCCGCCCTCAAGCAGTTCGAGGAGTTCCAGAACGTAACGGTGCACGAGTATGACTTCAATGACATCGATATGCGCTTCTACTATGACTTCACCGCTTGGCTCAAGAGTAAGGATTATCATATGAATTCCATCGGCCGGAGCATCAAGCAGCTGAAGGTGATTATGACTACGGCCGAGTCTGAAGGGTATCATACCAATCCTAAATGGAAGGACAAGAAGTTCAAGGGCACAAGAATCGATGTGGACACCATCTATCTGACGCAGAAAGATCTGGATCTGCTGCGCCAATGCAAGCTGGAGGGACTCAGCAATGAGCATAAGGTGGTGCGTGACATCTTCCTTGTGGGAGTATGGACAGCCCAGCGCATTTCGGACTACAACAACCTCACTAAGGACAATTTCCATACTTACATCAAGAAGTGGGTGGAGCAGGTGGATGACGCATCCGTGCCGGGCGGCAAGAGGGATGTCATCTGCTCAAAAGAAATCCTTTACATTGATCTTGTGCAGGAGAAGACAGACGCAAGAGTGAACATCCCTGTAAGCTCAGAGCTGAAGGAGATATTCGAGCGCTATGATTATGAAATCCCTCACGTTGCGGACCAAGTATTCAATCGCTACATCAAGCAGTGCTGCAAGGCTGCCGGCATCAATGACAAGGTGACTTTCAAGGAAGTCGTCGGTGGCGAGGAGCGGAAGACTACCAAAGAAAAATGGGAACTTGTCACCTCCCACACTGCACGGCGCACAGGAGCGACTCTGATGTATCTTTCCGGAATGGATGTCTATGACATCATCAAAATCACAGGCCACTCATCTCCCGCCATCTTGAAGAAATATATACGTGCCGACGAACTCACAGTTCTCGACAAGATTACCGGCAGTTACAAGTATTTCGATTAGGCCTATGGAGACAGAACGGAATATACTGGCGGCAGGATGCGAAGAATGTGAGAGGGTGGCCCGGAAGATGCGCAGGGTGAGCGAGTCCTTTGATCCGGTCTGGGCACCCGGAGAATTCCCGAAAGGAGTCAGAGCAAAAGTCGAGGAATTGACCTCAGGATATGAGAGGCTTGAGGCGGTACTTTCCCGGTGCTGTACCTATCTGAGCGAGAATTGGCGGTGGATTGAAAATAATAAAGTCGCCCTTCACGCAGTGCAGATGTTCCTGGACGCGTACAAGGAACTGCGTACTGAGGTATTGATTCTGGACGACAGCTGCATCGCTGACAGGCAGCGTGAATCTGAAGTATTCGACCAGAGACGCACTGCGATGGAATATGTCTATCTGATGGGCCGCATCGACAAGGAGCTGCAGTTCGTACAGAAGTATCTGGAAAATATCTATAACGAGAAACCGGTAAAGGTCTCTCCTTATAGGGATATGGCCCGCAAGATGCAGCCTTTTGCCAGCGGTCTCTCTGACTACGATTATGAGAACCTTGTCGAACGGCACGAAGCACCATTGCTGAAGGGAACCTGGGTCGGGCGCAAATGCGATGCAACCTACTTCGGTCAATGGTTCGGTCTGGAGTGCAAGCTGATGAACGCCGCATTCGTATTCTATGATGAGAGGAATACCGAGTGCAAGCTCCATTACAAGCATAATGACGCCAACGGCGTGGGACTCGCGGATTCCATCCACAGACTCCTTAAAGACTTCCCTAAAAAGTAGCTGGCTGGCTACCTGCGAAAACCCTTACGGCTGCCCTTCGGTGGCCGTTTTTCTGTGTCCCGGCTACTTTCGGCTACATTTTCGCGTCGGTTCTGGTTTGGAGTCCGGCTATAAGGCTGCGTACCTTTGTCTCAGTCGGGGAGATACCCCGTCAGGACAGTGGCCACTTCCTTTTTCGTACAACATTAATCTTGATCATTATGGAGATTCAGGAAGAGTTGACGAGATTCTTTGCCGGCATCCTCAAGCCTATCGTGCAGGATGCTGTGGCGGAGGAAGTGCCCAAGTATCTCGTCAAGAAGAAAGAGCGCAAGTACACCATCAAGCAGGCCTGCCAGGTGCTGGGAGTCTGCGAGGCGACATTTCACAACTGGGCTAACAAGGGCGGCATCGAAAGGATGCGTGAAGGACGCAACACGGTAGTGGATGCAGATGTAATCGACGAAGCTGTAGCTTCAGGTGAGCTGAGGAAAGGTAAACACTGGAGGGTCAAGCGATGATGAAAAATTTTCTTACTGTCAAAACCTGTCTGGAAACAGATGTAGTTTTGTCCCAATTTTCCCCACAAAAACGAGCCTTATGAGAAGCAGGAAACAGACTGCGGAGTGGCTGCGCCATCTTGGCCACACTCCGGTCAGCGTATTTCCCGAGCTGGAAACATCAGTGGCGAGAGAGGATAATCTGCAAGTGAGATGCGATGTGTATGGCCGGGCGCTGAATGACTCGGATGATATGACACTGGATGAAGCGTTGATTCCGACGAGAACCCAATGTGACATAATCAAAGAGATCCGTAAGACCAAAAACAAAGACAAGGCGGCTCTGCTCCGACGCACCCGCCTTCCTGAAATCTGCATCAGTGCCACTCTCACAAGTCGCATTCAGGGGATAAGCGAAGAACGCAGAATCCTCCGCTACAATTCCCTCGTAGTGCTGAATGTCGCCGCCGAAGGCGATGCGGATATGGCCAAGCTCCGGCTTTCCAGCCTGCCGTTCATCTTCTACGCCGGCCTCGATACGCCCGGAACGGGCCTCGATGTAATCGTCCCTGTCGAGACTGATGACTGGCGCCATCACGGGGAATACTTCTATGCCGTGAAGGAAGCCATCGAACTGCTGGACCTGAAGGTGAGCAGCAGCGGAGCGAGTGCCTGCTCGACCATCTCTGCAAGCTTCGATGCCGAGGCCTATCGCAATGATTCCTGTCAGGTGTTCCGACTCCCGAAGGGGGAGAGCGCAGCGACGCCGAACCAGATTCCGCGACAAGCCGCTAACATTCAGTCGAGACCCACGCTCAAACTCTACTCCTAATCCGCACAGCTATGGACGAAAGAAAATACCAGATGGAGGTCGTTGAGGTCAGCCCTGTGCCACGCTTCTTCCGGATGAAGACCGCGAACCAGTGGATGCAGGAGGCAGAAAATCTGCCAATCCAGAAACACCTTTTCGGAGATCTGTGGTTCGAGAATGAGGCTTCCGTGCTCTTTGCCGACACCAATGCCGGCAAGAGCATCCTGGCCGTGCAGATAGCAGACAGCATCAGCAGAGGAGCTCCGATTCCTCCGTTTGCATTGGACGCAGTCCCGCAGAAAGTGCTTTACTTCGACTTTGAGCTCAGCGAGCGGCAGTTCTTCATCAGGTATTCCATCGACGGCGAGCAGATGTACAGCTTCAGCGAGAACCTGATTCGCGTGGACATCGACTCCGATGCGGAGTATCCCAACGGCGATTACTGCCAATACATCTGCGACCAGATCGAAAGCATTATGCTGGAAGTCGAAGCGAAAGTGGCGATTCTGGACAACATCACCTATCTGGGCGATGAGCTAGAGAAGAGCAAAGGCGCGCTGCCGCTGATGAAACGCCTGAAGGAGATAAAGAAGCGGCACAACTTCTCATTCCTGATACTCGCGCACACGCCCAAGCGCAGCGCCTCGCGCCCCATCACGAAGAATGACCTCAACGGATCGATGCAGATTATGAATTTCGTGGACAGCGCATTTGCCATCGGCACCAGTCGCCAGGGCGAAGACGTCCGCTACATCAAGCAGCTGAAAGTCCGCAACGCGATGATTACCTACGGCACCGATTCCGTGCTGCTCGCAAACATCTGCAAGGAAGGAAACTTTCTGAAATTTGTCTTCGGCAGCACGGCCAGGGAAGTGGAACATCTCGCAAAGCCTGACCCGATGGAAAAGGAGGAGAAGCTGGAAATCATCCGTGACCTGTACTCCGACGGCAAAAGTGCCCGTGCAATAGCCCAGGAGCTCGGAATCAGCCACACTCAAGTGAACCGCCTACTGAAGGAAATGTTCCTCGACGGGACCCTCAACAAGCGTGGAAATGGAACAGTGCCGCAGGTTACAGAGGTTCCGGATGTTCCACCTGTTCCACAGGTTTCCACCGATGTGCCAGCCGGGCAGCAGCACCCGAAACGCCCGAAAAAGTCCAAGACTGGAACGTAGTGGAAACTATGGAACTCCCGGAAACATCCACACGTTCCGTTCCACTCGATAACATTCATTTGGCTACCGCCAATAACAAACTGACATC
>CAVHYU010000065.1:0-5392 GCA_963640535.1 bacterium | reverse complement strand
CAATGATGAGCAGCAGATAGTCGCAAATGGCTATCCATATCTGCGTGTAGATGGAAAAACAACAACATATGCCGCTGTTCCGGTTATAGTTGACAAATCTAATGATCTCGCCATCATCAAAATTAACGATTCGAAGTTTGCACCCACCTCTCCTGTGCCATATTCTTTTGGAATCGGGACAAAGGATGTAGGAACTACAGTCTTTGCGTTGACAGCGAGCCTACAGGCAGCGGCTGAATTGGCTAATAGAACTGGAGCACACTCAGTTAAGTTCACAGCAGCAAGTGCACCTTGATGTCCATTCTCTCGTGGAGGATTCGTATCACTGTTATTTCTTCGGGACTCACTCTCTTGTAGAAAATGATATGTTTGCGAACCTTACGTCCCATCAGACCGGGCGAGACATTGGCATAATCACGCGGAGCAAGAAATGGAGATTCTACCGACTCTTCACGACACGCATCAATGATTGCATGATAGTAAACAACCGCCTGAGAGGGAGACCACTTCCTCGATGAATATCTCCAGATAGAGGTCAAATCCTCAACTGCCTTATTAGTAAAGTTGACCTTACCCATTGCTTTCCGAACTTCTTAGCATGGAAAGATGTTTTTCCGGAGAAAAATTCTCGGCAATGCCGCTCTCCTCCCCTTCTCTGATCGCAGCTTTTAATTCCCATAGTTTCGCCTCATTTTCCTCCAGCAGCCTCAAGCCCGCCCGGATGACCTCGCTGGCGTTATTATAGCGTCCACGCTCAATGTTTTCCTTAATAAAATTCTCAAAATACTCTCCAAGAGCGACTGATGTAGTTTTCATTGCCAATCCATTTTTGGCAAAGTTACCAATATTTGGTAATTTAGCAACAATATTTCCCATAATAAGCGACTCATTTGCATTTCACGCTGCAAAGGGACGAAGAATTAGCCGTTGAATGAAGCTTCAACGGATAAAAATATGAAATCGGGGTTGGAGGGGGTTGAGAAGGCGATTTTGTAATAAAAAACTACAAATCGTTTTACAACGATTCGCCCAGAAACTCGCAGCACGACGAAACCCGTCATTGGAAATCAGCTAGTTACAAGTAAAAACTTAGCAATAGCCGTTGACAAACATCGTACGGGCTAAATTGAGGCCGAGAACTCTAAAAATTCACCTTTTTGAGATTATTGAACACGCAGATTTACACCTTTTTGAGATTATCGCAAAGAAATGTGCGGAACCGCAAATTTTTATAAAGGGGAAATAGTGCAGAGCCCGTTTTTAGGGATAATTGTCAAAGTAATTCCCTACATTTGTGCTCCCGAACGGGGATTGCGATGCCGACCCAGAAGTAGAATTGACTTTCGGTTACCTTCTTTCAGACTTCGGGGGCATTGAAGTCATCAATTTTATACATTATATTTATGGACATCTCAGGAAAACTCTTCATATTCGACCTTGACGGCACGCTCATCGACTCGGTGGCGGACCTCTGCGCGGCTGGAAATCACACTCTCGCTCTGCACGGATATCCCACCCATCCCCTGAAGGCATTCTACGGCTTTGTGGGAAACGGCATTGGGAAACTGATGGAAAGGGCGCTGCCGGAGGGAGAGAAGGAGAAGGCGGAGTCGCTTCTGGGGGATTTTCGCGCCTATTACAACCTCCACCTTGCGGACAACACCCTTCCCTATCCCGGTATTCCGGCGCTTTTGGAGTACATCCAGGGCGAGGGGGCGAGGATTGCCGTGGCCTCGAACAAATATCAGGCGGCCACCGAGACTCTCGTGGGCAAGCTTTTCCCCGGGATTCGCTTCTGCTCAATCCACGGGCAGAGGGAGGGCGTGGCAAGGAAACCCGACCCTGAGGTGGTCTATGAGATAGTCGCCGAGGCCGGGGCGAGGCTGGAGGATGTGATCTATGTGGGAGACTCGGACGTGGATATGAAAACGGCGGCAAACGCCGGGGTAAAGGCAATCGGAGTCACCTACGGATTCTGCCCCGCCGAAACGATAAAAGGCTTCCACCCCTGGGAAACCGCCGCCTCAGCCGCCGAAGTCCTCACTCTGCTGCAGAAGGTAGATTAAAAGTCGGAGACAATGCTCTCGACTACGCCCCAGGCGCAGGAGCGCCGTGCGGAGTCTTTGAAGGGAGGGGTTTGTGTTGATAGGGAAGATGGAGCACCACTTCCCCTATGGAGGGGACGGGAGGGGTGTATATAAAGAGAGAGCTTTTTATTCGGCCTCTCGATACTCCGAAGGAGTAACGCCATAACGAGTCTTAAAGCACTTGGAAAAATAGGACGCCGTGGTGAACCCCACCTTGTACATCACCTCGGTAACTGAAAGTTTCCCCTCACTCAGGAGAGCTGCGGCCTTCTGCAGGCGGATATCGCGTATGAACTCCGTCGGGCCCAGGCCTGTGAGCTGCTTTATTTTTCGGTAAACCTGCTTGGACGGCCAGCGGGACTCTTCGCATAGGGCCGCTGCGGAAAAGTCGGGGTCTTCAAGGTGGCGGCTCACTATTTCAGAAATTTCCTTCATAAACTTCGCGTCCGGGTCGGTAGCGGAGTCCTTGCCTCCAACAGAAGAACCGGCGTCTTCAGAGGAACCTGCGACTGAAGCGGAAGAGCGGCCGCCGAAAATGACGCTGAGAGTTTCACGGAACTCTCTGGCCTTGCTCACGGCGGATGTGGCCCTGTCTTCCGCCTTCGCCCTTTCAATCCTTTCCACTTTAAGAGCATTCCAGACCTTGATGAATTTGTCCACAAAAAGAGCGAGACCTATCAGCAGGGCTATATATATAATGATCGCGTGCGTAGTGGCGTACCACGGGCGGAGAATCCGGATGGATAGAGTGGCTGTCTCGGAGTCGGGAGCGCCGTCAGGGCCGAGATGGTGGACCTCGAAACGGTAGCGGCCAGGCGGGACATTGAGAAAGACCGCCCTGGAGTCCGGGGAGCAAATCTGCCACTGGTCGTGAAAACCCTCAAGACGATAGGCGAAACGGCCTGCTGGGAGCGGGTATTTGAGCGAAGTGAAACTCAGAGCGAAGGAGTTCTGCGCGCTGGAAAGGCGGATGGACTCCATTAGCGGGATGTCGCGGGTGAGGATTTCCCGGCCGGAATAGGTCCTCCCCGGAGTGACGGGAACGTTGTCGAGGTAGAGTTCGCTCACGACGACCTTCTGCTCCCTCATCCCGAGCGGAGAGGAGTCTGAGCGGAGAGAGTAGCAGCCGTTGATGGAGCCGGCGAAGAGTGTGCCGGAAAGGGAGGCTGAGTCAGAAGAGGCGGCAGAAGGCTGACTGGTGGAGCAAGGGGCGGCCAGGGCAGGCGAAGGGTCATCCATCACAGCGAAGGAGAAAAGCGGATTCTCGAAATTGCGGACAAGAGCCCATTCGTCGTCGGAAAGGGAGTAGCGCCAAAGCTCGGTTTCGTCAGCGAGAAAGAGGCATTCCTTATAATATATAATGGACTGAGCCGAAACCGCTGAGCCGCTGAGCGGGGAGAGTTCCCCGTCACGTGAGAGAAGATACACCCCGGCTTCGGTGCCTATCCAGACGCGCTCTCCGTCGCCCGAGAGAGAAAGGGTCCTTGTCCCGGAGGGAACCGAAACCCTTGAAACGGAGAAATCCCCTGCGTCTATAAGGTCCACGCCCTTGTCCGTCACAGCCACCAAACTGTCCCCGGCAGCGCAGAGTTTGAAGACTATGTTCCCGGAAAGGCCGTTGGAGGTGCACAGGTGCTTTGAAGCCATAACCTTTCCGCCGCCCCCTCGAAGAGACTCCTTCGGGAATATGAAAATCCCTCCGTCGTATGTGCCGGTCCAGAGCCTTCCGAAGGAGTCCTCCGCGATGCAATACATCCAGTCGGAACGGTAGGCTCCGGATGGCTCGGTTATATCGTAGTTGGAAACTGATAGACTCCCGTCAATGCGGCTCAGGCCGCCGTCGGAGGCGACCCAGACGCTTTCCCCGTCCGCATAGAGAGCACGGACCTTATTGTGGGAAAGCCTGTTGCGAGGGTCCTGAGCATCCGGACAGAAAAGCCGCAACTGGCCATCGGCGCCTCTTCTTGCAAGGCCGTTCATTCCTCCCGCCCAAAGGGCACCGTCCGGGGTGCAGACCATCGCGGTGATGTCCATTCCGTCGGGGACGAACTCCTCAAGACTCCAAAACGAGTAGTCAGACAGGAGAGGAGAGATGGCAGCGCCGTGGTCTGTACCGATCCAGAGGTTACCGTCACGGTCTATGAGACTTGACCAGATTACGTTGTCGGGGATGCTGCGGGAGTTACGCACATCGTGGCGGAAAGTTTTCAGCGAGAGGTCCGGAGCGATGGAAAGAAGTCCGTTGTCCGTGCCGGCGAGGAGGCTGCCGTCAGGAAGAGCGACAAAGTTCTTGACCGGAACGCCGGTAAAGATCGCGCTGAGCCTGAGGGAGACCGTGTCATAGAGGAAAAGTCCCTTTTCGCTGCCGATGTAAAGGCTTCGGGAGAGAGACTTGGAGTCATCTTGGCGGATTTGGCCCCAGCCTGCAGTGGAGGGGGATGACTGGGCAGTAATGTCCAAAGCGGGGATAAGTGCGAGGACGAGATTGCCCTGAGTGCCTCCCGGGAGGTTGAGGGGCAGTTTTTCAAGTTCGGAGCTGCCGCGGCGGAGGCGGTAGAGACAGCCGTAACTGCCGAAATAGAGGTCCTCCCCGAGGGCGCAACCTGCGGCGATATGAAGCCCCGGGCCGATGCAGACTGAGCCGGGAGCGCTGCGCTGCGCTCCACCACTCTGATCCGATTTCTCCCGGATGCCCCCTGAGCCGGGAGCGCAGCACTGCGCTCCGCCCCTCTGCTCCGCTCTCGCCCGGGTCCCTTTTGAGCCCGAAGCAGAGTCAGCACCACTCGCTCCGCAAGAGCCGCCGTCCAGTCTGAACAGTCCGTCGGTCGTCCCCACCCAGAGGGAAGAACCGCTCCTGAAGATGGTTTTAATATGTTTCCATCCCACGGTCTCGTCCAGAGTGAATCCCCCGGCGCCGTCGTAGCGGCAGAGTCCGAGGTTCGTGCCGACCCAGAGCGTCCCCGTGGGGGTATCGTAATAGAGGGAGTTTATGTGCTCGTTGCAAAGTGAGCGCGGATTCCCCTCTTCCCTATGAAAAGTGCGGCTACGGATGCCGTCATAGCGGACAAGGCCGCAGTCGGTGCCGAGATATATGAACCCGAGGGAGTCCTGCGCAAGGGAGCAAACCGCACCGCGGGGCCTTTCCCCGACGCCAACGCTTTGGAATTTTCCGCTTAGCGGCTGAGAGATGCCCGCAGAGGAGACCCCTGAGGGGTACACATCCCGCCCCGACGCATCCGCCGCAAAAAAGAAAGCAGCAAGCGCCAACAAAAGCGTCAATATGTCTCTACCTGTTTTCATATAAA
>CAVHYU010000064.1:0-6444 GCA_963640535.1 bacterium | reverse complement strand
CCGATGACACGATGTGCCACAGAATGCCCTGTAAGGCACATCGAAAAACGACTTTCCCGGTGAAAAAACTCACCGAAAAAGTCGTTAATTCATTGATAATCAACCAGTTGTAGATTAGTACTCCTCCTCGTTGAAGAAGAAATCGTCTTTTGTAGGGTAGTCAGGCCAGATGTCCTCTATGCTTTCGTAGATCTCGCCGTCGTCTTCGAGTTCTTCAAGGTTCTCGATTACCTCGAGAGGTGCGCCTGAGCGTGATGCGTAGTCGATCAGCTCGTCCTTGGTTGCCGGCCACGGAGCGTCTTCCAGTCTATAAGCCAGTTCAAGAGTCCAATACATTGTTATATTGTTTTAAAATGTTAACTATCAAGCATTAATGCTTCCCTTTTCTTTTTGGGGCGGCAAAGATATATAAAAATAATAGAATATGAACTTTTTTTCTTTATTTTTATATACCTGCTTCTTATAGTTTCATTCCACTCTAATTATCGTGCCGTAGTGAGCTTTTCCCGAAGGGATTTTATCTCATCCTCGCTCAGCCCGCACTCCCCGAGATATTTTTCGGCAGCGGCCTTTAGTGCAGGGCCCTGGAGGGAGGTTTCGGCGGTTTTGTAGAAGCCAAGACCCTCCCAGTCTATATTGGAAACATCGATTGTGTTCCAGTCTATTTTGGAGTAATTTTCCAGCGCCTGTTCGTTGCACAGAAGCCAGATCATCCTGTCTATTGAAAGGCTTTGACGCATCCTGTAGGACTCTCCTCCATCTGGGATTTTGTAGAAATTCAGCATCGTGACCATATAGTCCCTTCGGAGTTCCTCCACGCCGGCTCCGCACAGAGCCTCCAGCACCATCGAAACGAAGCCGCAGCGGTCCTTACCCTCGTTGCAGTGAAGAAGATACGGAGGGTCGTTCTCTATGATGAACTTTGCCGCCAGACCCATCTTCTGCTTGAAGTCGTCGCAGAAACTGTTCGCCATCATTCCGCAGGCGATAGTTTTCCCCGCCTTGAAGAGGGCAGGGCAGTAGGAGGAAGCATACCCTTGAGTCTTCATATATTTCTCCACATCCTCGCTCTTGTCCGCAAGGTCAATCTCGGTCGCTATCCCGACTGCCTTTGCAAGGCTGTCGGCTACGGCGTAGCGCCCCGGGTTTTTTGCGCAGTTGAGCGGATTGCTGGAGCGGTAGAGAGTCTTTGGAGCGATGCCGGTTGTCGTGACTTCCCTGAAATTGGCGTATTCCGCTCCGCTTTCGCCGCTCCCTCGTTCCTCGCCATAAACCGACTTCATCAGCTCGTAGGTCTTGAGGTAGCCTTTTTTCTCGGCGAGAGTCATCGTCACCTCGTCGCCCACATCTCCTCCGATGTACGCGTGGAAGTCTCCGTTGAGCATCGCAAAGCCGTAGTCGTCGCCGTGTGCGTTGTAGTCCACATACGACGGCCCCAGGATTGCCACCTCGTTGAAGGAGGAGACGTAAGGAACGTTGGTAAGGTGCAGTTTGTCGCCAATCGTGACATTTATAAGGTCGGCGTAGTCAAACCCGGCCCGGGCCATCTGGGCGGGGGTGAAATCGGGAATCGGCTGCCCGTAGCCGTTCACTTCTACAATGTGGCCGCTGATGGTGGGAATATCCCCCTTATTCTCATTGTGCTTGCCGCAGCCGACAATGAGAATCGTCGCTGCGGCAAGCACCGCAAAAAATCTTATATTCATTTGAAACGGAATTCCAAATATTCAACTTTCGCAAGCATCTTCACATTGCGAAACTTGAGTCAAATAAAGCGTTTATCGTATAACATATTCGTATGGCATCCTTGCGTACACCCTTCCGGTATTCACCTCCAGGGCACTGCGCAGAGTCTTCTCCACGCTCTCGAGCGGAGTGCCGGCAAAAATTACCGGAGTCTTCACAGGTTCAAAGCTTGCGATGAGCATCTCCATCGTGGTGAGAGGGGCAGGATAGCCCACAACTGCGAAGTCTCCCGGAAGGCCGTCGGCCTCGGCTGCGGCGCGGGCAATCGCGTCCTCAAGTCCTCCGATTTCGTCAACCAGACCGATCTTCACTGCATCCGTTCCGGTCCAGACACGGCCCTGCGCGATGGAATCCACGTAGGTCTGCCTCAGATTTCTGGAGTCGGCGACAAGTCCCGTGAAGCGGTCGTAGATGTCCTCGACGCTCTTCTGCATATAGTCGGTTTCCTCTGAGTCGAGAGCGCGCATCCCAGAGTACATATCGCTGTGGCGGTTGGAGTTGATAAATGCCATATTGACGTGGGCAAGATTCTTTACAGTGCCCCCGAAATCAGGGATGAGGCTGAAAACTCCGATGGAACCGGTGAGAGTAGTCGCATCGGAATAGATGTATTTGCAGCCTGAAGAAATCCAGTATCCGCCTGAAGCCGCATAGGCTCCATAGGACGCGATGAGAGGCTTCTCGGCGGCAAGAAGGTCAAGCTCCTGGCGGATTTTGTCAGAGGCGAGAACGCTTCCGCCCGGAGAACTTACTCTCAGAACAACCGCTTTCACCCGAGGGTCTTTCCTTACTCCTGCAACCATCTCGGAGAACTCGTCGCCCTGGATGGCCTGGCCGTTGGAAGTGCCTTCGATGATTTCGCCGTCGGCGTAGATCACTGCAATCTGGTCACCCGTTATTTTCTTCGCTGCGGCTTTCAGTGCGGCATAGTCCTCGAACGGAATGAAATTCACCTTGTTTATGTCGTCGGTCATATAGAGGTTGCAGATTTTCTCGACCCTCTGCTCGCGGGAAAGTGCCTCGTCTGCAAGGCCGTTCTCCACAAGGTCCTCGCTGTCAACGAGTTCGAGGTTGTCGATGAGAGAATTGAACTTCTCTACGCTAATGCCCCTTGAAGAGGCGATTTCCTTTGCGAAAGTCTCCCAGATGGAGTCAATCATAACCTTGTTCTGCTCGTAATTCTCAGGGCTTATGTGATTCTTGATGTACATCTCGCCGGCTGACTTGTATTTGCCGTGGCGGATCAGCTGCATATTCACTCCGAGACGGTCGAGAATGTCCTTGAGGAAATACATCTGCGAGGAAATTCCGAGAAGGTAGTTGCTTGCCCCGTGAGCGGAACTTACATAAACCTTGTCGGCGACGCTGGCGAGGAAATAGCTGCCGTTAGAAGGGTTTTCGGTGTAGGCGATTATAGCTTTGCCGCTTTCACGGAAATGCCTGAGGGCTGTGCGGAGCTCCTCAGCCTGGGCGAGACCTGCGGTGAGGCCGTCCGGACGAAGGTAGATGAACTTCACTCCCGGGTCCACGGCTGCGGCATTGACAGCATTAACCGCGTCCAGAATGCCGATTGAGGTGAGAGTCTCACGGCTGCGAAGAAAGCTGCCGAAGTCAAACGGTGTTTCCTGCTCTGAGAGTTCAATGCCCGAAAGGTCCATATAGAGGACGCCTTCCTTAGCGACTGTAGGGGTCTGGGACGAGGAGAGTGTCGCCACAGAGCCTATGAGGCTGAAAATCATCACCATCCACACTACTGAGAACAGCAACATTCCGGCGAGCACTGCCAGAAGCATTTTGACGAAATCTTTCATATCAGTTTGTTTTGAATTATTCTGATTTATATGGGGTTATCCCCGGGTTTATGTGTCCCCGAGCTATTCTTGTTTCCCGGATATATACCTGTCAATAGCTGCGGCGGCTTTTCTTCCGGCGCCCATCGCAAGGATTACCGTGGCAGCTCCGGTGACGGCATCGCCTCCGGCAAATACGCCAGGGCGGGTCGTCGCGCCGTTCTCGTCTGCTACAAGGCCTCCGCGGCGGGTTGTCTCAAGTCCCGGAGTAGTCTTTGAAATCAGAGGGTTAGGCGAAGTTCCAAGCGACATAATCACCGTGTCCGCCTCCATTTCGAACTCCGAGCCCTCCACCGCAACAGGGGAGCGGCGTCCGCTCTCGTCCGGCTCTCCAAGTTCCATTCTGATGCACCTAAGGCCCCTGACCCAGCCCTTCTCGTCTCCCAGAATCTCCACCGGGTTAGTGAGCATAGAGAAGGTGATTCCCTCCTCCTTCGCGTGGTGCACCTCCTCTTTTCGTGCGGGGAGTTCGGTCTCGGTGCGACGATAGACCACCGTCACTTCAGAGCCGAGCCTCAGAGCCGTGCGGGCAGCGTCCATAGCGACATTTCCGCCTCCGACAACTACTGTCCTATGCCCCCGTGGAACAGGGGTCATATATTCAGGGTCAAAGCCCTTCATAAGGTTGCTTCTTGTGAGAAATTCGTTTGCCGAGAACACTCCGTTGAGATTTTCGCCAGGGATGCCCATAAATTTCGGAAGCCCCGCTCCTGAGCCGATGAAAACGGCGTCGAAGCCTTCCTTGTCAAGGAGAGAGTCCACCGTGAGGGTGCGTCCCGCAACGACATCGGTCTCAATCTTTACTCCAAGCGCCACCACGTCGGCAATTTCCTTCGCCACCACCTTCTCTTTCGGAAGCCTGAACTCCGGGATTCCGTATTCAAGCACTCCGCCGCCCTTGTGAAGGGCCTCGAAGATGGTCACGCTGTAACCAAGCCGTGCAAGGTCGTATGCGCAGGCAAGTCCGGAAGGGCCGCTGCCGATTACTGCAACTTTGTGCCCGTTTGTCTCCTTGCATTCTCCTGCAATTTTCCCGAGGAAACCCGGGTCAGCGTTTTTCTGCTCCCGAGCCCAGTCTGCGGTAAATCTTTCAAGTTTTCCGATTGCAACCGCTTCGCCCTTTATTCCCAGAACGCACGAGCCCTCGCACTGGTTTTCCTGAGGGCACACCCTTCCGCAGACTGCGGGAAGAGATGAGTCGGCGGCGATTGTTTGCGCGGCACCGAGAAAATCTCCCTGGGCGACCTTCGCGATGAAGCCGGGGATGTTTATGCCGACAGGGCAGGCCGCGATGCAGCGCGGCTTGGGGCAGTTGAGGCAACGGCTCGCCTCCAAAAGGGCTTCTTCCTTATTGTAGCCATAGCAGACCTCCTCGAAGTTGTGGGCCCGCACTTTCGGATCCTGTTCTCTGACAGGCGTCCGAGGAATCCTGTTTGCCATTACTTTCCCCTCCCTATTTTACATTTATGATGCTCAAGAGATTCCTGCTCTTGGGCGCGGTACTGGCTCTGACGGCGCATAGCCTCGTCAAAGTCCACTTCGTAGCCGTCAAATTCCGGCCCTTCCACGCAGGCGAATCTCATCCGTCCGCCCACCGTGACCCTGCACGCTCCGCACATTCCCGTGCCGTCCACCATAATGGTGTTGAGGCTCACAATCATAGGAATGCCCAGCTTCTTTGCCGTCAGGGTGGCGAATTTCATCATAATCATCGGCCCGATGGCAACTGCCTGGTCATATTTCTTTCCTTCTTCGCCCACAAGATGCTCAAGCTGTGCCGTGACCATTCCCTTGAATCCCCGTGAGCCGTCGTCTGTGCAGATGTAGAGATTGTCGCACGCACCCTCCATCTCCTTGTCGTAAATCACAAGGTCGGCAGTCTTGGCGCCGATTATCACGTCCACAGCAACGCCCCTTTCGTGAAGCCATTTGGCCTGCGGATAGACCGGGGCTGTGCCCACGCCGCCCGCGATGAAGACAAAACGTTTTCCGCGAAGCGTTTCGATGCTCTCCCCGGTGAACTCTGAAGGCACTCCGAGAGGACCTGCAACGTCAGCGAATGAGTCTCCGACCTCCATCCCGCACATCTGCATCGTGGATGCGCCGATGGCCTGGATGACGATGGTAACTGTCCCCTCGGTTTTGTCATAGTCGCTGATAGTCAGCGGGATGCGTTCTCCCTTTTCATCCGTGCGTACAATAAGGAACTGCCCCGGCAGGGCCGCTGAGGCCACTCTCGGAGCAGATACCTTCATTCTGCAGATGTTGGGAGTTAAAAAAGTTTTCTCTACTATCTTGTACATAAAGTCCTATTGGTTAAGTAGCTAAATAGGGGATTAACGCATTTATGCGCCTCACTCCGCTTTTATTTAGCCACAACTGCTTCTGCTTTATAACCGAGCTTGTTGATGGCTTTGGCAAGCTTTGCCTCGTCGGTTTTGGACGGGTCGTAGGTGACGGTGATGGTCTGAGCCTCGAGGTCAACCTTCAGGTCCTTCACGCCTTTCTCGAACGAGATGTTCTCCTGCACCTTCTTTACGCAGTTCTTGCAGTGGAGATGAGTTGAGAAAACAACGGTCTTGGGCTGAACTTTGGGCTTAGCCGTGGAGACGGTCTCAAGTGTTGAACTCCCTTCCGCTGCAGCGGCGTCAAATGCCGGAGCAAAACCGAAAAGCGCTGCAACAGCCAAACAAACAATTTTTTTCATAATCGTGCAAATTTAATGTTTTTTCTAAATAATTCCTCACTAGTGGCCAAATAAATTTGGCCGGTTAATAAAAAAAATCAAATTCGAGTTGCGTACAGTCTTCAACATACTGGTCAAGCCGTTCAGAGTTCGCGAAAAGAT
>CAVHYU010000063.1:0-7364 GCA_963640535.1 bacterium | reverse complement strand
GTTCGTGATAATGTTCTCCATTCCGTTCGCCCTCACGGGTGTAGCTATCGGCTGTCTTGTCACCAACACTGCAATCGGCGTTATGGCCCTTATCGGTGTGATTATCCTTATGGGTATCGTGGTGAAGAACGGTATCGTGCTCATCGATTACACTATCCTGCTTCAGGAGAGGGGATATGAGGTCAAGGAGGCGGTGGTTACGGCCTGCAAGAGTCGTCTGCGCCCTATCCTTATGACAACCCTCACAACCGTGCTCGGTATGGTGCCGATGGCAGTGGGCACGGGTGAAGGCTCCGAGATGTGGCGCTCGCTGGGTATTACGGTGGCTTGGGGTCTTTCAGTCTCAACTCTTGTGACCCTTGTCATCATCCCGACGGTTTACACATCCTTTATCGAAGCCGGTCAGAGGCGTAAGGCACGGAAGGAGGCAAAGGCAGCAGCCAAAGCTGCCAAATTGGCCGCAAATTAGAAATGTTTAATTGTCAGTAAGAGGTTGACCGCTTTTTGCAAACCTCATTGAAACAATATGAAGGCTATATTTGTCGCATACAATCAAGCTTACAATATGGAGCTTGCAGATGTTCTTGAGGCCGCAGGCTGCAAGGGCTACACAATGTGGAACGAGATTACGGGCCGCGGAACCAACGGAGGAGAGCCTCACGAGGGCACCCACGCCTGGCCTACGCTGAACAACGCGCTTCTTTCCGCCGTCCCTGACGAGAAGGTGGACGAAATTCTTGCCGGGTTGGAGGAGAAAAACAGGGAATATCCTGAACTTGGACTCCGCGCCTTTGTCTGGAATGTGGAAAGGTCTCTTTAGGGAGGGACTTCACTTTCGCCGGGGATTATCCCGATAGGTTCCGCGAGAGCCTCAGTTTTGATTTTTCTTTGGCGGAGACAGCTTTAATTCTTATATTTGTAGTCTGGTTTTTTCGGCCTCAAGCGGGCTGGGACTCCAGACTACAATCGTATAACAACATTAAATGAAAAATATTATGGAAACAGTGATTACTGATGCGAATTTCTCTGAAATTCTTTCTTCAAATAGTGTGGTCCTCGTGGACTTCTGGGCAACCTGGTGCGGTCCGTGCAGGGCTCTGGGCCCGACAATCGAGGAGATTGCCGGGGAGTATGAGGGAAGGGCTGTAGTCGGGAAATGCAATGTGGACGAGAATAGCGAGGTCGCTTCCCAGTTCCGCATTATGAGCATTCCGGCGCTTCTTTTCTTCAAGGAAGGAAAGCTTGTGGACAGGCTTGTCGGCGCTCAGCCGAAGGCGAACATAACGGCAAAGCTTGATGCTCTTTTGTAGGTTTGAGTGTCTATCTTCAGAAATCCATCTCAAACTATTCCTGTATAAATTCTATGAATATGAAAAAGATATTTTCATTGGTTGCAGTCGCTCTTCTCTCCGTTTGGGGAGCGGTGAATGCGAACGCGCAGCTTAACTGGGGCGTGCTCGGCGGCGCGACTTTTTCTTCCGGAAAGCCTTCCGAGTGGAAGGCAAGCGAATGTACGCAGTACCACGCCGGAGCAACTCTCAAACTTTCGCTTCCGCTCGGTTTTGCCGTCCAGCCTTCCGTGCTCTATCAGGTAAAGGGTACCAATGTGAATGAAACTGAATTCGGGGATGCGTTCAAGTATATCTCCGGTTTCGTTGAGGTGCCCGTTTCTGTGCAGTGGGGTCCGGATCTTCTGATTATGAGGCCTTATTTCGAGTGTGTTCCTTTCGTGGGATATGCCCTCCATAATGCTTACAAGGATCCATCTTCCGTAGCTAAGAACAACTGGAAGGGAATCAACCGCTGGGAATACGGCTTGGGACTCGGCGCCGGAGTTGAGGTCTGGCATTTCCAGATTTCAGCCCGCTACAACTGGAATTTCGGAGCTCTGATGGACTCAAGTAAACTTGACGACACCCTCGACGATTTTCCGGAGAGGATGAATTACGCCCTCGGCAGCAAAAAGGACAAGAAGTATAATTTCGGTGGTGTGACCCTTTCGCTCGCAGTGCTGTTCTGATAGTTCAGAGGGACAGAGAAAGACAGGACGATGGATATTTCAAAGGTTAGGGAATACTTGGGGGAGGACTGGACGGCGGTTCAGTCGCTGATTGCAGGCGCGCTAAGTAGCGACATCGCTCTGCTCAACACTGTCAACGCCTCCATTCTCTCTAACGCTGGGAAGCAGCTTCGCCCGATGATTTCTCTGCTTGTGGCCCGCTCCTGCAGGAATTCCATAAACGGGGGTGGTTCTTCGGAGGCTTCTGAGCCGGGGACGCGGGGAGAGTCTTTCGTCTCTTCCGAGCCGGAGGTGAGCGGGGAGACATCCCCGATGGACATCGCGAGGCGCTATGCCGCCGCTGCGGAACTTCTCCACAACGCGACTCTTCTTCACGACGACGTTGCCGACGACAGCGATTTCCGGCGCGGAAAGCCCACGGTCCGTTCGCTGCTTGGGCCCTCTTCCTCGGTGCTTGTGGGAGATTTCTGGCTTGTGAAGGCAATCGGGCTCATTCTTGGTGAAGAGGGATCGGAGAGGTGTGACGAAAGGGTTGTGAGGCTTTTTTCCCGCACGCTCAGCCTTCTTGCAGAGGGCGAAATGCTCCAGCTTCAGAAGGCGCAGACCGCTGACACCACCTACGAGGACTATCTCCGCATCATCTACAGCAAGACCGCGTCGCTTTTCGAGGCCGCCGCAGTCTCTTCCGCCCTTGCTGTGAATGCCAGGGAGGAGATTGTCGGGGCTGTGAGAAATTATGCCGTCTATCTTGGCTATGCCTTCCAGATTAAGGACGACATCCTTGACTACTGCGGCACTTCCTCCCTTGGGAAGCCACTCGGAGTGGACATAGCGGAGCAGAAAATAACCCTTCCGCTTCTCGGAGCGATGGCGAATGCTCCCGCAAAGGAGAGCTATCTCCGTTCGCTGATTAAGGGCGTTGTGGAGCACCCGTCCAACCGCGATGAAATCCTCCGCCTTGTAGTGGACAACCGGGGAATAGAGTACTCGGTGAAATACCTTGAGACATTCGTGCAAAAGGCGGTGGAGGCGCTTTCGCCTCTTTCTCCTTCCCGCGACCGTGACCTTCTGGAGGCTCTTGCACGTTTTACGGCCCAGCGGGTCGTGTAGGCACCCGCTCCGCAGCTTTATGAACCTTTAACAAAAACGATATGAAGTTCAGTCAGATTATAGGCAACAGCGCGCTCTGCTCCACCCTGGTGCAGATGGCCGACAGCGGCAGAGTTCCGCACGCCGTGCTCCTTTACGAGAACGACGGCTGCGGTGCCGTGGGGATTGCCCTCGCCTGGCTGCAATATCTCAACTGTACCCACCGCTCGGGGGGTGACTCCTGCGGCGAGTGCCCTTCCTGCCGGCAGATTTCAAAACTCATACACCCGGATGTGCATTTTGTCTTTCCGGTGAACAAGAGCTCAAAAGTAAGCTCGGACAAACCGGTCTCGGAGGATTTCCTTCCGCTTTGGCGTCAACTGGTTCTGGAGAAGCCCTACTTTCTGGAGGAGGACCTTCAGGAGGCTCTCGGCATTGAGGGTAAAAAGGGCGAAATCGCTCTCGGGGAGGCTAAGGCCATAATTGCGCAGATGTCCCTTTCTGCGGTCACTGACGGCTTCAAGGCAGTCCTTTGCTATCTCCCGGAAAAAATGAACCAGACGGCGGCGAACAAGCTCCTCAAACTCATAGAGGAACCGCCAGAGAGGACCATATTCATTTTCGTCACGCACGCTCCGGAGAAAATGATGCAGACGGTATTTTCCCGCTGTCAGAGTATGAGGGTGATGCCACTCAGTGCGGATGAGTCTTCGAAGGTTCACTCCGCTGCCTCGGCCGCCTCGGATTCGGAGTTTTCAGGTCTCTTTTTCGACCTGTTTTCGGCAGTTATGAGCCGCAATCTTCTTTCCGCCCTCGAGGCCGGGGAACTTGCCGCGGCGCTTCCTTCCCGCGAAAGGCAGAAGGCGTTTCTGGGCTACCTTTCCGAAAATGTCCGGAAGATATTCCTTCTTTCAAAGGGACTTGGAGAACTTGCTGAGGTGACTCAGGAGGAGAAGGAGTTTCTTCAGGGAGCGTCAAAGAAGTTCAGCAGCGCAGCCTGTCTTAAAATAGAAGGGGCGCTGGACCGCACAGCCGCGCTGCTTGACCGTAATGTTAACTCGAAAATGCTGTTCTGCGACCTCGTGGACAGGATTTTTGTCTCTATAAAGTAGCCCTTGGGCTATAAACCACACTGAGCCTCTCCGGCCAAGTCTTACGGACGGCTCTCAATTTAAGACTTAAGAATATATGGATAACAACGAATCAAAGAAATTTGACTGCTCAAGGGGTTGCACCACCCTTCGCACCGACGAGGGCGAACTCCAGTGCAACTACCGCCCTGGCTGCTGCAAGATGGAGGTCTATGACTGGCTTCCGGGAGTGGCTCAGGAGCAGTACAAGGACTATTTCGAAGTCCGTTTCAAGAACACCCGAAAGGGCATTTATCAGAATGCCTCGGGACAGAGCATAAAAAGCGGCGACATTGTGGTCGTGGAGGCCACTTCGGGGCACGATGTCGGCATTGTGACTCTCGAAGGGGCGATTGTTGCACGGCAGATGAAGTGCCGCAAGGTTGACCCTACTGCCGTTCCTCCGCTTAAGAAAATCTACCGCAAGGCAAAGACCTACGACATCGAGAAATGGCAGGAAGCCATCTCACGCGAACAGCAGACGATGATTCGCGCCCGTCAGATTGCGGCCGAACTCTCGCTTGAGATGAAAATAGGCGACGTGGAGTTTCAGGGCGACGGCACCAAGGCCATCTTCTACTACATCGCCGATGGCAGGGTGGACTTCCGCCAGCTCATCAAGGTTTTCGCTGACGAATTCCACATCCGCATCGAGATGAAGCAGATCGGCGCGCGTCAGGAGGCCGGGCTCATAGGGGGCCTGGGCATCTGCGGCCGCGAGCTTTGCTGTTCGAACTACATCTCCACCTTCCAGTCCATCTCCACCTCGGCCGCAAGGATTCAGGACCTGTCGCTCAACCCGCAGAAACTCGCCGGGCAGTGCGGCAAGCTCAAGTGCTGCCTCAATTACGAGACCGCGTCCTACCTCGATGCCCAGTCCCGCATTCCGAAGGTGCTTAATCCTTTGGAGTTCCAGGACGGTCTTGCCTACCTTATGAAGACCGACATCCTGCGCGAGGTGATGTATTTCTCCTACGACAAGACTTCTCAGGCCAATATGTTCCCGCTCTCGGCAATCGAGGTGAAGGAAATCCAGGCTATGAACCGTGCAGGAGAAAAGCCGGAGTCTCTGAAGAGCGAGCCGGAGCCTTCAACCGCACCGGAGTTCGTTTCGGCAGTGGGAGACGACAGCATCACCCGTTTCGATGAGGCTCGCCGCCGTAAGAAGAACAGAAACAACAGAAACCGCCGCGAGCGGGGCAGAGACCGGGGGCGCGACCGCCGGGACAACAATAATAATTCAGGCAGCAATGGGCAAGGACAAACTGAGAAAGTTTAAGGAAAACGCAACCTTCAAATGCCTCATCCAGCCCGCTTCTGACGAGGTCCTGGACCGTACGGTGGGGGGAGGCGCACTCAAGGACCACCCTCTCAAGGGCCGTTGGAGAGAGGATTTCTTTCACAATGACAATCCGATAGTTCTCGAACTGGGCTGCGGAAAGGGTGAGTACACGATTGACCTCGCGCTGCGCAATCCCGGAATCAACTACATCGGAGTGGACATAAAGGGCGCAAGGCTCTGGAAGGGGGCGAAATACGCCGAGCAGAATCATCTTCCCAACGTGGCATTCCTTCGCACCAGAGTGGAGTTCATCCCTTCGCTTTTCGCTGCCGACGAGGTCAGCGAAGTCTGGATTACCTTCGCCGACCCTCAGATAGGAAGGGAGAAGCAGAGGCTCACCTCTCCGCGTTTTCTCTCCCGTTACCGCAGTTTCCTGCGCCCTGGGGGTATCGTGCATCTTAAAACCGACAGCGGCTATCTCCACGCATATTCCCTTGCTGCGGCTCAGCAGAATGCTCTTAAAATTCTTGCCGAGTCCACGGACATCTACGGGGCGGACCGGCAGAGGCTTCAAAGCAGCCCTCTCGCTTCGGTCTCGGGCCCTGACGCTGTGAAGGCGCTTTTCGAGGTGCAGACCCACTACGAGCAGAACTATCTCGCCCAGGGACTCCCGATTACCTACCTTGCCTTCACCATAGACCACGAAGGGGAGTACATTTCTCCGGAGTGGGATGAGGAGGCGTGGGAACGCTAAATATGCGCGGTCTGCTTAGTTGTGCTCAGTTTTCCTAAGGCTGCTCCGGGTGAAAAAACTCGCGAGCCTCGCATCCCAGCGTTCCCTAAGTGTTACTTTTGATATTTTATGAAGAAGAGCAATGAGCTCATCGGCCACCTGAGCTGTTTTGTGGCCTATGCGATTTTTGGAATCAATGTGGTGACCTGCAAAGACCTGACAGCAAGCCATATCTTCTCTCCCATCGCGACATTTACCCTCCGCGCTCTCGGTGCGGGGGCTCTTTTTTGGATAATATCCCTTTTTACTCCGCGGGAGAAGGTCGCAAAGCGGGACTACCCCAAAATAGTCCTCGCCTCCTTTCTTGGATTTTTCCTCACCCAGCTCACCTTCCTTGCCGCCATCCCTCAGATAACCCCGATGACAAGCTCCATCCTGAGCGCCCTCACCCCGATTTACACAATGTTCATCGCGGCAGTGGCGGTGAAGGAGCCGATAACGCTGAAAAAGGCCGGGGGAGTGGCACTGAGCTTTGTGGGAATAGTTTGTCTGGTGCTGAGCAGCTCCTCGGGGAACGCCTCCTCGGGCGCTGAGAGCAACTCAGTCTGGGGAGTGATTCTTATGATCGGGAACGGGCTGAGTTTCGCGCTGTATCTGGGCATTTTCCGCCCGCTCATCCAGAAGTACTCCGTGGTGACCTTTATGAAATGGATTTTCCTGTTCGCTTTCCTGATGGCTCTGCCTTTCTCGGCAAAGGAACTCGTCTGCGATGTGGACTGGTCGCTGCTTAGGGGTAGCGCTGCGTTTGACCTCTTCTTCCTCATCTTCTGCGCCACCTTCATCTCCTATTTCCTCATTCCCATCGGCCAGAAAAACATCCGTCCGACTCTGGTGAGTATGTACAACTACCTCCAGCCCCTCCTCGCGATAGCCCTTAGCATCTGCATAGGAATGGACAAACTCACCCTCCCGAAGGTGGTCTCCGCCATCGCCGTCTTCACCGGTGTAATAATAGTCTCCTTCAGCAAAAAGAAAGAGTCGTAACTCCGTGAGTGCCGGAGCCGCGGCTCTTTTTCTTCCTGCGGTTGGAAAATGACCTATTTCTTGAAA
>CAVHYU010000062.1:0-7381 GCA_963640535.1 bacterium | reverse complement strand
TTATCCGTACGATTGCAAGGATTAAAAATAAATACAGCAGATTTTTTCTTTTTTTGAAATTTTTGCTTTTTCTTTAATGTTTTCCTTCTTTTTAACGTCTCCGCTCAGGCATTTTTGAAATTCATTTTTGCAAGAAATTTGCGAAAAAAGGCTAAATTTGGCTAAAATTTGGCGGGATGCAACATAAAGGACCGGGGCTGCATCTATTTTCGCGTTATGTCCGGTCCGTCATCTTATTGAGGTGGACGGAGACAGAGCAGTAGAACTCATAGACAGATGCGTTGCAGGCGACCGGGCGGCACAGAGAGAGATGTATAATCTTCTTGCGCCCCGGTTTTTTCCTGTGTGCATCCGCTATGTCGGCGACAGGACCGTGGCTGAGGATCTTCTTCAGGACGGTTTCGTTGCTTTGTTCTCCAAACTGGACACCTACAGCGGCAGCGGCTCCTTCGACGGGTGGGCGCGCAGGATTTTTATCAACACCTGCCTGATGTATCTCCGCAAAAACGACGCTCTGAGGGGAAGCAGCGACATAACCGAGGCCAGAAAGCTCCACACCGAGGATGAGACCCCAGTGCAGGCGATTGGGTATAAGGAGCTTATGAAGCTTGTGACCGAAATGCCGGTGGGGTTCAGGACTGTTTTCAACCTCTATGTGATGGAGGGCTTCTCCCACAAGGAGATTGCCGAGGCGCTCCAGATTACCGAAAGCACCTCCCGGACGCAGCTCAGCCGGGGCCGAATCTGGCTGCAGACAAGGATTAAGGAATTATACAAATAGGACGCAGACCTTGAGTGCGTCGGGATATGGGTAAAGGGCCCGATTGAAATTATATGGAAGACGAAAGGACACAATTTGACGAAAGCATCCGCGAGATTCTTTCCTCCACCGAGGAGGAAGTCCCGTCCCGGGTCTGGGAGGGGATAGAGGCGCGTCTTGACGGGGCAGCGTCTTCAAAGAAGCCGGTTGTGGCCTGGTGGAAAGTTGCCGCCGGGGCGATGGGAGTGGCAGCCGCCGTTGCCGCCGCGTTCGTCTTGTCCGACCTTTCAAGAGTTTCCACTCCAGAGGAGGCGGCTCTGCTTGCCGAGGCTCCATCTCAGATTGAGGCTTCAACCAGCGCCGATATGCCTTCGGTGGCAGCCGTGCAGCCCGGAGAATCTTCCCGGAGCATTTCTCTCTTAGAGAAGCCTACCGTTCAGCTTGCCGAGGCTGCAAGCGCTGAAACTTCTGCAGTTGACGCCTCCGCCGATGAAAATCCTGCCGCAGAGGCGTCTGTAGAGGTCGTCAAGTCGGAAAATAGGGACCTTCTTGCGGACGCCGCGTCCATCACTGTGGACAACTCCGACATAGAGGCGGTTTACGGGAAGGAGGAGACAGTCGCCTCCCGCCGCTCCCTCCCGCTTGAGCTTACACTTGGGGCGAACAGCGGAGCCGGCCCTCAGAAAAATTCCTCTGTTCCGCGTCTTTACGCAAAGGGAACGAAAAGCCCTTCCGCCACGACTGTAGTTGAAAACGCCAATCCGGACTCCTACAACATCCCGCTCTCATTCGGGCTGGGCGTAAAGTTCCGCATCCTTGACTGGCTCTCCATCGGCACGGGCATAAACTACACCCTGCTCGGCAAGAAGGTTTCCGCAACCTACTATGAGAAAGATGATTACGATAACACCATCACCAGCTACACCACCGATATGAAAAACACCCAGCACTATATAGGAGTGCCGCTTGACGTGTATTTCAGAGTGTTCGGGAACAAAAACTGGGAAGCTTACGCGCTTGTGGGCGGCACTGTGGAAAAGTGCTTCGTGAACCACTACGGAGGCAAATATGAGGGGACCTCAATCTCCTACAACAAGAAAGTGAGCGGTGTGCAGACTTCGGTGAAAGCCGGGTTCGGAGTGGAATATTCTCCTGTGGATTTCCTCGGCATCTACATCGACCCGAGCGTCCGCTACTATTTCAACAACAATCAGCCGCGCAGCATCCGCACCGCGCAGCCTCTCGCCTTCGGCCTCGAAGCCGGCCTCCGTTTTAAGATATAGAGCTTTCTATAGCTCTAACCGACCAGCCAGACGAGGACGTGGCGGTCGAAGGTTATATATTCCAGATCAAACTCCTCCTCGTGGCCGTCCTTGTGGATGAAAGTGGCCTCCAGTTCTCCCTCGCCCTTCGGATTGAACTTCTCCACCTCAATCTGCTCGGAGAAATCCACCCTGCTCTGTGACATCCTCTTGTAGATGGCTTCCTTGGCGCACCAGTAGATGGCGAGCTGTTCGTTCTTCTTCATACGGTCGTCATCGTCAAGGTCGTCCTGCTCGTCTTCCGAGAGGGCTTTTTCCTCCACAGCCGAGAAATCGCGGTCAAGCGACTCGATGTCGATCCCGAGGTCGTCCTCGTCGTGGATTATGACGGCGACGTATTTATTTGTGTGGGTGATGCTTATGTTGGTGGCGCTGTTCTCCAGATAAGGCTTGCCGTTGTCGTGGTGATCGAGGTACATCTTCTCGTCGAAGAGCTCGTTTATGAGTGCCCTCACCGCGAGTTTCTGCTTTCTTTGAGACTCGCTGCCGTAGAGGCTGATTTCTTCCATTTCGTCAGTAGGGACCGAGCTGAGCGCTTTGAGTTCGTCTTCGGTCTCGGTTATCTGCCAGACTGCGAGTTCCGCTCCGTTTTTCAGTTCTTTCCTTAAATAAAGTGCCATATATTTTTATTCTTTTATTCTTATTTCTTTCCGGGGCAAAATTTTCAGCCCCTTCTTTAGCCAATATGAAACCTGTCCTGAGCTATTTCCGACGCCACATTACACACAAAGGCAAAGCGCATCCCCTTTGCGGAGGGATGTACCTAAGCTTGCGATATAAAGGATTGCCGACAGCGGGGGGTCAGAAGGACTGTCCGCCGGGATGCTCTGAGTGCCTAGTATTGGACTGGGAGGTTCCACTTGTCTGTTTCGTTTTAAATTTAGACTGCAAATATAGTTATTTTTTTAGTAATCATATATTTCAATCGTGACTTTCCGTCAAAACCATAGATAGTTGGTTGCTATTGTTCAATAATTTGCTATCTTTGCGCCCGATTTTGAGGCAGGGAAAACGACCTGCCGGAAAGCGCGAATTTCGATAATTTTTAATTCATAATATTATGAAATATTTAACAAACGAGAAACTTACAATTGTCGGTGCCGGCGGAATGATCGGTTCCAATATGGCACAGACTGCGCTTATGCTCGGCCTTACTCCGAACATCTGCCTTTACGACATCTTCGAGCCGGGTGTTCACGGCGTGGCAGAAGAAATGTATCACTGCGGTTTCGAGGGTGCAAATATCACCTGGACCGTTGATCCTGAGGTCGCTTTCAAGGATGCGAAATACATCATATCTTCAGGTGGAGCTCCACGCAAGGAGGGTATGACCCGCGAGGACCTTCTCAAGGGCAACTGCAAAATCGCAGCCGAGTTCGGTGACTACATCAAGAAGTATTGCCCAGACGTAAAGCACGTTGTCGTTATCTTCAACCCTGCTGACGTGACGGCCCTCACCGCCCTCATCCACTCAGGTCTGAAGCCTGAGCAGCTCACTTCCCTCGCAGCCCTTGACTCAACCCGTCTCCAGAGCAACCTCGCAAAGGAGTTCGGAGTAGCTCAGAGCGATGTTACAGGTGCGCACACCTACGGCGGTCACGGCGAGCAGATGGCAGTTTTCGCTTCACAGGTGAAGATCGCCGGCAAACCTCTCTCCGAGATGGGTCTTTCAGCTGAAAGGATGGCAGAAATCAAACAGGAGACAATCCAGGGCGGTTCCGCAATCATCAAGCTTCGCGGCCGTTCATCATTCCAGAGTCCTGCCTACAACGCTGTCAAGATGATTGAGGCTGCAATGGGCGGCGCTCAGTTCACTCTTCCTGCAGGTACATACGTTAACTGCGGCAAGTACAAGAACGTGATGATGGCTATGCCTACTACAATCGATGCAACCGGCTGCCACTACACTCTTCCTGAGGGAACTGCCGAAGAGATGGCCGCTCTCGACGCTTCATACGCACACCTCTGCAAGATGAGGGACGAAATCGTGGAGCTCGGCATCGTGCCTGCAGTAGCTGACTGGAAATCCGACAATGTGAACCTCTAGTAGTCAACACATCGGAAACAATAAAGAGGGTGGCTGAAAAAGGTCATCCTCTTTTTTTGTGCGGCACTACAGCGCCGTGCGGAGTCTTTGAAGGGAGGGGGTGTGCTGATAGGGAAGATGGAGCACGACTTCCCCTACAGAGGGGACGGGAGGTGTGTATAAAAGTGAGGATTTGGGATAGGAGCGTAACGCAGTAGACCGCTTTTTATTCGGCCTCTCCGTATTTAAGATTTTCTCCGTCCCAGACGATATACGGCGAGCCGCGGAACCAGTCCTTGACCATAAGAAAGCGCGCCCCGCAGCGAAGAGGGATGTCCACCCGCGAGTGGAAATGCCCGAAAATGAAGTAGTCCACTTTGTGTTCGCTTCCGAATGTCTCCGCAAACTTGCACAGCGGCTCGTCCTCGCCCCTGAAAACATACTCCGTCTTGTGCTTGAGGCGGTTGTTCTTGGACCAGGTGTTTCCGAGCCGGAACGCGAACCACGGGTGCAGAGTGCTGAAAAGCTTCTGGAGCGGGCGGCAGTGGAAAATTCCGCTGAGGATGCGGTAGCCCAGGGGAACAGGGCCCAGACCGTCTCCGTGACCGAGACAGAAGGTCTTTCCCTCAATCTCTACGAGGTATGGCTGTTCAAGCCTTTTCATCCCGAGCGACTCGAAATAGGAGTAGCTCCAGACATCGTGGTTACCCCTGAAAAAATAGACGTTGACCCCTCTGCCCATAAGGTCCAAAAGTGCCGCAAACACCCTCACATAGCCCTTCGGCACCACATCTCTCCACTCATACCAGAAATCCCAGATGTCCCCGAGAAGATAGAGATTTTCGGTCTCGTTCGGTAGGGAACGCAGAAAGCCCACAAACCTCGCCTCCCTGTCCGCGGGGTCCAGAACGTCGCACCCGAGGTGCACGTCAGCAACGAAATATGTGAGTTTTCCTGCCATTGAGCTGAGGCTATACGTCTGATTAATAAGATTTTATGCGCGCAGGTTGAGAACTTATGCGAATATGAATATAAGAATGGCGACAGCAGCGCAGTAGAGCGCGAACCAGCCGAGTTTTGTCTTTTTCACGAGCGCTATCATCGCCTTGCAGGCGAAAAGTCCCGAAATGAATGCGGAAAGGAAGCCGAGAATAAGAGGGAGCGCTCCTACTGAAGTCTGGGAGAGTTCTCCGCCCACAATCTCAAGGAAGGCCTCGCCGAGAATCGGGATGAGCACCATAAGGAAGGAGAACTGGGCCACGACGTCGCGTTTAACTCCGCACAGAAGACCCGTCGCGATGGTGGTGCCTGAGCGGGAAAGTCCCGGGATTACGGCAACGGCCTGCCCGAGTCCGACGACAAGCGCCTGCCAGTATGAGATGCCGTTTGCGGGCCTCTGGGCTGCACCTTCCTCCGAACCTGAGTCTGCCACTTCTGCTGAAACGCCCTCTACTGAAACTCCCTCAGCGGTGCTCCCGTGGGCGGGAGAGAGCGGAGAAGAGTGGCGGCAGCACCTGCAGCCCTTAAGCTTAGAGACATTGTCCGAAAGGAAAAGCAGCAGAGCTGTAGCCAGAAGCGCTCCGGCCACAACGTAAATCGAACTGAAAAGTCCCTCCACAGCGTCCTTGAAGAAGACTCCTACGATGAATACGGGAATCATCGAAACGCAGATTTTCAGCACATAGTCCGTTCCTTCGTTGAAGCGGGACGGGTGCGCTATGCTGCGAAAAAGTCCGTCCTTGACAAAAAGAGACTTGAGAAGATCCCAAATCTGTTTCCGAAACACCACAATAGTGCTCAGGACCGTCGCGGCGTGCACCGTGACCTCAAAAACCAGGTCGCCCCCGGCCTCGATGCCGAGCAGTTCCTTTCCAATCTGCAGATGTCCGCTGCTGCTCACCGGCAGAAACTCCGTAAGTCCCTGCAACAGACCGAGCAATATGCCTTCGTACCAGTTCATTTCCTGCCGACTTTTTTATTCTTTTTTACCTCCCCTGCGCACTCCGAGAATCGCGATGATTTCAATCGCGATGCCTGCAAGTATAACGAGCGGTGCAGCTACAAGTCTTTGAAAATCAAAGATTTCGTAGCTGAAGACCTTAGGGTCGGAGCTTGCCCCTCCGCAAAGGAGAATGTACCCTGCGATCATAACTATAAGTCCCGCAAGCAGCAGCCTGAGTCCCCGTGGGGTTATCGCCATCTTTTCACTAGCGTCGCTCTGCACAGTATTGTTTTTCTTTTTATCCATATCTTATTTTCTAACTGTCTATATTATAGGTATATACTTCCTCTCCATCCGCCTTTTTCAATTCCCCCCCCCGGCGTCAATAGTAAAGTTCCGACTTTTTCAACGAAATGAGTTTGTTTACGGTCACATAGCTGCTCAGAACGCAGATTGCAAGTCCGCTCACCACCACAATCGCGATGACCTCCACGAGCATCGGGAGAGTGAACACCGCGAAAAGCTGGGCGAACTGATGACGGAGAAAAAACAGCCCTCCGAGAATCATCAGGGTTGCGATGAACGAAGCGAAAAGCCCCTGGAACGCTCCCTGAAGCAGGAACGGCCGGGCAATGAATCCCCGTGTCGCCCCCACCATTTTCATCGTGTGGATTGTGAACCTTTTTGAATATACGCTCAGCCTTACCGTGTTGTTAATCAGCACGAAAGAGATGAAAAGCAGCAGAGCGATGAATACGGCGAGAAAAATCGAGATTTTGCTCAGGTTCGAGTTGAGAGCGTCCACCAGCGACTGCTGATACACCACTTCCTCCACCTGCGCAGATCCTTCCAGCGCGGCCTTCACCACCGCCAGAGAATCGGGCGAAACATAGTCGGCCTTCAGAGTGAGGTTAATCGAAACCGGAATCGGCGCGGTTTCGAAAATGCTCAGAAAATCCTCCCCGAGCAGCTGAGCCATCTCCCTCGCTCCCTGTTCCTTCGAAATGTAGGCGGAACTTCTCACGAACGGAAGGTCGTCGATGCTCTTTTTGTATTTCAGCGCGGCGGCTTCCCCCACATTCCGTTTCATCATCACGCTCACCTGCATATTTTCCTTGAGGTAGTCAGAAACGCTCCCCTTTGACACGAGCAGCAGCCCCGCAATCCCCACCAGCAGCAGCACCAGAGAGATGCTCACCACCGACGAAAGGAAGGTGTGGATGAACCTTTTTCTTATTATCTTATTGTCATTCAGTGCCATAAATTCTATTTTCCGATGCCCGGAAGGCGGAACAAACCTCCAAAGGTAAATAATTTGTGAAAAATTATTA
>CAVHYU010000061.1:0-7448 GCA_963640535.1 bacterium | reverse complement strand
GGCATCGGCTCTAGGATGGCTCCAGGACAAGAAAATCTCCGAAGACATATTCCAGGCCACCGGAGCCTCACACAGTTGCGGCACGATGGCCCACGCCTACGAAAGGCTTCTGTGCATTGCAGTAAGCGGGCAAGGGTATTCCACAGTTCTGGTAAAGAACAGTCTTAAAAGACTAATCTATCTAAAAACTAAAAAGTCTTTGCAGCCCGCCCTCGAATGGCTTTTTTCCATCAATTACCGCGAACAGGCAAACTACTGCAAAGTGCTCAGAATCTGCGGTGTCGACTTCAAGTTAAACAAGAAATAAGTCTACCCGGCAGTCTCGTAGTAGAAAGCGGCACTTTCCTCACATATGGGAAAATGTTTTTGAAATGCGGGGGGATATGAGTAAATTTGTGCTTTGTTTGAAACGGCACTAGAGTTTCGTGCATCTTTGCCTTCGGCTAAGATGTGAAGCCGCCGCGAAGGGTCTGCCCGGAGGCAGGACATTTTGCGGCAGGGCAATGATGGCGGGACTTTCAACGAAGGACCGGCAAACTTAAGTTAGGTATTATGAACGTAATCAAAACAGACATTGAGGGCGTAGTCATTCTGGAGCCCAAAGTTTTCGGCGACAACAGGGGATATTTTTTCGAATCCTTTTCCGAGAGGGACTTCTGTGCAGCGGTGCGCACGGTGCGTTTCGTGCAGGACAACGAGAGCAAATCCCGCTACGGGGTACTCCGCGGGCTGCATTTTCAGACCCCGCCATTTGCCCAGAGCAAACTCGTGAGGGTGGTACGCGGCTCCGTGCTTGATGTCGCTGTGGACATCCGCAAAGGTTCGCCAACATTCGGGAAGCACGTGGCTGTGGAACTCACGGAGGACAATCACCGCCAGCTCTTCCTCCCGAGAGGATTCGCACACGGATTCGCCGTTCTCTCCGATGAAGTGGTATTCCAGTACAAATGCGATAATTTCTATGCTCCCGAGTCTGAAGGCGCCATCGCCTGGGACGACCCAGCGCTCGGAATCGACTGGAAAATTTCCCCGGAAGACATTGTGCTCTCCGAAAAGGACAAATGCCATCCGCGCCTATCTGACATTGAGTCCCCTTTTGCCTGGGGCGAGGATTTGTACCCGGAGATTTCAAAATAGTCCGAAGGAGAGTCCCCCATTTTAGAAAGCTAATTTTCTGACACACAAACGAATATGAAAGGCATAGTTCTCGCCGGAGGCTCCGGCACAAGGCTCTACCCCATCACCAAGGGAGTAAGCAAACAGATGCTCCCGATTTTCGACAAACCGATGATTTACTACCCCATTTCCACGCTTATGCTCGCGGGAATCCGGGACATTCTCATCATCTCCACTCCGCTTGACCTGCCGGGATTCCGCCGCCTTCTCGGGGACGGAAGCGACTACGGGGTCAATTTCTCCTACGCCGAGCAGCCTTCCCCTGACGGACTTGCACAGGCCTTCATCATCGGAGAGGAATTCGTCGGAGACGACTGCGCCTGCCTTGTGCTGGGTGACAACATCTTCCACGGAATGGGATTCGAGAGGATGCTTGAAGAAGCAGTCGCAGACGCAGAGAAAGGCCTTGCTACCGTGTTCGGATACCGGGTTTCAGACCCTCAGAGGTACGGAGTCGCGGAGTTTGACGCCTCCGGAAAGTGCCTCTCAATCGAGGAAAAACCAGCAAAGCCGAAATCAAATTATGCAGTTGTGGGCCTATATTTCTACCCGAACAAGGTCGTGGACGTAGCGAAAAACATCAAGCCTTCAGCCCGCGGAGAACTGGAAATCACCACGGTGAACCAGCGATTCCTTGAAGAGGGAACTCTGAGGGTGAAGACGCTCGGAAGAGGCTTCGCCTGGCTTGACACCGGCACCCACGACAGTCTTTCCGAGGCCTCAACCTTCATCGAGGTCATAGAGAAAAGGCAGGGGCTCAAAATCGGATGCCTTGAAGAAATCGCCTTCAGACGCGGTTGGATTGACTCTGCGAAGATGAAGGAACTCGCCGCTCCGATGGCGAAGAACGAATATGGACAGTATCTCCTCAGGCTTGCCGAGGAAGGAAAATAAACTGTAACGGCAGGCCGAGCGCGTCTGCCGAGTTAAAAGTGAGACAATGAAAATTCTTGTAACCGGCGCCAACGGACAGCTTGGCAACGAAATGAGGCTTGTCGCCCCGGAGACCCCTTGGGAGTGGGTTTTTACAGACGTTACGGATGTAGAAGGAGTTGAAACCGTGCATCTTGACATAACGGACCTTGAGGCAGTCAGGGGCATCGTCCGCAGCGAAGGGATTGACGCGATTGTGAACTGCGCCGCCTACACCAATGTGGACGCCGCAGAGAGTAACGGGGCCCTCGCCGAGAAGCTCAATGCCGACGCGCCCGAGAACCTTGCACGTGCCATTAACGAAGCGGGAGGTCTTCTTGTGCAGATTTCCACTGACTATGTCTTCGGGAAAGAGCCCTACAACATCCCTTGTCGCGAAGACCAGAAAGGCACTCCGACGGGAGTTTACGGACTCACTAAGCTCCACGGTGAGCAGAAGATTCAGGCTCTTGGAGGCTCTTACGTCATCATCCGCACGGCGTGGCTCTACTCCGAGTTCGGAAAGAATTTCTGCAAGACTATGATGGCGCTCACATCTTCCAAGCCGGAAATCAAGGTGGTTTTCGACCAGGCCGGCACTCCGACCTACGCCCTTGACCTTGCGCGGGTCATCATCAGGGTGCTCTCCGACTGGACCGCTGAGCGGAAGGACGCCTGCGACACAAAATACTCAAAGACAGGCATTTATCACTTCAGCAACGAAGGAGTTTGCTCGTGGTTCGACTTCGCCAAGATGACCGGGGAATTCTCCGGCAACACATCCTGCCGCGTACTCCCCTGCCACAGCAACGAGTTCCCTAGCCCGGTGCAGCGGCCCGCATATTCGGTTCTGGACAAGACCAAAATCAAGGAAACCTTCGGTGTGGAAATCCCCTACTGGACCGATTCCCTCCGCCGCTGCATCAATAATCTTCTAAAAAAATAAAGCCCCGAGGGCGGCTCTATCGGGGAAACTTCCTCAAAGCAGACGCCTGAACATAGATACCCCATAACAACACAAGCAAAATGGCAAAAAGGACAATAATGATTACAGGAGGCGCAGGATTCATCGGAAGCCACGTTGTGCGCCTTTTCGTGAACAAATATCCTGATTACAGGATTATAAATGTGGACAAGCTCACCTACGCCGGCAACCTCGCGAACCTTCGCGACATTGAGTCCAGGCCGAACTACCGCTTTGTCAAAATGGATATCTGCGATTTCGAGGGCATTCTCGCCCTTATGAAGGAAGAAGGTGTGGACGGAGTCATCCACCTTGCCGCCGAAAGCCACGTGGACCGCTCCATCAAGGACCCGTTCACCTTCGCTCGGACCAATGTTCTGGGCACTCTGAGCCTTCTTCAGGCCGCCCGTCTCTACTGGGAGTCACTCCCGGAGAAATACGAAGGCAAACTTTTCTACCACATCTCCACCGACGAGGTTTACGGGGCTCTCGAAATGACCCGTCCGGAGGGAGTGGAGCCGCCTTTCACGACAAAGGCCTCCTCGGGAAAGCATCATCTTGCCTACGGCGAGAATTTCTTCACTGAGACCACCAAATACAACCCTCACTCCCCCTATTCCGCATCAAAAGCCTCTTCAGACCACTTTGTGAGGGCGTTTCACGACACCTACGGCTTCCCGTCCATCGTCACGAACTGCTCCAACAACTACGGTCCATATCAGTTCCCGGAGAAGCTCATCCCGCTCTTTATCAACAATATCCGTCACCGCAAGCCTCTCCCTGTCTATGGAAAGGGCGAGAACGTGCGCGACTGGCTCTACGTTGAGGACCACGCGAGGGCGATTGACTTGATTTTCCACAAGGGCTCACCGGCCGAGACCTACAACATCGGCGGATTCAACGAGTGGAAGAATATCGACATAATAAAGGTGGTGATTGCGACTGTGGACCGCCTCCTTGGCCGCCGGGAGGGCGAAGACCTGGGTCTTATCACCTATGTCACCGACCGCCCCGGGCACGATGCGCGCTACGCCATCGACTCCTCCAAACTCCAGAGGGAGCTGGGCTGGGAGCCGTCGCTTCAGTTCGAGGAGGGCATAGAAAAGACCGTCCGCTGGTACCTTGACAACCAGGACTGGATGGACAACGTGACCAGCGGAGATTACCTCAAGTACTACGACTCGATGTACTCCAACCGCTAGTCCCCCTCCCTCACAAATAATTTTTGAGGATAGATACATTTTTGAAGAGGGAGTGTACCGGGGTACTCGACCGATGAGAAAATGGACATAGCCCAAAAAGAAACACAAATGAATAAATTCCGTATAGTATCGGATTATAGTCCATCGGGCGACCAGCCCGGAGCGATAGACGGCATCTGCAAGGCCCTCAGGCAGGGAGTGGATGCCGTAACGCTTCTTGGCGTCACCGGCTCGGGAAAGACCTTCACGATGGCGAACGTCATCGAGCGGCTCCAGAGGCCGGCCCTCATCCTCAGCCACAACAAAACCCTTGCGGCGCAGCTCTACGGGGAGTTCAAGTCCTTCTTCCCGAACAACGCCGTCGAGTATTTCGTCTCCTACTACGACTACTATCAGCCGGAGGCATATATCCCCACCACCGACACCTACATCGAGAAGGACCTGAGCATCAACGACGAGATTGAAAAACTCCGTCTCAGCGCAGCCTCTGCCCTGATGTCCGGAAGGAGGGACGTGATTGTAATTTCCAGCGTCTCCTGCCTCTACGGAATCGGCAACCCGGAAGACTTTCATTCCCAGACGGTTACAGTAAAAAAAGGAGAGCAGCGCAGCCTCACCCGCCTTCTCTATCAGCTTGTGGACGCCCTGTATTCCCGCACGGAAACGGATTTCAAGAGGGGCACTTTCCGCGTGAGGGGAGACACGGTGGACGTCTGCATAGGATATGGGGAGAATGCCGTAAGGATTGAATTTTTCGGCGACGAAGTGGACCGGCTCTGCGTCATAGACCCCGTTTCGGGGGCCACGCTTCAGGACATTGACGAGATTTCCATCTACCCGGCCAACAATTTCGTGACCACTAAGGAACGCTCAGCCAAGGCAGTGAGCCAGATTCAGGACGACCTTCGCATCCGCTACGACCAGCTTGTGGAGTATGGAAAGGGAATGGAGGCCAAAAGGCTCAAGCAGAGGGTGGAATATGACCTTGAGATGATCAAGGAGATGGGCTATTGCCCGGGAATCGAGAATTATTCGCGCTATTTCGACGGCCGCAGCGAGGGAATGAGGCCATTCTGCCTTATGGATTATTTCCCCAAGGATTTCATCACTTTCATTGACGAGAGCCACGTCACCATCCCCCAAATCAGGGCTATGTACGGCGGAGACCACTCCAGAAAGTCAGTCCTCATCGACTACGGGTTCCGCCTTCCAGCCGCGGCCGACAACCGTCCTCTGAAGTTCGACGAGTTCGAGGCCATCGCGGGACAGACTGTGTATGTGAGCGCGACTCCGGCTGAATATGAACTGGAGAAGTCCGGAGGCCTTGTGGTGGAGCAGGTTGTGCGCCCGACCGGGCTGCTTGACCCGCCGATTCAGGTGCGCCCGACAAAGAACCAGGTGGATGACCTCCTGGAGGAAATCCGAGTGAGGGCCGAGGCCGACGAAAGAGTGCTCGTGACCACTCTCACAAAGAGAATGGCCGAAGAGCTGGAAAAATACTTTACGAATATGGGCGTTCGCTGCCGCTACATCCACTCCGACGTGGACACGATGGAAAGGGTGGAAATCATCGAGGACTTCAAGAACGGGCTGTTCGACGTTCTCGTGGGCGTGAACCTCCTGAGGGAAGGACTTGACATCCCGACAGTCTCGCTCGTAGCCATTCTGGACGCGGACAAGGAGGGCTTCCTCCGCTCCGGCAGGGCTTTGACCCAGACCGCAGGCCGCGCCGCCCGCAACGTGAACGGCCTTGTGATTATGTACGCCGACTCCATCACCCGCTCAATGCAGGAGACCATCTCCGAGACCGAGCGCCGAAGGGCCAAGCAGATGGAGTACAACAAGATGCACGGCATTGTGCCGCGTCAGGTGGCGGTAAAGAGTAATTCTCTGGCGGAGGGTCACGAGGGTGGAGCCCAGGGAGGACGCTTCGGCGCGGCATCCTTCAAGGCATCAGAGAGGGCCGCCGCGGCAAAGGCTGCCGGCTTCGGCACCCCTGGGAAAGTCAGCGCGGCGAATCTCGGAAGGGGAAACGTCAGTGCGGCAAACGCCTACGACGACCCGGAGTATGTACCGAGTCCGTCAGACTTGGGAAGAGGCAGGGTCACAGTGGGCTTCGGCCACGATGCGGCAAGGGAAAACAGCAGCGCCAGCGTGGACGGTTTCATCCAGGCCGACCTCGCCGCCGTTCTCCAGGACCCGGTCATCAGGGCTATGTCCCGCGAACAGGTGGAGAAGGCCGCCGAAACGGCAAAGGCGAATATGAAGAAGGCCTCAGCCGACCTGGATTTCGCCTCAGCCGCAAAATACCGCGACGAGATGTGGGCCCTCCAGCAATACCTTCGCGTCTGGAAATATTAGTGACATTCACACTACTTTTCCAGGCTAACATAAAACCTATTTCTTGAGGGCCTTATAGATTTGGCTCGGGAGTAACCTCTTGGTATACATATACGTCACCCTGAGCCTTACCCATACTATCGGAGAAATAGATTTCCCACTGGCGGTTATCTGAGGCAGGAGAAACGGTTATCTCTATAGTTGTTGAGGAAGTTATCGCTACATTAATACCCTCATTGAGGATGGTCTGAGTGTTAAAGTTATCAATTTTCAATGTCTACCTTATTGAGCGAATCTCTAGTCCCGAATAGTTCAGACAAGTTATGGTTTTGCTGCCCCCTTCTGAATTGAAAAATACTTTATTGCAGTCAAATTCCATATTATCGAGATGGTCGGTTTTTGTACAGGATGGAGTAATAACCAGACAAAGTACCGATAAAACACATAAAAAATATCTTTTTCATCATTTTATTCCTGATATACACTTCACCTCTTTCCATAACTCCTTCAAAGAAGTATACGCACCACTTTCTGCGTGTTTCCGAAGGCCCGACTGTAATAAGAGCGGAAGACAGAGAAGTCTTCTGAACAGTAATGGCTCCTGTTGATACATTATTGTTCTCGTTCTCGTCGTATGGTAGCGCATAGATGGAGTCCGGGAGCCACTCAGTCAAATTATTAGTACATTTTATTTCTTTCTGACCGCCGTCAAGACTAAAATGAACCTCTTTGCAGTCAAACTCAACTTCTATGTCCCAACCGCCTTCATTTTTATTGTATTTCTCGCAGGAGTAGAAAAAAATGCAATTCAGCAGGAATGCGAATAGCCATAATTTGTTTTTCCGGTTCATAGT
>CAVHYU010000060.1:0-8023 GCA_963640535.1 bacterium | reverse complement strand
TCATTTATATATAACCCTTTTCTCTCTAATCTCCCTCTCAAAGTCCCACGCACTTATTCTGCCGAAGAAACGGGGTTATGGGTTCCTCCGGGGCCACAAAAGCACAAAATTAGTAATTTTTATCTAATTTTGCAGTTTGCGTCCTCCGGACGCCGTGGCGAGTAAGTTTCCAAAGAATACAACCGCCTGATACCCAGAGAAATAATAACGAATATCCGCACCTTGGAAAAATAAAATAGAATATATGAATACAGCAAGAAAACTCTCCCTCTGCGCCGCCATCGCTCTTGCGGCCGCAGCATCCCTCGCCTCTCCACAGGAGGCCTCTGCCTGCAGCAACATCCTCATCACCGCAGGAGCCAGCGCCGACGGCTCGAATATGATTTCCTATGCCGCTGATTCTCATCAGCTTTACGGCGAACTCTACTACCTTCGCGGAGGCTTCTGGGACAAAGGGGCTATGCGAGATGTCGTAGACTGGGACAGCGGAAAATTCCTCTGCCGCATCCCTCAGGCTTCCGTGACCTACCAGAGGGTCGGAAATATGAACGAAAAGCAGCTCATAATCGGCGAGACCACCTACGGCGGCCGTAGCGAGCTCTGGGACACCACGGGTCTTGTGGACTACGGCTCCCTGATATACATCGCGCTCGAAAGGTGCTCAACGGCCCGTGAAGCCATCGAAACCATCGTGGACCTTGCCAACACCTATGGCTACTACTCCGAGGGCGAGTCTTTTTCCATCGCCGACCAGAACGAGGTCTGGGTTATGGACCTCATCGGCAAGGGAACCAAAATCGAGAACGGTGTGAACGTCCGCAAAGGCATCGTCTGGGTGGCCCGCAGGGTGCCTGACGGCTATATCTGCGCCCACGCCAACCAATCCCGCATCAGCACCTTCCCTCTCGACGACCCCGAGAACTGCCTCTACGCCCCGGATGTGATTTCATTCGCCCGCGAAATGGGCTGGTTCAAGGGCAAGGACAGCGAGTTCAGCTTCTGCGACACCTACGCACCGCTTGATTTCAGCGGAATGAGAGCCTGCGAGGCAAGGGCGTGGTCTGCCTTCAACATTCTCTGCAAGGGCCAGTTTACTTTCATTGACGACAAGGGCAACGAAGTCACCCGCCCTGCCACCGACTACCTCCCCTACGCAATGGGCCGCGACAAGAAAAAGCGTTTTCCGCTTTTCGTGAAGCCAGCCGAGAAAGTCTCCGTGAAGGACGTGGCTGACGCTATGCGCGACCACTTCGAGGGCACCCCGATGGATATGACTACCGACATCGGAGCCGGTGGGAACGCCCTTCCGTACCGCTGGAGGCCTATGGGATGGGAAGTGAACGGAAAGAAATACATCAACGAGAGGGCTATGGCGACCCAGCAGACGGGCTTCTGGTTTGTGGCGCAGAGCCGTGGCTGGCTCCCGGACACAATCGGTGCGCTTTTGTGGTTCGGCTGTGATGACGCCGCAACTTCTTGGCTCTCACCGATTTATGTCTGCACGAAGGAAGTGCCGGAGTGCTTCCGCGAGGGCAACGGCGACATCCTCCACTACTCCGCCACCTCAGCCTTCTGGATGTGCAACCGCGTAGCGAACGCCTGCTACAAGGCCTACAACATTATGGCCCCGACGGTGCGCGAGGCCGTTGACGAGTGGGAGCTCCGTCAGATCTGCGAGGTGCAGAAGGCCGATTCCGCCGCCTACAAAATCTACAGCAGTGAAATCCAGCTCAAGCCGATGTTCCTCCGCCGCAACGAGACCGTCCGTCCGCAGTACGACCGCGTGCCCGAGACCTGCGAATATCTCACCCGGTTCTCAGTGAACACGGCCCAGGAGATGTTCTCCCGCTGGACCGAAATGGAGGAATACCTCCTCGTGAAGTTCCTTGACGGCAACGTGAAGGCTCAGAACCCCGACGGCAGCTGGGTCACAAACGGCTACTCCGACAAAATCCCCGACAAGATAGGCTGGCCGGGCTACACCGAAAAGTGGAAGAAGGCCGTAGTCAAGGATAACGGCAAGACCTTGCGGGAAGGCCGATAGCCCCGAGGTGCTATAAGCCTGCAGCCCGTCATCATTTCACGAGAGAATTTACTATCTTTGCGCCTTGCATCGAAACGGGGTGACCCGTTGCGAGTTGCACCTGTAAATTTCAGCAATGGACGAAGGAAAAAATACCATACTTGAAGAACTTTCCGAGCGGGAATATGAGCACGGATTCGTGACCGATGTTGAGCAGGAGTTCGTTCCGAAAGGGCTCAACGAGGACATTATACGGCTCATCTCCGCAAAGAAGGAGGAGCCCGAATGGCTGCTTGAGTTCCGTCTCGACGCATTCCGCAAGTGGCAGAAAATGAGCGTTCCCCGCTGGGGACACCTCAATATCCCTGAAATAGATTTTCAGGACATAATCTACTATGCTGCGCCTAAATCCGCCGCTGACGGCCCCAAGACCATAGACCCGGAGCTTGAGAAGACTTTCGACAAGCTCGGCATTCCGCTTCAGGAGCGGGAAAGGCTTGCCGGAGTGGCCGTCGATGCCGTTTTCGACTCCGTTTCCGTGAAGACCACCTTCAGGGCGGCGCTCGAGGAGAAAGGAATCATCTTCTGCTCGTTCTCCGAGGCCGTGCGGGAACACCCGGACCTCGTGAGGAAATACCTTGCCAGCGTAGTGCCTTCGGGCGACAATTTCTACGCTGCGCTCAATTCCGCCGTGTTCAGCGACGGTTCATTCTGCTACATCCCCAAGGGGGTCCGCTGCCCGATGGAGCTTTCCAGCTACTTCCGCATCAACGCGAAGGGCACGGGTCAGTTCGAACGCACGCTCATCGTCGCCGACGAGGGGGCGTATGTCAGCTATATGGAGGGGTGCACGGCTCCTATGAGGGATGAAAACCAGCTGCACGCGGCCGTGGTGGAGATTGTCGTGGAGAAAGATGCCGATGTGAAATACTCCACTGTCCAGAACTGGTACCCCGGAGACGCCGAGGGCAGGGGAGGAATCTTCAATTTCGTCACCAAACGCGGACTCTGCCGGGGCGAGGGGAGTCACCTTTCGTGGACTCAGGTGGAGACTGGCTCCGCAATCACCTGGAAATACCCTTCCACAATCCTTCGGGGAGACAATTCCTCCTCCGAGTTCTACTCCGTCGCCGTCACGAACAACTACCAGCAGGCGGACACGGGCACGAAGATGATTCACGTCGGGCGCAATACCCGAAGCCGCATCGTGAGCAAGGGAATCTCAGCAGGACACAGCCAGAACAGCTACCGCGGGCTTGTGAAAATGCTCCCGGGGGCGGACAACGCGAGGAACTACTCCCAGTGCGACAGCCTCCTGATAGGCTCCCGCTGCGGGGCCCACACCTTCCCGGACATCCAGAACGCCAACCCGACTGCGGTCGTGGAGCACGAGGCGACGACTTCCAAAATCAGCGAGGACCAGCTTTTCTACTGCAATCAGCGTGGAATCGGAGCGGAAGATGCTGTGGGACTGATTGTTAACGGATATGCCAAGGAGGTCCTCTCAAAGCTCCCGATGGAGTTTGCCGTGGAGGCGCAGAAACTGTTGTCAGTGTCTTTGGAAGGCTCTGTGGGTTAGCGCAGGTCGAATGAAAATGCTCATTGCCGTGTTGTGATTCCGGATAAAATCCTTTTAAGACCCGCCTCAGAGACGGTTTAGATAGAATAGAACGATAATATTGAATTGAAAATTTTGGACTGGATTAATTATACGCTTTTTACGCTTGGGGACGACTACCCGGTGCTCCTGATAGACCTCATCACCTCGGTGCTGGGCCTTACCTGCGTGGTGCTTGCCGGGCGCAACAGCAAATACAACTTCTGGGTGGGCTACCTCTACACGGCGGCCCTCTTCCTGATGTTCTGGAACAAGCACCTCTATGCTTCCCTCCTGCTGCAGCCGATTTCGCTCGGAATCAACATCCTGGGGCACTACCGCTGGACCCATCCGGGGAGCGGGGAGCAGTCCTCCGAGGACCGGTCGGCTCTGAAAGTCTCGATGCTTTCGTGGAAGGGCCGCATCGCCGCCATCGCCTCGGTTTTCGTCTTCGCGGGGCTCTGGGGATGGCTTCTGAGGCAGATGGGAACGGTCTGGTTTCCGTGTACATTCCCTGCCGATCCGGTGCCTTACCTTGACGCCTGCGTGACTGTGCTCATCCTTGTGGCGCAGCTGCTGTCGGCGCTCAAAAAGTGGGACTGCTGGGTGGCCTGGCTGCTTGTCAACATCACTCAGCTTGCGCTGCATATCTCTGTGGGACACGTGTTTATGCCGATAGTATGCAGCCTCTACCTCATCAACGGCATCATTTCGCTGGTCTCGTGGATGAAGCTGTACAGAAAAAAAGCTTAGTGCGCGGAAATTAAAATACAGAATTATGGCAAATGATATTATATTGAAAATCAAGGGCCTCAGGGCAGGCATCGAGGGAAAGGAAATCCTCAAGGGGATTGACCTCGAAATTCGCAAGGGCGAAATCCACGCCTTTATGGGCCCGAACGGCGCAGGAAAAAGCACACTCAGCTCTGTGCTTGCGGGAAAACCGCAATACACCGTCACCGAGGGGGAAATCGAGTATATGGGACGCGACCTTCTCAAGATGTCGCCTGAGGAACGCTCCTGGGCAGGCATTTTTATGTCGTTCCAGTACCCTGTGGAGATTCCGGGGGTGAGCATCACCAATTTTATGAAAACTGCGGTGAATTCCCGTCGCGAGGCGCAGGGGCTGCCGCCTATGAAGGCCGCCGAGTTTCTGAAACTTCTAAAGGAAAAGATGTCTTTCGTTCAGATGAAGCCCGAATTTGCCAAGAGGGAAGTTAATGTGGGCTTCTCGGGAGGCGAGAAAAAGCGCAACGAGATTTTCCAGATGGCGATGCTCGAGCCTGTGCTTTCCATTCTTGACGAGACGGACAGTGGACTGGACGTGGATGCGCTGAGAATCGTCGCCTCGGGCGTGAACGCTCTGCACACTCCGGAGAACGCCTCCATCATAATCACCCACTATCAGCGGCTTCTGGAGTACATCGTTCCGGATGTGGTGCACGTTCTAAAGGACGGACGCATCGTCCGCACCGAGGGCCGCGAACTGGTGGATTTTATCGAGGAACACGGCTATGACAACCTGTAAGACCTATTTTGTCGGACGCGACCCGGTTCCCGAGAGCATTTCGCTCGGACCTGACGAGAGCCTCGGGATGCTCCTCGTGGTGCTTCCCGGGGTTAGCTGCGACCTTTCGCTGAAGGTGAATCTTGAGGGCGAGGGTGCGTCATTCTCGCTTAACGGAGTGTATGTCTGCCCGGGCGAAGAGAGAGTAAAAATCGGTGTGGAACTTTCTCACAGTGTTCCACACTGCTCCAGTTCGCAACTTTTCAAGGGTCTTGTCGGCGGCACTGCGAGGTCGGATTTCTACGGCAGGATCATCGTCGCAGAGGATGCTCAGAAAACCGAGGCCTATCAGGCGAACCACAACCTTCTGCTTTCTGAGGGCGCCCGCGTGAACACCAAGCCGCAGCTTGAGATTTACGCCGACGACGTGAAGTGCTCGCACGGGGCGACAATCGGACGTCTCAACGAGGATGAGCAGTTCTATATGCGTTCAAGGGGAATTTCTCTTCGCGAGGCGCGTTTCCTCCAGATGATTTCGTTCGTCTCACCGGTTTTCGATCTTGTGGATTCCGAGGAGGAGCGTGAGGCTCTGAGCGCTGAAGTAGAGACCGCCATCCGGAATATACTATGATTACACACCCCAACGTCAAAGTCAACATCGGTTTGAATGTCCTGCGCCGCCGTCCCGACGGCTTCCACGACATCTGCTCGCTTTTCGTTCCCTATTTCGGCCTGAGCGACTCTCTGGAGATAACCCCCGCAGAGGAGTTCAGCATTAGGATTTTTTCCTCCAAACCCGGCATCCCGGACTGGGACCCGAATTCGGACCTCTGCGCGAAGGCGTGGCGGCTTCTGAGAGAGCGCTACGGCATTCCGCCGGTTGCAATATACCTTGAAAAGCGTAATCCTGTGGGCGCAGGTCTTGGCGGAGGGTCGTCCGACGGGGCTTTTACGCTCAAAATGCTCAACGAGATGTTCTCTCTAGGACTCGGCGAGGAGGAACTCGTCTCTCTTGCCGCCACTCTCGGCAGCGACTGCCCGTTTTTCATCTTCAACCGTCCGATGTTCGCCGAAGGCCGCGGCGAAAAGCTGACCCCGTTTCCGCTCGACTCAATCGATTTCGGAGAAAGCGCATCTACGCAAAATTTCCCTGGAGGACCCCTTGATAAGGCCGCAGTTTCACTCGGACGGCCTGCCGGAGACTCCACGGAAACTCCCCGCAAAAACTACCGCCTGAGGGTTATCGCCCTGGACGAGCACCTGAGCATCTCCACAGGCAAAGCCTACAGCCTGATAACTCCCTCAGTCCCGGATGTTCCTCTCTCTGAGGCCTTGAAAGCCCCGATCGCGGAGTGGAAAAACCTCATTCACAACGATTTCCAGCCGGTAATCGCTTCCGCCCACCCCATAGTGGAGCAAACCATCGCCTCCTGCTACGCCTCCCCAAACTGCCTCTACGCAGCAATGTCAGGCAGCGGCCCCTCCGTCTTCAGCATTGACCTTCTGTAAATTAACTTATTTTAACTTTCGCACTGCGAAACTTGAGAATGCCAATTTCTCTTTCGGTAGGAAGACGGCGTTATACTGCAGGCGGCGGTAAAATAGCGCCGGAAACTGCTGATGGAGTTGAACCCCGCCTTCTCAGCCACTCTTTCAAGCGGGAGCGTCGTCGTTGACAGCAGTTTTTTCGCCTTCTCCACTCTCCATCCGTTCACATACTCATAGAAATTCGTGTGCATCTGGTCGTTCAGAAAATTGGATGCATACGTCCTATTTGTGCCCAGCGCCTTGGCAAGGTCCCCGATTGAGAGTTTCGGGTCGAGATAAATCTCCTTCTCGCGGAAAAGCCTTTCGATGTCGGAGGCGAAGCTACGGTCCTTGGCAATCTGCGCGCGAGTTCTGTCGTCGGTCGAAAGAGCCTTTAGAGCGTCCAGCATATCGTCCTGACGGTATGAGAAATAGCAGATGAGGCCCAAAAGCACAATCATCCCCACATTGTACAGCGCCACCGCGTATGGAGATTCGCAGACAGAGGCCCAGACCCAGATGCTCATAATGGCTGCGTAGCTGTAGATGATGTACCGGAGCCAGTAGAGCGACAGAGCATCGTCAGAGAAATTGTTTTTCAGAATGTTGTTGTACCGTCTGGCGGCGAAAAATCCGTAGGCGATAATCACTATGGAATAGACGATGCTGAATATCATCACAAACCAGTACAGGCGTTCGTCCTGAAGGATGCTGTAGGATGCCAGCATAGCGGCATAGAGCAGGACATTCGCTCCAAGAAGCCATCTCCTTCTACGCTCTGGGTCCACGATTCGAAGGAAAAGCAGAAGTGCCGCCGGGATAACGGTCATCTCCAGGATGTCGGTGAGAGGAGAGGTAAGGGAGGCGTATTTGCCCGCGACTTTCGTGAACAGAAAGAAAACGAGTTCGAAGGCACTGATGGCAAGCATATAAGCCATAAAAAAGAATACGGCCTTCTGCAGGCTATGTGTCTTTCCCTTGAAATACATAACCCCGGTGAAGATTATCTGCGCCGAGAAAAGCATTCCGAAGCTGAAGTCACAGAGATATTCTGAGATGGTTTGTGTCATAACGAAGACAAATATATGCAAAATCCCCCGGAGGGAAGCGCGTCAATCCGTAAAATTCCCGTCAATGGGTATAAATCGCCGCCCTCCAGGTACAATTGACGCATTGAAGTTGCGATTTTCCGTCCATAATCCCAAATTCGCTAATCGAAAAAACTATAACCGTTTTTACCCCTGCCGGAGAGTAAGGTTGCCCCGCTCGACGGCAGACAATAACAATCCGGGGCAACAACCGCAACCTTATGGGAAATCTTAAATCGGGAATCGTTCTCGCCGAAGGAGAACAGCTTGTAGTAGAACTT
>CAVHYU010000059.1:0-8029 GCA_963640535.1 bacterium | reverse complement strand
AATTTATATGCATTTTTATCCTGCAAAATGACCTATAGGCCGAAAAATTACGTGCGATAGCGAAAAGGTATTGTAAATGTAAGTACAATGTATTACTTTTGCATAAACCAATAAACACAAATAATATGGCACAGGCGACATTGTCAATGAGAGTTGATGACACACTAAAAAGAAATTTCGATATGATTTGCGATGATTTCGGATTCACAAGCACCGCGGCTATCACAGTCTTTATGAAGACCGTCGTGCGCGAAAGACGCATCCCTTTTGAAATCAAAGCGTCTGACAAGGGGCAAGTTAACAGAGAAGCCTGGACGGCATTTCTGAGGATGAGGGAGCAGGCTGCAAATGCCGATGTACAGGGGCTTTCGCTTGATGAAATCAATGCCGAGATACAGGAGGCAAGAGATGGAAAATAAAATCTACGCGGTAATAGATACAAATGTAATCGTCTCCGCCATTATCTCTAAGTCCATAGAATCAAATCCGGCTAAAATATTCCGCGCCATTACCCAAGAGCGGATTGTGCCACTATTCAATGATGAGATACTGGCTGAATATAAAAACGTACTTTCAAGAGAGAAGTTCCATCTGGACACGACTCTGATTGACCTTGTTTTGAAAGCTATTGTAACAGACGGGATATGTCTTGAGAGGACTTCTGCAATCGATAGTGACTTCCCAGATCCGAAAGATGTCGTATTCTACGAGATTGCTCTTTCAAAGGAGGATTCCTACCTCGTCACCGGCAACATCAAACATTTCCCTCTAAAGCCTTTCGTAGTCACCCCTGCAGAAATGGTCTCCATACTGGAGGCATTGTAGAACCCGGGGGTTGCCAAATTACTGAATAAATCGCTGCCAAATTACTGAACAAATCGCTGCCAAATTACTGAATTTGTCAGAATTTGATTATATACACAGCTGATTTTGCGGCCGTTAGCGCTTTGAGGATTTGATGGCTTTGCAGAGCAGAGGCATAATGTGGTCGGTGTAACGCAGCATTCCTACGTCGGTGAAATGTACGCCGTCAACGGTGGCCTCATAGTCCTCACCTATCATTCCTTCTGCCGGGAGATAGAACAATTTCTTCTCTCCGGACTTCTTAAGCCTCTCATACAGAGCCCTCTGCTGGATGTTCTTATTGGTAATTTTCTCGTTCATCTCCCGGTCGAGGCGGGCGTGAGGGAAGATGGGATTCTCCACAAAAATGATCGGGACATCCGGATGGGCATCCCTGACGATACGGAAAAACTCCTCCCCGTGCTCCTGTATCATCTGAGCGCTGGCGTTCGGCACATAATCGAAAACATAGACTGCAGGATTCTCCACGGCGGCCATAAGCTCGGCTATCTCCATATCCAGCAGAGCGTTTCCGCTGAATCCGAGATTGATGCACTCTCTGCCAATTCTGCGGGAGATTATGTTTGTGAAAGCCATTCCAGGGCGATTTGCGCAGCCTCCCTGAAGAATGCTGGTGCCGTAAAACACGACCGGTGACTCAGCAGAAGGGGTCTCGGCCTCCGGCAAAAGGATCTGCGCCGAACCGTCCACCCCGATGGCGAGTGACTTCACACCGTCATAAAGGGACAAATAGAGCATATACTCGCGCATCAGTGGCTCCATATTGCCGATTATGCAAGCCTCGGTATAGGCTTCGGTAGCGTTTTTCGGCCTGCCGCTGCCAAGGAAATTCCACTCTCCGTCCTCCAAAACATAGAGGTCCAGCCCGCGTATGCCGGTCATTGTCATATGATTCATAAGCTTCGGGCCTTCCGACTCCCAGCGGGCGTAAATTGCGGAAGAGTTGCTGCGGAAACGGATATAGAGACCGGCGCTGTTGCAGCCCAGCCGCCACACCGCATCTCGGGACACTCCCTTAAGTCTCTGAGGGAGACGACGATAGCGCGTAGTCTGCGAAGCGGTCCTGCAACTGTCGGGAAGCGGGCTGAGTACCCCCGGAGTGATGCTGAGGGCAGAAGAAACGGACGCGTTAAGGTCATCTGTCTCAGCCTTACCGTAAAGCGGGAAAAACGCAGCGTCATAAAAAGTGGCAGAACTTGCGCTCTGCGCGGTGGCACTCTCAAAGGCGCACAGCAAAAGAGCAAAGGAGAGAATCAATATCCGTTTCATAATTGTTGTATTTACATATCCGCCGCAGCTGGAGGCCGTGGCAGAGTGCAAAGTTAGACAATTTCCGTGAATTTTTCACTTTCCGCGCCGGGCGTCTCAGGGGATAAACGGCGGTAGATTTTGTAGCCAGTTGCCGCAATCAGAATGCTCATCAGAGGGCTCAGAATGTTGAAAAAGCAGTATGGCAGATAGACCACCGTAGGGACAGAGAGTATCGTCGCCTGAGTCATTCCGCAGCTGCTCCACGGGAAAAGCGGAGAAGTGACCGTGGACGAATCCTCCACCGAACGCCCCAGAAGGCGGCTTTCATAGCCACGTCGCTGATATATATCCTTGAAAATGTCCGAAGTCAGGATAATGGAAAGATACTGGTCCGAGACCACTCCGTTAAGGACGACTCCCGTAGCGACCGTCGAGCCCACAAGGCCCGGGCGCGACTTTGACAGAGGAAGAATCAGCGAGGCAAGGTGGTGGAGCATTCCGCTCGCCTTCATACACCCGCCGAAACACATCGCGCAGATGATAAGATACACCGTGTTGAGCATTCCGAGCATTCCGCGGGAGGAGACGAGTATATTCACTTCCTCCACGCCCGTATCCACAGAAACGGAGTCATAGATGGATTTCACTATGCCGGTAAAAAGCGTTTCCGCTCGCCCCGCCTCAACCCCGAGCGACGAGAGGGCCTGCTCCCCTATCTCCATAATTATGTGCGGCTGCAAAATGAGCGATGACACCGCCGCCAGCAGCATAGACAGTCCCAGAACAATCAGGGCCGGAAATTTCAGCGCTATCAGCACTCCCGTAACAAGTGGCACCACAAGAGTCCAGGGCGTTATATTGAATTTGGAGGCAAGCGTCTGGGTATAGACCGTAATCTGCGCCGAGTCGCTCCCCGAGTGCAGAAATCCGAGTACCAGGAATATGACAAGGGTTATGACGAAAGACGGCACAGTGGTAATCATCAGGTACTTGATATGCCTAAAAAGCGGAGTGCCGGAAAGTGAGGATGCCATCACGGTGGTGTCCGAAAGAGGCGAGATTTTGTCGCCGAAATATGCCCCTGAAATGATGGCTCCGGCAATCATCCCGTCACTGAATCCCTGAGCCTTGCCGATTCCAAGAAGCGCCACTCCGATTGTCGCGATAGTTGTCCACGAACTTCCGATCATCACCGAAACAATCGCACATATAAGGCAGGCCGTCAGAAGGAATATCTTCGGGGAAATGATTTTGACACCATAATATATAAGGGACGGCACCGTGCCGCTCATTGTCCAGGTGCCAGAAATGCCTCCGATGAAAAAAAGAATGACGATTGCAGTGGTCACGTCGCCGATGTTCCCCTTAATCGCATCCTCGAATTTCTCCCACGGCGTTTTGAAAAGCCACATCGCCAGAAAAACGCAAACCCCGGCGGAGAAAAGCAGCGAGACCTGACTCGCCCCCAGGATGGCATCGCTCCCGAAAATGCTGATATTCAGAGCCAGAAGGGCTACAAGGATGACTATGGGCACCAAAGAGATGAGTTTTCTTATCAGCGAGGCTTTCTTCATATCCAGATTTTTAAGCCGCAAAAATACCCACGATTTACCATCCGACAAAATTTATTTCATCCCAAGCCGCCTAACTTAGAGCTGAAGTTTCCTTCTGATGGGAGATAGAACAATTTCTTTTCTCCTGACTTTTTAAATGATTTATTATATTTGCCACCGGTTTATAAAAGCCGCGACAATATATGAACACCATAATCATTTAATTATGAAAAGGTTAGAAGGAAATGTCACCCTTATTACGGGTGGCGGCAAAGGAATCGGATTCGGACTTGCCACTGCATTTGCAAAAGAGGGGTCGAACCTTGTCATTACCGGGAGAACGCTTTCCAGGCTCACAAGCGCCAAGGAACGGCTTGAGGCCGAGTATGGCGTGGAGGTGCTTCCCCTTGTTGCAGACGGAGCCGACGAAGATTCGGTTAAGAGCGTCGTCAAGACCGCTCTTGAGCATTTCGGGAAAATCAACACGCTCATCAACAACGCCCAGACCTCAAAATCCGGGCTTCCACTCGTCGAGCACACAAAGGAAGACTTCGACCTCGCCATCAATTCGGGGCTCTACGCGGCATTTTTCTATATGCGGGAATGTTTCCCGGCCTTGAAAGAGACCCGTGGCAGCGTCATCAACTTCGCCTCCGGCGCGGGACTTTTCGGCAAACTCGGACAGTCTTCATATGCCGCCGCAAAGGAAGGCATCAGGGGGCTTTCGAGGGTAGCCGCAGCGGAATGGGGGCCTGACGGAGTGAGGGTCAATGTTGTTTGCCCGCTTGCGATGACAGAGAGCCTCCAGGAGTGGAAAAAGAACTATCCCGAGCTCTTCGAAAAGACCATCCAGGGCATTCCGCTCGGCAGGTTTGCCGACCCCTCAGACGACATCGGAAGAGTCTGCGTTTTCCTTGCCAGCGAGGACGCGCACTATGTGACCGGCGAGACTATAACACTACAGGGCGGCAGCGGCCTCAGACCATAAGACCTCTTTCCCACCGCACAAAAAGAGAGAAGCGATCTACTGCGTTACGCTCCTAGCGAAAATCCTCTGGGCCGAAAGGTTGCTCCGGTATTTGGGCGCTACTCTCCTATGGTGAAAAGACAGAACATTATGAAAAAGAAAAAAGATTATCCGCAAAAAAAGCGGTCGCCCTGGCTGCAGGTAGTTTATATCCTACTGGCATTCACTACCTTGGCAGTATGCTACTTCCTGCCAGCACAAAGTCTTGAGAGCCTTCTGCCGGAAGGAGTCGTAAGGCTCAGAATTGCCTACCCGGTGGCCGCTCTCGCGCTTTTCGGGGGCTATCTTGGCATCGGGTGGAAGTTCACCGTTGCGCTGCTTCTTTCCTGCACCGGCGATGCTATGGGCGCTATGGGAAGTTTCATCGGTCAGATGGGATATTTCGCCCTCGCACACGTCTTCTACATCTGGGCTTTCTCAGAAATGCTCTATAAATCAAGGCGTTACGAAGCTAGAAAGTGCCCACAGGCGGACAGTCCCAAAGGTCTGGACGGCTCCTCAGGGACTGATTTCCGCAAGTCGCCGCTTTACAGGGGACTCTCCATTGCTGCAATCGCCTCCGCTCTGGTCGCAATCGCAGTAATCGTCATCCCGGCAATCCCAGAAGTCTCACTTCGCTGGGGCTGCAGCGTCTATGCCGCGCTACTCGCCACGATGACCCTCCTCGCCCTGCTGCAGCGCCGCTCCCCGCTCTTTTCCATCGGCGCCGCGCTCTTTCTAATCTCTGATTTCATTCTCTCGTGGAACAGGTTTGTAAACCCGGTATCTGGAGAGAGGTGGCTGATAATGGTGCCTTACTACGCCGGGCAGGCCCTTCTGTGGCTGGGTGCGGTAAAATTGATGCTGGACTCCGCCGCGGCTATGAGTCCGGTGGAAGCCTCGGATAAGACCGAAAATCAAAGCATTAAGGGTAAATGAAGTCTATGAGCGCAGAAGAATTCACCGAAGGATTTTCCGCCGCGGCCGAAGGCCGAAGTGCGATGGACCTGCACTCTCCAAATGGAGAATCATCCCAGATGGATCTGCACATTCCAAGCGGTAGCTCGTCCCCTGGCCTCGCCCAGATGGCGGAGGACGGAGTCCACGCGGGATTTCCTTCTCCGGCAGCCAATTATATGACCGGATGCATAGACCTTAACAAGGAGCTTGTAAGGCATCCTGCCGCCACTTTCTATGCCCGAGTGGTGGGCGATTCGATGATTGACGCCGGGGTCAGCGAAGGGGACATTCTCGTCATTGACCGTTCTCTGGAAGCCAGGGACGGGGATATGGCCGTCTGCTTTGTCGACGGGGAGTTCACCCTCAAGACCTTGAGTTTCTCCGACCCCTCCGGCATTGAAAAAGGCGGTTCCGCAGACGGGAAAATGGGAGAGAGCATCTGGCTCGTCCCGGCTAACCCCGCCTACAAAACAATAAAAGTGACCCTTGAAAACGACTTCACCGTCTGGGGCGTAGTCACCTACATCATCAAGAAAGTCCAGACCCGCTCAAGATAAACTCCCCGGGAGAGTTTGCGACGACTTATTTGCCCGCCGCTCGCTCCGACCATCAGAAAAAAATCCCCCTCCGAAACTATGTACGCGCTAGTTGACTGCAACAATTTTTTCGTCTCGTGCGAAAGGGTGTTCCGCCCCGGTCTGGAGGGGAAAGCCGTTGTGGTGCTCTCCAACAACGACGGGTGCGTAGTTTCCAGAAGCAACGAGGCCAAGGCAATGGGCATCAAAATGGGCACTCCCCTCTTCCAGCTCCAGCGGCAGGTTGACAGCGGAGCCCTTGTTGCCGCATCCTCCAACTACGCCCTCTACGGCGACCTTTCCTCCAGGGTTATGTCTGTCCTCGCTGACGCCTTCCCAAAGATTGAAATCTACTCCATCGACGAGGCCTATCTCATCCTCGACGGGTTTACGCCCGAGAGGTATCTTCCAATGTGCAAGGACCTTAGGGCGCGAGTAAGAAAATGGACGGGAATTCCCGTGAGCATCGGGATAGCCCCTACAAGAACTCTTGCGAAGATGGCAAGCCACTTTGCAAAGCGCTACAGCGGCTACAAGGGCGTCTGCGCGATTGACTCTGAAGAAAAAAGACAGAAAGCCCTATCACTCACCCCCATTTCAGACGTTTGGGGAATCGGCCGCAGACTGGCCGTGAGGATGGAAGAATACAAGATTGGGACGGCGCTGGACTTTACCCGCCGCCCGGGGGATTGGGTCAAGGACCGCTTCAACATTCCCGGCTACAGGGTGTGGAGCGAGCTACAGGGTGTGGACTGCATCCAGGAGGAAGAAAAGGACCGGAGGAGGCAGAGCATCTGCACTTCACGGAGTTTCGCCAGTATGCTTGAGAGCGAGGAGGAACTGGTCCCGATTGTGAGCGACTACGCCGCCATCTGCGCGAAGCAGCTCCGAAAGGACGGCTCTGCAGCACAGGAAGTTACGACGTTTCTCTACACCAACCGCTTCCGCGAAGACCTCAGTCAGTACTACCCTAGCGCCACGGTGCGGCTCCCCTCCTCTGTGAGCAACACCCAGGAGATAGTCGGCGCGGCGCTTCAGGCCTTCAGGACCATCTATCGCAGCGGCTACAAATACAAAAAGGCCGGGGTCGTCGTGAGCGACATCTGTCCCGACACCGCCCTTCAGACCTCACTTTTCGATGAGGGCAAGGTCCTAAGAGAGAGAAACGACAAAATCTCGGACCTAATCGACAAAATCAACTCCACGGGCAGTTCCTCTGGCAGCGGGACAGCCAAGAATCTTCTGAGGCTTGCTGTACAGAACGAAGAAAATTTCGCCTCTGTAATGCGTTCGGAGCACCGTTCCCGGCTCTACAGCACCAGCCTTAGCGACATCATCGAGGTCAAATAGAGACCGCTATCTGTATGTATCAAGCGTAAACGCCTTCGGCCGCTTCATCGTCTCGGTATAAACTCGGCCTTCGTCGTCCGTAACCTTCACCAAAAGAGTCGAAGTCGGGTTTGAAGCCGTAGCGGAAAAGATGTGATTCGTCTTGAACGGCGGGAAAGAAATGTCCGTTGAAAGTGATTTGTAGCGGTTGCAGATATAAACCTGAAGGAAAAGCGGATCGAAAAGAGCGGTGCGGTCGCTGTTCTTTCGAGGCCGCAACTCGAAGTCACTTGTGGGAGAGTAGGTCGAATAAAAAAAAAGAATCCCGATTGAGAAACTCAACCGGGATTCCAAAGAGTGGCAGCGCTTCCCATTATTGGGGCTGTCGCCCCAAACCCTTGCGGCCTTTACTCCTTTCCGTATTTCTGACATCACATTGTGATGACAGAAATACCCGGACCGGCCGGGCCTCTGATGAGGCCTTGACTCCT
>CAVHYU010000058.1:0-8223 GCA_963640535.1 bacterium | reverse complement strand
GGGATTTTTTACGGCCCATAGGGCCGGCGGGCAGAAGCCCTTGTCAAGTTTCGCATTGCGAAACTTGAGTTCATAAAACTATTCGCGTAGATTCAATTTGTAAAACTTGGCTGAAGTCAAATAAGAAGTGGAGTGCAAGGCTTGCGGCGAAGCCCAATACCGGAGCAACCTTTGGGTTGTGAGGATTTGGGCAAGCCGCGTAACGCAGCAATCCGCTTATTTATTTGGCTTCAGATTATTTGGCGTCAGAGAATGGGTCAAGGGCTACGGTAGCCCTCCCATTCTCGAACGCCCCGTTAGCATAACCGTCATTGTAGCCGTTCGGAGCTTCAGGCTCCCAGTAGAAGACTCCCTTGCAGCAGGAGAGAGCCTGAGTCTTCTCAAGAAAATAGGTGAGCATCTCCTTCGCCACCTCGGCGTTCACAACCGGCATACCGGTTTCGCAGATGATGACATCTTTGCCGTAGGCCTTGTTCACCGTAGTGATGTTTGAAAGGCAGTCGTCCACAGTCGCTTTCCAGTCCGTGGTGAACTCCCCCTTATCATCGTTCCACCAGCAAGGATAGAGCGACATACCTATCATATCATATTTGGCGTTGTTGGCGTTCAGAACCGGGAAAATCCTCTGATAGAGGCTGAGGGTGTTGCCGCTGTCAAGATGCACGATGACTTTTGCCTCAGGATAGATGGCCTTTGTGGCCTCGTAGCAGGCAGTGGTGAGCTCTGCGTAGTTCTTTCCGCTATTTTCTTTGTAAGCGCCTAACGGATAGAGCATTCCGCCACGGGTCTCGTTGCCGGCCTGCACCCACTCTACATCCACTCCATATTTCTTGAGCAGGCTGAGAACCTCTGTAGTGTGGTCTGAAACAGCCTTCTTCAGGCCTGCGAAGTCAAGGGAAGCCCACGCTGCAGGAACCGCCTGATTAGAAGGGTCTGCCCAGGTGTCGCTAAAATGGAAATCAATCATAATCCTCATTCCGAGTTTCTGCGCGCGCAGAGCCTTTGCAAGCACATCAGAGGCGGAGCACCATCCGTTCTCAGGATTTACCCAGACGCGGTAACGCACGGAGTTCATCCCGAGCTGCTTCATAAGGGCGGTGCACTCGGTCTCGACTCCTTCGGCGTTGTAGAATTTCATTCCCTCGCTTTCCATCTGCGTTGTCCAGCTGATGTCGGCGCCCTTTGCGAAGGCTGTGCGGTCAATCACCGTAGGCTCTTCCGGGGTTACCGGGGTGTGCGGGAGGGGAGATGTGGTGCAGGCGCTGCAGCCCAAAAGCGCAAAGAGTGAAGCGGCAGCTGAAAGTATATTCGTGAATTTCATAATTTTCTATTACTAAATGGTTTAGCTCTGTTTGAGGAAACCTTATTCAAATTTAACTGTCATATTCTGAGGGTCGTTGAGGGAGATGGTGACCTTGAGGGCTCCGGCAGCGACAGAAGGCATAAAGTCGGTCGTCCCGTTGTCGAGCACTCCGTCGGAGTTGGCGTCGCTTAGGCACCAGCTCCAGTCGGAATTGATGACGAAATGCATTCCGTAAGTGCCCCAGGATGAAGGATTTATCTCGGCTGACCAGGCCTGCGTCGCAGGGTCGAAAGTCATAGGGTTGCTCTCCAGATTCCAGTTGTTGAAATCTCCGACGATGCTGATTGTGTTGACCGGCTCATATTTCCAGCTGCGCTCCGTCATATCGACGGTTACCCTTGTGTAGGCCGCATCACCGCTCGGGAACCAGATGTTCCAGCGGGAAGAACCGCAGTAGAGGCGGTAAAGTCCTGTTTCGTTGACCGGAGCAGAGCCGTAAACCTTAGTTGTAGAAGCTGTGGCGCTGTCCCCGAAGATGAAATTCTCCCATCCGGTGAAATAGTAGTAGCCCTGATATTTGCCTTCGTTAAGAAGAAGTTTGCCCTTTATGTATGTAGGGTTCTTGTCGGTGTCTATACCGTAGATGTAGAGAAGCTCTCCGGTTGCTGCAGCGTAGTCCGGGTCAGGGTAGTCTGCCCACGGGTCGGTCTCGCCGCCCTCGTCTCCGCCGCCTTCGCCCTCGGTGAGAGTCCAGGTGCAGTCGGTAACATTGAACGTGAGGGTGTATGTGCCTGCCTTGGCGACATTTACGACCGCAGCTGCGCTTTCTCCGGAGACGAATTCGAATGAACCGTCGGTGGAAGGAACGAGAGAGAACTGGCTGTCAGTGCCGTCACCGGTGTTTGTTCCGGTTGTGGAGTCGTAGCGCTTGCCTGTGCCGCCGACCTTTACGCTGGCGTTGTCGGAAGTCGTGGTGATTGTTCCGCTGAACCCGCCTGCGGTCTTGTTGTAATTGAGCGTTACGGCAGTCCCGTCAACGGTTGCGTCAACTGAAGGTGTGTAGATGTGGTACCAGATGCTGTTCTTCGTGTCTGCAAAGACATACTGGCAGCCAGAAGGCTCCGCGAACCAGCAGTTGTTGGTTGAACCTGAAACGAGCGAGAATGCTGTCCAGTAGCTGTCGCAGCCCCACTGCGTTCCGTCTGCAGCGAAGAAGAGGATGTTGTACCAGCCGCTCGTCGTTACGACAAATCCCTCGAAAAGATGCGGCGTAGCGTCTTTGCAGCGGAGGGTGGCGACAACTGTTTTCCCGTCGTTCTTGTCCACAACCTTCATTATGCCGGTCTCCACGCCGAACGGAGTCACCGCTACGGTGATGGCGGAAGAATAGGTGTAATTCTTTCCGAGCTTTATTGCAAGGCGGATGTAGATGTCATATTTCTGAACCTCTGTAAGACCGAGTTTCATCAGGACCTTGCTGAGGTCGTCGCCGGTAAGCAGGAGAGATGTTTTGTCGCTGTCCACGGAAACTTCCGTAAAGGAGTCGAAGGTTTCGGATGCGGAGAACTGAACCGCCTGGGAAACGAGTCCTGAAGGCATTGCGACAGTCGGGTCGGAGAGTGAGGCTGCAGTGCCCTCGTTCCAGAAGAGGGTAAGGGCGAGCGCCCCTGCCTTATCCGAGGAGAGTTTCACCTCAGAGACGCTTGCGCTGAAATCCGAAGGCTCTCCCGGGGTGGAGACAATGAGTTTTTCCCCGTCTTTCTCACAGGCTGCGGCAGCCGCCATAATGCCTGCAGCCGCGAGTATATATTTCAGTGTCTTTTTCATATGTTGCTGATATCTAATAAATTAATGCATATGCAAATTTGTGATGGATTTCTGAGGATGGATTTATTTTCGAAGAAGGAGGAGTGTACTGGGGTACTCGCCTGATGAGAAAATAAATATAGCCCCAAAAGACGCATAAATTAGAATCCGATGGCCGCGTTATACTGTTTCAACCCTGGATTTGCGGAAAGTTCGGCATCCGGAATCGGAAGGTAGCAGTATTTTGAGTCTACGTCCTTTCCGTCAATGTCACCGCCTTTCCAGTTCCAGGAGTAGCCGGAGGTATATTTCCCGAACCTTATGAGGTCGGTCCTTCGAACGCCTTCTGAATAGAGCTCGCGGCCCCTCTCGTCAAGAATGTCGGCAAGTCCCACGCTTCCCAGGCTGCTTGCTCCGGCTCTGCTTCTTACGAGATTGACATACTCGGTAGAGGTCTTCTGGGCGCCTGTGCCGCCCCTAAGCGCTGCCTCAGCAGCCATAAGGAAGACATCGGCAAGACGGAACATCGGATAATCTGTCACGGCACCGTTCACCCTCGTGTCGGAAGCGATGGTGCCGTCGTCCAGAAGATTGGTCCATTTGTTCATCTGCCATCCGGTCGTAACGTCGTCGTGGGAGCTGATCTGCTTTTCCCTTGCGCGGTACTTGTACTCGGTGTCGCCCGGGAGAGTGATGTCAAAGTCGTCGGTGGCATCCTCGGCCTTCACCCTGTCGTATTTCCCGAACATAGCCCTTGCGTCTCCGTCCTCAAAAAGGTCCACAAGCTGCGGGCGTACCCTCAGGCAGTTCCAGTAGCTGGCGACTCCGAACTCCTTGTCAATGTCGGCGTAGTTGTCGAAGCGCGATGCGCAGACAAGGTAGGTGCCGGCTCCCCAGGCAACAGTGTTCACTGCATCGGTGGAAAGTGCGAATATGATTTCGTCTGTCCTCTTGGCGTTGTCGGCGTTGAAAAGGCTGGCGTAGCTTGGAGCGAGAGCGGTGTAACCGTCAGCGAAGACCTTGTTGCAGGCCGCTATGCACTCGGTGTACTTTTTCTCTCCGGTGTAAACCTCGGCGTTGAGGTAAAGGCGTGCCAGAAGGGCGTTGGCGGCACTTTTTGTGAAGTGACCGTAGTTTCTTGAAGGAAGGCTTTCTCCGAGTTCATTGAGTTCGCTCTCAAGGTAGGAGAAAAGCTGCTCGCGGGTGTAAACGGTCGGAATGAATGAGCCCACATTGTCCTTCTCGGTGACAAAATTCGCTACAGGGAAGAAATCGAGTTCGTGGAAATAGGCTATTGCCCTAAGTCCCCTCGCCTCATCTCTCCAGGAGCGGATCTTTGCCTTGTCCTCATCGGAGAAGGAGGCGATGCTTTCCTCGGAAGCGTTGCGGATGAACTCGTTTGTAAGGGCGACGATGTTGTAGATGTGGTAGAACATTGCGCTCACCCACGGGTCGCCGGCATTCCAGTTCTGGAAGCTCACGTCGGTCATCGTTTCGCCTGCAAGCCAAACGTCGTCAAGGGTGTCGGTAGAGCACTCTCCGAACATCGTGAGGCAGCGTGTGTAGTTCTGATAGCGGTCATCGTCAGCAACGGAGCTGAGGTTCACTATCATAGAAGCATATATTCCCGAAAGCACCTTCTCATAGTTCTCGGCGCTTGTGTAAACGTCCTTTGATGTGGTGTCGGTGTGCGGGTACTGGTCAAGGTCTTTCACGCAGGAGGAAGAGAGCGCGAGGCTGAGTCCAAACCCTGCGATAGTCAAGTATTTGTATATATTCTTCATATTTCCTTGTATTTATTTGATGTTCACTGGTTTAGAAATTCAGTCCGAGGCTGAGTGATACGATGCGCGGACGCGGGTAGAATGAACTGTCGAAACCGTTGGAGATTTCAGGGTCGACGCCCGTGTATTTGGTGATTGTGAACACGTTCTGCATCAGGAGCGAGAGCTGGAGACCCACCTTGTCGCGGATGCGGCCGAAGTCGTAGCTGACGGTGAGGTTGTCCAGTTTGAGGAAGGAGGCGTTCTCGACATAGTAGTCGGAGTAGAACTGCCTTGTGGTGAACCCGGTCTGGAGATATGAAGAGGAAAGGTTGCTCAGCTGAGGAGCACTGTACTTCATCGTCTCGGTGGCACCGGTGTTCATCGCCATCGCGTTGTAAATGTAGTTGCCGATGTTTGCGCGGAAGGTTGCGGAAACTGTGAGGCTTTTCCAGGTTACTGCGGTATTGAATCCGAGAATCCAGTCCGGTGCAGGCGAGTGGTAGCAGTAGCGGTCATTGATGTTGATGACTCCGTCGTTGTTGAGGTCGGCGTATGCACCCTCTATCGGGCGTCCGTCCTCGCTGTAGAGCTGTTTATACACATAGAATGCGTACGGAGCCTCGCCCTCGGTCATCACCTGCACCTGTTTTCCGTCCACCATCGAACCGGTGAGGGTCTTGGTCTTTTCTCCGTTGTCCACAAGGGTAAGGTTAGTAATCTTCACCTTCTGCCAGGTGGCGTTAAGGCCCACGTTCCAGGTCCAGTCCTTAGTCTTCACGGGAACGAGGTTGAGGGTCGCCTCCACACCTTGGCTTGCCACATTACCCACGTTTGTGGTAATCTGCTTGCTGAAGTTTGTCCCGGCAGGGGCAGGGACTGTTGCGATGAGGTCTTCGGTCTTGCGGGTGTACCAGTCGACGCTTCCCTGAATCCTGTTGTCAAGGAATGCCCAGTCGAGGCCGACGTTGAATGATTTTGTGGTCTCCCACTTCAGGTCCTCCACGTATGCGGAAGGAAGGTAGGTGGAGATGTATGAATTGTTGGAACCGATGTATTTGGCGTTGTCGGAGCCGTTCCAGTAGGTCGGGAGGTAGTTATAGTTGCCGATGCCGTCCTGCTGTCCGGTGACGCCGTAGCTGGCCCTGACTTTAAGGTCGTTCACTGCCTCGACATCCCTGAGGAAGCTCTCCTCGGAAACTCTCCAGGCAAGTGCCACTGAAGGGAAGGTGCCCCAGCGGGTCTTCTTTGAGAAGCGGGATGTTCCGTCACGGCGCACCGTCGCGGTGAGAAGGTAACGGGAGTCGAACGAGTAGTTCAGCCTTGCGTAGTAGGAAAGAAGGACGTGACGGTTGTCGGTGGCGTTCCAAGCCTGATTGAGGCTCTCGCCGGCCGCGTTGTAGTTGTCTCCTGCAGGGTAGGTGGCCTTCCAATACTGGTAGTCGTAACCTGCGGTGACGTCAATCCTGGAGCGGATGGCTTCGATTTCCTTATTATAGTTGAGGTAGGCGGTGAAAAGACGGTTATGCTTTTCGGCAGGACCGTAGCTGCTGCTGTAACCCTTTGTGTCGTAGGAAGATGCGGCTGTCTCCGGAGTGAAGGAACGTCCTCTTCCGTTGGCATAGTCATAGCCTCCGGTTATGTGGAGCCTGAGCTCAGGCAGGAAGTGCATCTTGTAGTCGGCGTCGATGTTTCCGACAATTCTGTAGACGTCGCTCGTGGAGGAAGTCTGCATCAAAAGTCCGAGAGGGTTCTTCACTGCGTTCCCGTCAGGCTCTCCGGTTGCTGCGGAGATGATTTCGTAGTAGCCGCCGAGTGTGTCGTTGCCGGAATAAACCGGAACGGTCGGGTTGAAGGTGGCGGCGTTCCAGATGGCTCCGGTCTGGGCGAAGCGGTTGCGGTTGTATGCGCCCTTGACGCTGATGTTGAACTTGAGATAGTCGTGGAAGAAGGTAGGGGAGAAGTTGAGGTTCGCCGAAACCCTCTGAGCGTTGTCTGTCTTGAGGATACCGTCCTGATTGTAGTAGCCCACAGATGCGCGGAACGGAAGCCAGGATGCTGCCTGACCGCTTACGCTGAGGTTGTTGTCCGTTCCGAAAGCTGCCTGATAGATCTGCTTGTTCCAGTCGGTGTGTTCTGTTCCGAGGTACTGGCTGTAGTCGCTTCCAAGGCTGTTCGCCACATTTACGAAGTCATCGTACGAAAGCATATCCGCGGTCTTGCTCTTCCACTGCACGGACTGGGTGGAGGTGAGGTTGACGTGGATTTTCTCGCTTGCGCCTTTCTTCGTGGTGATGATAATCACACCGTTTGAAGCCCTGGAACCATAGATGGCGGTTGAGGAGGCGTCCTTGAGCACGGTCATAGACTCGATGTCGGAAGGGTTGATGAGCGAGAGGAAGTTGCCGTCGTTTCCAGCGATGCCTCCGATTTCAAGAGGAACTCCGTCCAGGACGATGAGCGGGTCATTCGATGCGTTGAGGGATGCGCCGCCACGGATTCGGATGGTGCTTCCGGAGGTAGGCGATCCGGAGGAAGTCATAATCTGCACACCGGCAACTTTTCCGTTGATGAGCTGCTCGGCTGAGGAGATGAGTCCGGAGTTGAAGTCCTCGGTTTTCATCGTTGAGACCGACCCGGTGAGGTCCTTCTTTGAGGTCGTACCGTAGCCGATTACAACAGCGTCGGCAAGAAGCTGTGAGTCGGAGGTGAGGGAGGCGTTGACTACGCTCCTTCCGCCAACGGGCTGCTCCACCGTTGTGAAACCGATGCAGGAGAATACCAGCGTTGCGTCAGAGGGCGCGCTGAGGGTGTAACGGCCGTCGATGTCGGTCACGGTTCCTGTGGTCGTTCCTTTGATAAGGACGGTGACGCCGATTGCAGGGACGCCGCTTTCAGCTTCGGTGACTGTTCCTGTGACGGAAATTGTCTGAGATTGTTTGCTCTCCTGCGCCCCGGAAGGTGTGGGACTGAGGAAGAGGAGTCCTGCTGCCGCCGCGAGAAGAATGGCGACTTTGGATGCGAGTTTCATATTGTCTGTATTTTAGTGTTAACTATATTTCTTTTTATGCGGCTAAAAAATCCTGGCTCATCGCCTGTCTTGGCTGATTGGCCCGGATGGCCTCTTTCGGGGCTTTTTTACCGGTGCAAAGGTAGGTTGACTTATGCAAGGATATTACCTCAAAACGGACAAGTTGTGCAACAATTCGGACAAAATGCCTATATTTGAAGCCTGGGCTGTTTTAAGAAAGCGGATTGTCGCGTTGCACTCCATCTTTTTTATCTGTCCGGAAGAATTTATATGAAAACAGGTAGAGACATATTGACGCTTTTGTTGGCGCTTGCTGCTTT
>CAVHYU010000057.1:7300-8506 GCA_963640535.1 bacterium | reverse complement strand
AGTTGCCGGGAGTTCGGCTGGGCCTGCTGTCAGGTTGTAACAGTTCGAAAACATACAACTGTAACAATACTCTGATAATTCAGTAGCCGGTAACTGAAGATTACTTGCATCTATAAGCTGAGGAAGTCCGCCGTTACCATTATAGCCTTCTATACAGAAAAGGCCATAGAAAAAATATGCAGGCACTGATGTGGAAGATAAAGTCCTGTCCAGCAACGACATAATGTTGCCATAAACCATTAATTTTCCTGTGCCGGCGGTCACTTTAATATAGTAAGAGTTATTATTACTGGTCGTGAACGCGGAATTTCCGCCTTCTCCTGCGCGGAATTGCAGAGTATTGCCATTGGCAAGTTCAACGGCTGTTCCAATGGAATAAGAGGCCCAATTCTCGTCGTTCTTCCTGTATTCAAGTTTGATGTCGGCAGGGCTTCCATATTTCGCGAAAGAAACGGATGTGGTTCCGATGGATTTGATGGTGAACGGAATGGTGGAGTAATAATTAGCAACCTTAGAGGTGTTTAAGGCGAGTCGGATGTAGTCGGACTGGATGTCGCTGCTGCCGGTGGAGACGCTCAGAACTAGGGAGGCCTCGAGAGCGCCCTGGAAGAATTCAGTGCCGAGAGAGGCCGGTGACACTGTCACGGAGAGAACGCCTGTGCTTTTCTTGGTGCTCTGGTCCTTTTCCGCTGCCACACTCTTTATGTCCAAATTGACGAAATCTCCTGCTGCCGCGGCTTTTGTCAATGTATAGACCGCGCGTGCTTTGAGCGGAGAGTCGAGCTTTGTGTTCTTGAGATACTTGGCGTAGGCGAGAGCGATGCTGTCCGCGCAGTCGGCGGGACGGATGTCGAACCGGAGTGTCAGGTCTTTTACCGTGGCCTGAGTCTGAGTGTCGTCCGAGGTGAATTCCATACGCTCGACACCGTCGGCATATTTAGGAATGTAGGTGATGGACTGAACGCGGGAGAGGAGAGCGTTTATCTGCGTCTGCAGGTTCTGTATGTCTTTCCGGATGGAATTGATGGAGTCCTTGATGCCTTTGATGTCGTTCTCGCAGGTCTGAACGCGGCCGGTGAGTGTTGTGATGGATGTGTTGACGGTTGTCACCTCGTTGTCAATACGTGCATTTAGCGTGTTGACTTCAGCGGCGATTTCCTCGGTCAGCTTGCCGTCAAGGGTGTTAATCGCGCTCTCGATGGCGGT
>CAVHYU010000057.1:5113-7290 GCA_963640535.1 bacterium | reverse complement strand
CCAGGTAGGCCTTCTGCGAATTCAACTGCCCCTCGAGGCTTGTGCTGAGGGCGGAGAGTTTGCTGTCCATCTCGGCGACTGTGTAGTAGCTGTCCATAAACTGCACCTTGACCCAGGTTTTGAAGGACTTCTCGCTCTCTGAAATTGCGTCCGCTATGCCTCCGGACTTGTAGGCTGCACTGATTTCATCTACGGCGCTGCCCACAGCAGTTGCGGCATTGTCGGTTGCAGGCTTGATTTTGGCCTGCAATTCGGAACTAAGATAGGATATGGCATCGTCAAGTTCCTTCTTCTGAGCCGAAATGTCTGACTTCAACTCTTCGTTGTCGGAATTGATGGACTCTACCTGTGACTTTATATCGGCCACTATGCCGGCCGTGGTGGTGTACAGGTCGATGGTGGTGAAAGTCGCGGACATCCAGTCAAGGGTGGCGTTGGCTTCGCTGTCAACATAGGCATTGAGACTGTCTATCTGATTCTGCAGGGCGCTGTCCTTGCTCTGCAGTATTCCGATAGATGCGACGAGCGATGTCATTTGCGTTTTCACCGTCTCCTCGTAGGCTTCCAACCGGGCAAGGCAGTCCGCCTCGGCGATGTCGCTGGCGGGAGACAGTTCTGTCTTGAGGTCGGAGATGGCAGCAGACAGGTCGTCGTCGGTTTTCTCGAGCTCGGCAGTCTGAGTCTGGAGCGTTGTGATATAGCTCTGGAGGGCCTTGTCGGTGCTCTGCAGAGAGGCGATTGATGTCCGGATGGACGAGAATTGTTCTTCGATGGTCTGTATGTTGCCGGACTTCAGCTGGTCAATCTGGTGCTGCAGGTTGTCAATGTCGGAGATTTTTGCGCAGCCGGCCACTACAATGGCCGCCACCGTCGAAAGAATTAAGGGAAACTTGATTATAGCCTTCATCGCAGTAAAAGTATAGTCGCACAAATATAATAAATTTCCCTTATCCCATCGTGCAGAGAGAGTTAGTAAGTCTGAAAAAGGGTGACTAAAAGTCAAATTGACTTTTGGGTCACCCTCTTGTTCTTGTTTATTCGGCGAAGAAGCCCTCGAGAGACTCCCAGGTCGCGTTCTTCACTCGGAATTTGCTTCCTGCGTAGGAGAAGGTGACGTCAACCAGGCCTTCATACTCTGCGGTGTTGACCTTGACTCCCTGGTAGGTGAAGCAGCTCTTCTCGGCGCACCTGGCGGAGACTCTTCTGAACTCGTCCCGGCAGACGGCCCTAATCTCCTCCGGCAGGAGAGTGTAGATGGCGTGAGCCTGGCTCAGGGCCATCGAGCAGTTGAGAGCAGGCATTTCGCTTGACTCGAATTCGACTTTCTCCTCGGCTGTGGCCGCTACGGTTGCGCTGACAAGGACTGTGGTGAGAAGGGTTGCTGCAATGGCAGCGAGAGCGATTTTGAAAAACTTTTTCATAATTGTTTTGATTTAAATGTTTATATACATCCAATATTGGCGAGATTTAAATGTTTATATACATCCAATACAGGCGTGATTGAAATGTTTATATACATCAATGCAACAATCAGAAAAAGGTAAACAACTTAACTGTCGCAAGTGCGAAACTTGAGTGAATTATTTTATCAAAGGATCGATTTCTTTTTTGATACTGTCATAGAAAGACGCGTACAGGGCCCTCCAGGCCTGCGGGGAATTGCTGCGGATGCCCTCGATTATTTCCCCCTCGCTCATCTTGCCGACTCTCTCCCTCAGCTCCGAACGCTCAGCGCTGCCATCCCACTCCCGGCGGCACTCCTCCAGTTCGGCGCGCAGCGATGACCGCTCTATGGTCCGGCGGATGGCCTCCTCAGCCTTCTCGTCGTCCTCCATCATCGCCTTGGCTATGTTTTTGAACTTGTCCATACATCTATTCTTTGTAGTCTTTGCCGTGTTCTCATTCTTAAGACCTGTCAGCGCCGCAATCTCCCCCATAGACAGCCTGTCCCAGTAGAAGCGTCGCAGGATTGTCCTGCAAGTTTCAGGGATAGATGCCATAACCCTTTCAAGGAACGAGTAGGCCTGCTCCTCTTCCCGGGCTTTTTCCTCGGGAGCAAGTCCATCGTCTTCGCATCCGGGGTCGCGAAGCACAACGCCAGGCCTCTTCCCGTCATTCCCTTCTCCGGCCTTTTCGTGAATCGCAACGGTTTTCTTTTTCCCCGCGTACTTGAGCGC
>CAVHYU010000057.1:3552-5057 GCA_963640535.1 bacterium | reverse complement strand
CCCTTCTCCGGCCTTTTCGTGAATCGCGACGGTTTTCTTTTTCCCCGCGTACCTGAGCGCAATCCTCTTGCAGATTACGAACAGGTAGCCCGCGAGGTTGGTGTTCTCGTCCGCCGCCATTTTCCCATCCTTGATGTTCTCCATAAGGACGATGCACGCCTCCTGGAACACATCGTCGAAGGTGACGTCTGCAACGCCGTCCAAGATAGGCTGAATCTGTGCCCGGATATTCTTCTGCGGAGTGCCGAACAGTTCGTTCCACCCGGAACCTGCACCGGACTTTATACCGCTGACTATGTCTTTGTCTTTCATATTAAATGGTATTGTCTTCCAAAGGTAAACAATTTATTTTTCGCAAGCATCCAACTAATGTCTATATGAACCATTTTCTCCATATTCGGGAAAATTCGGTAAATTTGCGGTATGGACAAAGACGGGAAACATAAATTCGCTGAAATTATTGACAAGACATCGTACGGGCTCTGCTGCGCCATTCTCGCGGCACTTCTTGCCGTCGCCGTCGGAGTGCTGGTCGATACCGTGAAATTAGAGACCGCCACGCTCGGCCGCTTCCTGCTTCACGACTATCTGCTGATTGGGGCGGCAATGTTCTTTGTCCTGTGGCTGATTCCCAGGGTGAGGGGCAATATCCGCTGGCTGATGAAATTCACCCACGAATTCACCCACCTTCTCTTCGCGATTATTTTCTTTCGGAAGATTTACCGGTTCAGGGTTGACGACAACGACAGTTTCGTCTCCTACAGCGGGGGTTGGTTCGGCTACCACGCCATAACGCTCTCTCCCTATTGCATCCCTGTCTTCACTCTGGCCCTGCTCCCGTGGCGTTTTACGACCGGGACAGCTTTCCCGCTCTATCTCCACTTCATCGACGCCCTGATCGGGTTCACCTTCGCTTTCCACGTCTGTACCTGGATCTGCCAGGTGCGGCTCCATCAGAGCGACATCTCGGGCCCCGGAACAGTCAAATCCCTGCTCTGCATCGCTCTATTCCAGATTATCTCGCTCTGTCTTGTCACGATGACCCCGTCCAGCGGCGTCTTGCTCGCAATCAAGAGAGTCTTCATCGATTTCCCCTGCAGTGTGATGTCAGCTTTCTCATAGCGGAGCCTCTTTCTCATTCTTCTGGAGGGGCGTCTCTCTCATTCTCATAGCGGAGCGTCTCTCTCATTCTCCTTGAGGGGCGGCTTCTCCTATTGGAGCGGCTTTAATTCAGCCTCTTTTGCGGCGCTCTGACCCGCGAGATAACCCGTGCAGAATGCTGTGTGAAGATTATATCCGCCGGTGTCGGCATCCAGATTGAGCACCTCCCCGGCAAAATAAAGCCCCGGGACCACCTTTGACTGAAGATCCTTCTTGCCCACTTCCTCCAGGACGACTCCGCCGGATGTGACAACGCACCGCTCATAGCCCACAAAACCCGCAATCGGCAGTTTCCATCCCTTGAGCGCCTTACCGAGACTGCGGCCGTCCAGCCCAGGGTTGGA
>CAVHYU010000057.1:0-3542 GCA_963640535.1 bacterium | reverse complement strand
CGGAAGGAGTTTGGAAAGTAGCACTGCGAAGCGGTCCTTGTAGGACTTGAGGACTCTGCGTCCGCGGATTACGGAGTAGCTTCTCGGATCACGCTCGATTTCTTTCCACAGCTCGTCAATCCTCCTTTCAATCTGGGAAGCCTCCACTGCGCTTTTAAGGTCAATCCTCACCCCGACCTTCGCCCCGTTCACAATGGCCCACACGGCCTTGCGGCTGATTTTGAACCCGATCGGGCCCTCGATGCCGCCGTCGGTGAAGTCGAGGTCTCCAAACTCGTCGGCTACCGTGCTTCCGTCCACCTCGAGGCTGATTTTGACGTTCTCAAGATGCACCCCTTCAAGCGACTTTCCCCAGTCCGTTAGGGGAGTGGCGCGGTCAATATGTCCTTTCAGTGCGGAGTATTCCTCCCTTTCAAGCACTCCGGCCTCCTCAAGGGTGGCGGAATGTGCCCCGGCGGCCTTTTCTCCTTCTATTTTATATCCTTTAGGCACAAGGGCTGTGAGGGAGGGGAAGAGAGTCGAAATTTTGTGTCCCAGCTCCTTTGCCCAGCGAAAGCCGTCGCCCGTGGAACCAGTTGTGGGGTAGGAGAGTCCTCCGGTTGTTATTATGAGCCTGGGGGCTATGAAATCCCCTTCGGATGTCGTGACTATGAATTCCCCGTCGGCGTTGCGGTCGATGTCCCGGACGGCGCAGCCGGTGAGGACCTCGGCGCCGCTTTTTCTTGCCATCGAAAGCAGTGCGTCCACAATGTCCACTGATCTATGGGACTCGGGGAACGCCCTTTCGCCCCTTTCCACTACGCACGGGACTCCCTCCGCTTCAATCATTTCGAGAAGTCGCCGGGGTGGTAGGGCGTAATAGGCGGGTTTCAGGAAATCTGCCTTGGGATGTATGTGCGGGGAAAATTCGCTCCAGGCGGAGACATTGGTGAAATTGCACCGTCCCTTGCCGCTTATCATTATTTTCCGTCCCACGCGGGGCATTTTTTCAAGAACCGTCACCCTCGGGCGTCTGTCACCGCCGCTTCTGTCCTCCGAGGCCGCAGCCCCTTTGGATATGCTCCCGGCGCTTCTGTCCTCCGAGGCCGCCGCCCCTTTGGATATGCTCCCGGCTCCCACGGCCGCCATAAGCCCTGCGGCACCTCCTCCTATTATAATAATGTCTGAATTTGCCATTTTCCGGAAGGAATAAATCCTTTGTAAGAACTCTTGCTTCAAATTTTACCCGCAGGAGTCGATATTCAATAAAAATTACTATCTTTGCAGTCCCTTTCCCGCAGGGGATTGAGGAGAAAGCCAGTTTAGCTTAGTCGGTAGAGCATCGCATTCGTAACGCGAAGGTCGTGGGTTCGATTCCCATAGCTGGCTCAAGAGAGGCGGAGCACGGTGTCGTGCGAAAGTTCAGCCGCTTCAGTGTTCGGGAGGCATTCCAGCGCCCAGACAGAGACTTTTTCCAACACATCAGAAATATATTCGCAGAGCTGGTCGGAGGTTTCCTCCTGATAGTTCAGCGCAGGCGGTGCCGAAGGAAGCAGCGCTCCGATTCCCTGGAGCGGTCCGAGCGGCCTGATCTTGTTGTATGGAGCCTGGCTTAGCCGCACAAATGCGCGAAGGGGATAGGCCTCGGCCTTGTAGCAGGGGGTCTTTCCGCTCCACGGCGAGCCGTAAATCATCACTTCTCCGCTATCCATCACCCTCACAAGCGGGCTGTCATCGTTAAGAAGGCGCGCCTCCTGGGGGTATCTTTCCCTAAGGAGCCTCGTGTGGGTGCTTTTCCCCGTTCCGGACTCGCCGAGAAAAGCCACCGCCTCCCTGCCGTCAAAAACGTTGACCGAGCAGTGGATGGCGAGGCATTTGTGGCGCAGAAGAAGGAAATTGACCGCTGTCCAAAGTGCGTAGCGGTACATAGTGGCCGTTGCTCTCACAACAGAGGTCCTGAGCGAATCCGCCCCGATTTTCCACTCCTCCCAAAGCTCCAGGCCTGAATGCTCCTCGTTCATTCTGAAAAGGATGCGCTCTCCCTCGCGAAAGAATTTGCAGACGATGTCCTCGAATGAAACATCGAAAAAGGCTTCTTTCTGTCCGAATTCCTCCCTAAGCCCCTGAGCCTCCTCCTCCGATATGTCCTCCGATATGGTGAACTGGGTTTTGTCCGGGCAGCCGAGAATGTTTCCCTCCGAGAGGTCCAGCCTGAACGGACGGAAAAAGGGCATCGCAAGGATGAAGTCGCAAAGGTCCTGCCCGGAGAATCTGAAGCGGAAGCCGGCCAGAGAAAGGTCAACCCTGTTAGTTGTGCTGTCCTGTACCACGCCTATTCCTCCACAAGAGAGTTTTCGGAAAGTTTCGCGCACCACGCCTCTGCGTCCCTGGTGGCTATTTCCTTCTCAATTTCGTATTCTTCCTGCAGCGCATCCGCAACTTCTCCCGGGGTGAACTCCCTTCCCTGGAATTTGTTCCAGAGGAAAGCGGCGCTGTCGTTGAGCGAGATTATCTTGGTCATATCGCCGCCATATCTGCCCTGCATTATGACAACATTCTGCCCTGCCATTGAGCGTAGCTTGTATTTTGGAGAAATTTTCATATTTTTAAATGAATTATTCGTTTAACGCTCGCAAAGGTCGCATTTTTCGGCCTAAATTGCAAAAAAATGCCACCAACATTTGCAAGTTAAAGATTTTCTCCATATCTTGCACCAGTTTTTGAAAAAGAAAACGATTAATTAACATTAAAATCAAATAGTTATGAAAGAACTCGTAGCAAAAATCAATGCTGAGATCGCTGAATTTCAGAAGAACGCAGAAGCACAGGTAGAGAAAGGAAACAAAGCTGCCGGCGCACGCGCACGTAAGAACGCTCTTGACCTTATGAAGGATTTCAAGGAATTCCGCAAGGTTTCTGTTGAGGCTTCAAAATAAGTTTCAAGCATCGTGAAAACGACGAGGGGGGATGACCAAAGGTCATCCCCCTTTCTTTATAACCCCCAGTCACTTCGTGACAGCCCCGGTGGGGCACTGGTGAGCGTACTCCCCAGACCCCTTGAGTCGCTATCGCTCCGGTCATCCCCCTTTCTTTATAACCCCCAGTCACTTCGTGACAGCCCCGGTGGGGCACTGGTGAGCGTACTCCCCAGACCCCTTGAGTCGCTATCGCTCCGGTCATCCCCCTTTCTTTATAACCCCCAGTCACTTCGTGACAGCCCCGGTGGGGCACTGGTGAGCGTACTCCCCAGACCCCTTGAGTCGCTATCTGAATGCAATCGCAGCTGGAGAAAAATCAGTAAGCAACGCCGAAACGCTTCATAAATACCACATAACCTCCGCCACCTCCGCCTCAAGGTCTCTCAAAACCCTGATTAAGAGGGAAATCCTGGACAAGACCGACGGCGAAATAACGTTTCAGGACCCGATTTTTGCCTATTGGCTGAAACATAGTTACTTTTAGCTATAAGGACTTTTGCTAATCCTGCAGCGATGTCGCAGTTAAAACAGTTTCTCAGTTCGCGATGTCTTCAAGACCCGGCCAGTCGGAAATTTTGTAGCTGT
>CAVHYU010000056.1:0-8766 GCA_963640535.1 bacterium | reverse complement strand
CACCACTCATACGATTTTTACCCGCTTTACATATAACTAAAAAGGGGAGTGACCGAAAAGTCACTCCTCTTTTTTTGTGATGTAAACTGGCTGGGTCTTCGGTGTGTGGAGGACTACTTTTACCTTAATACCTTCCAGTAACCATTCTTGGGTAGGTTTCTTGGGTAGGTTTTCGGTTTCTTGGGTAGGTTTTCGGTTTCTTGGGTAGGTTTGACCCCGGCAAACTCAGCGAGTTCCGCTTGTGTCATTGTATACTTTGCAAAAAAAAGGAAGGCGGTCGAAAATGTTTTTCGGCCGCCTTCCCCGCGTCTGCCAGTGAAGTTCCTTGTGTTTATTGCGTTAAAACGTCAAGAATGTCAATTCGATTCAGACGAATCTGACAGACGCTAATTCCTCGCTGAAGTGGTGAATACCGTCCTCAATCTTCTTCGCGGTTTTGGGCGAAGGATTGCGGAATCCGCTTATGTAGTGTCCGAGCTGCTTTTGGTTTACACCGGTAATTTTCTCCAGTCCCGCGAGCGACAGTGTTTTCGCGTAATACTGCAGAAAAGAGGCAATGTCATAAGCGTAGGAAAATTCCACCTCCTCGAACTCTTTTCCGTTCTCGGCGTAGAAAGCCTTAGTGTCCTCGTATCCGTCCTTGAACACTTTCAGAGCCTCCTCAACTGTTTTCCCTATTCCAGTGATGAGGTAGTCCAATCCGTCGGCATCCATATAGACGCTGAAATTTCCGTCAGATGCCCTTTCAATTTTAGCTTTTACTGTTTTCATAATTCCTCCTGAAATTCGCTGCAATGATAGTAAAAATGCTATCAATTCCAAAATAATATGCGAAAATCAAAACATTTATTAACTTTGTCGTGCTGAGCAATCAGCTTTACATATTGAAAGTGTTTTCGGATTGTCCTCATTAGAAAATGTGGTAGTTTTCAACGAAGAAAGGACGGTACACAACGCTCTCATCTTGATTTGGTAATGCTGTAAGGATGTATTCTGTACTCCTGCACCATATCGGTCGGGTGTGGAGTGCAGTTTGCGTCTTGTTTTCTTCGGGTTCTACCACAACCTTCTAATGGACAGACGGAATCGGCTCCACACTTTCTTTTTGCGTTTACCCGTCCGCCGGAGTCCCGGACAAAGCAAAAATCGCATAGAAAATCTATGAAAATCTCAAAACTAATGGCCCTGCCGCTTTTTGTCGCGGTGGCTCTTTCAGTCTCCTGCGGCAAACTTGAGGACCAGATCAGCGCCCTTGAGCAGCGAATCGCCCAGCTCGAGGACTCCAAAATCCCTTCAGTTGAAAAGCAGATATCGTCCATTAACGGGACAATCTCCGATATGCAGAAGACCGACGCCGCGCTGAAGGACTATATCTCGGCTCTCCAACAGAAGGACACCGAGCTCTCAACAGAAATCGAAAAGACTAACGGGGACATCACCGCCCTTCAGCAGGCTCTCCGTTCTGAAATGTCCGCTGACAAGGAGGAACTTAGTGCCGGGACAGCCGCTGCAAAGGCCGAAGTCATCGCCCAGATGGATGCGTACAAGGTCCTGATGGAAGGGGAACTCACTGCGATAGACAAAACCATCGACTCTCTGAAGGCACAGGACTCAACTCTCCTTGTGAAGATAGAGGAACTGAAGGCCTATGTGGACTCAGAGATAAGCTCAACGAAGGACTGGGCAAACGCGACCTTCGCAACCATCGAGCAGCAGAACGCCCTCTCAGAGACCGTAACGGGGATAAAGTCCCAGCTGGAGTCGCTCAATACCTACACTCTCAACCTCGATGTACGCCTTACGAACAAAACCGAGGAACTCTCGCAGACAATCTCCGCCCTCGACGCGTCCACAAAAGAGCAGATAGAGGCTCTTACGGGGCAGCTCACGGAGTCCATTTCCTCATTGAGAACGGAACTCACCGATGCCTACACCAGTCTTATTGCGCAGGAAATCACGGCGCTGGAGACTTCGCTCAAGGGGTGGGTGAACGAGCAACTCTCGGCCTACTACACGGCGGAACAGGTGGAGGCGAAACTCTCCGCCCTCAGCGAGGAGCTTGGCAGCAGGATGGACTCGGATAAGGCATACCTCGAAGGGCTCATAGCCACACTTGAGACCAACACGAACAAGAAGATTGCGGCGAACACGACTCTTATCACCGCGCTCCGCAACGACCTCACAGCAGCCCAGAAGGACATCGCAGAGAACGCCGGGAAGATAGCTGACGACGCCATCCTCATCAGCCAGAACACCCAGAAGATTTCTGAGAATGCGACGGCAATCGCAAAGAACGCGACCGATGTTGCCGCGGCGAAGAAACTCGCTGACGACAACAGCGCGCTAATCTCATCCAACTCCTCGAAAATCAGCGAGATGGAGGCTCTGCTTGAAACCCTCAAGAATAGCGGAGTGTCGGATTATGCCGAGACTATCGTCCAGAACACTAAGGATATTGAGACCAATGCTGCGAACATTGCCGAAAATGCCGCGAACTTAAATAAGTGTTGGGGCGAGATAGCTATGGCGTATTCCAAAATTACAGATCTGAATAGACAGCTCTCCACGACAAAGACAGAAATCACCGAGGCCTACACCGTAGCCATCAAAAAGGCCATTGACGACTACGACGGCACGATAACGTCCAAACTCGCCTCCGACATTTCCGCGGTTGAGACTAAAATCACCTCTCTGCAGACTTCGCTCACTGACCTCACCACAAGAGTCACCTCGCTCGAGGACCGCGTTGACAAAGTGGAGGAAATCCTGGAGAACCTCACCTCAATCTCCTACATACCTATGTACGCGGACTACACTGAACGGGTAGAATATGTCCGCGACGTGCTTGAAATCAGCGGTTCAGTCAAATTGAGATTCGATGTCCATCCGGCAAGCTCTGCTGAAGCCATCGCCAAGGACTGGAGCAAAGTGCTCTCGGCCCGTGCGGTTTATCTTGCGACAAAATCCTCCGCGGGAGACCTTACGGCGCTTGAGGTGACCGGAGCATCGGCGTCGGACGGGATACTGACGGTGACCATTTCCACGAACAATTTGGGCAAAGATTTTATTGTCGGAACTCTTGACGCTTCAGTTGTAGTAAAAGTGTCTTCAGAAAGCCGTCAGATAATCTCAGATTATGTCCATCTGACCCCGGTCGGCGAGGAGCTGGAGTTTGACCGCTACCTGCTGAATAATTTTGACCCCGATGGAGACGGAACAGTTGAGACAGCCGAAATGGAAAAGGCGACTGTATTCAATGTGTCCGGAATGAACATCACAAGCCTTGACGGCGTCCTTGAACAGATGCCGGACCTTGACAGCCTCGACTGCAGCAATAATAAGCTGACCAGCCTCAACGTCTCAAAGAACAAACTTTTGACCAGTCTGAATTGTGGCGGCAATGAACTGTCTGAGCTGAATCTAAGCCAAAATAGGTTTATCGAAAATCTCGATTGCGGTAATAACAATTTGTCAAGTCTTGACATAAGCAATGCATCAAAACTTGTCTCGCTGGATGTGTCGAATAATCAGTTGACTACGCTGGATGTATCTGGCAATAGTGCACTTTCTACACTTAAATACTCAGAATGCAATGTAAATGCGACAGGCTTAAAGATAGGTTCTTATGTGGAGGTTGATAATCAGTCAGGAGTAGTTTACAGTAGTTCCGGTACTACTATTAAGATTGTCTCTACTGATGAAACCTCAGCCGAGTGGAATTATTATGGAACCAGTACCGGGGCTACAAGCTGCGATGATGGAGTTGCCAATACGAATAAGATAGCTTCCGACTCGTCCGCTGCGAAGTGGTGCAGAGCAAAGGGCGCTGAATGGTATTTGCCGGCTCTGAATGAACTGGTGGTGATATATAACAACAAATCAACGCTCAACGCTACGCTCTCCTCAATCGGTGGAATCCAGTTTGGAGAAAGTTCTTACTGGTCGTCTACTGAGTACGATAGCGACTACGCATACGCACTCTATTTCAAGGCGGGCAGTTCGAACAAAAACTGTTATAAGACCTATTCTTACTACAAGGTGCGTGCGGTTCGAATGTTATAATTAACTATATATCAATTTTATTTATTAATCAGCCTTAACGATACGTATTGGGCATAAATTTACAAAAGAAAGTATGAGAAGATTATTGAGTAATCAAAAAATCCGAATTGACAGTCACCTAAGAAATGTTCCTGTCGATTGGAACGATCAGAGCCAGAATATCCACTTACACAAAGAGAGGATAAATGGCAAACGCGGAGAAAGATATGATATTCGAATACCATTGAACCCTGCCAATAATACAGTGGTGATAGGTATAAATGGGCTTGTCCCGACAAGCGTGGCGCGCGAAATTCATGATGTATTGGATGATGAGCGTGTACGCCACAATTTCATTGAAGATTTACAAGAGGCATTGACCACCATTAACTGGGATAGAAATGACGCCCCAGAAGTCGCACGTCGTATCGCATTCGCTTTTGGAATCGCAGGGAATGAATTCCAGACTGAATTCGTGGATGCCGTTCACGCTGCCAATCAGGAGCTGGCCTTGATGAAAATTGAGGCCGCAGGTGCGCAGAGAAGATACGTCACCTCCGTCAATAAAGAGGAACGAGAACCTGAAGTCATCATCGCTGAGTTCCAGCCATTCAATGCGTCCGGGCTAAAAAGACAGGCTGCAGCGCAGTGGAACGATTTTCTATGGGGTAATCTTGAAGAAATGGCCGGATGCGAAACCGTAGAAGAGTTACGCAATTTCTTGAATGCGAATCTCGGTCAGTATCAAGGCATCGGCCAGAGAACAGTAGAAGACACGGTAAACCAGTTGAGCGAATTGCTGGGTCAAAGATAATCCTGTCACACCATTGAAGTACAATCGCAAAGCCGTAACTCAGAGCCACTGAGATTACGGCTTTTTCAGAGTTTGGCATCAGCTTATAAATCGGTCTCCACGGCGACAGATTAGACGCAAGATGATATAATATCAGTAAGCTTCATCGCTGCCTCGTCCGAGCACCCTTTCGGTTGTGAGGATTTTGGATAAGAGAACAACGCAATAGAGTGCTTTTTAGTCACTCTTTTTTTTGTGCGCGGCCGGAGCGCTGAATATCAAATAATTTCGTAACTTTGCGCGCTTTGTGTCCTTTGTCGGGATGGAGTTTGTGAAACTTCTGATTTACAACGCCCTCGCCTCGGGATTCAATCCGGATTGAACATATATACCCATTCAAAAACGAATATGGAGCGGATAACTATCCCTATATATCATTTCTTTTGCCGTCACAAGTGGCTTATGTGGCTGCTGATGCTGTCTTCTGCAGCGGTTTTCGCATTTTTCGGCCTGCAGCTTCACTACGAGGAAAACATCCTCAAACTCCTTCCGCAGACCGAAGGGACGGCTTCTTTCGAGCCTGTTTTCGGCAACCTCAAGGTTAAGGACAAAGTCTTTATTCAGCTTGCCCCCAAGGGCTTTTCTGTGGCTGAAGTGGGAAGCGAACCGGCGCTGGACGAGGAGACTCTTAGCCTTCTTTGCGACGAATTCATCGATTCCCTCACTGTCCGTGACGGAGGAAAATATATCGGGGAAATTCTCAGTTGCATCGACGACGACACTATGATGGGCGTTGTGGATTACGCCATCACCCATTTCCCGACCTTCGTCGATGAGAGCTGCTATCCGCGTTTCAATGAGCTTCTGGGCTGGGATGCAATCCGCGAGAGGATGGCGAAGAATGTGGAACTGCTTGAAAATGATGAGGATGGAAACCTTGCGATGCTCGTGAGCTATGACCCTCTCGGACTTCGCTACGGGATGCTCGGCACTTTGAAGGAGGGTTTTCCGGACGCTTCCGGCTCCGCCCTCAAGGGCGATGCTTCCGGGGCAGCTGAAGGCGCTTCCGAGGCGGCCACAACGGAGAACGCTTCCTCTGAGAACGCTTCCGAGGCTCAGGGCTCTGCCGCCACTTCCTCGGCAAAATTCGGAATGACCCTCAAAAACCGCCATTTCTTCTCACAGGACGGCAATGTCGTGATGGCGTTCATTTCTCCAGGATTTGACTATATGGACTCCGACGCCGCTTCATCCTTTATCAAGATGATTGAGAAAGAAATCTCTGATTTTGAGGCGATTCATCCGGAAGTTTCCGTCTATATGCACGGCTCCCCGGCGATGAGCGCGAACAACTCCCGCAGGATAAAGGGTGACCTTGTGATGACGGTCGGCATATCCCTTCTTCTTATCATCCTTCTCATCGCCTACTTCTTCAAGAACAAGTCTTCGCTCCTTCTGCTTCTCACTCCTGTCGCCTACGGGGCTCTCGCGGCCCTCGCGCTGATGTACTGGATCAAGGGAAGTATGTCGCTGATGGCCATCGGCATCGGTGCAGTGGTGCTCGGAGTGGCTCTGAGCTACTGCCTGCACGTCATCACGCACTATAAATATGTGAACGACCCGGAAAGAGTGCTCAGGGATGAGTCCAAGCCGGTATTCCTCGGGTGCCTCACCACTGTGGGCGCCTTTGCCGGACTGCTTTTCACGACCAGTGACCTTCTTAGGGACTTCGGCCTTTTCGCCTCTTTCTCGATGATTGGCACGACGCTATTCGCGCTCATTTTCCTCCCTCATTTCTTCTCTCCCGAGAGTAACCGCCGCTCGGAAAAGGCCTTCCGTTTCTTCGACAAGGTGAACTCTCTCCCTCTGGACAGAAACCCGTGGGTACTCGGAGCAATATCCCTTATCACCGTCGTCTGCCTCTTCCTGCCGGCGCCGGAATTTGACAGCAACCTTCGAAACATCAACTACACAAGCCCGAAGGTGAAGGAGGCGATGGCAATCTACAACGCCGAGAATAACGGCGGCTGGTCTTCGCAGTACTACGCCGCGACAGGCTCAACGCTCGATTCCGCCCTCCTTTGCAACCGGACGCTTTTCTCCCGGCTCGACTCCCTTCGCGACGAAGGCATTGTGAAGAAATACACCGATGCGGCCGGAGTGTTCCTCATCCCCGAGGGCGAGCAGCAGAACAGGATTGACATTTGGAGCAACTACTGGTCAGAGAAGATAACTCCTTCACGCACACGATTTTCACTCACCGAAGAGAGGCTCTCAAGGGCCGCAGTCGAGGAAAATCTCTCGTCCGATTTCTTCGCTCCGTTCTCCGCTCTGTGCGAGGCTGAATATGAGCCCGAGTGCATCTACGACAGCGGTGCTGTGCCCGAGTCCATTCTCTCGAATTTCGTCGAAAAATCCGCAGACGGCACCTATATGGTGTTCACTTCCGCCCTTATGGCCGATGGCGACAAGATGGCAGTGAACAAGGCTGTTGACTCCGTTGAGGGCTCCCTCGTGGTGGACCCGTTCTTCTACACCGGGAATATGGTGGAAATCATCCACAACGACTTTAACACCATCCTCTGGATTTCGATGGCATTCGTATTCATTGTGCTTCTCCTTTCGTTCAGAAACCTCGCGGTGAGCCTTATCGCCTTCCTGCCGATGACCCTGAGCTGGTATGTTGTGCAGGGAATTATGTGGATTTTCGGACTGAAGTTCAACCTCATCAACATCATCATCTCCTCCTTCATCTTCGGCATCGGAGTGGACTACAGCATCTTTGTGATGCAGGGACTTCTCTCGGCCGCATCCGGCAAGGGGACGGATATGCTGAACTATCACAAGACCGCCATCGGCCTCTCCGCAATGATTCTTATCGTGGTCACGGGCTCGCTGCTTTTCGCCGTTCATCCGGCCATCAAGTCCATCGGAATAAGCTCCATCATCGGAATGTCGGCCTCAATCCTTTTGTCCTACTCGATTGAGCCGTTCCTCTTCCGTCAGCTTCTGAGGATTCCGTTCTACAGGAAAAGACTCACTAAATAAGAGACAGCCAGCAACGGAACGCTATTTGAGAGGTCTCTCCACCGGTTTTGAAAACAAAAGATATGAAAAAGATACTTACAATCCTTGCGGTACTCGCATCCGCATTCACTCTTTCAGCCCAGACTAAGGGTCTTGAGGCGAACTTCACTCTCACCAAGACAACGGCTGCAAAATCAGCTGCCGAGACAAGCACAGGCAAGATTTACTATGCCGAGCCGGGCAGTCTCGCGCTCCACTACGCCGCTCCGTCAGAGAACCTGATGATTATCGCCGGCACCGCGGTCTACAGCCGTCAGGGCGACAAGGAACGCCATTTTGACACTACGAAGAATGCTCCGATGAGGAGTATGGCTTCGACTCTCATTAACTGCGTGAAGGGCGAAACGAAGAAGGTAGCGGAGGAAAATGACGCTGACATTGTGGTGAAAGATTTCGCCAGGACAAAGGACGTCACCATCACAGCCCGCAAGAAGGCCGCAAGGGGATATTCTCAGATTAAGCTTAGCTACAATCGCTCCAACGGCCAGCTTATCTATATGAAACTCATCGAGTTCGGCGGCACCGTCAGCGAGTACAAGATGAGCGGTTTCCGCTCCGGAGTAACGCTCCCATCCAACGCCTTCACCATTCCCGCCAAAACGAAATAGAAATTACATCTCCTAATAAAAATAGGGTGACCTCTGAAAGTCAAATTTGACTTTGGGTCACCCTATTTTTATTAGGCCTCTTTGTTGAAGCGCTCGGCCTGTGACTTGATGAGCTCCGCGTCATCGAAGTAATTGATTTTCATCGCATCGCGCACCTCGTGAAGAGTCTGGGCGGCAACTGCGCGGGCCTTTTCGGTGCCCTTGCGCAGGATTTCGTAGATGGCCGGGATGTCCTTT
>CAVHYU010000055.1:0-8868 GCA_963640535.1 bacterium | reverse complement strand
TTGTTTGAGGTGCCACCTCGAAATCAGCGGCCTTGAAGTTGTCTCCGATTTTTTTGATAATGTTATTAAGTCCCATAAATTGTTGAGTTGTAGTTATTTCGTAAAGACGAGGACAAGAAGAAGGACAATGATTAGGATGAGGAGTACGCCGAAAGTGACGAGGATTTTGAAGACGCTGGTCTTTTTGAAGAGGCTCCACGCTATGCCTTTGCGCGCTTTTCTGACAGTTGCTGATTGTATTCCGCGCTTCCCTCATCGGAAGTGTGCCCCTGAATGAGAAGTTTAATCTCAGGGTGTTTTTCCATCACCTTTACGAGGTCGTACAATGCGAATTTTGCATCATCGTTCAATTCCCAGGAATTGACGCCAAACTTCGCGGCATTGAAATTCTTGGCGATTTCTTCGACCTGCTGGACATACACCGTGTCGATTTTTACAACGGTCAGAGTGTCCCGCTGGATGACGGTGACAACCTCTGGCTTCTTGTTTGCAAGTGTGAAAATGGTCGCGAGAAGTGCGGCGATGACGATGGCCGCTATGATTATCCAAATCAGGAATTTAGGCATCTTCTTTTTCTGGTTCGGGAGCGGTCTCAGGTATTCAAGATAATAGCCGCCTTTCTTCCCGAATCCTTTTTCTGCTGCTTCGAAACTTGCGATGACGATTCCGTATTCCTTAGCGCGCTCTACCAACCTGTCGAAACTTGGTTTTGTCCACATTGAAACAACGGCCACTTTTTCTCCGTTCTTGAGCTTCAGAAGGCAATCTTCATCGGTGAAATACCCTTTCCAATCCATTTCCGCCATCTGTTTCTGGACCTCAGCCTGCGTCTTGAAGTTGACTTTTACTCCCGAGTCGGGGTTGAGTGAATCCGGGAAAGCTGCTTTAAGATCAGCCAGAGTGCAGTCAGGATGAATCTCCAGATAGGCGTGCATAATTCCCAGCGCCGTGCGGTTCTGGGCTTTGCCGTGTACTTTAATTAATGCTTCCATATTTTATTTGTTATTAAGAAAGTCGACCAGTTTGCTTCCGAAATGGCGGGTGTTCCAATTCGGGTCGTACTCAAATCCTGTTTTCTCGGCGACTTCACGAAGTGCCCCTTTAACATTGTCGTAGATGCGGTAGACTTCTATTCCTCCGTCATCCTTTACGGAGATGACATACTCTCCGCTTATTGCTGATTTTTTAGCCATAATGTGTGTTGTTTATGATATTGGTTATTTTTGTCTGGATGCTTCTCCAATTGTCAAGTTGTTGTCACACAGCTTCTTGTCAGTGTAGTCGGCAATCTGCACATTCACTCCGAAATGTTCCTTGAATTTCTTTTCGGCATCTCCGACTTTGGTGCTGGCCTTTATCTTCAGCGGACCTGCCTTTGTGTTGAGGTCGGTTTTGGTGGAGAGTTTATTCAGTTGAGCCAGTGTAAGTTCACCGTCGGCTATCACCTGCCCTTTGTAAACTCGCAGAGACAATCCGAAGTTGCTCTTGAAGTTCTTGCAGACAGTCTTGATTTTTGTTTGAGGTGCCACCTCGAAATCAGCGGCCTTGAAGTTGTCTCCGATTTTTTTTGATAATGTTATTAAGTCCCATACTTTTGGTATTAGTGTCAATCAATTCCCTTTGTTCCGGGATCTGTGGTTACGAGCCTTGTTCTTCATCTTTTCGGGCAGGGCCCCTGTGGTCTTGCGGGGCAACAAAAAAGGACACGAACTTTGGTTCTTGTCCTCTTATCAGGTCTTAGACTACCCTCCTTACGAACAAGTAACAAGGCTCGTGTCCTGATATCGGGTATATTGACCTATACCAATACCAATGGACACAAGCGTTGCTGCTTCAGCCGATAAGGAATCAAAGTGTCTAAGTTTGATAAGATGGCTGAACGATGAAACGCTCTATGTCAATGCGGCTGACGGAAATCCGTGCAACCTCTGTTTTATTCGGGCGGTTATGACCCGAATAACTGCGTAAAGTTACATAAGGCTTTTCACAAATCCAAGAATTTCAAAGAAAACTTTTGCAAATGTCTGAAATCGCGCCCGTGGATGAAAGTCTTTGCTGGTCCTTGTTAGTCCATAATTTGGAAATTGCGGGGAATGGGAATATCTTTGCGGCGTTATGACGAGTACTTCACCGGAAATATCGGAGCTTTGCCGCAAGATTGAGGCTGCGGTGGGACGCGATATGCACACCCCGGCGGACTTTGATTTCCTGAGCGGGGAGATTTATTCGCGGACCGGGGAGTATATCTCGTCCACGACCCTCAAGCGCACCTGGGGCTATCTGAAGGGGGTTCGGAACATACGCTATTCCACCCTCGAAATCCTTTCCCGCGCCGGGGGTTACCGAAGCTGGGAGAATTATCTTGCCGAGAGAAAACTATATCTGGAGCCCGACTCGGGGTTCGTGAGTCGGGGGATTGTGGAGGCGGCCTTGCTCAGCGAAGGGGACATCGTGGAGGTCGCCTGGAAGCCTGACCGCCGGTGCGTTTTCCGGTATCTTGGAGGCGAAAGGTTCGAGGTGACTGAGGCGGAGAATACCCACCTCGCAGCGGGTGACACGGCTTCGGTGAAGACTTTTGTGCTGGGGGAGCCGCTGATTCTGAGCGGCCTCAGCCACCGGGGCAAGTCTGGGCTGACTTATCTTTGCGGAGCCGGCGGCGGTTTGACGGCACTCTCTGCCTATACGCCCACTTATACCCCCCTCCCGTCCCCTCTGTAGGGGGAGTGATGCTCCATCTTTCCTGCCCTATTTTATTCTGAGCAACGGCTGTTGTAGACGGCTATCCATTTGTTGTACTCCTGCACACACTGCTCGCGGATGGCGGGCGCGAGAAGCTGGAGGGTCATTGCGTCGAGGTCGTACTCGGCGCCGTAGCGCTGAACGGTCTCGTTGATGAAGGTCTCCAGAGGGTGCTGAGTCATATACTCCGAGGCGAAAAGCATAGTCTGGGTGGCGTCAAACGGGCTCCCTCCCACCTGCTCCACGAGAGGAGCGTAGTAAGCCTCGACATCCTTTTTAATCTGCGCCATAATCGCCTCGAAACTCCTGCCAGAGTCCTCCTTCCACTGGTTGAAGGTCTCGGGGGCGGTGGATTTGGAGAGTGTGTAGGTGCCTAAGGAAAGCAGCGAGAGAAGGACTATGAGGGCTGCCGCGATGCCTCCGCTTCTCCAGCGGCGTAGCTCTGAGCGGATGTCCTCAATGCCTGAGTAGCGCCTGCGCGGATTGGGGCTTGAGGCCTTGCGGGCAATGTGGCGCCACCTGCCGCCAAGGTGCAACAGGGGGAGGATTCTGCCGAAGGAGTATATGTCGCCCCGTGAGGCATCGTCGGGGTCTATGGGGGAGGGGGTCCCGCTCATCTGCTCCGGAGAGGAAAAACCAGGGGTGCCGGCGGGGTGCTTGAGGATGGCGAAGCGGTCGGAGTCGGAAAGGCCGAAATCGATCAGCTTCACGTTCGCGCCGTTGTCGGTTATGAGAATGTTGGAGGGCTTGAGGTCACGGTGCACTATGCCCTGAAGGTGGAGATAGCTCAGTGCGTCCATAATCTGCTCCGCCGCCTTCAGACGCGCTTTTCTCGACGGGCGCGCCGGGCCGCCGAGCCACTCGTCCAGCCTCATTCCCTGCACATATTCCTGCACTATGCAAAGCCCCAGCTCCGGGTCGGAGATGAGGTCGTAGGTCCGCACAATGTTCGGATGCTCAAGAGGATAGCCCAGTTCGAACTCCTTCTGGAGAAGAGTCTCGTGCAGAGCCTCTCCCCGGCAACCCTCCCCGAGGGCCTTCAGTTTGAACCATTTGCCTCTGTTCTGAGCCTTGACAAGGAGGAAATCCCCGTGGCGCGAAATTACCTCGCGGGAAGTGTAGCCCCGCGAGAGCAGGGGAAGTTCCGCCCCGACAAGTCCGGAAATGCTGTTTTCAACTGTGTCCATCATAGTGCAAGCGATTTATGGGAAAAAGGGCGTGTCCAAGTTCCGCTCAGCCACGCCCAACAAAATGCAATATTAAGAGAGGTTAAAGAAAAAGATGGAATATAAGGCTCCCGACGAGCCCAATACCGGAGCAACCTGTCGGTTGTGAGGATTTGGGCAAGGAGAACAACGCGGTTGACCGCTTTTTATTTGACCTCTCGTGTGATTTTACAGCACCAGCCGCCGCCCGGCGCCATCTTCACCGTAACCTTCCGGTCGGCAGGCACTGTCTCGCTCACCTTCTTGTAGTCGCGGGCGGCCCTGTCGGCATTCACGCCGTCGCGGAAAATCTCCATAGTCCATTCTCCCTCGCCGAGGAAGCTGAGGTCGAGAGTAAGTTCCCGCGGATCCCAGTTTGTGAGCGCGCCCACATACCAATCTTCACCGCTGCGGCGGGCAAGGCTGACAAATTCGCCGATTTTTCCGCAGACTCCGCGGCTCTCGTCCCAGACGGTCGGAACTGCTGCGATGAAGTCCGTGCATTCAGGCTCCCTGAGGTAGTTGGAAGGGGAGTCGCAAAGCATATTCAGAGGCGAGTCGAAGATTACGTATTCGGCAAGCTGACGGCAGCGTGTGCCCTGGCTCATCGCCTCGGAGTTCACCGGGCGGTAGTTGTCTCTGGTGGCGTTGCGCATAGCTCCCTGGGTGTAGTCCATCGCCCCTGCAGCCATCCTGACGAAAGGAATGGTCACGTCGTAGGTGACCTGGTCCACTTCCGGACCGCCCCACTTCAACTGCTCCAGACCGTGTACGCCTTCGTAGTTGATTACATTCGGCCAGGTGCGGTTAAGTCCCGCAGGCTTATAGGTGCCGTGGAAGTCTATCATAAGATGATATTTGGCGGCCATCTCGGCGGCGCGGGCGTGGAAACGGACCATCGTCTGGTCGTCCCTGTCCATAAAGTCCACCTTGAAGCCCTTGACTCCCATCTCGCTATAGTGGCGGCAGACATTCTCCATATCGCGGTCGAATGCCCAGTAACCTGCCCAGAGGATAAGTCCCACGCCCTTTTCTTCGGCATATTTGCAGAGCGCCGGAAGGTCGATTTCCGGAATAACCTGCATAAGGTCGGCCTTCTTGTTCACTGCCCAGCCCTCGTCGAGGATTACGTATGCAATGCCCTTGCTTGCAGCGAAGTCGATGTAATATTTGTAGGTGTCGTTGTTGATGCCTGCTTTGAAGTCAACATCGTAAAGGTTCCACGCATTCCACCAGTCCCAGGCAACCTTTCCCGGTTTTACCCAGCTGAAATCCGCATCCTGAGCGGCCGGGCGGCCGAGTTTCCAGTTCATATCGTTCACCGCGAGGTCAACAGGATTTTCGGTCACCATAACGACCCTCCACGGGAATTCTTCCTTTCCGCTGACTCTTGCGATGTAGTCCTCGCGCTCCTTTACCACCTGCTGGAGCATATTGTGTCCGCCCTGAACGGTGACTTTCGGAACCGGGGCATATACTCCTGAGAGAGTGCTGTTTCCTTCCTTATTGAGAAGGTACATTCCCGGGTAGTTTTCAAGAGCAGACTCCATCACGACAACCGCGGTCCCGCTCTCTGCGGTGACGGCCACAGGAAGGAATGCGAGGTGGTTCTTTTCCCACTCGGAGAGCTTCGACACCGCGTAGGTGTTCTCGAAAGAGTTGAAGAACTGAGTGTCGAAAGACTTTGTGCTGCGCTTTACATACGGGATGTATGCGCTCCAGTCGTCATAGAAATTGAATTCAGCCCTTTCTGAGAGTACGTCCACCTCGGCTTTCTTGAGGTTGGAGATGAAGCGGTAGGCTACTCCGTCGTCGTAGGCCCTGAAAACGAGAGAGAATTCCTTGAAGATGAGTTTCATCTCGTTGTAATTGTCACGCACTTCAGACTTCTTGTAGGCGATGGCCGGGATGGCGGTGTCGACGCTTTTGCGGACAACCTTGCGAAGTTTGTCGCCCTGTCCGAAGACAACTCCGTCAGAGAGCGTCATCGAGATTGTGGACGGGCTGAGGATGTTTTCCTTGTCGGTGGAAACCATATAGGTGATTTCGCTTCCGACGATTACCGTGGCGCGAAGATGTCCGTCGGGGGAGGCAACCACCAGTGAGCCATCAGAAGCGGCTGAAGAGAATGCGGCGAATGCCATAAGGACTGCCGAGGCGAGTAATGCTTTGAATCTCATTGTTTTATGTCTTAATGTTATGTTAGTATAATTTCAGTTTATATCCCCAAATAACGCTCCTATCTTGCAAGGCGGACCACAATGCTCAACGGCAGCTTCTTTCCGAAACGGTCCTCCAGCACCAATTCCCCTGCCTGCAGCTCCCTGTATGCCGTTTTGAGGCAGAAATTCTGCCGCACTACCGTCTCTCCCAGAACTGCGCTGAAGCCGTTGGAGTAGAGGTTGAGGACCATAAAGCTGTCGGTGGGGGCGAGGATGGCGCTCACGCACTTCAGGAGGTCGTTCAGGCACTCGTCCAGTTTCCATTTTTCTCCGTCCGGACCGTGGCCGTATGCCGGAGGGTCGAGGATGATGCCCTGATAGACATTGCCCCTTTTGGCTTCCCTGCGGGCGAATTTCAGTGCGTCTTCCACCACCCAGCGTATGCCGTCAAGGCCGCTGTTTTCCATATTCCCCCTTGCCCAGGTCACCACCTGCCGCACTGAGTCAAGGTGGGTGACATCAGCCCCAGCTGCCTTTGCGGCGAGGGATGCTGCTCCCGTGTAGGCGAATAGGTTTAGGACTTTCGGGGCGGGGCGGCCCTCCTCGCGCGCTTTGTCGGCAAGAGCCTTGGTGTGCGAATAGATATATTCCCAGTTGGAGGCCTGCTCGGGGAAGACTCCCACGTGCTTAAAGGATGTGAGCCCGAGGCGGAGACGGAAAGTCGGACCCTCGGTGCGACTCCCGGCGGTTTTTCCCCCTTTGCTGTCTTGCGCGCTGGCCTCTGAGGGGTTTTGGGCATTTGCCTGGACGCCTTTGCCATAGCCGTCGTAGGCGATGAACCACTGGTCATCCATTCTTTTGAGGCGGTTCCAGGTGCCGCTGTCTTCCTTGCCCGCTTTGCCGAAGCCTGCGCCCGGGGCGAACTTAGTGTGCATCAGAGAGTTCCACTCGCCTTCGGAGAGACTTTTGTCCCAAATGGCCTTTGGCTCGGGGCGCGCCATTACAATTTTTCCGAATCTTTCGAGTTTTTCGAAGTTTCCGCAGTCAATGAGCTCATAGTCCCGCCATAGCCTGCTCGGGCTCTCGACGGTGGGGATTATGTTATCTTCCTTATTTATATTCATATAGCTTTATTTTTCATCTCAATTTCCCCCTTCGGGTCCCCTGGAGAGCGTTGGAAGGAAGGGAAGCGCATTTGCCGGAGCAAAAGCATACAAAGTTAGTATAAATTTTGCTATCTTTGCCGCCGCTTCCGCGCGGATGTCCTTAAACCGGCTTTGTTTTTGGAAAATCCGCGATGCTGGGAGAGAGAAAATATTCCGTATTAAGGAAATCAAAAACATATATAAATTATGCAACAGAACATTTCAACTTACGATTTCGCTGGCAAGAAAGCCATCGTTCGCGTGGATTTCAACGTTCCGCTTAACGAAAAATTCGAAATCACTGACGACACCCGTATGCGTGCCGCCATCCCTACCCTCAAGAAAGTTCTTGAAAAGGGCGGTTCACTCATCATTATGTCTCACCTCGGACGTCCGAAGGGAGTGGCTGAGAAATTCTCTCTCAAGCACATCCTTCCACACCTTGAGGAACTTCTCGGAGTAAGCGTTAAGTTCGCTGACGACTGCCAGACAGCTGACGCTCAGGCCGCTGCCCTCAAACCGGGCGAGGTCCTTCTTCTCGAGAACCTCCGTTTCTACGCCGAGGAGGAAGGCAAGCCGAGAGGACTCGCCGAGGATGCAACCGACGAGGAGAAAAAGGCTGCCAAGACTGCCGTTAAGGAGAGCCAGAAGAAGTTCGTCGCAAAGCTCGCTTCATACGCTGACTGCTACATCAACGATGCGTTCGGTACTGCACACCGTGCACACGCTTCTACAGCCCTTATCGCCGACTACTTCCCGAACGACAAGATGTTCGGCTACGTTATGGAAGGCGAGATCAAGGCAATCGACCGCGTTCTCAAGACTCCGGAGCACCCTGTAACCGCAATCATCGGCGGCGCGAAGGTTTCTTCAAAGATCGGCATCATCGAGCACCTCTTCGACACCGTTGACAATATGATTATCGGTGGCGGTATGGTTTACACCTTCAAGAAGGCTCAGGGCGGAAAAATCGGTAACTCTCTTTGCGAGGACGACCAGATGGAACTCGCTCTCAACATCCTCAAGAAGGCTGAGGAAAAGGGTGTTAAGCTCTATCTTTCAGACGAGGTTGTAATCGCAGACGCATTCTCAGCGGATGCAAACACCAAGGTTTGCCGCAACACCGAAATCCCTGACGGCTGGGAGGGAGTTGACGCAGCTCCAAGCACTCTCGCAACTTGGGAGGAGGTGATTATGAAGTCCAAGACCATCCTCTGGAACGGTCCTGTGGGCGTTTTCGAAATCCCTGCATTCGCAAAGGGTACGAACAAAGTTGCCGAGATGCTTGCAAAGGCAACCGAGAAAGGCGCATTCACCCTCGTGGGCGGCGGCGACTCTGTTGCAGCGGTAACTCAGATGGGCTATGCTTCCAAGGTAAGCTACGTTTCCACCGGCGGCGGCGCAATGCTCGAGTATCTTGAGGGCATTGAGCTTCCTGGCATTGCAGCAATCAGGAAGTAAAAACCGCCTGAGCGGCGCATCTGACTGCGTTGTGCTCGTCGCTTAAATCCTCACAACCCTTAGGTTGCTGCGGTTTAAGCTCCTTGCGAGCCTTGCATCTGCACCACTCATACGATTTTTACCCGCTTTACATATAACTAAAAAGGGGAGTGACCG
>CAVHYU010000054.1:0-8870 GCA_963640535.1 bacterium | reverse complement strand
ACGGCGTTTCCGATGATGCCATCTGGGTGAATCTCTATATAGGCAACAGCTCCACTGTCAAATACGGTAACCGTGAGCTTACCCTTGCGCAGGAGACCGACTACCCGTGGAACGGTGCGGTCAAACTGACCGTCGGCACCAAGTCCGCGGTCAACGCAGAAATCAGACTCCGCATCCCTGGCTGGTGCAAATCATACACTGTCAAGATTAACGGAGCGGAATCCGCTCCTGAGACCGAGACCGGCTATGCGGTTCTTCCGGGCAAATGGAAGGACGGGGACGTCATCGAACTCAATATGGATATGCCTGTCGAGGTTGTCTCCGCTGATCCTCGCACCAAAGAGGATGAGGGTATGAGAGCCATCCAGAGAGGTCCGCTTGTTTACTGCATCGAAGAGGTGGACAACAGTGAAGACTTCGACAGCCTGTTCATCTCCGAAAATGCGGAATTCAACACTAAATTCGAGAGCGACCTGCTCAATGGAGTCGTTTCCATCGAAGCGAAGGTCGGAGACAAGACTCTCAAGTATATCCCTTATTATTCGTGGGATAACAGGAAAGCCGGCAAGATGAAAGTCTGGGTTCCCCTTGCACAATAAAAATGCTGATTCAGCAAAGTAAATAATGGAGTGAGAAAATAAAACAATAAATATGAAAAGATCTTTGAAACTATTTGTCCTTCTGTGCGTTAGCCTTGCCGTAGCATCCTGCGGCGGCTCAGCCTCCGAGCAGACGGAACCAGACGGCGATTTCATCAACTGGATTGAAGCCTACACCGGGGGACTTGTCTCAAGCAGTTCTACAATAAAAGTGGAGTTCGCATCCGCTCCGGACACCTCGGTTCCGGCCGGCGACGTTCTGAAATTCTCCCCGTCCCTTAGGGGCGAGGCCCGCTGGGTGGGGGCGCAGATGATTGAATTCATCCCGGAGGAAGATGCTCTGAAGCAGGACAGAGAGTACAAGGTGAAACTCGCCCTGGACAAGATTTTTACGATCGAGGCTCCGAAACTGAAAACTTTTGAGTTCAGCTTCAAGGTGGCTCCGAAGAAGGCGACCCTGAGCATCGAAAACGTGAGGGCCGACAGGACAACTGTCACAGTCAACGGGCGTCTGACCCTTAGCGAGGCTTCCCGGGAGGAGAAAGTCAAGGAATATCTGTATCTCGAAGGGGATGTCGCCGGAGCGGAGATTACCGTTTCCAGAGTTTCCGACACCGAGTATGACCTCAGCTGCGGACCGCTTGAGCGAAAATCCACGGAGGGCAAGGTTACGGTGGTTTTCGACGGAAAGAAAGACAATTTTGAAAAGACCGTTTCCGCAAGCGTCGCAATTCCCGCAAATTCCGGATTTTCAGTCTTTTCTGCGAAAAAGGTCGAGGGCACAGAACCATATATAGAGGTGGTCCTTTCCCAACCGCTCGACCCTCTTGCTGACATCAGCGGCCTTTTCACTCTCTCAGGCTGCGGAAAGTACTATTCCACATTCAACGGCAACATAGTAAAGGTCATCTATGAGAGGATGGACTCTGAAGAGGAAATCGAACTCACTGTTTCCGGCCTTCTGAAAGACTCCCAGGGTCTCAAACTGGGCGCGGACTGGACTGCGAAGTTCCAGAACAACGAGCCGAAGCCGCAGGTGGAACTTCTTTGCAGCGGGACCATTCTCCCGGACGTGAATTGTCTCGTGCTCCCGTTCCAGGCGGTGAATCTGAGGGCCGTGGACGTGAAGGTCGTGAAAATCTACAAAAACAATATCCTCTCTTTCCTTCAGGACAACGACTTGGACGGAGATTCTGAAATCCGCCGCTCCGGCCGTCTTGTGTACAAGAAGACTATTCCGCTCACGACCGATTCTCACAAGGACCTGCATCAGTGGAACACCTTCTATGCCGACCTTTCCGGTCTTATGAAACGGGACGGAGGCGCTCTCTATAGGGTGAGTCTTTCCTTCAAGGAAGACTATTCCCTTTACGGACAGACGGAGTCTTCCGCACAAGGCTCTGACGGAGAGCCTCTTACAAAACTCGCCTCAGGCGAAATGACCCCTGAGGACGAGGCTGTCTGGGACAGGCCCGAGACCTACTATTACGACAATTACTACGATTGGGACAAGTACGACTGGAACGACCGCGACAATCCGTTCACCCCATCCTATTATATGGTGAGCGAGCGTTTCCCGAGCATCAATCTGCTTTCGACGAGTCTTGGACTTGTCGCGAAGTCCTCCCGTGGCAATTCGCTTGAGGTCTGGGTCAATGACATCATTTCGACAAAGCCTGTCGCCGATGCGGAGGTCACGGCCTATTCCTTCCAGCTCCAGAGTCTCGGAAATGCTAAAACCGATGCCGAGGGCCATGTGAAGATGTCTCTTGGCGGGAAACCGTTCGTGATAAAGGCTGTTTCCGCCGGGAATGTCTCCTATCTTAAAGTCACTGACTCCGATGTCAACTCCCTAAGCAAATTCGACGTGGGCGGTGAGAAGGTCGAGAAGGGCATAAGGGGCTTCCTTTATGGCGAAAGGGGAGTCTGGAGGCCTGGAGACAAGCTCCATCTGGTGCTAATCGCATCCTCTTCCGAGGGTTCGCTTCCCCAGAACCATCCCGCTGTCCTTGAACTCTATACGCCTCAGGGTCAGCTATATACGCGTTCAGTTTGTTCTAAGTCGGTGAACGGCTTCTATGTTTTTGAGGTGCAGACCTCCGAAAGTGACGAAACCGGCACATACAACGCATACGCAAAGGTCGGCGGAGCGACATTCCATAAATCTCTGCATATAGAGACCATAAAGCCAAACAGATTGAAAATCAATCTCGATGTGCCTTCAACCGGCCTCAAAGCTGGCAAGAGCACGACGCTTGAGCTAAGTTCCGCCTGGCTCACCGGTCCCGCTGCCTCCGGGCTTCAGGCCAAAGCCACTCTTTCTCTCAAACCCGGTTCATCTTCTCCTTTCAAAGGTTACGAAGACTATATATTCTCGAATCCTCTTTCCGAATACAAAGGCTCTGAAGGTGAATTTTTCTCCACCCGTCTGGACTCCCGAGGAAAGGCTACGGTGAAAGTCGAAGTTCCTGCCGTGAAAGATGCTCCTGGCCTGCTCAAGGCTACGGTGGCAACAAGGGTGGTTGAGCCCGGAGGAGGAGAGAGCATAGTGTCACAGAGCGTAAAGTGCTCTCCTTTCGATGCTTACGTGGGCGTGAAAGTCCCTTCATCCTCCGAAAACTATCTCGAAACAGACACTCCTCACACCTTCCGCATCTGCCTTGTGGACTCCGAAGGTAATAGAGTGTCGGGGCACAGGCTTGACTATCGCATCTATCGGCTCGACTGGAACTGGTGGTGGGAGCGCAACCGCTCTTCTCTCTCCGACTATGTCAACGGCCACTCCGAGAAGCTCTATTCCTCCGGACAGGTCACTTCAGGAAAGGAGGACTGCAAAATAGACTTCAGCATATCATATCCTGACTACGGGCGGTTCCTTATCTATGTCCGGGACAAGGACGGCGGTCATTCCAGCGGCAGCATCTTCTATTGCGACTGGCCGTACTGGAGAGGAATGGCCGAGAGGGGAGACGGCTCCAGCGCGACTATGCTCTCCTTCTCTCTTGACAAGAAATCCTACTCGGTCGGCGAAGAAGGAGTGATTTACATCCCGGCCTCAAAGGGCGGAAGGGCTCTGGTGACGTTCGAAAACGATTCACGAGTGCTCTCTTCCTCCTGGGTGGAAACTTCCGCCGAGACTCAGACCCAGTTCCGTTTCGCCGTTACGAAGGATATGGCGCCTAACTGTTACGCCTGCATCACCCTTCTCAATCCTCACGAGAGCACCTCTGAGGGTCGGCCTATCAGAATGTACGGTGTCCAGCCTGTCGTAGTCAGCAATCCGTCATCTCATCTGGAGCCTGTGCTCAAACTTCCTTCAGTTATCCGTCCTCAGGAAGAATTTACCGTGAAGGTGAAAGAAAAGAACTCGAAACCGATGACCTACACGCTTGCGATTGTGGACGAGGGCCTTCTGGATCTGACTTCATTCAAGACCCCGGACCCGTGGAAAGCGTTCAACCGCCGGACGGCTCTCGGAGTGAAAACCTGGGATATATATAATAATGTAATAAACGCATTCGCTACGAGCGGCTCTTCGATGTTCAGCATCGGAGGAGATGAGGATATGGGCGTGGACGGCACCCCGCGCGACAACCGCTTCAATCCTGTCGTGGAATTCCTCGGACCTTTCACCCTCAAAAAGGGAGGCGAGGCGGCCCACGCTATTACGCTCCCTATGTATGTGGGAAGCGTCCGGGTTATGGTCGTTGCCGCCCAGAGCGGAGCCTACGGATGCGCCGACAAGGCCGTACCTGTCCGCTCGCCGCTTATGGTGCTTCCGACTCTCCCGAGAACGCTCTCCGTGGGAGAGAGGGTCACGATGCCGGTCAATGTCTTTGCAATGGAGGAAGATATAAGGGATGTTGAGGTTAGCGTCAGCGTAGAAGGCGCGCTCACAGTGGAAGGCGGCTCGACAAAGTCACTGCAGTTCACCGGCGCCGGGGATAAACTCACTTCTTTCTCCCTGCGCAGTGGCTCGTCCACAGGAGGGGCGGTGGTGAAGGTGACGGCGAAATCCGGTGCATATTCCGCCAGCGAAACTGTCAACATCGAGGTCCGCAATGCAAATCCGGCCGTAACTTCGCGTTCCATCGCAATGCTTAAAAAAGGCGAGAGCCGCACATTCGACTGCGCGGAAACAGTCGCCGGAGACGATTTCAATATGATTGAGGTAAGTTCGCTCCCGTCGATAGATGTCAACGGGGTGTGGTCATATATTAACTATTACCCTCACCTGTGCACGGAGCAGCTCTCCTCAAGGGGCATAACCCTGCTTTCCATCCTGCCTCAGCTCGATGACAAGAGAAAGGAGAAGGCCCGCGAAATGATAACCTCCATCCTTTCCGACCTTTGCCAAAGGCAGCTTCCTGACGGCAATTTCGCCTTCTGGAAAGATGAGACCACCGTTAATCTCTGGGCAGATGCGATGGCCGGGCATTTTATGACCCTTGCCGCCAACAACGGTTTCAGCATAAACGGCGGAGTTTTCGGCGCGTGGAGGAAAAAGGTTACGAATTTTGTCGGTACAAGACATTCAATGGGCAATGCCAAGGATGACCTCGCGGCATACTATCTCTATGTTCTTGCACTCTCGGGGAACTCTCAGGACGGGGCGATGAACCGTCTCAAGTCTTCGGAGAATCTTCCAGTGAGTGCGCGTTGCCTTCTGTCTTCAGCCTATTCGCTCTCCGGGAAAAAGTCTGTTGCTCAGAATATCCTCTCTTCAGTCAACTCCCGCCACTCGGCAGACATCTCGGACGGCGGCGACGAATACTTCGCATCGGCGCTTCGCAATCAGGCGCTTGCGCTTGAGGCTCAGGTTCTCTGCGGCAACACTTCATCGGCTCTCTCTCTCGCAAGGGAAGTCGCCGACGGCTTTGCAAAGGAAGGTTACACCACTCAGACCACAGCCTTTGCCGCTGTAGCCCTCTCAAGACTATATCCTCTCATCAGTTCTGATCCTGTGACCTTCCGCTATGAGTGCGGATTCGGAGCTGAAGGAAGCAATTCCGAAAACATCAAAACCGCACAGACTTCCTGGTCCCGCACTCTTTCGAAGGATGCGAAGAATGTGAAGATTACCAACACCTCTTCCGAGGCGCTCTATGTGGGCCTTACTTCCAGAACGACAGTCCGTTGCGGGGAGAAGACTGAGGCGGCTGGCTCGTCGCTCAGCGTCAATGTCGTCTATACGGACGGCGACGGCAATGTCCTTAATCCTTCCTCGCTCCCTCAGGGCGGTGATTTCACGGCCAAGATAACGGTGAAGAATCTTGAGAACTCAAGGAATTTGAGGGACCTTGCCCTTCACTTCAGCGTGCCTTCAGGCTGGGAGATTTTCAACAGCCGTCTTTTCACGGGCAACGAGACCGAGGCGTCGCTCTACTCGCACTGCGACATCCGTGACAGTGAGATTTTCTACTACTTCGACCTCCCTCACGGTGCTATGAAGACATTTACCGTGTCGCTTACGGCATCCTATCTCGGAGAGTTCACGCTTCCGAGCACGGTGTGCGAGGCGATGTATGATAATGCTGTATTTGCCCGCACAGCCTCCGGCATTGCAGAAGTTAAATAAAAAGCGGCCTGGATGATTACGGAAAGGATTTGCTCTGAAGCGAGGAACCTGATTTTGACTTTCAAAGTCAGGTTTCTTGCTTTGCTCCGCACTGACCCCGTGCGGCTTTTCCTCTCCGGGACTGCAGTCGCGGTGTTCCTTGCCGCGGCTCTGGGCTTTGCTTTCTGCCTTCCCCGCGATTTATTCGAGGGCACTTCATATTCTACGGTTGTGGAAAGCAGGGAAGGGGAGCTCCTCGGGGCCCGTACCGCGGAGGACGGACAGTGGAGATTCCCGCCTTCCGGGGATGTTTTCCCTGTGGCAGGCTCTGCCGATAAAACTGCCTCCAGGGACGACTCCCCGGCTGTTTCTCCCCGTTATCTCGCCGCGCTCGTTCAGTTCGAGGACCGGCATTTCTATGTGCATAATGGCGTGAGCCTTCCTTCCATCGCAAGGGCCGTTGTTCAAAACGCCCGTAGCGGCAGGGTCGTAAGCGGCGGAAGCACCATCACGATGCAGACCATTCGGCTCAGCCGGCCGGGGGCTCCAAGAAATCTCGGAGAAAAGGTGCTCGAAGCTCTGCTCGCCCTGCGGCTTGAACTGCGCTGCTCCAAGAACGAAATCCTCTCCCTCTATGCGGCCCACGCCCCGTTCGGCGGCAATGTGGTCGGTGTTGAGGCCGCATCCTGGCGCTACTTCGGCCGCTCCGCTGCCGAGCTCTCCTGGGCCGAAGCGGCAACCCTCGCGGTTCTTCCGAATTCCCCTTCGCTCATCCATCCTGGCCGAAACCGTTCGGCACTGAAGGCAAAACGCGACCGTCTTCTGGACCGTCTATATAAGATAGGTCTTATTGACGCGGAAACTCATCAGCTCTCTCTCGAAGAGCCGCTCCCTTCCGCTCCCTATCCGCTTCCTCAGACGGCCTACCATCTCGTGGAGCACTGCAGGGCGGAGTATCCGGGGCAGAGAGTCCGCACAGGGGTGGACATTTCGCTCCAAAAACGTATAGATCAGGTGCTGGGCCGCTGGAACGCGGAACTTTCCCGCTCCGGCGTCAGGGACCTTTCGGCGGTCGTGATTGATGTGCAGAGCGGCGAGATAATCGCCTACTGCGGCAATGTCCTCGGCAGCCAAGCCGGGGTAGAGTCTCCGGGCGGCCCTATAATTTCATCCGGTGTCCCGGAGTCTCAGAACGGCACTCTAATCCCGTCAGACATCCCGGAGTATCAGACCTCTCCTGCCTCCGGAAGAACTTCAGAGCCTCGTGAGGGCTCTCTGGTGGACATCGCCACCTCGCCCCGCAGCACAGGAAGCATCCTCAAACCCTTCCTTTATGCGGCGCTTCTACAGCGTGGCGACATCCTGCCTCACTCCCTGGTGCCCGACATCCCGATAAGTCTTTCCGGCTTCACTCCGCACAATTTCGACCTTCACTTCAGCGGCGCAGTCCCTGCTTCCGAGGCTCTCTCCCGCTCGCTTAACGTTCCGTATGTCAATCTGTTGCGCCAATACGGAGTGCAGAATTTCTACGATTTGCTCCGTCGCGCGGGGATGACCTCCCTTACCCGCCCGGCAGACGACTACGGCCTCTCTCTCATTCTCGGAGGAGCTGAGGGGCGGCTTCTGGATATGGTGAGGATGTATGGAGGAATGTCAGCATATTATCAAGGCATAACTTCTTGGCTTCCAAAGAACTGGCCGCTTACTGACAAGTGTTCTCTCTACTACGTGTTCGACTCCCTCAAGGAACTCAACCGTCCAGACGAGATGGACTGGAGAATGGTTAAGTCGCTCCGTAAGGTAGCGTGGAAAACAGGCACGAGTTTCGGCTTCAGGGATGCCTGGGCAGTGGGCACCACGACGCGCTTTGCAGTCGGGGTCTGGGCGGGCAACGCCAACGGGGAGGCGTCTCCCGCTCTGGTGGGCGCGCGCACTGCCGGACCAGTTCTTTTTGACATTTTCAATCTTCTGCCCCAGTCCTCCTGGTTTGAACAGCCGCCCTACGGAGAATATGTCTGGGCCGAGGTCTGCACGAAATCCGGTTGCCTTGCGGGGCAGTTTTGCGACCGGAAGGACTCTCTGATTGTTCCTCCAGCCGCACTCCGTAGCCACAGTTGCCCCTATCACCGTCCGGTTCTTCTTTCCGCTGACGGGAAATGCCGCCTCTCATCCCCTGAGAGTGGAAGTTATACCCGCAATTTTTTTATCCTGCCACCTGCTCAAGAGTGGTATTACAGGAGGGAGCATCCTGAATATGAGCCGCTTCCTCCGTTAAAAACCGGTACAGAACTGGACTCCACCACTCCGATGGCCTTCATTTATCCGGAGCCGCGCTCCGAGGTTTTCATCCCTGATTCCACAGACGGCAGGGAAGGGGAGATGATTTTCCGCCTGGCGCACATAAACCCGGAGACGGAAGTATTTTGGCATCTGGATTCTGAATATATAGGTTCGACTTCCTATTTCCATACATTTTCTCTGCGTCCGGAGAAGGGGAGGCACACTATGACGGTCGTGGATGCGAACGGAAATTCGCTCTCTGTAACCTTTAGCGTCTTGAATTAACTAAATAGGTGTAGGGAGACCAATTTTCTTCAAAAATTCTTTTCATACGCGTTTTTCATAACCTCGCCATTTACAGCTGATTACGTGTTTGCGATGTTTTGGGGTGAAAAAAAGTTGCGAAAAAAGTTGAAAAAAGTTGCGAAAAAATT
>CAVHYU010000053.1:0-8898 GCA_963640535.1 bacterium | reverse complement strand
CCTTGCGGTATTTGTGGGAAAGGTTGCCCGCGATGTCCGAAAGGGGAGCATTGTCAAAGACTATCCTTCTTTCGTACCATCTGCAGTAACTGGAAGCGTTCACAGCATCGATTGAAGTCATACCGCTGTCCCACACAAGTCTCTGGCCTGGTTTGAGAATGACTTTTTCCATCCCTCCGGCATCTCCGAACTGAACCGAGCCGCTTTTCAGAATCACTTCCGCGCGGTCGCTGTCCTCGTCGCATACGGCGTTGAACGAAGTGCCGAGAACTCTGATTTCCAGCGAGTTATCCATCTCTACAATGAAAGGATGTTCCGGGTCTTTGGCAACGTCAAAGTAAGCTTCACCCTGCAGTCTCACCTTTCTTTCGCCTTTTGCAAAGTCTCCGGTGAATGAAAGGGAACTTCCGCGGTTGAGGTGAACCCTCGACCCGTCGGAGAGCGTGTAGGAGGCGATTGCCTCGTCGGATGCAAGAAGAAGCGTCTGCTTTGATGAAGGGCTATGCTTTGCAAGGGCCCATCCTCCGACAAAAATCGCAAGAGATGCGGCAACTGTTGCCGCTACTCTGAAAATAAGTTTCTTAGGAGAGCGTCCGAGTCTTGGAGCAGTCCTCTCTTTCCCACTTTCAATGCTTCCAAGCAGCCTTTCGAGCCCGCCGTCAATGTCGAAATCTTCGCTCTGCGAGGGAGTCTCGTCCCAGTATTCCCTAAGAAGGGAAGTCACATCCGGGTCATCTTCTCTTGAAGAAAACCAGCTGAAGAATTTCTCTTTCACTTTCTGAGGGGCCTCAACTCCGCTGAAAAAGAAGTCGAATATTTTTCTGTATTCTTTCATTCGATGGGGGAAGGAGGAGGGGGGAAAAATTATTTGCCCTTCTGGGTAAATGTGTAGGTGCTTGAGTAGGAACCTGCCTTGAGGGTGATCGTTCCTATGCGGTCAGCTCCTGTGGTGTTCGCCGTGGTAGTCAGCGTGGATTCGCTGATTCCGGCATTTCCGGAAGACGGCGTGATTGTGAACCAGTCCTCTCCGCCCAGAGTCCAAGGGCAGCTGGCGTAAATCGTGATGCAGTCAGTTCCGCCGGAGACCGAAGTGACCGGTGAGGTTGAGTTGATTTCTGTCTGGATGACAACGGTGTCGTGAACCTCTGACACCCTTTGTTTCTGACACCCTTCCACAACAAGGAGAGCGAATGCTCCGAGTGCGAGGGTTGCAGCAAGTAATTTAGGTTTCATATTGTTTGGATTTAGTGCGAATAATTATGTTCGTATATATTAAGACAACTTAGCCGGCGACTATGCTAAAGTAAAGGGGGAAAAAATCCCATTTCGCAGAAATTGGGAAAAGCAATTACGCGAAATGGGAAGTAAAATGCTGCGGCGTCCTTTAGACTGTCAGCTGCGGGCGGGCGCTAGATTGTCTGCTGCTTGCGCCTCCAGTTGAAAATCGGAAGGATGAACGAGATAGTCGCCGCTCCCAGCCAGAACCAGCTGACGAGGGAGTAGTCGTGGCGGGTGACGGTCTCGCCGAGACTGTTCACCACCTCGTAGGTATGTCCGTCCAAAAGAAGTCCGGTGATGATGTTCTGCACACCGGCTGCCGCGTATGAAGCCACTCCCACAATGCCCAGAGCCGCCCCTGTTGCCTTTCTCGGCACGAGGTCGATTGCCATAAGACCGCCGATGAAGGAGATGAGCACTCCGATCGCTACTCCGAAAAGAACCATCGAAAGGACGAGGACCCAGTGGCTGCCGCCTCCGAAGAGGAAGAGGGCGAGGGATATGGACTCAAGGATGCCGGCCGCAAATGCCGGATATTTCCTGTCACCCCTGAAGACTTTGTCGGAAAGCCAGCCGGAGAAAACGGTTCCTATCACGCCGAAAATCGGATTTATACCGATGATTGACGCAGCCTCGACGAGGGAGTAGCCGTAGGTCTCCTGAAGGAAAATCGTACCCCATTCGTTTATGGCGTAGCGGCTCATATACATAAACGCGCTGGAAAGCGCGAGAATCCAGACTCCCGGATTGCGGAGCACGGCCGCCTGAATTCTGCGGGTCTCGTGTGCATCCACCGTCTGTTTTTCCTCGGTTTTCTCTCCGGAGAGTTCCTCGATGCTCGGAAGTCCCTTGCTCTCAGGGGTGTCGTGCATCCAGAGGAGAATAATCAGCACTCCGAGAATGCCCGCACAGGCGGCGCCGAAAAAGCCCCATTTCCACCCGAAGGCGGCGACAAGCGAGCCCACGAAGATGAAGGAGAGTCCTTCGCCGATGTTGTGTGAAGCGCTGAAAAATCCGTAGTATGTGCCCCTGATTTTGAGGGGGAACCATCTTGAGAGTCCGACGATTGCAGGCGGAGCGCCCATAGACTGAGCCCAGCCGTTGGCGGCCCACATAATGGCGAATGCGATGAAAATCACCGAGCTGCTCCACCCGGCCTTAGCCGCGCTCACACCAAGAACTCCCATAATGAGGTTCGCGGCGGCAGAGACGATAAGTCCCGTAGCCATAAAGCGCTTGATGTTCGAAGAATCCACGAGAAATCCGTTGACGAATTTCCCGACGGCGTATGTCCAATAAAGGCAGGCACCGATGATTCCGAGCTGGGTCGCATCCAGAAGTCCCGCATCAATGAGGGGCTGCTTCATCACGCCCATCGACATCCTGCAAACGTAGTAGAGGGCATAGCCGAAGGTGGCGGCAAGGAAAGTCTGGAAACGTTTCCGCTTCCAGACTTTCTGAATTTTATCCTGAGGGACCTTCACTGCTGAAGGTGCACTGATACTGTAAAAACTCATATATTTTAGTTAACTTTCGTAAGTATCCGGCTCATTTATATATAAACCTTTTCTCTCAAATCCCGCGCACTTCGAATTAGTCGTGCAGACCCTTGGATCTGAGATACCTGAGCAGCTGCTCCGGACGGTCGGTCTGGATGAACGAAGGACCGAAGGCGAGAACCTGGTCGTAAATCTCCGCCGGATTCCCCGTGGCGAGAGCCTTGTCGTCGTCAAGATAGCCGCAGAGGCTGCCCCAGATGGTGTTTATCCAAAGTTTCGAACCGGTCTCGTGAATTGTCTTGAAAGACGCCTCCACTTCAGGGGTGAGCTTCTTCCAGCACATTTCGTATGCGAGAGGAACTGTCCCGCTCTGCTGGTACTCCTCAAAGAGAGCCCTTCCGCTTTCCTTGTCGAGGTTGCAGATTGGCATATACATCATATTGTGCGGATGGGAGGCCATCTTTTCGGCGACAGCGGGAACAGGATAGGTGCCCTTGATGAGAATCTGGTCGGTCACCCCGAGTTCCTCGGTGATTTCAAGAACCATATCATAGAACTCATATCCCTGGTCCACATTGACGCAAATTCTGTCTTTGCAGCACTCCAAAGCCTCGCGAAGGGTCGGGATGCGAAGTGAATCCGTGGCGACGCCGTGGGCCCTCTTGAGCCTCATCGCCTTGAGTTCGGCGAGGGTGTAGTCGCTCACCTTTCCTTTCCCGGTGAGGCAGCGGTCGATGGTCTTGTCGTGCGAAAGGACGAGGACGCTGTCCTTGGTGAGCTTGAGGTCCAGTTCCATAATGTCCGCGCCCATCCGGATGATGGACTCGATGGCCGGAATTGAATTCTCGGGATAGTTCCTCCAGTCGCCCCTGTGGACAGCCACAACGACATATTTCGAGTCGGGATTATGAATTTCCGCAAGAATTTTGTCAGTTCTCTTTTCATACTGAGCGGTGCCCTGTCCGCAGGAAACAGCGCAAAGAAGCGCCGCAACGGCAAGTAGTAAATAATGTTTCATATCAGTTTGTATGTGTTTAGTTCCTATAGACTCAACTGAGGGTCTTCACTTGAGACCGAGACCTTTTTGACGTGCAAAGATACGAATAATTCATCACGCCCGCAATGAAGGTGTTGGCACACACCTTAGAATACCAGACGGGCCATTACCGGATAGTGGTCGGAGATGTATGGGACTCCTGCATACGGAGTGTTCAGGACCTTAAAACTCTCACAGGAAGAAAAACCAGAGCAGTAGATGTAGTCTATCACCTGATCAGATGTGCCCCAGCCGTTATAAGAGCCGGCGGTGTCGCTTTCTTTTGCGATTACCCTCGCGCTCTGCATCATCTTGTCAAGATCCACCAGAGACGGATCATCGGGTTTCACATTGAAGTCGCCGGTGAGAATCATCGGGTAGCCCTGAGGGTTCATCGCGGCGATTCTCTCCACGAGGAGTTTCAGTCCCTCACGGCGTGCCACCTTTCCACGATGGTCCAGATGGGTATTGACATAGAAAAACTTGTGACCGGAAGCCTTATGGGTCATAAGAGCCCAGGTGGCTGTCCTTCTGCAGGCGGCATCCCAGCCCTTTGAAGGGACCTCGGGAGTCTCGCTAAGCCAGTAGGTACCCCAGTCCTCAAGAGAAATCGCGTCTTTGCGGTAGTAGATGGACATATGCTCGCCCTTGTCTGCTCCGTCGTCGCGGCCTACTCCGATGCTGGCATAGTCTGGACACGTCTCGGCCAGATACTCCAGCTGCATTCCCATAGCCTCCTGAACGCCGAAAATCAGCGGCTTCTCAGTGTTGATCATTGCGGAGGAAGCCTCCTTGCGGAACTCCCAGGAATTCTGCCCGTCGTCGGCGATTCCCTGACGCATATTGAATGAAATGACGCTCAGCTCCACACCCTGACTGCAGGAGGCGAGCAGGAGAGGCAGCGCAAAAGCCGCCAGAATTCTGTTGATTTTTCTTCTCATTTGAATAGGATTATTTTGTGTATGTACACTTTAGGGTTATAGGATAATGGTCGGAGATGTATTTCGCGCCCTTTTGGCTTCAAGTCTTACAAGAGAGCCCCGTTTGTAGTCGTTGTAGTAGATGAAGCAGAGGTTGTCCACAGCAGCATATAATGCGGCAAATTTAATGAAAATTCCCGGACTTTCCTCGGTATGTACTGCGCGAGCCTCCGACTACTTGACGTAAGGTAAGAAGGTACTTTGCAAAAGGTAAGAAGGTACTTCGTAAAAAAAGCCGGAGGAAACACAATATGTCACTGCATTTCCTATCTTTGCAAGTTAATTTATCGTCGAAGGCGGAAGAAATCACAGTTCGCGCGCCAATCGGGGAAAACTCAAAGTAACGAACAATGAAAATCTGCAGCTATCATATTTCATCAGGAAAATTTCTCGCACTTGCAGGCGCGGTGATTCTTCTTTTTTGCAGCACTCTTCCCGCCCGGGCGCAGTTCTATCTCACCGGCGACGACCCCTGGTTCAAAAAGTGGTACAGCATCGAGTCCGAGAACTATAAAGTGATCTACCCCCGCGGCCTTGACTCCCTTGCGAGGGTCTATGCCCGCGAACTCGAGACCTACAGAAAAAGCGTCGGGCTCACTTCGGGCTACATTCCGGGCGACCACACAAGGGGGAAAATGCCGGTTGTACTCCACGCATATAACTCTGTATCAAACGGTTCCGTAGCCTGGGCTCCGAAAAGACTGGACGCCTACACCCTGCCCGAGATGTACGGCAGCGAGGCCCATCCCTGGACACGGCAGCTCGCCGTGCACGAGTCGCGCCACATTAGCCAGATGCAGTTCGGACTGAGCAACGCCCAGCGGCCGTTCGGCTGGTTTTTCGGAGAGATGTGGAACGGACTCACCGCAGGGCTCTACGCTGAAAACTCTTTCCTGGAGGGCGACGCCGTGGTCTGCGAGACTGAGCTGAGCCGCTCCGGAAGGGGACGCAAGGCCGATTTTCTCAACTACTATATGGTCTGCTTCGACCAGGGCGACCTTCGCGACTGGAACCAGTGGAGATACGGTTCGCAGCGCAATTACACCCCAAACTACTATGCCCTCGGCTACCTTACCTACGGCGGTCTGAGGTGGCTGTACGACCTCGACTCCTACACGGCCGAATACCTTGACTATGCCTCCCGCCACCCCATCCGGCTCGATGTGAGGGAAGTCGTCACCAAGCGCCATACCGGGAAGGACCTCATCAGCTCGTTCCCTGCCGTAAGGGACTCAGTAACAAAGGTTTGGCAGGCTGACGCCGAGAAGAGACGGCCATATATGCCTATGCAGCAGCTGACCCGCGAACCCCGTAAAACCGCTGACTACGAGGGGCTTCTGCTTCAGGGGGAGAATCTTTATGCGATAAAAAGCGGACATAACGACAACTATCAGTTGGTCCGGATCTCTCTGCCGGCTCCAAGTTCTGAAGTGTGCATCGCCGGGGGCGATGCCGTGGCGGACAAGTTCTGCGAAGACTCGCTCCAAACGCTTGAAAGCGAAGACTCGCTCCAAGCCTCCGGCGCAGATTCCCTGAATATCCTCCCGGAGCGCTTCATAACGCATTTCGGAAGCTACACCGGCCCGCTCAAATACTCCCCTGCGACAGGCCGCATCTACTGGAGCGAAAGCATCGCCGACGCCCGATGGACTCTCAAATACACTTCCCGCATCCGCAGCCTTCGCGAGGGTCGCCGCGGCAAACGGAGCCTCACCGGGGGCGGCTGGCTCTATAACCCCGCTTTTTCCGCCGACGGAGGGATGATGGCCGCAGTGGAACTCAAGACTGAAGGAGGCTCGCGGGCAGTGGTGCTCGACCCCTTGTCGGGAGAAAGGCTCTGCGAAGTTGACGCTCCGGATTCCCTTCAGCTGCAGGAACTCGCCTGGATAGGAGGCGACATCTACGCCACCGCCATCAGCCGCGAGGGCTTTGGAATCTACCGGCTCTGCGGGGCGCAGTATGCCTCTGAAAAGGAGGAACTGCAAAGCGGGCAACAGTGGGGGTGGAGCGAGGTTCTCGCCCCGACCCCGGTGCAAATAAAAAATTTCCAGAGTAAAGAGAAAGCCGTCTCAGGTGGCTCCATAGCCGTTTCTGCAGAAGGCGCACCAGGGGGCATCCCTAAAGATGCACAGGATGGCAGTCCCAAAGGCGCACAAGATGACAGTCCCAAAGGCACAGCGGACGGCATCCCCGAAAGCGCACTGGATGACATCCCTGAAGGCGTCCTGCTTTTCACTTCGGACAGGACCGGCGTCAATGAGCTCTACAGCCTCACCCCCGATGAGGGCCGCCTCACCCAGCTCACCTCCACCCGCTACGGAGCCTCCGACTACCAGTTCGACTCCACCGCCACCTGGCTCTACTACTCCTCCCAGACGAGAAAGGGCAAGATGATTTTCCGCACTGCCGCAAAAGACCTCCCCGCAAAGCAGGTGAACTGGAACGAGAGATACTCCTGGCCCATCGCTGAAAAGCTCTCCTCCCAGGCCCGAAGAAGAGCGGAGGCACTCTACGGCACCCCTGACCTTTTGAAGGCCGAGGCTGAAAGGGCAGACACGATGACACTCTCCGCCCCGAAAAGATACCACAAACTCCCGCAGATGTTCCGCGTCCACTCCTGGGCACCGTTCTATGTGAATTTCCCGGCCCTTATGAACTCCGGCGACCTCGGGGACAACATCTTCGACTACATCAACCTCGGCGCAACGGCGGTTCTCCAGAATCAGCTCGGCACCTTCTCCGGCATCGTGGGCTACTCCGCCCACACTGACAAATACGCCTCCGCGGGCGCCGACGGTCGCACTCCGTGGAGACACTCCGCCCACCTCAACCTCACCTACAGCGGGCTCTACCCGGTCTTTGAACTCAACATCGACTTCAACGACAGGGCTGCCCGGCAGAGCAGCATTTTCGCTCGTGAAGTCACAAAGAAAAGTTATCAGATTCTGACCCACTCCGAGGCGCAGAACAACGTCCCGAATATCAGCGGAACCCTCAGCGCCTACATCCCGTTCAAGTTCTCCTCCGGAGGATGGAGCAGGGGCTTTACCCCGAGGGTGAGCTACTACCTGAGCAACGACCGGCGCGAGGCCAATGCCTACATTTTCAGCGCCACGGGTCCTATGCTGCCTTCTGAAAAGCTCCCATACGGTTCACTTTCCAATTCAGAGGGGCTGAAGACCCAATGGGTTCCGACGAAATATAGGTTTACAGACACTGTTAAAGACCCGCCGACTCTCAAAAATCTTCCGGCCCAGCAGCTCACAGTCTCAGCAAGCCTCTACGGCACACTTTCCACCACCAACTCCGCGGTTTATCCGCGCTGGGGAGGCGGACTGCAGGCGGGACTGAGCTACCCTCTCGGAATGAATCACTGGTACTCCCCTGTGGCTTACGGCTATGCCTACGGCTACTTCCCGGGAGTCACTCGCGAACAGGGTCTCAAGCTCACCGCCTGGTGGCAAGGCCAGACAGCCTCCGTGGAGAAAGGACAAGCCTACACCACCGCCCCGTTCCACTCTTCCGCCCTCAGCATCCTCCCGAGAGGCTTCCAGGACGAGAGTTCCGTCACTCTTCGCTCCACCCTCGTTCAGGGCACGCAGCACCTGGGGAAATTCACTGCCGACTACGCCATCCCGATCTATATCGGCGACAGGGGAATAATTTGGGACAGCGTATATATCCGCCGCCTCACTCTCACCCCGCATTTCGACCTCACGCTGTTCAAAAACAGCGATTTCTTCCGCAGCAGGAGCCGAGTGGGCAGCCTTATGACCTACGGCTTCGACCTCTCGGCCGACTTCGAATGTATCCTCTGGCTGGTGATTCCGTGCAGCATCGGCATCAGCGTGAACTTCAACGGTGCACCCGACTGGAACAGTCTCGAGGCTCTCGGCTCAGCCCTCGGACAGTCCAAAGTCCAGAAGTTCTACATAGGCCCGGTATTCTCCCTCAGCCTATTCTAAAGTGCGTGGGACTTGAGAGAAAAGGTTTATATATAAATGAGTTAGATACTTGCGAAAATTAAATTAACTCAAGTTTCGCACTTGCGAAACTTGACAAGGGCTTCTGCCCGCCGGCCCAGGGGGCCGTAAAAAATCCCCCT
>CAVHYU010000052.1:9772-11187 GCA_963640535.1 bacterium | reverse complement strand
CGGAGTATTATGAAAGAGAGGGACATAATCGCGCAGCGAGAATACGCTGTGGAAGAAAGCTTCAACGAAGGCTATAATGACGGCTACAACAAAGGGCGCACAGAAGGTATGGCGGAAGGTATAGCAGAAGGCATAGAGAAGGGAATAGAAAAGGGAATGGAGAAGGGAATGGAAAAGGGAATGAAAAAAGGCCGTGAAGAAGGGAAGGCCGAAGGAGCGCGGGAAAACGCAATAATCACCGCCAAGAACGCTCTGAAGAATGATATTGCGCCAGAACTGGTCGCGTCTATTACCGGGCTGAGCCTCGAAGAAGTGCTAAGCCTAAAGCAGAACTGACATTAAAAAGAAATTCCAGATTTTCCAACCACAGAAAACAGAGCCGTGACTCCACCTTTTCGGAGTTACGGCTCTGTCGTTTCGCTTAATTCTGACGGGACTGGTCTAAAGGGTTTCCCATCAGTTCTCGGGACTCTCCATCCTGCCGGGCAAGCGGTCTGCGCGTTGTAAAAAGTGAAAGTAGAACCGTAAAGGTTGCTCTCGCTTGCCCCGACATTATAGTTCATCCACCTCTTTCCGTCTATTACCGTATTGGGAACTATCAGTGTCCCGTCAGACAGATAAAAAGATGCCGCATCGCCACCGGATATTGAACACGCGTCAGACCAGTCAAAAGAGTCTGACTGTTTAGTCGGCCTCTGCCACCCGCATTTTGGCGTATTTGAGCATCAGCAGCTTTTCGCCTAGAGAGTCGAACTGCACCACGGCCTTCAAATCCGGGATGCGGCCCTCGAGGGATTTGATGGTGCCTTTGCCGAAACGGTTGTGCTCTACCCTCTGGCCCGGACGGAAGGCGCTCATCGGTGACGGGACGAAATTAGGGTCGTCCTTCACAGGCGGAACAGGTCCGGAGTGACGCACGAAGGTGGTCTTTGAAGCCGATTGAGTGGAGCCAAGCGGACGCGAAAAACCGGAAGCAGTCTGTGATGTGCCCTGCTGGCGCGCTCCGGAAGGAATCGTCTGAACCGGCGAGGACTTTCCGTAACTATTCAGATATGAATTCTTTGCGCCTCCCGCTGAAGAGGAAGACTTCTTAGCGCCCCAGGATGACTGTCCCGCAGGAACACCGCTCCGACTCCCGGAGCCGCCTCCCCACTGAGAATTACCCCAGGAAGATTTCCCGCCACTCTTCCAGCCGCCCCAGCCTTGGGCTTCCTGTCCAAATTCTTCTTCCTCAGGTTCAAGAGGATTCAGGATGTATTCGCGGTCAATCTCGGTGACGAAGCGGCTCGGCGGATTGGACTCGGACTTTCCGTTGCGCATTCTCGTGGAGGCGAAGGACAGCGAAACCTCCTTCTTCGCACGGGTCATCGCAACATAGAAAAGCCTCCTCTCCTCCTCCAGGTCGCTCTCGGAGG
>CAVHYU010000052.1:0-9762 GCA_963640535.1 bacterium | reverse complement strand
AACAAATTTTCCTCCATTCCGGCGATGTAAACATACGGAAACTCCAGACCCTTCGAAGTGTGAACCGTCATCAGGGCCACCCTGTTGGCCGCCTCCTCATCGCTCACATCCGCGGCGCTTATTAGCGTGATGTTCTCGATAAAATCGCTCATAGTAACAAGCGGATAATCCTCCGGAGAGAGGTCGTCCTGAGCGTATATTTTCTCCTCGGCAATCATATCCTCGGCATAATCGGCGTGCCTCTCCTCAATAAAGAGGCGCACGGCATTAAGAAGTTCCTCAACATTTGCTGCCCTGGACTGTCCTTCCACGGACATATCCGCCTTGAGAGCCGCCCATAATCCACCTTCCTTCAGCACGGAGTCAACGACCGTAAAAGCATCCTCACGGGTGGCCCGAACGGCCATTTTCTGGACAAAATCGCAAAAAGAACGGATTTTTGCCTGAGCGGCAGCTTTCAGTCCGTATGTTTCCAAATCGTCCGCATACGCTGCGCGGAAAAGGGTCGTGGAGTGGTTGTGGGCCGCAGCCGCGAGTGCCGCAATCGACGTGTCCCCTATCCCTCTGGCCGGTTTGTTCACTATTCTCTTGAAACTCTCGTCGTCGTCAATATTCACCGTGAGTTTGAGATATGCCATCGCGTCCTTCACCTCTGCCCTCTCATAGAACGAATTTCCCGAGTATATTTTATAAGGTATATTCCTTCGGCGCAGAGCCTCCTCCAGAGCACGAGACTGGGCATTGGTCCTGTAGAGTATCGCAAAATCCTGATACTGAGCAGATTCGCTTCTGAGTGTTCCCATAATGGAAGAAACAATCAGCATCGCTTCCTCAGTCTCGGTGTAGGCCTTTATAAGGCGGATTTTCTCTCCCTCGTCCCCCCTTGAGAAGCACTCTTTCGGAATTCTGCGGGAGTTCTTGGCAATCAGGGAGTTGGCGGCATTCACGATAGTCTGGGTGGAGCGGTAGTTCTGCTCAAGACGGAAAATCTTGCACCCCGGATAATCCTTCTGGAAATTGAGGATATTCTCGACTTTAGCACCCCTGAAGGCGTAGATTGACTGAGAGTCGTCTCCTACGACACATATGTTACGATGATTCTTCGACAGCTGCTTCAGAATCAGATATTGCGCCATATTCGTGTCCTGGTACTCGTCCACGAGGATATACCTGAACATTCCTTCGATTTCCTCAAAGGCTTTAGGAGATCTTTTCAGCAATATGTTCATATTCAGAAGCACGTCATCGAAGTCCATCACCGCAGACTGTATGCACTTCTGCGCGTAGAGCTCATATATGTCGCAGATACGCGGAGTTTTCCTCCTGCGGTCCTGCTCCAGAGCATTGGGACTGAGGCGGTAGGCCTTCGCGGTGGCGAGGTTGTTCTTTGCATATGAAATTCTCGAAAGAACGTCTTTCGGCTTATAAACCTTGTCATCGAGTCCCAGCTCCTTGATGCAGGTTTTCAGAAGGCGGATGCTGTCGTCAGTGTCATAGATTGTAAATTCAGGCTTATAACCTATCTCGGAGGCATATTTTCGAAGAATTCGGATAAAAACGGAGTGGAACGTGCCCATATACAGGCGCCTTGCCTTCCGGGCCCCGACCATATTCGCGATTCTCTCCTTCATTTCCTTCGCTGCCTTGTTGGTGAAAGTAAGCGAGAGGACCTTCTCCGGGTCACAGCCCTGAGCGAGGATATTCGCAATCCTGCAAGTGAGAACGCGGGTCTTTCCCGAGCCTGCTCCGGCCACAATCAGCACCGGACCTTCCACCGTCTCAACTGCCTGTTTTTGAACGGGATTGAGTCCCGCAAAAATATTCCCGACTTCGTTTTCCATAAAGATTTTTCAGTTTGGACGCCGGCAAATCAAGAGTTTCGCCGGACTTGTTTCCTAATAACCATTTGGGGAGCGACAATAATCAAATGGAGGTGCGAAAATAGTAAAAAAATGTGTATCTTCGCGGCGGTTTTTTCGCAAAGGCTTATTATTTTTGCAAGTATTTTTGATAAGCCCTTAAGCGTCAAAAAATTACCTGAGAAATTTTACTCAAAAACGTTTTTATAATGTCAAACAACATCTATTTGAAAAAGGGCCTGAACATTCCGCTCGAGGGAACTGCAGCGCTCAACACCAGAAAGGTGATTGCCCCGGACATTATCGCCCTTAAGCCCTCTGATTTCAGGGGACTTACTCCGAAACTTCTCGTCAAGGAAGGCGACCGTGTCAAGGCCGGATCACCGGTAATGGCAAACAAGATGGCCCAGAACATCCTTTTCACCTCTCCGGTCAGCGGCGAGGTAGTCGAGGTAGTTAGGGGCGAAAAAAGAAAGTTGCTTGAAGTTCGCATCAAAGCGGACCAGACGCAGGAGTATGTTGATTTCGGCGCGAAGAAAGTGGGCGAGATGGACGCAGAAGCCATCAAGGCAGCACTTTTGGAGAGCGGTCTTTGGCCGTCCCTCATTCAGAGGCCATACGGAATCATCGCAAACCCTGACATCAAGCCTAAAGCCATCTTCGTTTCAGCTTTCAACACCGCGCCGCTCGCAGCGGATATGGAGTACGCCCTCAGGGACGATTTCGCCGACATTCAGACGGCAATCAACGCTCTGGGACGTCTCACCGACGGAGGAGTTCACGTCTCCTTCAGTAGCGAGAACTATTCCGGCACCCCGTTCCACAAGCTGGACAACATCATTCCCCACACCTTCACGGGCAAACACCCTGCAGGAAACGTTGGAGTGCAGATTCACCACATCAGCCCGATTCGCAAGGGTGAGACCGTGTGGACAGTTTCAATGGTAATGCTCGCCGCAATCGGAAAACTCTTCCGCACCGGCAAGTACGATGTAAGACGCAAAATCGCCGTCACAGGTCCGCGCGCAGTCAACCCCGCATACGTAAGCTGTGTTCCGGGAATGTCAATGAAGGAAATCGCCTGGTTCTACCCGGAGCCTGAGAACCTTCGTTTCATCAGCGGAGACGCCCTCAGCGGAACTTCTGTCGGCATCGACGGATTCCTCGGATTCTACGACAATCAGGTCACCATCCTAAAGGAAGGCAACACCTACGAGATGTTCGGATGGGCAAAGCCAGTCAGGTGCAGCCAGTTCAGTTCATCCCACACCTATTTCTCCTGGCTTACTCCGAAGAAAAAGTATGATATGGACACCAACCTCCACGGCGGTCCGCGCGCATTCGTCGTTTCAGATGTCTATGGAAAAGTGCTTCCTATGCACCTTTTCCCGGTTTATCTCGTCAAGGCCTGCCTTGCAGGGGACATCGAGAAGATGGAAAAATTCGGCATCTACGAGGTTCTTCCGGAAGACTTCGCGCTTTGCGAGTATGTCTGCCCGTCCAAAATCAATATCCAGGCAATCATCGAAGACGGTATCAACCTGATGCTCAAGGAAATGGCTTAAATGTGAAAGATTATGAACGGATTAAGAAAATATGTGGATAAAATCAAGCCTACCTTTGAGAAAGGTGGAAAGCTTGGATTCCTTCACTCTACATTCGACGCATTCGAGACATTCCTTTTCGTCCCGAACACTGTGACCCGCAAAGGTTCACACATCAGGGACTGCGTTGATTTGAAGAGAGTTATGATTATTGCAGTGCTCTCGCTCGTTCCTGCCCTCCTCTTCGGAATATGGAACACCGGCTACCAGCACTCCATCGCATACGGACTCGACTGGGGCTTCTGGCCAATCGTGGGCTATGGTATCGTGAAGATTCTTCCTCTGTACCTCGTTTCCTACATCGTCGGTCTCGCCATCGAGTTCACCTCGGCCCAGCTTCGCGGACACGAAGTAAACGAGGGCTACCTCGTTTCCGGTATGATCATTCCGCTTATCGTCCCTATCGACGTTCCGCTCTGGATGCTTGCGCTTGCAGTCGCATTCGCAGTCATCTTCGGTAAGGAAGTCTTCGGAGGCACCGGAATGAACATCTGGAACCCTGCACTTCTCGCGCGTGCGTTCCTGTTCTTCTCCTATCCAAGCAAGATGTCAGGCGACACGGTTTGGGTCGGCGGACTCGGAGCGGGCAACAACGCCTGGTGCGCAGGCAACGGACTTGTTGACGGATTTTCCGGCGCCACTCCTCTTGCAAACGCATCCATCGACGGCCTCGCACAGCACGGCTATACCTTCCTCAATATGTTCCTCGGAACAATCCCGGGATCTGTAGGTGAGACCTCGGCAGTGGCAATCCTTCTGGGCGCCCTCATCCTCATCTTCACCGGAGTCGCATCCTGGAAGGTTATGCTTTCCTCAATCGCCGGCGGCCTTGCAATCGGATACATCGGCTATGCCTGCGGCGCAACAGACCTTCCGGGCTACTACCAGCTGGTTATGGGCGGATTCCTCTTCGGCTCAGTCTTTATGGCAACCGACCCTGTCACTTCGGCTCAGACCGAATGTGGCAAATGGATCTACGGATTCCTCGTCGGTGCGCTTGCAGTGACCGTAAGAATCTGGAACCCGGGCTATGCGGAGGGAATGATGCTCGCCATCCTTCTTATGAACACCTTTGCACCGCTTATTGACCACTGCGTCATCGAGTGCTCCATCAAAAGGAGAAACAAAAAAGTCAAAATCGCTTAATACCTTATTATATGAATACTAATAGCAACATATATACTGTTATATATTCGGCTGTTCTTGTCATTGTGGTCGCTGCGATTCTGGCTTTCGCTTCAGAAGCGCTGAAAGGCAAACAGAACGAGAACGTAAAGCTCGAAACCATCACCAAAGTGCTCACCGCAGCCGCTCAGGCAGATGAGAACTTCACAATCACCGAGGACACCGACATCCTTGCCACCTACCGCGACAAGGTCACCGACGCCTACTACATTGACTGCAAAGGCCAGAAAATCGGCGAAAGTATGAACCTCGGAAAAGAAAATCTCAACGACATTCAGGTGGCGTCAACTGCAGACCTCAAAAAGCAGAATGACCTCATCAAGAAGATTGAAGCCGGAGACAAGGAGGCTGAGAAAGACCTCAAGCTTCCTGTCTATGAGTTCGACATCAACGGCGAATTTGTCACCGTCATCCCTTGCTACGGCGCGGGACTCTGGGGTCCGGTTTGGGGCTACCTTGCCTTCGCATCCGACGGAAGGACATTCGAGGGTGCAATCTTCGACCACAAGAGCGAAACACCTGGTCTGGGCGCGAAAATCGCCGAGGAGCCTTTCTACAGCCAGTTCAAAGGACACTCCCTCACCGAGGACGGCGCATTCGCAGTCGTTAAGGGCGGAGCGCAGGGCGACCCTCACGGGGTTGACGCAATCTCCGGAGCATCAATCACTTCGCAGGCTGTGGGCAAGACCATCAACACCTGGGTCAAGTACTACCTTCCATACCTTGATATGGAAGCATCAAATAAAGTGGAGGATTAGCATTATGAAAGATTTTAATTGGAAAGAAACATTGCTCAACCCTATTTTCAAGGGTAATCCTGTCACTGTCCTCGTCCTGGGTATCTGCTCTTCACTCGCTGTCACCGTACAGCTCAAGGGCGCGCTCGTGATGGCTCTCTCAGTGACCATCGTAACGGGACTCTCAAGCTTCGTGGTGTCGCTGATGCGTAAGTCCATTCCTAACCGAATCAGGATCATCGTTCAGCTCGTGGTCGTTTCCCTTATGGTAATTCTGGTGGACCAGATCCTCAAGGCATACGCCTACAGCATCAGCAAGACCCTTTCCGTTTATGTCGGACTTATCATCACCAACTGTATCGTGATGGGTCGCATCGAGGCATTCGCCCTCGGCAACAAGCCTGTTCCATCCCTTCTTGACGGACTTGCAAACGGCGCAGGCTACGGAATGATTCTCATCATCGTGGCATTCATCCGCGAACTTCTCGGAAGCGGCACACTGTTCGGTTTCAGAATAATCCCTGAGGCGTTCTACACTGCCGGATATATGAACAACGGTCTTATAATCCTGCCGCCTATGGCCCTTATCATCCTCGGATGCATAGTTTGGGTTCAGAGGTCAATCCAGAAGGATCTTCAGGAAAAATAACAACTAAACCCGAGTTTGAAATATGGAATATATAAGCTTATTCGTAAAGTCAGTCTTCGTTGACAATATGATTTTTGCATACTTCCTCGGTATGTGCTCATACCTGGCAGTATCAAAGAACGTGAAGACAGCTTGTGGACTGGGTGCGGCTGTTATCTTTGTGCAGCTTATCACGTTGCCTATCAACTATCTTCTTAACAAATATGTGCTCGCTCCGGATGCAATCATCCCGGGCGTGGACCTGAGCTTCCTCAGCTTCATCGTCTTCATCGCGGTCATCGCGGCAATCACTCAGATTGTGGAGATGGTGGTGGAGAAATTCGCTCCGGCGCTCTACTCTCAACTGGGTATCTTCCTTCCTCTTATCGCAGTGAACTGCGCCATCCTCGGAGGTTCGCTCTTTATGCAGGAGAAAGATTTCGCAAACCTCGGTGAGGCAGCAACTTACGCCCTTGGAAGCGGCTTCGGCTGGTTCCTTGCAATCGTAACTCTTGCAGCAATCCGCGAGAAAATGGCATATTCAAATGTCCCTGCACCTCTCAAGGGTCTGGGAATCACCTTCATCACCGTCGGTATGATGGGTATGGCATTTATGACATTTATGGGAATTCAACTTTAATCGGAGGATGAGACAATGAATGAAATGACACTTACAATCCTCGGAGCTATGGCGGTGTTCACCGTCGTGACTCTCATTCTGGTGGCTCTCCTCCTGTTCATCAAGACCAGGCTTACCCCGAAGGGCACCGTCAAGATTGACATCAACGGCGGAAAGAAGGAGGTCAATGTCACCCCTGGCAGCGACCTTCTCCACACCCTTGCAGGAGAGCAGATTTTCCTTCCTTCCGCCTGCGGCGGAAAAGGAAACTGCGGTCAGTGCAAATGCCGTGTGCTTGAAGGCGGCGGGACAATCCTCCCTACAGAGGTGGGCTTCTTCAACCGCAAACAGATCAACGACCACTGGAGACTCGGTTGCCAGGTGAAGATCAAGGAAGATATGAAAATCGTCATCCCTGACTCTGCGCTTTCTGTGAAGAAACTCGAGTGCGAGGTCATCAGCAACGAGAACGTTGCAACCTTCATCAAGGAATTCACAGTTAAACTCCCTGAGGGTGAGCACCTTGAGTTCAAGAGTGGCGAGTACATCCAGATTGACATCCCTGCCTACGAACTTGATTTCAAAGACATCAGCGTCAGCGACGAGTACAAGGCAGACTGGGAGAAATATGGGTTCTTCGGCCTTCACGCTTCAAACCCTACCCCTACAATCCGTGCATACTCAATGGCCTCTTATCCTGGTGAGAAGGGCATCATAAAGCTCAACGTCCGCATCGCGACACCACCGTTCGACAGGAGCGTTCCTCGCGAACTCGGGCCGAAGCTTCTCCCTGTTAACCCTGGTATCGGTTCATCATACGTGTTCACACGCAAACCTGGCGACAAGGTCATCATCAGCGGCCCTTACGGAGAGTTCCTTCTCCCTGAGAACGACCCTGATTCACAGGAGTATGTATTCGTCGGCGGCGGTGCAGGTATGGCACCTCTCCGCAGCCACATTATGCAGCTCTTCAAGACCCTCAAGACCAAGAAGGAAGTTCACTACTTCTACGGTGCAAGGGCTCTCGTCGAGGCATTCTACCTTGAGGACTTCGCCCAGATTGAGAAAGAGTTCCCTAACTTCCACTTCCACCTCGCCCTTGACCGTCCGGATCCTAAGGCAGATGAGCAGGGAGTAGCATACACGGCAGGCTTCGTGCACAATGTGATGTGGGAAACTTACCTCAAGAATCACGAGGCGCCGGAGGACATCAAGTACTTTATGTGCGGTCCGCCTATGATGGTCGCTTCCGTGAACAAGTTGCTTGATTCACTTGGAGTTGCGCCGGAGAGTATTCTCTACGACAACTTCGGAGCCTAAGTAAAAGCCGCCAAAGCGGCACGCTTGCTTTGTTGCACTCAGAATTTCAGTCCTCTGGGCCCAAAGGTTGCTCCGGGTGAAATTCCTCCTGCGCTGCGCAATCGCACCACTTATGCGACTTTTACCCTAGACTTAGATAATAAAAACCCTCTTTCAGGATGCTGAAAGAGGGTTTTTATTATAATGCAGAGTTGAAGCGTTCGGGAATTTGGACTACGATTTTGGCTTCGAACATCGCCGGCTTGTTCCAGGCGTAGGGCGGACGGACGAGAGTTTGAATGTGGCGGGCTATTGAGGTCCACTTGTCAAAATCGCACGGAGTCTTGCAGTCAGTCGTCCTGCGGATGGTGCGTGAACGCTTTTCAAGGTGACGTTGCCAGCCGTCGGCTCTGCGGTCCGGATCTGCGAAACGCTCCCTTAGACGGGAAAGGTCGAAATATCCGCAGTGGAAAAGATATAAGTCTTTGGCTATGTGGAAGTTGTGGCCTTTGACGCGGTGGAATCCCCTGCCCCAGCGAAGAGGGCGCGACAGGATGGCGGCTTTGGTGTAGCGGGTGCTGAGCACTCCCCGGCTTCTCTGCTGAAGGAACGGCTTTGAAAGCGAAATATCTCCCTCAACACCTTCAATCTGCCCGAGGTCAATCCCGAGCGGAGAAAGGCACGGAGAAATTTTCGCCTCCGAGAGATATTCCCTTAAAGATTTTCCCACCCTCGGGTCCACCACTATATATTCGTCGGCATCGGTGCCGATGACAACCTCATATCCTTTTGCGAAAAGCTCCGCCGCCTTTGCGGACAGGATGTCTATGCGGCGCTTGTCCCCATCGACAACGCTTCCGGCCTTCCGCTCATACAGGAAAGTGTTCGCTCCCTCGCAGAAGGGGGGGATGCTCTGGTCGGTCCCGTCAAAAAGAATGTAGAGATTTTCCCTTCCGAGCGCACAGCCGTAGTGCTGCACCCATTTGCGGAGGTAGAACTCGTCGCCCCGAACCATCGTAAGGGCCGCTATGCGTTTAAGGTCGTTTGACATACTTACAGCGATGAATAGAATGTGGGCGATGGTGCAAAATCGGCACAAACTGAAGCACAACACAGCACTGCGCCGTTTAGGACGATTTTGCTAATTCTTGTCTATATATTTAAGAAGTATCATCCTCACATTGTCGGAGATCCTCTTCGCGGTGTCGGAAGTTTCCTCCAGCACCTCGGCGATGTTCTTGTACTTCATCAGTTCGATTGGGTCGGTCTCGTTCTGGAAGATGTAGCCTACATACTCCTCGTAGGTCTCGTCGGCCGCGTGCTCAAGCTCGGTAATGCGGTCGCACTGGGTGATTATCTGGCGGAAATTCGCCTTGAAGTTGCTCAGATACTGAATCATATCCCCGAGAGCATCGGCGCTGGACATAATGTAGGTCGCCATATCCTCAAGCTGGGAGTCAATCCTTTTCGGGAAATAAAGAAGGACAGACTTCGCGGCAGCGTTGATTTTGTCTATGAAATCATCAACAGACATAGCTATGGTCTGCATATCGGTTCTGCTCACCGGCACGAGGATGCTTCCGTACAGGTCTTCGTAGATTTCAGTCAGAAGGTCGTCCGCCTGCACCTCGTATGACTTGATTTTGTTTTCGCAAGCGAACCATTCGTCCTTGTCGGTGGTCTGCATCATCCTCACCAGAATGGAGGATGCCGCCTTGATGTACTCCGCCTGCTTCATAAACAGAGGCAGGTATTTTCTTTTTTTTGCAAAAATTCTGCTGATAATTGACATACTTTTTTCGATCAGAAAGTCCAAAGGTACACTGAATTA
>CAVHYU010000051.1:0-12276 GCA_963640535.1 bacterium | reverse complement strand
CCCGTAGAGAGCCGTTGCGGCAGGGCCTTTCAGTACGGTAATGTTCTCGATGTCGTCCGGGTTTACGTCGCCAGTTCCGTCGCCGTAGTCAATCGCGAAGGTGGAGTCGTCCCCGCCCGCGGTGGAAGAAGTGGAAGTGTTGAACATCGGCACTCCGTCGATGACAAAAAGGGCGGAGTTGTTCGTCAGGTCCACTGAGGACTCCCCCCTCAGGGTCACCCTCATCGAGCCTCCGGGGCCCGAGTTTGTCCTGTCTATGGCAAGACCGGCGACCTGACCGGCGAGGCTGCCGAGCCAGTTGGAAGAGGTGGCCGCGGAGGAAAACCTCTCGCCGTCAATTTTGCTGGCGGAGTAGCCGAGGGATTTTTCGTCCCTCTTCATACCGAATGCGGTCACCACGACGGACTCCAGCACCTGAACATCGTCTGTAAGGGAGACTGAAATCTCGGAACGGTCCCCGACCCTAATAACCACATCCTTGTAGCCAAGACAGCTAAAGCGCAGAGACTGGGACGAGGATGCGGTCAAAGACCAGGCGCCGTCCTCGTCGGTAACCACTCCCGTCGCGGTCCCCTCAATGAGAACTCCCACGCCAGGAAGAGGCTTCCCCCCGGAGTCTTTCACGACTCCGAAGACCGCCCGCGGCTTCCCGTCAACAGAAGTGGAAACCTCCTCTTCATTCCCGGTTTCCGCCGGGGTCGAGGCGGAGTCGGCCTTTATGGCGATTTTGTTTCCAAGCATCTCGAAAGTGCAGCCCGTCCCGGCCAACGCCTTTTCAAGGACTTCGTCCACAGGAAGGTTTTCTGCCTCTACCGTAACATTCCCGGCATTTTCAAGAACCTGAGTGCTGTAGAAAAAAGTGTAGCTGCATTTCTTCTCGACTGCCGATAGGAACTCGCGAAGAGGAAGATTCCTCGCAGAGATGCTTATGCGGATCGGCTCCTGGTGCGTCAGCGATGCCATAGCGGAAGGGGACGCACAGAAAAGGAGCGATGCCGTCAGTGAAAGTGCTGCAATGAGCAATCTTTTCAGGAAGTGATTCATTTTGTTTTTCTATTTAGAGCCCATCCTAAAGAACTCCGTTCCAAAGGGCGAGGGACTTGATAGTTCCAAGAGAGTTTCCGACTGCTGTTGTGGAAAGATTCTCCGCGGTGACCTCTGTTCCCGCTACGGTGCCGCCGAACGAGCAGGCTGAAGTAGCGCCGACTGACGAGCCCGCGTCGCCCTGTCCGATAATTCCTCCCACTGAAGTCACGCCGGTCACGGCGCCGTAGTACCTGCAGCCGTCAAGGAAGGAAGCGCGGGACTCTCCCACGATTCCGCCGGCATAACCTATTGCGCTTCCGCCGCTTTGGCCTTCAATGTCGCACTTGACATCACAGGAAGAAATCGTGCAGCTCTCACAAACGCCGGCAATTCCGCCACCCGGAGCGGCGCGGGTGACATTGTCGGTGCAGTCGCAGTCAGTCACTTCGGCATTGGAAATATACCCGGCTATTCCGCCTGCCATACCTCTGTAGGCATAGACGGTCCCTGTGTTGTGACAGTCTTCGATTGTTGCGGCGAAAGTGTTCCCGGAAGCATAGCAGATGCTTCCGGTAATTCCTCCGGTAGCATCGCCGCTGTAGCCCGACCAGATGTTATTGTTGTAATGACGGTTCGCAAGGATGCCGGAGTTGGTGCAGCGCCTAAGCTGCACAGCGCCTCCCGAAAGCCTTCCTGCAATGCCGCCGAAGTGGACTGATTTGCCGTTTGACTTGGTGGTGGAAGAGCTCATCTGCACGGAGGCTGAATTTGAGCAGTCAGAGAGAGCGGCCCCCAAGGTCGCGCCGCCAAGGATTCCTCCGACTCCGCAAACTATATGAGACATCGCGAACGACCCGGTTTTGATTGTTACGCTTCCTTCGGATTTGACTCCCGAAATGCTGATTGGAGCGCCGTATGCGCAGCCCACTATACCTCCGATATAGGACTCGGCCGCAGTGTTTTCTGCGGAACTGATGTCAAAGGTAACGCCCGCCCTGCTGGTGAGATTGTCCCCGGAAAGAGTAACCTCGGCTGTTGTCTGCCCGATGAGACCTCCGCAATAAATGTAGGCGCTGGTCGTTGATTCGGTCGGGCCGATGTTGATGCTGCCGGTGAAAGGTTCTCCTGTGAGAGCCAAATTCTGCTCCGCAGCAATGCATCCGAACAGTCCGCCGCAATAGAGGTTTCGAAGAGCTGCTGTCGTGGTGATTGCTCCCGAGTTTTTATTTCCCGTGAATGTAGCTTTAGTTGTTCTGATTATGCCTGTAACGCCGCCCAAAACCTGTTGCTTCACATTTGAAGAGGAGGTGATGGAGCCGGAGTTGATGCAGTCCGACAGCGAAAGGGAATTTTCGTCGTTTGTGTCCACGAGGCCGAGCAGGCCGCCCGTATAGAAGAATTTGCACGGGTCGCCTGAGGCACGGACGGTGGAGAGAGTAATGTCGCCGGTGTTTACACACTGTGAGAATGAGCCTGCAGACGCCCTTGCACAAAGTCCTCCGACAGTGATGTAGAGAGCTGTTGAAGACACTGAAATGCTTCCTGCATTGGTGCAATTCTTAACGGTACCATTCTGATTTGAGCAATAGCCTATGAGACCTCCGATGTAAAGGTTGGAGGAAGAGGCTGAGGCGGAGTCTGTGATGTAGGTTTTGTCAGCAGTGATTGTGCAGGAGTTTGAGCAGTCGGAGATCGCGGCGGCGCGGTTTCTGCCCACAAGACCGCCGACATAGAGCGCGGCGGCATTGGAGATGGAATTGTACTGAGAAAGAGTGACACAAGCAAGACTTGTGCAGTTTTTCACTTTTCCGCCAGAACAGTAACCGATGAGGGAGCCGAATTCAAGCACTTTACTCCCGTCATACCACACTGTGAAGCTGCAGGAGGAGTCAAGCGTGACCCCGTCAATGAGGGCTTCCGTTCCGATGCCTTGAACAAGAGGGACATCCGTCTTGAGGTTCATAATCTTCTTCCCGTTTCCAAGAAGAGTTCCGTTGAAATACTTGGATTCGGTGGCATCTGAAGGGAACTGCTTGGTGTTTTCGCGAAGTCCGAGAGAGACGAAATCGTCAGCTTCAATGCTGCCGAAGTCAAGGTCAGCGGTGAGAGTCGCAATCTGAGACTCGGGATATTCTCCGGCATTGTAGGCGGCGGCAAATGAGTTCCACTGCTCCGGAGTGGCGATTTCCACTCCTTTTTCCTCACCGTCAGCCTCGAAAGTGAGTTCAGGCAGAAGCATTAGCTTTCCCGCTGCAAGAGTACGGCTTCCGCCGAGAGTCCTTGTCATCGAGTGGCCGCTTTCATCCACGACCTTGACACTGAAGCCCTCGGAATAGACTCCGGCAGGGATAATCACATTGAACGCGCTTGCTTCAGTCAGGGAAAGCGCCCCCTGAATTTCAAGCCTCAGGGCATTTGCCCCGCCACCTGAGGAAGAAAGGCTGCAGTCGCTGAAGTTTACGGTAAAATCTCCACAGAGAGCCTCTCCACCCGGAGCGGTGACTTCAATGTAACGGACAACATCCTCGTTCGAGCCGCCCTTGAGACGGACTCCGAGAATTCCGCACAGCTGCCCCATAGTGATGGACTCATCCTCTGAATACGCAGCCATCGGAAGTGTTCCGGAGACGATATTGTCGCCTTTAGCTACGCTCTGAAGCGAAGGAAGGGTGATGACAGAGCCGGACTTCACCATTTCGGCCGGATAAATTGCAGAATACGGCGCAGAAATCTCTCCGCTGAACTCGAAATCGGCGGTTGCAGCAGTGCCTTCGATGCCGAGGGGATTGGAGACTGTCCCATTCACTGAAATCCTGTCGCCCTTGCACCAGAGAACAGGGCGAACGCCTTCGTTCTCGTCGCCAAGAACGGTCTTTGTCTGGGCTGGAAGTTTGACCGAAAGGACTGTGCGGACAGCGTCCGAGCGGTCCAGATCATTGTTTGTACAGGCTGAGAAAGCCGCCATAAGGCATATAGCCGGAAGAATAAAGCGTTTCATAGTCTTAGTCGTTTTGTGATTGGGTGTCCCAGGTCCATCCATTGTCGATAATAAAGTCCTGATTCTGGTACATAGAATCGCAGAAGCCCGCTTCGTTCAAGATGAACTGAGCGGAGAGAGAGGGAGACTCATAACCTCTTCCCTGTGTTTCGGTTTTCTGTTTCATATTCGTGTATTATTATTTAGTTTGCAAGGAATTACGAGATTTCGGAGAAATGTAATACTCACCCTCGAATCGGGTAAGAGAAAGTTCCACCGGGGAAGTCAGACAGATGAGCCGTAGAGCCTCCTCCAGAGACTCGCGGTCAATGCATCCGTCGTAGGAGATGTCCTCAACTGAGTTGTGTACCCGGACTGAGACCCCGTAACGGTGCGAAAGCTGGCTCGCCACGAATTTCAGAGGAAGAGCGCAAAAGGAAAGTTTCCCGCCGTCCCTCCATTTAGCTGCCTCGGAAATATCCACCGCGGTCTTGGAAAACTGCCCCAGACTGCGGTCTATGCGAAGTTCGTCCCCTGGGCGAAGCATAATCACATCTTCCTGCACTCTTGCCTCCAGCCTTCCCGAGAGAAGGGTCACGACAGAAAAACGGTCATCGGAGTAAGAGGAGACATTGAACGAAGTTCCCCTGACGATGTATTCATTGTCGCGACAGCAGACCACAAAAGGTTTCTCCGGGTTGCGGGCGACTTCGAAAAACGCCTCCCCGTCAAGGTCCACACGCCTTTCGCTGACATTGAAGCCGTCCGAAAGACTGAGCCTGGCCCCGGAGTTCAAAAGAACTCTGGTTCCGTCCTCAAGAGAGACTTCGCGAGTCTGTCCCGAAGGCGCGGAATATACCAGACATTTTTCTATCGGGGAGGAGGAGTACAGCTGGGCCGCCGGGGTTTCCTCCTCGGCGAGTTGCTCTTTTGCACTTTTGTCCGCATCCCGCGTCCCGAGGCTGAGGGCAAGCGCCCCAGCGCAAAGAAGGGCTGCGAAACAAGCGGCAGCAAAAACGGCAAATTTACCCCGCTTAGCACGCAGGGGCTTCCTCCCGGAGAATTTTTCGGCTGAAATCCTGCGGCTGAAGTTCACCGCATCGGTGAGAGTGACTCCCTCTTCCTCAAGACTGCGGACTCTCTCGCGAAAAAGCGCGGCATTGCCCGGCGAAGCCTTAATCCACCCGGCAAGCCTTACGGCCTCCTCATCGGAGAGTTTTCCCCCGAGATATTTTTCAATTAGTATTTTGAGATATTCATCCATCGGTTTTCATTTTGTGTCGCCTCAGGCCCAAAGCCCTGTCCCATATGGCCCTCCATCGCCTCAGTATGCGGTTTTCCACCAGGACAATATAAAAGACACAAAAATCCGAAAACCCGAACCCTTTATTTTGCTGAAAACACTGATTTTTTTGAAAATTTATAAATTTGCGGCGCAATAATAGAAGCGGATGCTGCCGGGAAATGCTCCCCTGCCTCCAAGCACAAGACAATGGACGAACGCCTCTTCACATACTCGGAAAGTGAAACAACGGATTTAATCCTTCGGATTTATCCGCGTATCATTCAGTATATCAATGCATTGCTTAGGGTGGGGCAAGATAAGGAAAAATTACCGTCGGCAGAAGACGTCTTCCACGACGTACTCTGCACCTTTCTGGACAATAGGATTGAAATCCGCTCCGACAAAGTTCCGGCCTATCTTTTCCGTGCAGTAAGAAACCGGTGCCGCAACATTCTGGGCCGTCGTAAAGAAGAAAATTCCGCCCTAAGGCTTGACAGCCTTTCACTCGCCGCAAGGGAAATCATCGCCGCCGCGGACTTCGAGGGAGAAAGCGCGGGAGACGACGCTCCTGAGTTTTTCGCCTCGGAAACGCAGCAGGAAATCCCTCAGATTTCTGAAATTCTGGACTTTTCGAACAGCCTCACAGAAAGAACCCGAGACATTTTCTATCTGAGCCGCATAGAAGGTCTCACCCAGGAGGAAATCGCCAGCAGACTCGGCATTTCCACCCGCGCCGTCCAGAAGCACCTGCAAGCATCAGTGCAACAATACCGCCGACATTTCGGTCTTCAGTCCAACAACAGTAGTAAACTCTCTTAATAAAAGAGGCTGACTAAAAAGCGGTCTACTGCGTTCCTCTCCTAGCCCAAATCCTCACAACCGAAAGGTTGCTCCGGTATTGGGCGTCGTCGAGAGCCTTGTATCACATCTTTTTATTCAGCCTCTTTCCCACCCACAATAAAAGAGGCTGACGAAAAAGTCAGCCTCTTAAAAATATGTTATAACTCAAAGTATGCGTGGCGCTTAGGCGGTTTTTACACCAGGCCGGAGAAGCCCATAAACGCCATCGCCATAATGCTGGCAGTGATAAGCGCGATAGGAATCCCCCTGAAAGACTTAGGAACATCGTTCAGAGCGAGAGTCTCGCGGATGCCGGCGAAGAGAATCATCGCAAGGCCGTAGCCGAGAGAAGTCGCGAAAGCGTAGAAGACTGACTCTCCGAGATTGAGGTAGTGCGCCGGAAGGCCGAAAGTGAACTCCTTGGTCACAACGATGAGAGCGACTCCGAGAACGGCGCAGTTGGTCGTAATGAGCGGAAGGAAAATTCCGAGCGCAGAATACAGAGAAGGACTCACCTTCTTCAGCACAATCTCCACCATCTGCACGAGAGCTGCAATCACAAGGATGAATGCGATGGTCTGCAGGAACTCGATGTGAAGCGGCGCAAGAACGTAGCTCTGAAGAAGATACGTAACGAGAGTGGAAAGGGTGATGACGAAGCACACCGCTCCGGACATACCCACCGCAGTCGAAAGCTTGTTGGAAACTCCCAGGAACGGGCAGATGCCAAGGAACTGCGAAAGCAGGATATTATTAACGAATATCGCTGATATAAAGATAATTACATATTCCATAAAGCCTTTCTCCCCTATTTTTTAGATGTGAGTTTTCTGAAAAGCACGATGAGGTAGCCCAGCACCATAAACGCACCCGGAGCGAGGACGAACACGAGGATGCCGTCTCCCGGGATGAACTTCCATCCGAAAGCGGAACCGTTTCCGAGGATTTCCCTCACGAGGCCGAGGATGGTAAGAGCGATGGTAAATCCGAGACCGATGCCGATTCCGTCGCAGGCAGACTCGAGAACCGTGTGCTTGTTGGCGAACGCCTCAGCCCTTCCGAGCACGATGCAGTTCACGACGATAAGCGGAATGAACAGACCGAGTGTTTCATAGATGTCAGGAACGTATGCCTGCATCAGGAACTGAAGGAGGGTTACGAACGTCGCGATGATTACGATGTAGGAAGGAATCCTGACCTTGTCAGGAATGAGACCCGCAACGGCTGAAATCGCCATATTGGAGAGGATGAGAACGAACATAGTCGCAAGTCCCATACTCATACCGTTGATTGCGGAAGTCGTGGTGGCAAGCGTAGGACACATACCCAGAAGGAGCACGAATGTAGGGTTCTCCTTCAAAAGACCGTTTACAATATATTTAAGCTTACTCATTGCAGTTTCCTCCATTATTTTGAGACTCAACTCCCTCCCCTTCAAGCGGAGCAGGGGTGGAAGCTATTGCAGCGGCCACCTTCACCGCAAGAGCGACGGCCTTGGTGTAGGCGTTGGAAGTGATTGTGGCAGCGGTAATTGCATCGATATCTCCGCCGTTTTTCTTTACTTCAAGCTTAGTCTTTGAAGGGTCAAGCATCTTGAACTGGTCAGCAAAGGCGGGCTCGGTGCACTTTGCTCCAAGACCCGGGGTCTCGCTGTGGGAAAGAACCTTGGTGTTGTAAACGACTCCGTCAGGAAGCACTCCGACCATAAGGCTCACAGGGCCTCCGAAGCCGGTGCAGGCTGCTGTCACAGCGCATCCAAGCGGTGTGTGCGACTCGTCGTAAACGACATAATAGCTATAAGGCTGTCCTTCATACTCGAAGGAAAGAGACTCGGACATTGAGGCGAACTCCGGAAGAACCTCCGCGATTGCCCCGCGAAGCTTCTCCGCGGCAGCCTTTTCAATAGGCGCCTTGGTGATTGCATACACGCCGCCCAGAAGCACCGAGCAGACAAGGCAGATCACCGTAAGGCAGATTACCATATTCTTGAAAGTGGATTTCATTGCCATAGCTTAAGCCCTCCCGTATTTTCTCTGATGGAACGCCTTGTTGATGAGCGGAACCGTCATATTCATAATAAGGATTGCGAACGAAACTCCCTCCGGATATGAGCCGAAGTAGCGGATGAGCATCGTCAGAAGGCCGATTCCCACTCCGTAGAGGACTCCGCCCCAGCAGTTCATCGGGCTGGTGACATAGTCGGTTGCCATAAAAATGGCTCCGAGAAGAAGACCTCCGGTCATAAGGTTGAAGACGATAAAACTGCCAAGACCCATTGCAGGAGTAGCTACAAGGCCGTAGATGAGCGCGAAAACAGCGACTGTTCCGAGAATTGAAAGAGTAATCCACGGCTTGATGACCTTGCGGCAAAGAAGATAGACAAAGCCAAGAAGAAGCGCCGCTGCTGAAAGCTCTCCGGCAGAACCGCCGCAGGTGTTAAGAAGAAGCACTCTCCAGTCAAAGGAGCCGAGAGCCTCGACACCCTGCTCGTTGAGAACTCCCAGAAGCGTAGGGCCTGAAACTGCGTCAACGCTGCCGAAAATTCCCGTAGGGGTGTACGCCCAGTCGGTCATATATGCCGGGAAGGAGAGCAGGAGGAATACCCTGGCTGCAATCGCCGGGTTGAAAACATTCTGTCCCAGACCGCCGAAAGTCATCTTCACTACTCCGATGGCGATCACTGCACCGATTACCAGCACCCACCACGGGCAGGAAACCGGAACGTTGAGCGCGAGGAGCACGCCAGTCACGACAGCGGAAAGGTCGGTGATTGAAATGGGCTTTTTGAGAAGGAACCTGTTTATGAGATATTCAATCCCGACGCAGGAAACTACGCTCACAGCGAGCAGAAGAAGTTCCTTCCAGCCATAGAGAAGGCAGGAAAGCACCACTGCAGGGAGGAGCGCTATAATCACATCAAGCATAAGCCTCCGGGTGGAAAGCTCGCTGTGGATGTGAGGTGATGGTGAAACTATCTTGTTCATATTCAATTATTTTCCTCCATTATTTCTTTGCGGCGGCAGCAGCTGCTGCAGCTGCTCTTCCGCGGATTATCTTGATGACGTCGCCCTTCGCAATCCTGATCGTGTCAAGAAGCGGAATGTTTGCAGGGCAGGTGTAGAGGCAGCATCCGCACTCGATGCAGTCCTGAACTGAAGCGGCCTCCAGTTCGTCCTTCATACCGTGAAGGGCGAGCTTGTTCAGAAGGAACGGCTCCAGGCCCATAGGGCAGGCATCGGCGCATTTTCCGCAGCGGATGCAGTTGGACTGAGGGGCGCGACGAGTCTGTTCCTCGGTCAGGTACAGAAGCGAAGATGAACCCTTAACCGTGCAGGCGTCGAGGTTCGCGATGGCCTTTCCCATCATAGGACCGCCTGAAACGATTTTTGCGGCCTCCTCAGGCACTCCGCCGGCGTACTCCGCGATGTAGGAAAGCGGAATGCCGATGCGGAAAAGGTAGTTGTGCTGCTTTTCTTCAGGAAGGCAGTTTCCTGTGACGGTGAGGGTGTTGGTGATGAGCGGCATATTCTTCTGCACAGCCTCATAGACCGCAAGCGAAGTCGCAACGTTCTGAACCACAGCGCCCACGTCGATAGGAAGTCCCATAGACTTCACTTCCCTCTTCATAACAGCCGCGATGAGCTGTTTCTCTCCGCCCTGCGGATATTTTTTCTTCAAAACCTGCACCCTGATGCCTTCGTAGCCAAGAGATGCGACGGCGTCTTTCATTGCCGCAATGGCCTCTGGCTTATTCTCCTCGATGCCGATTACGACCGGGCAGCCTCCGAGAACCTTCTGCATAAGGGCGGCTCCGATAACGATTTCACGGCTACGCTCAATCATAATGCGGTTGTCGGAAGTAAGATATGGCTCGCACTCGGCACCGTTCAAAATCAGGCAGTCCGCCTTCTTTCCCGGAGCCGGGCAAAGTTTCACGTGGGTTGGGAATGTAGCACCGCCGAGTCCCACGACTCCGTTCGCCTTGATGCGGCCAACGATGAAATCCTTATCGTCCGGGATGGTGGTGACGAGGTCCTTTGATGTGTCGATTCCATCTGCCCAAACTTCCTCTTCAGCTACGGCTATCTCAATGTGAGTCATCCAGTTGCCGGAGAGGTCCTGACGCGGAGCGATTGACTTCACAACTCCAGTTGCCGGAGAATGTACGAAAGCGGAAATGAATCCGCCCGGCTCTGCGATGACCTGACCGGTCTTAACCTCTGCACCGACTTCGACTATAGGCTTTGCCGGTGCGCCAAGATGCTGTGCCATAGACACATACACTGTCTTAGGAAGAGGGAGAGTTTCTATCTTGCAGGCAGCGGAGATTTTGCTGTCATTGGGGTGAACACCGCCAATTCTGAAAGTAATTTTCTTGCTCATTATTTCTCCTCCTTTACTACTTTTTCTTCTGTTACAGGGGCCTCCTTCGCTGCTGTCTCAGCCTTTGGGGCCTCAGCAGGCTTTGCAACCGGTTCAGCCTTTGGAGACTCAACAGGCTTAGCGGCCGTCTCAGCCGCCTTTGGAGCCTCGGCAGGCTTTGCTGCAGGTGCGGCCTCGGCTGGTTTTGGCGCCGGAGCCGGCTTTACTGCAGGTTTAGGGAAATTCACGTCGTGTATTGCGCCGGTCGGGCACTCAAGCACGCATTTGCGGCAAAGCTTGCACTTTGTGAAGTCGATGTAGGCCACATTGTTCTCCACTGTGATTGCATCGTGGGTGCAGGCTTTCGCGCACTTTCCGCAACCTATGCAGGCAGCCTTGCAGGCCTTACGGGCAACCGCGCCCTTGTCCTTGTTGATGCAGGAAACATAAACCCTCATTCCGCGAGGACCCTTTGCGCGAAGCTCAATAATGCTCTTAGGGCAGGCTTTTACGCAAGCTCCGCAAGCAGTACACTTGCTCTCATCCACAACCGGAAGACCGGTCTCCGGGTCCATAGAAATGGCTCCGAACTGGCAGGCGGCTACGCAATCTCCGCAGCCGAGGCAGCCGTACGAGCAGCCTGTGTCTCCGCTATAAAGCGAAGCCTTCACGCGGCAGGACTGCACTCCGTCATACTGAGTGGTCTTCGGTCTGTTGGCGCAAGTTCCGTTACAGCGGACAACGGCAACCATAGGGGCTTTCTCAGCAACGGTCATCCCGAGGATTCCAGCCACCTTTTTCATAGTTTCGTTTCCGCCGACAGGACAGTAGTTGTTGTCGAGGTTAGGCGCCCCGACGCAGGAAGTGGCGAATGCACGGCAGCCTGCAAATCCGCAACCGCCGCAGTTCGCACCCGGCATCACAGCCTCGACCTCGTCTATTCTCGGATCCTCTTCCACCTTGAACTTCTTGGCTACGAAGAAGATGGAGACCGAGAGCAGCAGACCCAGGAGGGTGATTACCGCAATAGTCCAAATAATCGTGTTTACCATATTTAGTTTTTTAGTTTAGTCCTTTATATAAAACACAAACTCGTTTTTCAGCTTGTCGCGAAGGAGCCAGATCACAAAATAATAGATCAGCACTCCGGCGATTCCGCTGAGCCCAGCAACGACTTCGTTAACGTTAACGGCGCACAAAGTTAAGACAATTATCAATAAAATGAGCAAAGGAATTACATAAGATATCCACACCGCCTTCAGGCCCATCGTCTGCTTGAGCGCAAGGTTCACAGTGTCTCCAACCTTATACTCCGTGTATGGGTCGGTAGGCAGAACAACCAGCTTGCTTTCCTCTTCCGAAAAGCCGCACAGGCCCTTTGCGTGACACGCCGAGCAGGCCCCCGAAGAGATGATTTCCACCGAAGTGTATTCAGGAGTGATTTCCACAATCTTACCCTCGTGGGATATTTCTTTTGCTTTAGTCATATTCATATATTTAACTTAACTTTCGCAAGTATCTAACTCATTTATAGATGAACCATTTCTCTCTAATCTCCCTCTCAAAGTCCCACGCACTTCTTCCCTCACACTATCCTCCCCTCTTTTTATCTGAACCCCCTGCACCTTTATATTAACCCCTCCCGTCCCCTTTGTAGGGGAAGTGGTGCTCCATCTTCCCTATCATCACATCCCCTCCCTTCAAAGACTCCACACGGCTCTCTTGAGCCTAGGGATTTTTTACGGCCCATAGGGCCGGCGGGCAGAAGCCCTTGTCAAGTTTCGCA
>CAVHYU010000050.1:0-12643 GCA_963640535.1 bacterium | reverse complement strand
ATTTATTCGTCCACGCGAAATTGGGAAGCATTTATTTGGCGATAATTGCCAGACCGTTCACTTCGCAAAATTACAAATTTTTCATTTTTGCGAAATGGGGTTTTGGATTTCAAATCATCTTTCGGAGCCCTCAGAAGTTCCGCTTTCTTAAGTTATCCGATGTATTGGCCTTGGCGTAGGATTCACTCTGAAGCGGTGCTGCGCAACAAAAACAAAGAGGCCGACTAAAAAGCGGTCTACTGCGTTCCTCTCCTAGCCCAAATCCTCACAACCCAAAGGTTGCTCCGGTATTGGGCTTCGCCTCTGAGCCTTGTATCCCATCTTTTTATTCGACCTCTTTTCCAGCGCACACTAAAACGAAGATGACCCAAAAGCCAAAAATTGACTTTTGGGTCACCCACGTTTTGCGGTGCGGAAGGGACTCGAACCCTCGACCTCCGGCGTGACAGGCCGGCATTCTAACCAGCTGAACTACCGCACCAATCTTGTCACTTGCAGTCGTTTTTCCGATTGCGGATGCAAAGGTACTCATTTTTTCACATCCTCCAAATTTTTTTTCGTATTTTTGCAGTCTTTCCGCAGAAAATCACTCATCCGTCAGTAAATCCGGCAGAGAAAATCGGTTGTGGGGCGGGAATGTAAGCGAAAAAGTAGTGTACACAATATGGCAGACGAGGGCAGCATCATAATCCGGGGGGCGAAAGTCAACAATCTCAAGAACATCAGCGTGGAGATTCCGCGCGGCAAATTTGTCGTGGTGACCGGCATCTCCGGCTCAGGAAAGTCTTCCCTCGCATTCGACACCCTTTTCGCCGAGGGGCAGCGCAGGTTCGCCGAGAGCCTCTCCTCCTACGCCCGCCAGTTCCTCGGAAGGATGGTAAAACCCGACGTGGAGGCCATCGAGGGCATTCCTCCGGCTATTGCCATCGAACAGAAAGTCAACATCCGAAACCCCCGATCCACCGTCGCCACCACCACTGAAATATATGATTACCTCCGACTTATATTCGCGAAAATAGGCCGGATATATTCCCCCGTCTCCGGGCGGGAAGTCCGCGCGAACTCCGCCCAGGATGTGCTTTCATTCATCCGTGGGCTCGCACCTTCGGGGGACGGGAGCGTCGCGGTGTACATTCTCGCGGACATCAGTTGGGACTCCCGGGGGGACAAGGTGGAGACTATGCTTTCTCTAAAGGAAGAGGGATTTTCTCGGTTTTTCAGCCCTGAGGGCGCCCAGATCAGCATAGAGGAGGTTATGAAGCGCTCTGAAAGCGGGGATTTCCCCCCGGGGCTGACTCTTCTTGTGGACAGGCTCAAACTCTCCCGGGATGGCATCGGAGAAGAACTCTCCACCCGGCTTCATTCCTCCATCCAGACCGCCTTTGAAAAGGGCGCAGGACACGTTGAGGTTTGCTGGGGGAGCGCTGAAGGGCTTCGCAGGGAGAACTTCTGCAACCGTCTGGAAATGGATGGGATAAAGTTCCGCGAAAGCGACGAATATCTTTTCAGCTTCAACAGTCCGCTCGGGGCGTGCCCTGTGTGCGGAGGACTCGGAGAGATTATCGGAGTGAGCGAAGACCTCGTGGTGCCGGACAAGAGCCGAACCATCTACGACGAGGCCATCGCCTGCTGGAGGGGCGAGAAGATGAGCTGGTTCAAGGACCTGCTTGTGCGCAACGCCGACCGCTACGGCATTCCGATTTTCGAACCATACTGCAACCTAACCGAAGAACAGCGGGAGAAAATCTGGAAGGGCTGCAAGGCTGAGAAGGAAGAGGATTCCATCGTAGGACTCGACGAGTTCTTCCGCTGGGTGGAACAGAACAAGTACAAGATTCAGTACAAATATATGCTGAGCCGCTACAGCGGCAAGACCACCTGCCACGAGTGCGGGGGAAGCCGCCTGAGGAAGGAAGCGCTTTGGGTGAAGGTCGGAGGGAAGAACATCCACGAACTGCTCAGGATGAACGTGGAGCAGCTGAGGAAGTTTTTCGAAGGTCTGCAACTCTCTGATTATGAAAGGGGCGTAGCAGGAAAAGCCATTGAGGAAATCCTTATGAGGCTGCGCTGCATAAGCGATGTCGGACTCGGTTACCTCACACTTGACCGCCGCTCCAATTCCCTTTCAGGCGGAGAAAGCCAGAGGGTGAACCTTGTGGCGGCACTTGGAAGTTCGCTAGTGGGCTCGCTCTACATTCTCGACGAGCCGTCAATCGGACTGCACCCGAGGGACACCGACAGGCTGATCGGAGTGCTGAAGAGGCTGCGCGACATCGGAAACACGGTGGTCGTGGTGGAGCACGACGAGAACATTATGAAGGCGGCCGACCTTCTGCTGGACATAGGTCCCAGGGCCGGAATCGGCGGTGGAGAGATTGTCTTTCAGGGACGGCTGGAGGATGCGCTGCGGGAGTGCAATAATTCCCGCTCCCTCACTCTTCAGTACCTCACCGGGCAACGCCCCCGCCCGAAAAGGGAGCGCCGCAGTTGGAACTACTCCATCACTGTGGAGGGCGCGATGCAGCACAACCTCAAGGACATCACTGTCCGTTTCCCGCTCGGGGTTCTTACGGTCGTAAGCGGAGTGAGCGGCTCGGGTAAGTCTTCGCTCGTGGGTGACATCCTCTACCCCGCCCTCAACAGGGAAATAAACCAGGCCGGGCCGCTCCCCGGGACATTCCGCCACCTCGGGGGCAATCTCGACCGCATCACGGGAGTGGAATATGTGGACCAGAATCCGATAGGCCGCAGCTCCCGGAGCAATGCCGTCACCTACCTCAAAATCTACGACGACATCCGAAAACTTCTCTCCGATCAGCAGTACGCGAAGATCAACGGCTACACCCCGTCATTCTTCTCCTTCAATCAGGACGGAGGCCGCTGCCCGGAGTGTCAGGGAGACGGTTTCGTGAAGATAAGTATGCAGTTTATGGCCGACGTGACGATGGTTTGCGAGGCCTGCGGCGGGAAGCGGTTCAAGCCGGACGTCCTCGAGGTGCGCTACAAGGGGAAAAACATCGACGACATCCTCTCGCTGAGCGTCGACGAGGCCATCGCCTTTTTCGGCTCCCAGAGCGACCTCACTGCGCAGAGGATTGCGCAGAAACTGCAAGTGCTTGTAGATGTGGGACTTGGATATATAAAACTGGGGCAGAGCAGCAGCACTCTCTCCGGTGGGGAAAGCCAGAGGATAAAACTCGCCTACTTTATGCTTCAGAGCGCCGACGAGCAGCCGCGTGGCAAATCCTCCCACATCCTCTTCATTTTCGACGAGCCCACCACGGGTCTCCATTTCTACGACACCGAAAAACTCCTCCGCTCCTTCGACGCCCTGCTCTCAAGGGGCCATTCGATAGTGGTGGTGGAGCACAACGCCGACGTAATCCGCAGCGCGGACTGGGTCATCGAACTTGGCCCGGAAGCCGGCGAAGGGGGCGGCCGCATAGTCTTCGAAGGCACCCCGGAAGACCTCCGCAAGTGCCCCGAATCCAGAACTGCAAAATATATCTAATGAGCTAGTCAATTTCCAGGCTGACGGGACAGTGGTCGGAGCCGGGAACGGTGGAGAGGATGGAGGCGGAGCGGAGCCTTGGGGCGAGGTCTTCGGTGGCGAGGAAGTAGTCTATGCGCCAGCCTATGTTCTTCTCGCGGGCGCGCATCCGGTAGGACCACCAGGAATAGGCGTCCCTTTCGTCGGGATGGAAATGGCGGAAGGTGTCGATGAAGCCGCTTTCAAGAAGCCGCGTCATTTTCTCCCTTTCATCCGGAGTGAATCCGGCGGATTTCGTGTTGGTCTTTGGGTTCTTGAGGTCTATTTCCTTGTGGGCGACATTAAGGTCGCCGCAGATTACAACTGGTTTGGCCCCGCCTGAGCTTTCACTTGAAGAAGGTTCGTCAAAGAGCCCCGTTTCAGGAAGTCCCTTGGAGCCCAGGCTGTTGAAACCGCCTTTGTGGAGCGCGGAGACATATTCCCGGAAGGCGTCCTCCCACTCCATTCTGTAGCCGAGCCTCTTGGGAAGTTCGCCCGGCGTGTCGGGGTTTTGGGAGTTGGGGGTGTAGCAGCAGACAAGGTAGAACTCCGGGAATTCGAGAGTCAGGACCCTGCCTTCGTGGTCGTGAGGCTCAACTCCGATGCCGTAGCGGACCGAAAGGGGTTCCACCCGAGTGTAAACTGCCACTCCGGAGTAGCCCTTTTTCTCAGCGTAGTTCCAGTAGCTCCTATAGAGCGGGAATTCAAGGTCAATCTGGCCCGCCTGCAGCTTGGTTTCCTGAAGGCAGACCACATCGGCGTCAAATCCGAGAAACAGGTCCGCAAACCCTTTTCCGCAGACAGCCCTCAGGCCGTTAACATTCCAAGAAATCAGTTTCATAAGCACAACGCAGCATCAATTTATAATACAGGAGCACAACGCAGCAATCCGCCCATATTTTAATTCAGGCTCCACTCGGTGCCGTCTTTCGTATCTTTAATCGCAACACCCAGCGCATTCAGTTCATTGCGGATGCGGTCGCTGGTCGCCCAGTCCTTCGCAGCCTTAGCCGCCTTTCTCTCTTCGAGCACCATTCCCATAAGGCCGTCAATCACTTCCATAGCCTTGGAGCCGCCGTCGGAAGTCTCCTCGTCACGAAGACCGAGAACGCCGAACACGATGTCGTCGAAAAGTCTCAGGAGCGCCGCGAGGTCCTCTCTGCTGAGGCTTCCTTCAGCACCGGCCTTTGCTGTTTTCGCAGAATTTATCATCTTCACGGCCTCGAAAACTCCTGAAAGGGCGACTGAAGTGTTGAGGTCGTCGCAAAGAGCGTTGTAAACTCCATCAATCAGCTTGCGGACCGCCTCGGATGCCCCTTCGGCAAGAGCGTCAGGAACAACGTCGGAGATGAACTCGCCATATTTGAGAGCCGCGGCGTCGCTTCCACTCTCGCCCTTCACGCTGCTCTCCACGCCTGCAGCCTTGCAAAGCGAAAGAAGGTCGCGATAGGCCTGCATAACCCTCTTGAGTCCCTTTTCAGCGCCCTGGAGAGCCTCATTGCTGAAGTCAAGGGTGCTGCGGTAGTGGGCCTGAAGGATGAAAAAGCGCACCGTCATCGGGCTGTACGCCTGAGCGAGAAGAGGATGGGTGCCGGCGAACAACTCGCTGAGAGTGATGAAGTTGCCGAGTGATTTACCCATTTTCTTGCCGTTGATGGTAATCATATTGTTGTGCATCCAGTACTTCACCCCGACGCAGCCTCTTGATGCCACGTTCTGGGCAATCTCGCATTCGTGGTGAGGGAACATAAGGTCCATTCCGCCGCCGTGGATGTCAAATTCCTTTCCGAGATATTTCTCGCTCATAACCGAGCACTCCAGATGCCAGCCCGGGAACCCCTCGCTCCACGGTGAAGGCCACTTCATAATGTGCTCCGGAGAGGCTTTCTTCCAAAGAGCGAAGTCGTAGGCAGCCCTCTTGTCGTCCTGGCCGTCAAGGTTGCGCGTGCCCTCGAGAGTGTCGTCAAGCGTGCGCCCTGAAAGGATGCCGTAGCGGTGGTCCTTATTGTATTTCACAACGTCGAAGTAGATGGAACCGTTGCTTTCATAGGCATAGCCCGCGTCGAGGATTTTCTTCACAAGCGCCTCCTGCTCAATGATATGCGCAGAAGCACGCGGCTCGATTGAAGGCGGAGCGACATTGAGCGAACGCATAGACTCGTGGTAGGCAAGGGTGTATTTCTGCACCACCTCCATCGGCTCCAGGAGTTCGAGTTTAGCTTTTTTTGCGATTTTGTCCTCGCCCTCGTCTGCATCTCCCACAAGGTGTCCCACGTCGGTTATGTTCCTGACATAGCGTACTTTATATCCAAGGTGACGAAGAAGCCTCACAAGGACGTCGTAGGTAATTCCCGGACGCGCGTGCCCCAGATGGGCTTCGCCATAGACCGTAGGGCCGCAGACATAGAGTCCCACCCTGCCCGGGTTTATGGGCTCGAAAAGTTCCTTTTTCCTTGATAGAGTGTCGGTTATGTATAAATTCCTCATAGCGGTGTATTTTATTCAATTTATTTCCGGTTGCTCGGAGGATTTCCCCCTGCCCCAAAGGGACTATAACGCCAGAACTTGCGAAGTTAGTGATTTTTATGCGTAGGTACGCAAATTATTTTGTACTTTTGCCCCTCGCCTTTGCAATTGAAACTGGGAGCAGTGAATTTTTCCTTCTTCCACCAGGCAGTGACACAATAATTTACAATATGGAAAACAACACAGAAATTCGCTTCGCTCTTGTCACCGGGGCATCATCGGGAATGGGCCTCGAGTATGCCCGCCAGCTGGCCGGAAAAGGTCATAACATTCTTGTAGTCAGCAACCGCGACGAAGACAACAGGAGGGTCGCTTCCGAGATTGAACGGGATTTCGGGGTGAAGGCGGTTCCATATTACGCCGATCTCTCCCGCAGCGAAACCTGCCAGGAACTCTACGACTGGACAAAAGCGCAGGGCTACACGGTGGATGTGCTCGTCAGCAACGCCGGCATCCTGGTCTGGAACCGCTTAGAGAACACCCCGGCGTTCAAAGTGGACCTCATAGTGGGGATTCACTGCCTTGCGACGACCCATCTCTGCCGCCTTTTCGGAGCGGATATGAAGGCCCGCGCGCTGGAACTTTCGCGTGAGCGCACGGAAAAGGCAATCGAGGGGGGAGCAAAACCGGGAAGCAGAAAGGCTCGCAGAGCGGGAAAAATCCGCCGGGGAGAAGCGGGAAAAATCCTCATTATGTCCTCCCTTGCCGCATATATGCCCTATCCGACCATCTCAACCTATTCTGCGACAAAGGCTTACTCCAAAAGCCTCGGCACTTCTCTCTGGCACGAGCTGAGAGACTACGGGGTGAATGTGACGACAGTCTGCCCTTCGGCGGTGGACACTCCTCTGATTAAGCTCAAGCCAAGCCTCAGGAAACTTGCGCACCGTCTCGGCGTGATGATTTACCCGCAGGGGCTTGTAAAGAACGCCTTGAAGGCGCTCTGGAGGGGTCAGAGGATTTATATCCCGTCGTTCGTGGCGAAGCTCGCGCTGGTTTTCTGCGGTCTTTTGCCGCAGCACTGCGTTGCGTGGATTTGCCACATTCCCGTTCTCAAACGTCTCTTTGACGAAGTATAAGGAGAGGCCGACTAAAAAGCGGTCTGCTGCGTTGTTTGGCTCTCCCGACCCTCCGGGCCAACAGGCTGATCCGGTCAGAAAAGTCGGAGGTTGTCCCTTGAGGCGGTGAGTTCTCCGTTTTCTATGCGGTGGATTATCTCCACTACCTTGTCGTTCATCGGAGTCGGGACTCCCACCCTGCGGCCCTGGGCGCAGACTGCTCCGTTGATGGAATCCACCTCCGTTTTCTTGCCTTTCTCAAGGTCCTGAAGCATACTTGCCTTCAAAAGGGCGTGCTTGCGGATGGCGAGAGGGATGATGAAGAAGGAGATGGCTTTCTTCACAGAGTTGTGATAATCAAGCAGTTTGACTATATCCTTGCCCTGAATCGGCTCAATCTTTATCCCGGAGGCATCGCAAACGTCTATGCACTCCTTGATGATGGCCTGAACGATGCGGCGTGAAGGTTTCGGTCCTGCAGCCTCGCCGAATGTGCATCCGAGCACAGCGCTCATTCCCGAGAAAGAAGCATTTATGAGAAGTTTGCTCCATCTTGTTCCGATGAAGTTTTCATCCACCTCAACAGGCCCCATTTTCTCCAGAAGAGACTTCACCTCAGAGAAATGATTGCTCTGCGCCGGCTTCCCGTCGGCGCCATTGAAAGCGCTTCCAAGCGAGAAGGTGAGGCTGTCCGGAGAACTTGTGAGCTCACAGACTCCGGGGCCCTGCATCGTAGCACCCCAGGCCACAGTGCAGCCAAGAACCCTTTCCTCGCCGACAATTTCCGCGATTCCAATCTCCGGAAGACCGTTCTGAAGTGTGACGATGACTCCGTCCGGTGCGAGAAAATCCTTAAGGAAAGTGACTGTAGCAGGGTTATTCTGCTGTTTGGTCATAAGGAAGATTATGTCGTAAGTCCCGCTCATCTGCTCCGGAGTAAGAGCCACGACCTTCTGGGTAAAATCCAGCGTGCCCACCACGTGCGCTCCGTTTGTACGCAGAGCCTCAACGTGCTTCGCATTGTGGTTGATAAGTTCTATCTCTCCGCCGTTTTTGGTAATGAATGCGCCGAGTATCGTTCCGAGTGACCCTGCGCCATAGATTGCTGCTTTCATATTAACTTGGGTATAGTTTAAGTATATTGATTCAATTCCAACTCATTGAGTATATTAGCTTTATCATTCAAATCCGAGACATATTCATCTATTCGCCGCTCTTATAGCGCGCAGCGCATACGGGTATATGGATGGCCGAAGAAAAGCATTTCTTCTTCAGGACGGAAGCCTACGCGGGAATAATATGCGGCAAGGCCCGGTTTTTCGCTATCAACTATGAGGCTAGCCTTTCCCTGCCCCGCTTCCCGTCCAAGACGCAGAGCATCCAGCATCAGAAGATGTCCTATTTTGTCTGTAACCCCGTCAATTGTAAAGCGCTGGCTGCGCCACTCGGGAAGCACCGCAAGGGTGTCGAGATAGAACTCACCCGGAAAACATTCCAGTTCGGAGGTAATTTCGGATGAGGCTTCACTCACGGGCGAAACTTCGTTGGAGCCCCCCATCTCCGACGAAACCACATTCTCCAAGCCAAGGCTTCTTCCCCACTCGCCCCAGGTTCTTTCCCTCAAAGTCAGATATTCGTCCCCGGGGTATGCGGTGAGGGAGCCCGCGGAGATGCCGTCCACTGAGGCTATGCGTGTCCTTTTGTATGAATATAGGGTATCAGAGGCCCCGCAGAGGGGAATAAAGGCCTCTATCGCCTCCTTCAGCAATACCTCTCTTTGCTCAAAGTCCATTTTCTCTTCAAGGGCTTCGGGGGTGAATACATCGTAGCCCATCCCTGCTAGGATATTTCTGGCGATGAAAGCCGCATCGGATGGAACCGCGTCCCTAAGTTCGAATGTCATAATTAAGACTATATTTTGGGCAAATTTACTAACTTTGTGCGATTTTGCAGTCTTGATGGCATTTTCCTGCTAAATAAGCGACTAAAAGCAGGTCTGCGCGCTCAATTTCCGAGCTTAGGAAACTTAATGCGCAAGATTCGCACTCGCGAAAGTTCAGTTCATACGAAAGGCTGCTAAACACTTGATAATTAAAGAAAAACACATATTATGGAAAGAAGAACACGCGTTCGTTTTGCGCCCTCTCCGACAGGTCCGCTCCATATGGGCGGAGTGAGGACAGCGCTCTACAACTACCTCTATGCCAAGCAGAAAGGCGGAGATTTCATCATCAGAATTGAGGACACCGACTCCCAGAGATTCGTTCCGGGGGCGGAGCAGTACATCATCGAAGCCCTGAACTGGTGCGGAATCATTCCTGACGAGGGAGTTGACGAGAACGGAAAAGTGGTGGAGGTCGCTTCGGAGAAACATCCGCACGCGCCTTACCGCCAGAGCCAGAGAAGAGGGATCTATCGCAAATACGCTGAGGAACTCGTTGAGAAGGGATATGCCTACTACGCATTCGACTCAGCAGAGGAACTCTCGAAGATTCGCACCGAGATGGAGAGCCGCAAGGAAACCTTCATCTACAACCACACCACAAGGATGTCGCTCCGCAACTCCCTGAGCCTGCCTGCCGATGAGGTGGAGAAGCTTCTGAAGGAGACCACAGACTGGACCATCCGCTTCAAAATGCCGGAGGACAGGGTTGTGAAGATGGATGACCTCATCCGCGGACACGTGGAAGTGAACTCCGGCACGCTGGACGACAAGGTGCTCTGGAAACGGGCCGACGAACTTCCGACCTACCACCTTGCGAACATCGTGGACGACCATCTGATGGAGATTACCGAGGTCATCCGCGGCGAGGAGTGGCTTCCTTCCCTTCCGCTGCACTACCTTCTCTACGAGGCATTCGGCTGGCAGGACACAATGCCGCGCTTTGCCCACCTTTCGCTCCTTCTCAAGCCGGACGGCAAAGGCAAACTCAGCAAGAGGGACGGCGACAGGCTCGGATTCCCTGTGTTCCCGCTCAGGTGGGTGAACGCAGAGGGAGAGGTTTCCAGAGGCTACCGTGAGGACGGGTATTTCCCGGAGGCTTTCGTGAATATGCTCGCTATGCTGGGATGGAACCCGGGCGACGACAGGGAGCTTTTCACTATGCCGGAACTCATCGAGGCGTTCTCGCTCGAAAGAGTGGTTATGCACGGAGCGAAGTTCAACCCGGAGAAGGCAAAATGGTACAACAAGGAATACCTCCGCAAGAAATCAGACCACGAGCTTACAAAACTCTTCAAACCTATCCTCGCTGAGCACGGAATCACCGTCCAGTGCCCTCACTGCGCGGAGAAACACGGCGTGGAGTACCGTCCGACACCGGATTTCGAGAACAAGTGGTTCCCGAAGGTGTATGCCGAGAAGGTTGTGGGCTTGATTAAAGAAAGGGCAACTTTCGTCGCAGATTTCTGGGACATCGCGTCATATCTTTTCGTCGCTCCTTCAGAGTACGTCGAGAAGGACGCCGCGAAGTTCTGGAAGAGCGAGAATGTGGAGCTCGCGCTGAAGGTTGCGGACTTCATCAAGGATTTCGCCCAGAAGGCTGAGGCTGACAAGGCCGCAGGAAAAGGCGAAGGATTCACGAAAGAGGCACTCGAAGGACCGCTTGAGGAGTATATCAGGGGTAACGAGTGGCCGATGGGCAAGGTTATGAACTGCCTGAGGCTCGCCCTCGTGGGTGCATCCAGCGGACTTGGCATTGCCGACATCGTGACCCTCATCGGCCGAGATGAATTCGCCCGCCGCATAGACAATGCAGTGAAAGTTCTTGGCAAGTAAGGCAAGTCACTGCCTGCTCATACGCACAATAAAGGGGACGACTTTTGGGTCACCCCAAGATTTTGAGACATAACACATTATGAAAATAGGCATTTGCAACGACCACGCTGGCGTGGACTATAAGTTCGCTATTGTTAAGCATTTGGAGTCCAAAGGCATTGAGGTGCGGAACTTCGGCACGGACACTACGGAGAGTATGGACTACTCCGACGTGGCCCATCCCCTCGCAAGAGCTGTGGAGAGCGGCGAAGTGGACCTTGGAATAGCACTCTGCGGCACAGGAAACGGAATGGCGATGACCTTGAACAAGCATCAGGGCATCAGGGCCGGTCTCGCCTGGAGCACGGAGGTCGGAAAGCTCGTGAAGCAGCACAACAACGCCAACGTTCTCGTGATGCCGGCACGTTTCATCCCGCTTGAGGCTGCGCTGGAAATTGTGGATGCGTGGCTTGGGGAGAGTTTCGAGGGGGGACGCCACCTCAGGAGAATCGAAAAAATGCCTGTATAATAAACACCACGGATGTTTATACCGACGAAAGATACTGCGGCACTGAGCCACGACATTGAGGACTACCCCGACGGGATAGTCCTTATTGTGAATAAGCCATACAGGTGGACCTCGGCAGATGTAATCCGGAAGGTCAAATGGCTCGCCTGCAGGCACTTCGGCAAGAAAAACCTCAAGGTAGGCCACGCCGGCACGCTCGACCCCCTCGCAACGGGGGTGTTGCTCGTTTGCATCGGCAACGCCACAAAAAAGGCCGAACAGCTTCAGGCCCACGACAAGGAATACATAGCCGGAGTGTCATTCGGTGCGACCACCCCGTCCTACGACCTTGAGAAGGACATTGACAGAAGGTTTCCCGTGGATGGCGTAACGGAAGAAGCCGTGAGGAAGGCTCTCGAAGGCTTTCTCGGGGAGCAGGACCAGGTGGCGCCGCTTTTCAGCGCAAAATCCGTTGACGGAGTCCGCGCCTACGAAATCGCGAGAAAGCTCTACAAAAAGTCTCAGCAGTCTCAAGTTCAAGAGGCCTCAGAGTCAAACATCCAGAATGCACTCGGGGAAAACACCAAGAACGAGACAAACTCCTGTCAAGACTCGGCTTTTGACTCACAAGCTCAGCAGCTCATCCGCACGGCAAGAATCCGCATCGACAAAGCCGACCTTCTTTCTTTCAGTCCCGAAGGCACGCCACGCTTCGCTCCCGAGACCGCTCCGGACTACAGCGGCCTCAGCCCCGAAGAAATCTCCCGGGCAAAAGAAAAGGACAGCCGCATAAACATTGTGGACATAAGCGGACTGAACCTTCCGCTTGCTGAAATAAGGCTCGCCTGCACCAAAGGCACCTACATTCGCGCCTTCGCAAGAGACCTCGGCGAAGCCCTCGGAAGCGGAGCCTTCCTTAGCTACCTCAAACGCAGCCGCAGCGGCAACTTCAGCCTCGCTCAGGCTCTCTCCCTCAGCGACATCACCCGCCTTCTCGCCTGAAAAGTTGTTCCTTTATCCGAGAAATAATAGAGAAAGGGATTAGAATACTGAGAAGATGGCAGGGTAAAAGTGCGGGTATCCGCAAAGAATGGCGATTCCACGAAATAATATTTTAATTGTTGATTATTTCGCATTAATTTGGTTTATGCATTAGAAAAATTTGTAATTTTGCAAACCAGAACATTATTTCAAATCATGGATTCTAAAACTATATTTAAATTAAGATTAAAGAGCGCCCGCGAAATGAACGGGCTCTCGATGGC
>CAVHYU010000049.1:0-12959 GCA_963640535.1 bacterium | reverse complement strand
CTCCCACATTGCGCGAGGAGTCAAGGCCTCATCAGAGGCCCGGCCGGTCTTTTTACAGGAAGAATATCTCGAAATTTCTTCAATTGAAAATCGAAATTTATTCGGGGCGGGATGCTTTTATTTTGAAAGCGTTTCGCTCTTTTCTGTTTTTAATCAGTCGGGAAATTGCTATGAAAGGATTTTAAATTATTTTCTGAAAGGCATTGAGTTTCAGCGCTTTTGACGAAAATTTCTTTAAGAAATCCTTGCAATTCCAGATTGAAAAGACTACCTTTGATTTCGCTTTCGCATTTCGGGGTTTGTCCTCGGGCGGAGCGAGTTGTAGTGAGTGGATTCGCGAAGATTAAACCTTAACTTGTGAGCGGCTTTCGGGGCCGCTTTGCTTTTAGGGGGTGGTCGCGAAAAAAAAGTGAATGTGCGCGAGAAGATAGGAACTTCGAGCGAAATTGAATTAGTGGTTATAAATGAATTTTAAATCATTCTTAATGGGGGGGGGGTATAGCCTCTCTCGTACTGTTTACAGCCGTTTCCTGCGGCGATTCTATTAAAGAAAATTCCGAGGCTCTTAAGGAAGCGGAGAAAGTCGGCGTCGAGTTCGCGCTCGCCCAGGTGAGCGTCCCCGTCAACGGGACCGAGACCGTGGAGATAAACGTCACTCCTGCTGACAGGGCAGGCGAAGTCATAGTCACCTTTGCCGACGAAACAGTAGTCTCCATCGAAAGTCAGACGACAACAGAGAAGGGAATCTCCCTCATCCTCAAACCTCTCAAGCTCAGCAGCACAACAATCTACGCCATCCACGCTGACCTTGACTCTCCGGCCGAGTGCGCGGTAACCGTGACTCCTGTGGGTGTGGAGAGCATCTCCCTTGACAAGACTTCCCTTGAACTCAAGGTCTATGACACCTACTCCCTGAGCCCTACGATTAACCCCTCTGACGCCACCAGCCCGACAATCACCTGGAAATCCGACAATGAGCAGGTCGCAACGGTCGAGGGCGGAAAAGTGACTGCAGTCTTAGAGGGCGAAGCCAACATTACGGCTTCCTGCAACGGCAAAACCGCCACTTGCAAAGTCAGCGTCGCTGCGGTCAGGGCCGAGTCTCTCGGGCTTTACTTCGACGGAGCCGCTCTCACGGAAAAGACCATCTATGTGGACGAGTCCTTCAGGGCGGACGTGACCATCCTTCCTTCAGATGTAACCTATAAAACCGTTGACTCCTGGACTGTGGAGAATACCGCTGTCCTTAAATGCGAACCTCTTATAGTGGACGGAAACTGCGAAGCGGCATATTTCACCGCGCTCTCAGAGGGCAGCACCACCGTCACGGCCACAATAAACTCCGGCACCCAGGGGAAACCTGTCACTGCCTCATTCACCGTGGAGGTGAAACCTCTCACTCCGCCGGTTGACCCTCCGAAAATCGGAGACTATTTCTACTCCGACGGCACCTGGAGCGACGGCGGACTGGTTTCCATCAATTCTGACGGCACCTCAGCAGTTTGGCGCACCGGAGCCGACCGCCCTGCCCCTGAAGAGGGCAAGACCGTAATCGGCATCGTCTTCCAGACTGACACCACCCGCATTTCCTCTACCGAAAGGGCGCTCGGATATAGGCACGGACTCGTAATGAGCCTTAAAAGAGCCTACAAGCCTATCGCTCTCAAAGACCCGAACAATAAATACGAGACTCCTGATTCGCTCACCAAGTTCAGTACGCTTGACGAAATCACGATGTCCTGCCTCACACGGGGTAAATTGGCTACATCCTATTATGGGAATATCGACGGCTATTCTGCCACCAAGGGAATTTGCGACAAGTATTCCGGCGACCAGATTGAACAGTTCCCTGCAATCGACTGGATTACAAGGGGCTTCACTGCCACTCCGGCAAACACCTCCGGATGGTATCTCCCTGCAAGCGGACAGGTTTGGGACCTTCTTGCAAACCTCGGCGGAGAAGAAGTAGCCAAGTATCTGAGCACTCTCTCCGGGTATGAAGGCGACATTACTTATGAGGACTCTCTCTATCCTTCCTACGACCCTGTCGCCTGCCTCAATTCCCATTGGGAGAAAGTTCCTGCTTCTATGAAAGAGAATATGAACGGAGATCGGGAAAGATTGGGCTACAATTATTTCCTCTTCCTCTGCTGCGGTCAATATGGAACTGAGATGTGCAGAGTGTTCTGGGTGGGCTCGGCAAGTGACAAGACAGCCTCCAAAAAAGGTGAGTTCTGCGCGTCCTGCACATATTTCGACGACCCTGCGACCTGTTACCCGGTTCTCTCATTCTAAATCCCGCATTCTGAAATATCCCCCCCCACTGAACTCCTCCCCGAGTCGGAGGAGCGGGAGGGTACAATAGAAAAATCAATCAAATTCAAAGTAATATGAAAAAAGTATTGTTCGCAATTGTTGCAGCGGCGGCTTTGCTCTGCTCCTGCACAAAGGACCTCGAAAACAGAGTAGGGGCCCTCGAAGACAAAGTGGCGGCTCTCGAACAGAAAGTCAACGCCAATGTCACCTCCATCGAGCAGCTGCTTTCGGCTTCAGCCCGCGCTGTGACCATCACTTCAGTCGTTACGAATGACGACTCCTACACCATCAACTTCAGCGACGGAACCGTTGCCACCATCACCAACGGTAAAGACGGAGCTAATGGAGCTAAAGGCGACAAAGGCGATAAAGGTGACAAAGGTGACAAAGGAGATAAAGGTGATAAGGGAACTGACGGCGAGACCCCGGTTCTCGGAGTGAAGGAAATCGACGGAGTCTGCTACTGGACCGTTAACGGCGAACTTCTCAAATACAACGGGGAGAATGTCCCTGTGAAGGGCGCTGACGGCGCAAACGGTACTAGCGGAAAGGATGGCCTTACTCCTCAGTTCAAGATTGAGAACGGAGTCTGGAAAGTTTCCTTTGACGCAGAGACCTGGACGGATGTCCCTGTAAGCGGCACCGGAGCTCCTACCCTCACTATGGAAGAGACCGACGCAGCCTACACGTTCACTCTCGGAGAGCAGACAATCTCCATCCTCAAGAACCTTGTAATCAAGGTCGAGAACTGCAATGTGGAAATTGAGCCCGAAGGCACCTACACTTTCAACTACACTCTCACCGGTGCGGACGAAACCACCTACGTTATTATTGAAGCCAAGAATTTTGACGCTAAAGTGGACACTGCGACAAAGACTGTCACTGTGACCGCTCCTAAGTCAATCGAGAGCGGCTACATCCTCGTAAAGGCAGTGCGCAACTCAGACTCCCAGTACTCAGCCCAGTACATTGTGGTGAAGAAAAACGAGTACGGAACATTCGGAGGTGTAATCATTTCGGATTCAGATCCTTACACAGAGTGGTAATCAGGGAAACGAGTGATAATCAGTTAAAAGAAAATCAAGATGAAAAAAATAGCATATATCGCAGCTGCGCTCGCAGTGCTTGCCGGCTGCTCAAAAGCTGAACTCGCGCCGGAGACAACCGGAGCAGACGGCAACAATTTTTCTGTTTCCGTGAAAGTCGCCAATGACTGTGCTACCAAGGCCGCATTCGACGGGGACAAGCATATTACTTTCGCTTCCGGAGACAAATTCTATGGAGCAATCGCAAAAACGGACAACCCGTCAAGGGCCATTCCTGTTGCCAGAGCTGTCAAAAATGAAGCTGAATATTACTATTCGACTTTTACAATCGCCGATGCCGCTGCAGAGGAACCGACTTTCAAAGGTACATTCTACAGCATTACAGAAGCGAACAAAGCGGACGAATACTGTCTTTACGGTGTCTTCCCGAGCGATGCGCTTTATACCCTCTACCTAACGACTGAGGACACTGACGGCGACCTGCTTACCAATTGGATTGTGACTCTTCCTGATGACCAGTCAGCTGCTACGCAGACTTCCTGGGCACCTAAGGCCAATGTGATGGTTCTCAAACCGACTACGGTCCAATACAATCAGAGTGCGGAATATGAGTACTCCACCGGAAAGGAATATGACTCCAGCAATGAAAATACTGTGCAGTTCGCTCATCTTTTCGGTTATGGCAAAATCAATTTCGCCGGCGTTCCGTCAGAATATGCCAATTCTGTCGTGAAATCCGTAAGCATCAAAGCCGTGGGAGATGACAAAGTGATTGCAGGACGCTTCTATGTCGATGTCACCAAAGAAGTTGGTGAATATGAACTCAAGCCATCTAGCAGCAAGAGCGTGATTACTCTCAAAGGAGATGGGAAAACTGCGGTTAAGGACTATGTGGCGTGGTTTGCGGCTAAGCCGGGCGAATATGATGTGGAGATTACCGTGGTGACGGGCAGGGCTGACCTTACTTTCTCACGCAAGGGTCTCCAGATTAAGCGCGGAGAGATTGCCGCTCCGACAGTCAACTACAAGGCGGCTGACACCAGCGTTTCTCACGATGTGACAATCGCTTCCGGAGAATCCTGGACTATGACTAAATTTTCCTATAGTCAGTGCATTTCGTCTGACAGCAAGGCCTGGGGTGACACAGGTATGGACAAGATGAACTTCTCGCTTTCTTTCCCTAATGGAGAAAAAGACGCTGCCGGAAGCTATATCTCTACTTCTGCAGGTTACAAGCAGAAACTCTCCACCCAGAAAGTAAGCAAACTCGTTCTTTCATCTGATGCCTACTTCAACGGAATGAAGGCTGTGAGGATGAATCTTGGCCTCAATACTGCCGACGTTACGGCTGATTTTACCATAAGTGTTGTCAACGGTGCAAAGACTGTTGAACTCGGAAAGACTACGATTACGGGTGACGGCTCAAGCACAGCGGGACAGTCTGTCTTTTTCAACACCACTGCTGAGAGTGAAAACGGTTCGCTTGTACTTACGGTTGACAACTTCACAACCGACAAGTATTGCATTCCATATCTCGGAAGCATCGAAATAAACCCGGCTCCAGAAATCACTCTTGGTGAGACAGCAATTAAAGTGGCCAAGGACTCCGGAGCCCAGAGCATCGACTGCACGGTCACTGCCGCTACCGGCGACCCGACAGTAAGCGTCGCTGACGATGCAACCTCTTGGCTCTCTGCGAACTATGCCGCCGGCAAGATCAATGTCAACTTTGCTGAAAATACAGGAGCGAAGAGGTCAGGCGTCATAACTGTCAAGGCTGTCGGCTTCGCAGAGTCTACGGCAACAATCACGGTTACGCAGCAGAGCGCAACAGCCGTTGAATATACGCTCACTGTTACTGCAGCAGACGTGAAAGCGGCCATTGACGCGGCGCTTAACGGCGCGGAGGCAACTGATGACTATATCGCGCTTACGGCATCTTTCAACGCGAAGTCAGCCGGTGGAAAGACTCTTGCAGTCCCTGTGACATTCACCTACATCAACTACGCCATCGCTACCGATGAGTATTTCACTGTTGCTACCAAGTCATACAGCAAGCAGTCTGAAATCAAGTGTACGTCGGCCATCGGTGAAATCTCAAAATTCGTGGTTGTTGCAGACAGTTATAATAAGGCCTCTTATTATGCTGCTTGCCGTATGCAACTTTCAGCAAACGGGACAAGTTGGAGCGACCCTGCTTCCGCATCATATACTGAAGGTGCAGACGAATACTATACAAGTACTGCTCTCAACGATGATGAAACTATGGCCTGGTTCAACATTAAAACCACCGACTGGGTAAAATATCTTAAGATAAAGAGCTTTGAAGTGACTTTTGTCGCTGACTAACTTTAGAGATTAAATGAACAAAACATCGATTCTCGATTTTTTTAAGGGAGTTGTGGGTGCGGTGCTTGCCGTAGCCACAATTTCTGCTTGTTCCAAGGCGGATTCGCCCCGGAGCGAAACTATTGACTCGGCGATTTCGGTCGAGGGCGGGACCCTCATTAAAACCGATGCCGCTGCCGCGACTCTTGAGGTGAAACTTTCGCTTTCTGGCCCGGGAGCTGCGGAGACCGTCGTGGTCACCAGTTCCGCTTCGTGGCTTAAAAAGACCATCGCTCCCGCCGAAGACGGGTCCGAGGGCAGCGGAAGCCTTCTGGACGACCTTTTCAAGAGCGGCTCCGAGGGCAGTGCCGAGGATGAAGGCGGGGATGCAGCAGAGGCTGCGGATGAGGCGGGCGCAAGGTCTGTCTGGCTTGCCTTGGAGGAGAACGCCTCCAGCGGGTCAAGAGCCGCTACGGTGACGCTGAGCCTTAAAGGGGCGAAGGATGTCCGCCTTACCATCATCCAGAACGCCAACCCCGACTATGTCGTCAACTCCCAGGTCACTTTCACCCTGGACGTGAACGACATCGCCGAAAGCTCGGTGCAGTTCACAGTGGCTCCGTCCATCTCCGACTGCTACTACGCCTACGCGTTCGTCCCGGAGTCGACCTTCATTCGCTACGACAACGCCCGCGAGTATGTGGACTCCGCTGTGGTGCAGATGAAGGCGTATGCAGCGGCTTACGAGGAGAAATACGGAACTCCGTTCTCTCTGAAGAGCCAGCTCTACAAGGGCTACATCTCCACGACCGCAAGCTCCCTCAAGCCTGACACCCAGTACTATCTGATTGCGTTCGACATCACTCTGAACTATTCCTACAGCGGAAACTCCGCCGTGTACAAGTTCAAGACTGCCGCCGTTCCGCCGTCTTCCGACGAGTTCACGATTGTTTACAATCAGGAGAACGGCACAGTGATATTCACTCCTTCGGAGAACCTTAGCGGAAGCTATGGCTTCGGGATCTGCCCGGCCGAGACCTGGGAAAACGCCAAGTCTCCCTCAGTTGTGGTCGACGGGTATTTGGACTCGGAGTATTTCACTGCCTACTCGGTTTCTGAAGGGGCGAAGGGATATCCTCTGTACTATAACTCCGCCATCGTGGCCGGCGAGGAATACGTCGCCTTCGCATTCAGCTACAACTCCTCCACAGGCAAGGCTTCGAACATCGCCTGGCTGAGGTTCACTTATAACAACTAGAAAATGAAAAACAGGATATATTTGCTCTCACTGGTCCTTCTGGGGACGCTCCTTCTCTCCTGCAACAAGGCGGGGGAGGCTGAGGAGAGCTATAGCTCTGCCTTCTCTCTGAAGGAAAGCATACTTAAAATCGGCTCCGAGGGGGGAAGCATCGTCTGCAACTACTCCATCTCCGGACCCCGCGAGGGCTACACCGCTACCGTCACCCCCTCCCAGGAGTGGCTCGGCGTCACCTCGGTGTTCTCCAGCGAGTTCACTCTCAGCGTCGCTCCCAACACCACCGGCAAGGACCGCGCGGGGGAGGTGCAGCTTAGCTGCAGCGGAGTGAAACCTGCGAAGGTGAGGGTCATCCAGAGCGCGAAGAAGGATGAGGAGCAGATATATTCCAATTTCAAGATAACTGTCTCGGACATAACGACTTCCACCTGCAGGGTGAGGGTTGAGCCTGTGGACGCTTCAAAGACCTACGTCTATGCTGTTGTCCGCAAGGCCGACTACGAGGCGATGACCGCAAAGGAGTACATTGAGGCGAGAATAAACCAGATTGAGCAGATGGCCTCCTCCTACGCCGCATCCCCTTCCTCATTCCTCAGCAGCGGAGTGGTGGACACGGACAAGCTCAGCGCCGACACCCGCCCTTCCATCTACGACAGGACGGAGTATTGCCTCACGGCTTTCGACCTCGCCTACGACGAGAGCACGAAAAAGTTCTCCTACAGCGGAAAAATCGACGTCGTGGAGTTTACCTCGGCGAGCGCTCCCGCTTCAAAGATGACTTTCACCCTGAAACAGAACGGGGAACTTCTCACCGTCACCGCATCGAACTCCACCGAAACTTTTGTCTGCGACTATATGACCAAGTCCTCGTGGGATGAACTTGGGGACCCTGATTATGCGGCCCACACCTACATCTACTACACGAGCGCCTACAACCAGTTCACGACCTACAAGGGTTCGAGGGTTATCAACCTCTCCACCGAGGACATCACCAAGGGCGAAACCTACATCGTCTATGCCGTGGGCTACCTTTCAGATGAGACGCGCGGGGGACTTACCACCGAGGTGGCCTCCTACGAATTTAAATACTGACACCAAAAGAACTTGAACGGGAAAAACGATTAAACCTTGCTTGAGAAAGTAAAATTTAATTATATGCGACTTAATTTTAGAAATTTTGCGCCGCTTCTGTGCTGCTCCATTTTAGCCGTGACGGCTTCCTGCAGCAAGGCGGTGACAGCTCAGGAGGATGAGAACTCCGGGAACGGACCCATCATCATTTCCGAGGGAGTGGGACGACCGGTCAGCGGAGAACTCCTTCTCCAGATCAAGGCATCCGCAACAACCAAGGCTGCCGGAGACGCTTCCTCGGCCCGGGAAGGGGAGAAGGAAATCGCCACTCTTATGGCAGGAACGCCTTCTTTCCGTCTTGAAAGACTTTTTCCCGAATGTGGGAAATTCGAGGAAAGAACCCGTGCCGAAGGGCTTGACCGCTGGTATGTGGCAACTTTCGACAAGAGCCTAAAGACCTCTGAGGTTGTCGCTCAGCTTCGCCGCAGCGGCTCCCTCGAGTGCATCGAGTACTCCCTTGCGCCGACCCTCGCGGATGAAACCGCCGGGTATTCTTCTCTTCCCCAGAGCTTTCCGGCCGCAGTCTCTTCTTCAAAAGTGGCTCGGGGCGAGGGCGTTTTAAGCTCCTGCGCTGAAGAAGAACCAGCTGCGCACCTTACTGCCACCCCCTCCCGCAAGACCACTTTCCCGTTCAACGAAAGCGCCGATGTCCAGAAAAGACAGTGGCACTACCATAACCCCGGCTCCGTGTTCGGGAATGTCTCCCTTGTGGGCGCTGACGCCAATGTCTGGCAGGCCTGGCAGCTGTGCAAAGGAAACAGCGATGTGATTGTCGCCGTAATCGACCAGGGCGTGAAACCCGACCACGAGGACCTTGCGGCGAATATGTGGGTGAACCCGGGCGAAATCCCCGGCAATGGCATTGACGACGACGGCAACGGCTATGTGGACGATGTCTGCGGATATAATTTCATTGCAGGAAGCGGCACCATCACCACTTCTTCCACTCTCTCCCACGGCACCCACGTCGCCGGCACCATCGCAGCTGTGAACAACAACGGCCTGGGCGTGAACGGCATCGCCGGCGGCTCCGGAATAGGGGACGGCGTCAGGATTATGAGCCTTCAGTGCCTTGGAAGCAGCGACAGCGGTGACTCCGGAGCGGGACTCGGGGGCTCTGTGCGCGCGATGAAATATGCCGCCGACAACGGCGCGGTAATCTGCCAGAACAGCTGGGGTTACACCAGCAAAGTGAGCTGGAACACCTGGACGCGCAATACCTACGGCGCGCTCAGAAGAGCTATGGACTACTTTGTGAAATATGCCGGAGTGGACGAAAACGGCAACCAGTCGGGCCCTATGAAGGGCGGACTCATAATTTTCGCCGCAGGCAACGAGGCAGTGGACTACCCTTGCTATCCGGCAGCTGACGATGCTGTCGTGAGCGTCGCATCATATGCCTACAGCGGAAACGCTGCGATTTACACCAATTACGGCACTTGGATTGACATCTCCGCTCCGGGCGGAGACACCTATGTGGATAGCAATTACGGCGGAGTCTACAGCACTATCGTCGGAGAAGACGGGGGCTCGTCTTACGGCTATATGCAGGGAACTTCGATGGCCTGCCCTCACGTGAGCGGTGCCTGCGCCCTTGCGGTTTCCTATTACTATGGCTCCGAAAAGAGGAAGGGCCTCACACCTGAGGCTCTGAAAGCGGCCCTGCTGAGCTCAGCTGCGCCTTTCCGCGGCTCTCTTTCCAGTGCCTACGTCGGCAAAATGGGAGCGGGAATGCTTGATACCGGGGCTCTGCTCCGCTATATGGACTATCTCGGGGATATCCCCGGACGGACTCTTGCAGTGGGCGAAACTCTCAAAATAGACCTTCAGGCTTATTTCCCTAAGGTCCAGGTGCTTTCATTCTCCCTTTCAAAGGAAGGAATTGTCGGAGCAAGCCTTGAGGGAACTTTCCTCTGCCTTGAGGGCCTTGCGGCGGGAGAAGTCGCAGTCACCGTTTCAAACGGCGGACGGATTTACAAGGACATTGTCGTCACAGTCAAATAGCGATGGAGAGTATGAAAATGAACGCAAAGAACATCCTTACACTTGCGGCAGCCTCCATTGCCGCCCTCTGCGCCTGCTCAAAGACTCAGCTCTCTGAGCCCACCGCGCTTCCGACTCCTGAAGCCAGCATTACTGAGCTAACCTGCACGGGCTTTACCCTCAGCTGGGAAACCATCACCGACGCGGGCAGCTACACCTACTCCTTCAACGGCGGGGAAGAAATCTCGCAGAAGGAAACTTCTGTGACTTTCTCCGGCCTTCAGGCAGCCACGACCTACACCGTAAAACTCCGCGCTGACGCCGGGATTAACGGCAACTATACATCCTCCCAGACCGTGACTTATTCCGTCACGACCGACGGAGTTTCCACTCTCGAGGCTCCTCAGCCCGAACTCGTTGCAAATTATATGTCCAAGACAATAGTAAAATGGAGCAGCGTTTACGGGGCTGACGCCTACGAGTACAGAGTTGGTAACTTCAGCGGGAAAACCTCTTCACTTTCAGTGGAAATTAACGGTCTCGAGGCATCGACGAATTATGTTTTCAGCATTAAGGCCACTTCCACAGACAAAAACGTCAACGACTCCGAGGCTGCAGAACTCAAATTTACGACCCTTTCCGCCTCAGAGGACATCCCTCAGGTCATTATGAGCGTTGTGGAAACCGGAGCCGACTACTGCACTTTCAACGTTTATGCGGTCGCGGATTTCCGCTACCTGTACTTCGGCGTGCCTACGACCTATTTCAGCGCAATGACCGAAACCGAAATCCGGGACTATTACCTCTCCGCATTTGTGAAATCCATCACCGACGCGGGCTACGAGCTCTCGGCCGGCATCCAGCAGTACACCTACACAGGAACCGCCTCCTACACCGCCACTCCGCTCTACAGCGAGACTTCCTACAGCATCGTAGCCTTCGGAGTGAACACCGACGGCGTGGCGACTTCGCCTCTGTACCGGGTCGAGACAAAGACCCTCGCGGATGACGCGGCGCCGATTCCGGACATAACGGGCGCTTCCTGGTTCGCCCAGAGCCTCTACCTCGGCACCAACGGCATCTACAACCCTTCCAACTCTATGTACTTCAACTGGAAGGGAACCGGAGTGAAGACCGTAACCTCCCTTATGACCTCCACCCGCTCGTTCAAGCTCTATTTCGACTCCTCTGCCGACCTTTTCAAGGCCTATGTCCTCTCAAAGGGCACAAAGACCTCTGACGCCACGACAATCGCCAAAGTCAACAGCGAAAAGGGCTTTTCTTCCCGCTATTCCCTCAGCTCCTCCACCAGCTACACCCTCGGCGCACTTGCCGTGAACGAGGCTGGGGACACCACCTTTGTCGTGAACTCCCTTCCGACAAAGTCCAGCGCTTCCTACTACGACTGGGCCGGCGTGAGCCTTGGAAATAGCACCTCTCATCCTACCTCCTCATCCCTTACGGGAGTCTTTCAGACGGCGTTCTACGCTGAAGAGGAGCCTCTCAATTTCCACCTCAAGGGCCTCCGATACTATTTCTGCCCTGTGAGCGAACTCAGCGGACTCACAACGGACGACGCGGCGCGCATCGTTGAGGAAAAGGGAACTGACCTTTCGGAGGCAAATATAGACCTTATGAATCTCACCGGCTCATTCAGCCTTTCCTTCGGAGTGGACGGAACTCCGCTCGAAGCCGGGACTCAGTACATCCTTCTTGCGACTTTCACCGAGAGAAACGGCGACACTTTGACCCGTTATGCCATTGGCAAGACTTCCGGCACGGCTTCCTCCTCGTCGGCGACAAAATCCGCCCTCCGCTCTGCCCCTGCCCTCGCCCGTCCTGAACTTTCGGGCGCAGGAATAATCGACACATATATCCCCCTCTGCGGTGATGAATTTTAAGGAGGAGGAAACAGTATGAAAATTATGAAACTAAAGAATATATTCTCAGCCGCTGCGGCTCTGCTTCTTTCTGTGGCGCCCTCTTTGGCTCAGGAAAAGACCACGGTAAGCGGAACAGTTCTCGACTCCGCGGGACTGCCGGTCATCGGTGCCGGAGTCTTTGTGAAAGGCACCACCAACGGCACCGTGACCGACATTGACGGAAACTACACTCTGGGCGGCGTCCCTTCTGATGCCACTCTCACAGCGTCAAACCTCGGCTACGCCACTGCAGAAGAGGCTGTCGCAGGCCGGACCACAGTGAACTTTACCCTTGCGGACGAAGCCGTGGTGCTGGATGACGTTATTGTCGTAGCGTACGGAACGGCAAAGAAGGAATCCTTTACGGGATCGGCCAGCGTCGTGAAGGGCGACGAACTCAGCAAACGCCCCGTGGGCAACCTCACCAAATCCTTTGAGGGCACCGTGGCCGGAGTGCAGGTCACTTCGGGCGGCGGACAGCCTGGCGAGGGAGCCTCGATTATGGTGCGTGGAGTCGGCTCCGTAAACGCCTCATCCACACCGCTTTACGTAGTGGACGGTGTGCCATACGACGGCGCCATCAGCTCCATCAACCCTGCAGATATCGAGACTATGACGGTCCTCAAGGACGCCTCTGCCGGTGCTCTTTACGGAGCGCGTGGAGCAAACGGAGTGGTTGTCATCACCACCAAAAAGGGCGGCAAGGACAAGGTGAACGTAAACTACAAAGGCAACTTCGGCGTGGCCTCCAGAGCGCTTCCGAGATATAACCTCGTGAATATGGGCGAATATGTCGAACTCACCTGGGAAAGCCTCTACAACTCGGTGCGTTACGCCGAGAGCGGAGCACTCGACTCGGAGGGCGCCGCAGCCTACGCCTCGGCTCACCTTGCCGAGACCATCGGCGGAGTCAAGAACCCTGAGTACTATAACCCGTATAAGAACTACACCTGGGAAACGCTCGTGGACCCTTCCACC
>CAVHYU010000048.1:0-14002 GCA_963640535.1 bacterium | reverse complement strand
CCTTTGGGTTGTGAGGATTTGGGCTAGGAGAGGAACGCAGTAGACCGCTTTTTAGCCAGCCTCTAGAATTCCACGCTTAGGCCTCCGGTAACACTGCGGGTCGTCGGATAGGTCGCTCCCGGCACCTCCGGGTCGAAACCGTCGTAGGAGGTGATGGTGAAAAAGTTATTCAGCGACAGGTTGAAACTCAGGTTCCTCATCCTCATCTTCTTCACCACGGCCTGCGGGAGTGAGTAGGAGAGGATTATGGATTTGATGCGGAGGTAGGAGTTGTCCTTGAGGTAGATGGCGTCCACGATGCTGTAGTCCATCGGATTGTAGGAGGCGAAGTTGTACTTGGCGTCGAAATAGTCGTAGATGCGGGGATATTTCACGCCCGTCGTGCGGGTCGTTGTCCAGCGGTTGGTGCGGTCCTTCTCTACATTGAGGTGGTTGCCGTAGAGGTCGCTGTACTGGGACTGTACTGTCTCCGTGCTCACTCCGTTGTGGCGCGCGCTGCTGTAGGTGGCAGGGTAGTTCATCTTCTCGTAGGTCTTGGAGCCGAGAGAGTACATTCCGCTCACGCTCAGCCTAAGACCCCGCCAAGAGGCGTAGAAATTGAATCCGCCGGTGTAGGGGGCGATTGTCGTGCCGAGGAAGTAGCGGTAGTTGTCCGGACGGTTGAGGTCGGTAGCGGAGGTAATCTCTGCATCCGGACGGAGCTTGAATTCGTAAAGCCCTGTGTCATCGGAGATTCCGGCGAGGCGTCCGCAGAAAATCGCTCCGGTCGGATAGCCCTCCACATAGCGGTCCTTCGAGGTTATGCCGCTCTTGGAAACGGGGTCGTAGCGGAGAACCTTGTTGTAGTTGTAGGCGAAGTTAACGCCCGCGCCCACGTTCCAGTCGCCCTTCTGGACGATTTTCCCGTTGAGGGTGAGCTCCACTCCGCTGTTCATTATGTCGGCAGCGTTGAAATACACGCTCGTGAACCCGGTCGTGCTCTGAACCGGGGAGGAGGTCACCACATTGGTGCTGAGGCGGTAGTAGTACTCGGTGTTGAGGGTGAGGCGGTCTTTCCAAAGCCCGAAATCCAGTCCCACCTTTGCGTCCTGCGTCTTTTCCCACCCGAGGTCAGGGTTCGGGGCGGAAGGAATCGTCCCCAGCGAGAAGGTTTCTTCGCCGAAGTAGCGGTACTGCTGCTGGAGATACTGCATCACAAGAAGATGCGAAGTGCTCGTGTTGATGTCTCCGGTGTAGCCGTATGCGGCGCGAAGGGTTGCGTGCGAAAGCACAGGGGCGGCGTCTTTCATCCAGTTCTCTTCCCCTATGTGCCAGGCGGCTCCGGCGCTCCAGGTCGGGTTGAACTGGCGGTTGCTTCCGAAGTTGGAACTGCCGTCGGTGCGGAAGGAGGCGTTGAGAACTATGCTTTTCCCGAGGTAGTAGTCCGCTGAGGCATAGAAGGAGGCGTAGCGGGTTTTGCTGAAATACTCTCCATTGAGTCTCTCCACCTCGCTGACCCACTCGTCTTCGGGGCCGCTGATGGAGGGCAGGGAAGTGGTGCCGGTCTTGGGGTCGTAGTTGTAACGCTTGGTGAAGATGGTGTTGGCGTTCGAGCCGCGAAGTTCCGCTCCGGCGAGGACGTTGAGAGTGTGCTTTTCGGCGAAGGTCTGGTTGTAGGAGAAATGCCCCCTCGCGACATAGCTGCCCCGGTTGGTGCGGTTCTGTGAAATGCTGCCGTAGAGGTTGGTCTGGGACTGGTCGTCGCTTCCGAGGCGGTCCCGGAAGGCGGTGTATGTGTTCTTGTCAATCACCTTGTCGGTGGAGTTGTTCGCGAAGGTGTAGGAGGCAAGGGCTACGAAATGCAGCTGCTCGATGATGCGGAAGTCCATCTGGGTGCGGAAGGTTCCGTTGGTGTTGGCGGTGGAGGTGTAGTTGGAGTTGAGCTCGCGGAGGATGTTGAAGCCGTTTTTCGGCATCACGGTCTCCGCCCCGCGTCCGTTGTAGTAGCCGAGTGTGAACCAGGTGTTGTCGGCGGCGTAGGAGCCGTCTTCGTTGTAGGCCTTCTCGTAGGGGTTGGAGAAGTAGGCATAGCGGAACGGGTCCACTGTTGAGTAGGGCATCTTGGACTCCTGGCGCGCAGCGTCGAGTCCGATGTCAATCCTCACCCAGTCGGCCGGGGTAAGAGCCATCTTGGAGTTGATGTTGTAGCGTCGGTACTTGTTGTTTATGAGCATTCCGTTCTCGTCGTTTAGGCCCAGAGCCACATAATAGGTCACTTTGTCCGAGCCTCCGCTCAGAGAAAGGTGGTGCCCCTGGGAGAAGGCGTTGCGGAACAGGAGGTCATACCAGTTGGTGTCCACACTCTTGAGCCCTTCAATGTAGGCGTTCTGGGCCTGTCGGTCGCCCTTTAGGGAGGCGAAATCCCCCAGTCCGGCGCGAATCTGCCCCACGATGCCGATGACGGGGTAGATGACGGTGTTGTCGGTGAGGGAACGGTTGTATTTGGCCTCTGAGAATTCATTCCAGAGTTCGTCCTCCCAGGCGAGTTTCTCCTCCGAGTTCATCAGATTGAGGGTCCTCTGGGGCTGGAACGAGACGGTGAAGGTGTTGTTGTAGTTGATTCTCATCCGCCCGCTTTCTCCCTTCTTGGTCGTGACGACTATGACTCCGTTCGCTGCCCTGGAGCCGTAGATTGCTGCAGCTGCGGCGTCCTTGAGGATGGTGATGCTTTCGATGTCGTTCGGGTTTATGTTGCCGATGCCGCTGACGAAGATGTCGTCAAATCCGCCGGTTGCCATCTGCTCGGAGGTGAGAGATGTGGACTCGTTCTGAAGCGGCACTCCGTCCACGACCCAGAGCGGAGAGCTTGTGCCGGAGAGGTTGTTCGTGCCCCTGATGCGGATGCGGGACTGAGTGCCGGGCTGTCCGGAGGTGGCTGAGACCGCGACTCCTGCCACTTCGCCCTGCATCAGCGCGTCCACCGAGGAGACGGCCTTGGCTTCGAACTTGTCGCTGTTGATGACGGCGACTGAGCCCGTAATCCTTTTGACCGAAGTCTGGGCATATCCGGTGACGACTACCTGGTCCAGCTGCGTGGCTTCATATTCCATCGTGACGGTAAGCCCCGCTGTGTTTTGTCCCGGGACTATTTTCCAGTGAAGGTCCTTCATTCCGACAGAGGAGAATATCACCTCGGCGGTGCCATCGGGGAGAGTGAGGGAGAAGCGGCCGTCGATGTCGGCGATGGCTCCGACTCCGGTTTTGCCCGCTGCGACGACTCCTGCGCCGATGACGGGTTCGCCTTCGGGGTCAACGACGCGTCCCGAAATAGTCGCAGGGCGAGTCTGGGCGAAGAGTGCTGCCGCCGAAATGGCGAGTCCAATCAATGTGAGTGTTGTTCTTTTCATTTTCCTTAAAGTTCGGTCATTTCCGCCGTGTCCAGACATCGAAAGTGAAGGAGAGTCCAGTCCCTGGGTCGGTCCGAGGCTCTGAAGAGGAAGACAATTCCCAGATTTTAGAGTCTATGAGCGGGAAGAATTTGTCGGCCTCGGGGGCGAGGGCCTTCACTGCCGTTATATATAGGCGGTCGGCTCCGGAGATGGCCTCGGCATAGAGCTGCGCGCCTCCGATTACAAAGCACCTGTCGCTCTCCGGGCAGCCTTTTTCTGAGGAACCGTCTTCCGGGAAACTTTTGACATCGTTCTGATTGTGTCCTTCGGCTATATGTTCCTCCGCCTTCCGGTAGGCGTCCTCAAGGCTTGGGACTATGTCAATTCCCTCCTGCGGGGGCAAGGTCCTTGAAACCACGATGTTGCACCGCCCGGGGAGCGGCTTCCCGATGGACTCGAATGTGCGGCGGCCCATAATCACCGGGTGGCCCAGAGTGGTCGTCTTGAAGTATTTGAGGTCTTCGCGAAGGTGCCACAGGAGGGCGTTGTCCTTTCCGATGGCGCCGTTTTTAGAGACTGCAGCAATTATTATCTTTTCCATATTTTCTGTTTTGTGTTCTTATCCTCTTTGGACCATTTGTGTTCTTATCCTCTTTGGACAGGTTTAATATCCGGCCGGGAGGGGATGATTTATTCCTTATTTTTCTTTACGGCGTTCCGTCCTGCAGCACCGGCGCACAAAAGAACAAGAACTATCAGCAGAGCGGAGGAGGCGGTGGAGATGTTCTCTCCAATCTTGTAGTCCTTCGGCTCGAACCTCATCACAATCTCGCTGTCGCCCGCAGGAACAATCAGCCCGCGAAGCATCCAGTCGCCGCGGAAAAGGGCGGTCTGGGTGGCATCAGGACCCGCGGCAAAGCGGTCGCCCTCGGTCTTGCCGACTTCACCCACAGGCCCGATCCAGGCTTTCCAGCCCTCAGGGTAGTAGATTTCGCTGAACATAACGGCGCTTTTGCGGCTCAGGTGGCAGCGATAGTGCAGCTCGTTCGGCTCATACGAAGTGAGAACTACAGAGTCGTCAGCACAGTCCTCAGCCCTCGCGCAGTCGTCAGCCCTCGCGCCCTGTGCGGACTCAATGGTAGCGCCTGCCTTTGCGCCCTGGGCGGCGTCCCCGGCGATTTCCACTTTTGTGAACGCCTCGTTCGGGACAATCTCCTTAAAGTCAGGGCCTAAAACAACTGTGTTATGAAGATCTGTGCTTCCCAGAAGGTCGAACTCCTCGTTCACGGTCCGCGCAACTTTCGCCCCCGTCACAATCCAGCAGTTGCCCATCGCCTCCGGGTTCACAACCGGCGAAATATCGTCTCCCAGTATGATATACTTGCCGTTTAACAAAGATGTTACAGGAAGATTCGGGAGATTTTCCTCCAATTCTCCGACAGTAGCCGAGGCTCCGGCGGCCTTGTAGATGGAATTGATCTCAGGGGAAATATACCTCTCGATAAGATCCTGGTAGCGCTGAAGTTTTACAGGGCTGTAGCCGCCGATGCACTTGTGGCGGTAGCTCGGATGGGCATCGTTGAATGTGTTTACGCTAAGGTCCAGCACACGGTAGGAAATGGCTGGGTCGGAGAGAATCTGCTTATCTACTCCACGTTCCTTGAACTGCGCCTGCCAGTTCTTCGGACTTACGAAGTCTTCGCTGCGAAGGTATCTTTTCCCCACGCTTCCCAAATCCAGAAGTACGACGACAGCAAGGATTCCACCCATTATGTATGCGCGGCCCTTTGCGGCAAACGGCTCCTTCGCGCGGGTGCTCCAAAGAATCAGAATCGCTGCAAGGACAACGAAACTAAGGCTTCTGAAGGCGTCTTTTCTAAGCATCGCCCGACGGTCCTCGCGAAGGGCATCGGTGAGGATGTCCTGCATTCCACGGTCTGAGGCTGCGCTGAAATCCCCTGCAAGGCCCGGAAAGAGGGCGAAAAGAAGGCAGAACCCTCCCACAAGGCCCAGTGCCCACCAGAGGGCCTTCTGCACCTGTTTCTTGTCGTATTTTTCTCTCACAATCTTGTCCAGAGTGACAAAGCCCAGAAGCGGCACGGTCACCTGAAGGATCACCAGAGCCATAGACACCGTCCTGAACTTGTTGTACATAGGAACGTAGTTGAACCAAAGCCGTGTGAACCACATAAAATGGCTGCCCCAGGCAAGGAAAATTGCAAGAAGTGTTGCGATTATCACCCAGACCTTGAGCCTGCGGTCCTCTCCTTTGAGGAGGAAAAGCCCCAGGATGAAAAGGAATATGCTCACGGCCCCGAGATACATCGGACCTGCTGTGAACGGCTGAGGACCCCAGTACATCGGCAGAGCCTTCACCGTCTGCTTCACATTCGGCTGTCCGGCCTTGCGAAGAAGGCTTTCGGTCGCGCCGTTTTTAAGGTGGGGGTCGCAGGAGGAAGCGCCTCCGTTGAAGTTGGGAATCAGGAGGTTAGGAATCTCGTTAGGGCCGTAGGACCAGGCGGTTGCATACTCGAGGTCAAGCCCCTTTGCGGCGGCCTTCGCCTCTTTCACTGCCGCCGGGTCTCCGGCATTTTCGGCCTTGTCGGCGGCGAGTTCGGAGCCTCCCCTCATCGTGTATTTCGAGTAATTATAGGTCGGGATGAGCTTGTTGGCGTTGGTCGCAATTCCGACGCAGCCCAAAACGAGAAGCAGCGCCGATGCGGCGAAAAACCTCCCCACTCGTGTCTTTCTGTTCTCTTTCACTGCGAGAACATACCCCAGAAGGGTCAGGGCATAGACGAAGATTACGATTGCAAGGTAGTAGGTAATCTGCGGGTGGTTGGCCTTAATTTGGAAGCTCAGCGCGAGGGCGAATAGCACGGCGCCAAGGACCGTCCCCGGAAGCCATTGTTTCCACTCGGGAGCCTCCTTCCCATCAGCCTCGGGGCTCTTTTTTCCGGAAGCGTCAGAGCTCTTTTTTTCGGAAGCATCAGAGGTGCCGGCGCAGAAGAATTTCCCGCCCTTTAGACCCCGAAGGGCGCGGCGATAGGTGTAGGCAACCCCCGCGAGCACCCACGGGAAGAATGCGATGGCCTGCATCTTTGTGTTGTGCCCGACCTGGATAATCTGCCAGTTGTAGGCGCAGAAGGCGATTGCAATTGCTCCTCCCACTGCAACCCACACCCCGCAGCCGAAAGACAGCATAAGAAGAAATCCCCCCAGCAGGGCTATGAAAAAATAGGTCGCAGGACGGCGTCCCAGAAGCAGGAACTTGTAGAGGGGCTTGGTCCAGTCCCCGTCGTAGTCGTCGATAGTTGCCGTCGTAGGCATACCCCCGAACATCGAATCTGTCCAGAGGGTCTTGTCTTCGGGGTGCGCGGCATTATAGGTCACAGCCTCATTCGCCATACCTCGCCAAGAAGATATATCTCCTTGATTCACAATCTTTCCGCTCAGCACCTGGGGAACGAAGGCGTAGGATATTACAAGAAAGAATACGACGATTCCGACCACTGTGAGAACCTTTCGCAGCAATGTTTTATCTATTTTTTTCATACCGATGAATTGTCTATTAGTAATCTTGACTTCTTCCACTTGAGGGGGGCTTATCTTGAAAGTTTCTCAAACAGATCTGCCATTTTGCGGGTGAGGCGTCTTCGGGAGTATTTCCCGATGTCGGCGGTGTTGTCAAGAAGCCTCCCTTCTTTCCAAAGAGCCCAAAGTCTGAGGATTTCAGCCTTCAATCCTTCCTTATCCTCCCATTCGAAAGTTACACCCGCACCCTCGTCGGAGAGAATGCTTGCCATCGCCCCGTCTGTCTGCCCGATGCCCAGTACGGGACGGCGGGATGCGAGGTACTCGAAGAGTTTTCCCGGCAGAGTGGCCTTGTACTCCGGTTCGCGGCGAAGGGGGAGGATGAGAACTGAGGCGCTGCATTGCGCTTTCACCGCATCTTCGTGACTGACATATCCAAGGTCCCGTATGCAGTCCTCAAGTCCCTCTGCTTTAATGGCTTCAGTTATCTCTCTGTCGGTTTTCCCGGCAAGGGTAATGCGAAGTCTCCGGGCGAATTCAGCGTCTTCGGATGCTATCTCACTGAGGACCTTCCAGAGGCTCAAAGGATTGCCGTCGGAGGCGAAAAGCCCCGTGTGGACAATGTTGAAGGTGTCGCGGTTTTCCTCGCCGGACTCCTCGTCGAGCGCCCTCATCTGCTCGTCGGCCGTCTCGAAATCCTCTTCGTCGAATCCGTTGGTGATGAGTTCCACCGGGGTTGAGGTCATACTCTTGAACTCGTCCTGCACGAGCGGGGACACGGCGACTACGACTGTGGCATCGTCAAGGACGCTTTTTTCAAGCTTGAGGTGACGTCTTCGGGAAAGTTTTGTGAGCGGGAGGTGCTTGAAGTAGAACATCCGTGTCCACGGGTCGCGAAAATCAGCTGCCCACGGAATCCCCGTGGAGAGGGAGAGCCGCCGGGCTATAAGATGCATAGAATGAGGGGGACCAGTGCTTACGATTACGTCCACAGGGTGTTCCTCAAGATATTTTTTCAGAAACCTCACCGACGGCCTCACCCAGAAGCAACGAGGGTCCGGGATGAAGAAATTGGCCCGAATCCAAAGCGACATTTTTTGCCCGAAGCTCTTCTTCTGCGCATTTATGGGGTTCACTTCGCCGCCCGTGGCCCTTGCCGGGGCGTTTCCCTTCCGGGAGTCCTCTGCGCCGGGGCGATTGCCCTCTCCGCTCAAGTCCTTCTTCCGGGAGCCCTTCCCTGCGCCGCCCCGGTTGCCTTTTCCGAAAAGGCGCAGCAGCTTGCGGTAGATTCCGTAAGGTTCGAAAATGGGCCTTCGGATAATCTCGGCATCCTCCGGCACATCCCCATCGAGGGTCGGGTCCACTGAGGTAAGTTCCGGATTAAGCGGAGTATATATCACCGGCTGCCACCCCGTCTGGGGCAGATATTTCGAGAATTTCACCCATCTCTGCACCCCGGACCCCCCGGAAGGCGGCCAGTAATATGTTATGATAAGTACTCGGCGCATTTCTGTTTTCTTATGTTTGCTAAATGATTTGAGATGGATAGATTTCTTTTCGAAGAGGGAGCGAAGTGCTCGACCGATAAGAAATATAGCCCCTCAAGACGCTCAAATCCCCATTTTTTCTTTCATAGAACGAAGCAGGTCAAAGGCTTGCAGCGGAGTGATGGAATTCAAATCCACTGCCTCCAGATCTTCCTTCAGCGAGGAAAGCAGCGGATCGTCCAACTGGAAAAAGCTCAGCTGTAGCGCCCCGTCGCTCTCCACCCGTCCGGCCTTCACCGTGTGCGGCTTCACCTTCTTCGCCGGGGTCTTTCCCTCTTCGCCAGCCTCCAGAGCGGCAAGCGTCCTCTCTGCCGAGTCAAGAACCTGCTGCGGCATCCCCGCCATCCTCGCCACGTGCAGACCGAAGCTGTGCGCCACTCCGCCCTCCACCATCTTGCGGAGGAAAATCACCTTTTTCCCCACCTCCTTCACGGCGATGTGGAAGTTGCGGATGTGCGGATAGACGGTCTCCATATCGTTCAGCTCGTGGTAGTGCGTCGCGAACAGGGTCTTCGCACCCTTGCCGTACTCGTGGAGATACTCCACAATTCCGCGCGCGATGGACATTCCGTCGTAGGTGGAAGTTCCTCGGCCGATTTCGTCCAGAAGAACGAGCGAGCGCGGGGTGAGATTGTGCAGAATCATCGAAGTCTCGAGCATCTCCACCATAAAAGTGGACTCGCCCCTGGAAATGTTGTCCGAAGCGCCCACACGGGTGAAAATCTTGTCGCACCATCCTATTTCAGCCTTCTCGGCCGGCACGAACGAGCCCACCTGAGCAAGCAGAACTATGAGCGCCGTCTGCCTCAGGAGGGCGGACTTTCCCGCCATATTCGGTCCCGTAAGGATTATAATCTGCTGCCCCTCGGAGTCGAGATGTACGTCGTTCGGGATGTATTCCTCCCCCACCGGCATCAGAGTCTCGATGACGGGGTGTCTCCCTGCCGTTATGTCGATTTTCCTTCCGGAATTCATCGAAGGACGGCAGTAGTGCCTCTCAATGGCAAGTGAGGCAAAGCCAGCGAGAACATCGAGTTTCGCAATTACAGTGCAGTCCTTCTGCACACGGACAACATTGCGGCGGATTTTCTCCACAAGGTCCGCATATAGTTTCGACTCAAGCACATAGATTTTCTCCTCCGCCCCGAGAATCTTCTCCTCATACTCCTTAAGTTCTTGAGTTATATATCTTTCCGCCCCGACGAGCGTCTGTTTGCGCACCCAATCCTGAGGGACCTTATCCTTATGCACATTGCGCACTTCGAGGAAATAGCCGAATACGGAATTATATCCCACCTTGAGCGAGGAAATCCCCGTGCGCTCGGTCTCACGTTGCTGAAGTTCAAGAAGATAGTCCTTCCCGTGGCGGGCTATGCGCCTGAGTTCATCAAGTTCCGTGTTCACCCCGGAGGCAATCACGTCGCCTTTCCCGATGAGGGCCGCGGCGTCGCTGTCGAGGGTCTTGTCCAAAAGCTCATACAGGTCCGGACAAGGGTCCAGCTGCTCGGCGAAGGCTTTGAGGGGCTCACAGCCCGACTCCTCGCAAAGAGTCTTGATGGGCCGGATCTGCGCAAGTCCGCGTTTCAGCATCAGGGCGCCGCGAGGCAGGATTTTGCCCGCACCCGCTCTCGAAACGCCTCTTTCAAGGTCGCCAACGTCGGAAATGAGAGCCTGAATCTCGGCGAGCTTGTCAGCGTTGAGGGTAAACCACTCCACGATGTCGTGCCTCCTCTCCAGCTCCTCCAGGTCCATAATCGGAAGGGCGAGCCAGTTCCTCAGCTGTCTTGCGCCCATCGGGCAGGAGGCCCTGTCCACAACGTCTATAAGGCTCACTCCGTCCTTTCCGCCGGCGCTGGAGAAAATCTCCAGATTGCGCAGGGTGAACTGGTCCATCCAGACAAACCTGTCGCCGTCGATGCGGGAGATGGAACATATATTCCCGAGGCCCGTGTGCTGGGTCTGCTCAAGATACACAAGCAGCGCCCCCGCAGAGGTCACTCCCAGAGCGAAATTGTCCACGGCGAAGCCTTTCAGGGAGTCCACTCCCAGCTGCTTTTTCAGTTTCTCGACTGAATTCTCCCAGACGAAGGCCCATTCTTCCAGAGTGGAGATGTAATAGCGTCCGCCGGTCCTTTCGCGCACTCCCTTTTCATACCCCCGGGGCAGGAGAAGTTCCTTTGGAGAGAAGGAGTCGAGGAGGTTGAGGGCGTAGTCCAGCGACCCCTCGGCAACCTGGAATGTGCCTGTGGATACGTCCAGAAATGCCACTCCGCAACGGTTTTTCTCAAAGGAGAGCGCGGCGATGAAGTTGTTTTCCTTCTCCCGCAGAAGCTCCTCGTTGAAGGCGACTCCTGGGGTCACGACTTCGGTGATGCCTCGTTTGACTATGTTCTTTGTGAGCTTTGGGTCTTCCAGCTGGTCGCAGATGGCGACTTTGAGTCCCGCGCGCACAAGGCGGGGGAGGTAGTTGTCGATGGCGTGGTAGGGGAATCCGGCCATAGGGACGGCGTCCGAAACCGTGTTGGAACGCCGTGTGAGGATGATTCCGAGAATTTTGCTCGCAGTCACCGCGTCGTCTCCATATGTCTCATAAAAGTCTCCGCACCGAAAAAGCAGCAGCGCCTCGGGGTGTTGTGCCTTCACCGCAAAAAACTGCTTCATCATAGGCGTCAGCCCTTCTTTTTCCTTAGCCATCGTGTAAATGTCCTTAACTTAGTAAACAAAGCGCCGCTGTCTGCAGAATCCCTTTCAGCCCCCAAGGCGCAAATAACCCGCTAAATTAAGGAAAAAAGCCGACAAAGCCAAAGCGGCGGCAAAAATGCGAAGTTTTTCACATTTTCCGAACTTTTCAGCGATTTCACTCCGAGTTTTTCGGTGATTTCACTCCGAACTTTTCGGCGTGCTCGTTTGGCAAATCCGCAGCAACCCTAAATTGGCTGCCGGAATTTTGCAGCGAAGATTTGTAACTTTGCGTCAAATATCCGAGTTTATGGAAAAACCTTCAGCCCGCCCATATTTTTTCTTGCCGAGAGTCATCCCGGAGCGCTACTCCCGCGGATGGGAGGGCTACCGGACTCTCGTCCTCGGGGTGTTCCACGTCTGCACCATCGAGTGCTGCCCTCTTCGGGCGGAGTGCCTTGCGGACAGCTCCCGCTTCGACTCCCTCTGCCCCCAATATGAGGGTAAGGGCGACTACTACAGGCTTTCCAACAGCAACGAGATTGAGGTAGAGAGCTACCTTGAGGGCGAAGTGAACTACCCCACCTATTCCTCCATCACCAAATACCTCCTTCGCACCAATCGCCACGTTGTGCAGGCGTCCAGGCGCGAGCTTTGGGACAGTATAGCCTACACCAATTTCCTCCAGAACTTTAGCGGGGAGTACGACACTCTTTCCTACGCCCTTGCTCCGGAACTCTTTGACTCTCAGCTCCCTGCATTTGCGGCGGTGCTAAAGGAACTGCGCCCGGAGGTAATCTATGTCATCGACACGGCGGTCGCCGACTGCCTGAGGGCGCACGAGGCCGACTTCCCCGGTCTGAGGTTTATTGACGAGAACCAGGACTGGACTCTCCCGATATACCGGTTCACCTTCAACATCGCCCCGAAGGCAGCTCCGAAGGAAATCCTCTCCTCTCTGAAGTCGTTTCACTCCATCGGCGACGAGGCGGCGAGGCTCCAAAAAATCCTCAGCTGCCTCGAAAGGGGAAGAAGCCGTGCGAAGGCTCCCGATGCCCGACAGACCGAGGTCCTTCCGCACATCTGGGACTCCGAGTTTGAGGGTTATCTCTACCGTCGCCTTCTGGAAATCTCGCTCCCGGAAAGAGCCTCCGAAAAACTTCACCGCATCCTGCAAAATCTTTATGCTCAGGGAATAACATCGGCCCCGGACAAAATAGTCTTCAAGAAATTAGCCCCCGGTTTCGAGACCCAGTACAAAAGGGACGGCCTAATAGTGGAGCTAGCCTCCGCCCTCTCCGCCGACTCCCCGCAGGACCCTCCTGTCAAACCGTTCAATTTAGCCCGAGCATTGTTCTACGACTGCGGCAGCAAGGCACAGTGGCGCACGGAACGTCTGAAGGAGTACACCACTCACCAGCCCATCTGCGGCACAGCCATCAGAAATCTCCTCGGCGAAATGGGAAAATAATCCCCACGCGTGGGGAAAAGCAAGCGTGACTTTTTCGCATCTTTGCTCCCCAATGAAGTTCTTCGACTCTGTTGCCGGATGAACGCCATTTAGTGCTCCGACACAAACATATTGAAAGCAATTAAAACCTAATTATTATGAGTGAACAGAATCTGCCGGCAAACAACGGCCCGCAATCATTGCTTAACAAAGGAATGGATGTAATGAAAGATCCCAACGCATCAAAGGCAGCAAAGGTCGGAGCTGTAGGACTCGTTGCAGTCGCTGCAATTGCAGTTGTCGCAACGAAAACAATTGACGTAATGGGAAAATGACAAAGCCAGAACAGGAACAACTCCGCCTACGGACTGGGTGGTCGGAGGCTATTGTGTCCAGGATTCGGAGCGTGGAGGAGGCGGAGATTTATATCCGGGCAGGGTTGCGGGAGGCTGTGATTGGCGGCCGCCCGGCTCTTGTCCGTTCCGACATTGACTGGGCGGACTACTCCATCCGGCGGAACACCTGGCTGCGGAATAGTGTGCAGCAGGGGCTGAAGGACTACGATAAATGGGCGGAGTATAACAACGCCGATCTCATCGGGGAGGGATTCCCGCCGCGTGACCGTAATGGTGACCCTTACGAGCTGCACCACATCGGGCAGCAGCAGGATTCGCCTTTTGCCGAACTTACTTGGAAAGAGCATATGGGGGACGGAAACAATGCCGTTCTGCATAGTGCCGGGAAGGAGTCGGAGATTGACCGGCAGCAGTTCGACGGCGAAAAATCAGCCTATTGGATGGCGCGTTTCGCGGCTTTCACCGAGGAAGAGAAGCGCCGGATATATGGCCGGTAGTCTGTCTTGAATCTATTAAACAGTTGTGATATGGTAAGAAATGCTGAAAAATATGTCTGCAAGGATTGTGGACACAAGTTTATTGGGATGGATATTGAGTGGAACGGCACAGCGGATTCCTATCCGGTCAAGTGCCCGAAATGCGGGAGTCTCCACACCGCTCCGCGGTTTTCTTTTGGGGATGGAATATTGCAAGATCCTTGTCCCAGCCTGGTAACAGACATACTGCGGCGCCTTTTCAAAAAAGGATAGCACCCAATGCCCTCAGGGAGGGGCACTATGTTGCCCAAAGTGACGATTTCTGCAAAAATCAGCACTTTTGAGGGATGGATGGAGAATCTGCCGCTATAGTCAAATAATTATCAAGCGCTTGTACCCATAAGAAAATCAAAAAGTCCGACTGTTAGAATGCCGTTGTCGTCACGCCACGGAGTTATATCATCTCTGACTACGATGATTTTTTGGAAAGAGTCCTCTATGCGCAGGAGCGATGCCGTTTCCTGCCTTCTTTTTTCGTCATCCGGGATGGACAGGGCGGACTGTATATAATACCGTTTTCCTCCGTCATTTG
>CAVHYU010000047.1:0-14087 GCA_963640535.1 bacterium | reverse complement strand
GGTTGCTCCGGTATTGGGCGTCGTAGAGAGCCTTGTATCCCATCTTTTTATTCGACCTCTTTCCCACCGCACTTATTAAGGGGATGACTTTTTGGTCACCCCCTTATTGTTTTACGGTAAAATGAGCTTACAATTCTTCTATGAGTCTGATAAACAGGCGGTTCATCTTTTCGCCTGCCGCATCCGCCGCGCGCAGAATTTCGTTCTCGTCGGTCACATAGTCGTCCGGGTTGCTGTGCGCCTCGTCGGTGATGACTGAAACTCCGAACACCCTCACTCCGCAGTGCCTTGCCGCTATGACTTCCGGCGTTGTGGACATCCCAACGGCGTCAGCCCCGATTTTGCGGAAAAATCCATATTCCGCAGGGGTCTCATAGGTCGGACCCGTGCAGGCAAGATAAACTCCCTCCTTCAGCTCAATGCCCTCGGCGGCCGCGATGTGTTTTGCCATCCCGACTAGAGAAAGATCGTACGGCCTTGTCATATCCGGAAATCTCGGCCCGAGGTCTTCGTAGTTGGGCCCTATCAGCGGGTTCGGAAGCATATTGATATGGTCGCGTATAATCATAAGATCTCCGATGTGGAGATTGAAATTCACTCCTCCGGCAGCGTTTGAAACCAGCAGTGTGCTGATTCCCAGCACTTTGAGAATCCTCACAGGGAGCACTACCTGCTGCATCGGGTAGCCCTCGTAGCTGTGGTAGCGGCCTTGCATAGCGATGACGGTTTTTCCGCCCAGAGTGCCCGCGATGAAATTTCCCTTGTGCCCGATGGCGGTGGCAAGAGGAAGCCCCGGGATTTCAGAGTAGGGGACAGTGACGGCATCTTCAATCTGCTCTGCAAGCCGTCCCAGCCCGCTTCCGAGCACAATGCCCACTTCGGGATGTCGGTCTCCGATTTTTCTCTGTAGCACCTTCGCGGCGTCAACAATCTTCAAATATCTCTCGTCCATTTGACTTATTCCTTTAATAGTAGCAAGCGGCACAGAGCGCTTTTATTCAATCTCATCAAAGAGAGGCGATCAACTTTTCAAACAGCATACTCATCCTCCCCGTGGCAGCATCCGCAGCCCTGACGACATCAGCCCCGTCGTTCACATAGTCCTCGGCGTAGTCGTCGTGCGCCTCATTGGTAATCACCGACATACCGAAAACAGGGATGCCGCAGTGGCGCGCAACGATAACCTCCGGAATCGTGGACATACCCACGGCGTCTCCGCCTGCAAGACGGAAATACTTGTACTCCGCCGGAGTCTCGTAGGAAGGACCTGTGCCGGCGATGTAAACTCCCTTTTTAAGCGGAATGTTGAGCTCGGCGGCAATGTATTCGGCCTTTTTGATGAGGTTCAGGTCGTACGGCCTGGTCATATCCGGGAACCTCGGGCCGAAGTCCTCAAGATTTTTTCCGATGAGCGGGTTAGGGAGCAGATTGATGTGGTCGCGGATAATCATAAGGTCTCCGACTCTGAAGTCGTAGTTCACCCCTCCTGCGGCATTCGATACGAAAAGGTATTGAATGCCAAGCACTTTCATAACCCTGATGGGCAGGGTCACAAGGTCCATCGGGTAGCCTTCGTAGTAGTGGAAACGGCCCTGCATTGCAATGACCTCCTTGCCTCCGAGTTCGCCCGCGACGATGTTTCCCTTGTGGCCAATCGCCGTAGAGACCGGAAAACCAGGGATTTCTGCGTACGGAATCACAATCGGATTCTCTATTTTTCCTGCCAGCTGCCCAAGCCCGCTTCCGAGCACGATGCCAACGATGGGGGAGTGTCCGGCGATTTTCTCCCTAATGTACTCAGCAGCTTTCTGTATTCTTTCAATTCTTTCGTCCATAACTTTTTTTGTTTTCTGATAGTGTAAGTGATTGGTTGTTAGATTGTTTAAGTTTTTTAACCATAGAGCGCAAAGCCGTGCCTCACCTCATAATCCCGCCGAGCACTCTTCTGGCCTCGCTGAGGATTTCCGCCTCGCCTTCGACCTTTCTCCCCCTCATAACGAACTTCCCGTTGCATATGACAGAGTCGATGCAGTCGCTGTGTGCCGAATAGACCAGTCCTGCAAGGAATGAGCCAGGGGAGAGAAAATTATAGTTATCAGTCTCCACAATGCTGATGTCCGCAATCCTTCCTTCCTCGATGCGGCCTGTAAGAAGTCCCAGAGCATCAGCGCCGTTTACCGTCGCCATATCCAGCAGCTCGCCAAGCGGGCAGACCGTAGGGTCGAACCGCCATCCCTTCTGCATCATCGCAGTGGTCTTCATCGCCTCCAGCATATCCAGGTTATTGGACGAAGCGCATCCGTCCGTGCCGATGCAGACCTTGCAGCCCGCCTCCTTGAGCTCGCGGTAGGCGAAATGGTAGCCGCTGCTGAGCTTGAGGTTGGAGTTTATGTTGTGGACGCAGGTAACCTTGTGGCGTCCAAGCAGTTCGATGTCGTGGTCGGAAAGCCAGAGGGTGTGAGCCGCGACAAGATTCGGACCCAGAACTCCGATGCTGTCAAGATATTCGACCGGACTCAGCCCTCCGTGCGCCGCCCGGCTGTCCTCCACTTCCTTGCGGGTCTCGGACAAATGGATATGAAGCGGAAGGTTGTGCGAGCGGGCAAATTCCGCCGCCCAGATCATCATCGGTTCGCTCACCGAGTATGGAGCGTGGAAGGCCATCGAAAACCTGAGATTTTTCTCCCACTGTTTTGACGCTTCGTACATTTTCCAGCATCTCACCTTCTCGATTTCGTTCTCCGTGTCGGTCATCTTGTTGATGACGACATATGACGAAACCGGCCTCAAACCCATCTCCACCGCGGCTTTGTGCGCAACGAGCGGGTACCAGTAGTGGTCGTTGAAGGTGGTGGTGCCGGTCTTTATCATCTCAAGGCAGGCGACCTTCGTCCCCCAGTACACGAATTCCTCGTCAAGGTGAGACTCGATTTCCCAGACTTTCGCGAGCCATTCGTGGAAGGCGATATCCTCTCCGACGCCCCTCAGAAGGGACATAGCCGCGTGGGTGTGCATATTCACAAAGCCAGGTACGGCCGCCTTTGTGCTGCAGTCTACGACCTCAAGAGCCTCCTCCTCGGGAATTGAACCGGTCGGGACAATTTTCGCAATCGTATCGGAATCGATGTAAATGTCGCTTCTAGTATCACCCAAGAGGATATTTTTAAGAAGAATGTCGTGCATACGAATTTTGATAAATTTCCCAAAGATAGGAATTTTCTTTGACATTTCGGGTATTCTTGCTATATTTGCAAAGTGGGTTTTAAAAGCGACGAAATGCTCGACAACATCAGACAGCAATACATCCGTTTGGTTTCCGCATACGAAAGTGAAAAGGCGGAAAGGCTGAAGCTGGAAGAAGAAAACCGTCGTCTCTCGGAGCAGTGCAAAACCCGTGAGGAAAAGATTACTGAGTTAGAAAAGAAAATCGATAACCTTAAACTCGCCAACGCATTTTCGGGCGCCGCTGAGCGCACCCCGGAGGCGAAGAAGAAGATTGAGGCTCTTGTGAAGGAAATTGACAGGTGCATAGGTTTGATGGAGGGTTGATTATGGGAAGAAGCATAACTGTAAAAATTCTTGGGACTGAATACCCCCTGAAGGCCACATCCGAAAAACAGGAGCAGTTCATCCGTACGGCGGCGAAAAACATAAATGAGATTTTCGAGGCATACGCGAGCAAGTTTGATTCGCGGTCGAAGGAAGATGTCCTCGTTTTTATGGCGCTGAACGTCTGTATGACGAACCTCAAATATCAGGAACAGATGGCTGATCTTCAAAGGGAGGCGGAGAATCTCGAAAGGGAGATGAAAGGTTATATCGAAAAGATTGAAAGATAATCCGTTAGCTGCTCACTTGCTGAAATCAACACCAATTCGGTAACAGAGTACGCTCGGGAAGGGGAAGACGGACCTAGGTGACCCTTCGGGGGATTCCGCTTGCGGGACGGAGGATTTCTGAACCTTACGGAACTCAAATCTTAATTTATTTAAGGTTTCTGTCAATCTGGCTAACGGATTTTTTTATACAGTGGTCGTTTCCAAATGGAGACGGCCACTTTTTTTGTCGAACTTTATAAATTATTGATATACAATTTAATAACTTTTTTATGATACTTTATTATATATTAGCCGCCATCGCAGGCGCAGCCCTCGGAATAGGAATATATCTTCTCGTGAGGCACTTTGTTATGAAAGGTCGCAAGGACGAAATCATTGAACAGGCCCGTCTCGAGGCCGAAAACATAAAGCAGGAGAAGATTTTCCAGGCAAAGGAGAAATTCCTCCAGCTCAAGAGCGAACACGAGAAAACGGTCAATGAGCGCAATGCCGCCATCAAGGAGACCGAGAGCCGTCTCAAGCAGAAGGAAAACACTCTGAATCAGCAGAATGCGGAACTTCAGAGAAAACAGAGAGAGGCTGACTCCATCAGGGAGAACCTCAAGGCGCAAGTCGAAATCGCCAACCGCAAATGCGATGAATACAACCGCCTTCGCGAGCAGGCCAACCACCAGATTGAGAGCATCGCCGGGATGAGCGCTTCAGAGGCGAAGAACATCCTTATGGAAAATATGAAGGCTGAGGCCAGGACCGAGGCCCAATCCTACATCAACGATGTTATGGACGACGCCCGTCTTAACGCCACCAAGGAAGCCAAGAGGATAATAATCAACACAATCCAGCGCACGGCCACCGAAACCGCAATCGAGAATGCAGTAACGGTATTCAACATCGAGAGCGACGAGGTGAAGGGCCGCATCATCGGAAGGGAGGGACGCAATATCCGCGCCCTCGAAGCTGCGACCGGAGTCGAAATCGTCGTTGACGACACTCCTGACGCAATCCTTCTTTCTGCCTTCGACCCTGTCAGAAGGGAAGTCGCAAGGCTTTCTCTGCACCAGCTCGTGGTTGACGGACGTATCCATCCGGCCCGCATCGAGGAGGTAGTGGCGAAGGTGCAGAAGCAGCTTGAGGATGAGATTCTTGAAATCGGAAAGAGAACCTGCATTGACCTGGGCATCCACGGCATCCACATCGAGCTCATCAAACTCATCGGAAGGATGAAATACCGTTCATCATACGGTCAGAACCTTCTTCAGCACGCCCGTGAAGTGGCAAACATCGCGGCCACGATGGCCTCAGAGCTGGGTCTCAACGCCAAGGCTGCCAAGAGGGCCGGCCTTCTCCACGACATCGGAAAGGTTTCCGACGAGGATCCGGATCTTCCTCACGCACTCCTCGGTATGAAGCTCGCAGAGCAGTACAAGGAGCGTCCTGAAATCTGCAACGCAATCGGAGCGCACCACGAGGAGGTGGAGATGACTTCAATCCTTTCTCCTATCATCCAGGTTGCCGACGCCATTTCCGGCGCAAGACCGGGAGCACGCCGCGAGGTCATCGAGTCTTACATCAAGAGGCTCAAGGACCTGGAGAACATCGGCCAGTCATATCCTGGTGTCGTGAAAGCGTACGCAATTCAGGCAGGCCGTGAGCTCAGGGTCATCGTCGGAGCCGAGCAGGTTACCGACTCCCAGGCCGAGACGCTTTCAGCCGACATCGCGAAGAAGATTCAGGATGAGATGACTTATCCTGGACAGGTCAAGATCACCGTCATCCGTGAGACCCGTTCAGTTGCCTTCGCAAAATAATGAAGAGCGGGCCCGGGAAGGCTCCATCCTTTTACGCATACCCTTGATTTATCGTTAAATTATGACAAAATCAATTGTAAATAAATTGGTTATGCTGCTCGCGGTCTTCGTGGGCAGCATTTCTTCACTCTATGCCGACAATCTTTCGTGGAAAGTGACTCAGGCAAGAGACGGAGAAACGGTTTCCGTAACATTCACGGGAATGCTCGCCGAGGGCTACCACACCTATCCGCTCACGGACGAGTTTTCAGCACCTGAGATTGAATTCACCTCTATGGTGAACTGCGAAAAGATCGGAGAACTGGAAGATGGAAGCGAAATTACAGTAAACGGAGATTCCCGCACGGTGGAAGGCGTCCTGGTGCTTACTCAGAAGTTCAAGGTGACCGACCCTTCTAAAGGAGCATCTGTTAAATGCACTTCGAGAGTTATCTGTTGCGAGGCCACAAGCTGCTATCCTCCCGAATATCACGATTTTGATGTAAAACTCACAGAAGGAGACGCTCCCATTGCCGCTGGTGAGACAGGCTCTGGTGACAGCACCTCCGCCTCCGCTGGCGCCGGGGCTGTTTCTGACGTTGCCCCCTCCTCAAAAGACAGCACTCCTTTTGACTGGGGACTTGTCCTGCAGGCCATTCTCTGGGGCTTTGCAATGCTGCTCACCCCGTGCGTTTTCCCGATGGTGCCGATGACAGTTTCCTTCTTCCTGAAGAATTCCGGGAACGCCCGCAGGGGTAGGTTCAACGCCTTTATGTACGGAGTTTTCATCGTCCTTCTCTACACGGTACCGATTTCCCTCATCATTCTCATAACCTGGATTGCCGGTGGAGACGCCGTGACGGCCGACATATTCAACTGGCTTGCGACGCACTGGCTCCCGAACATAATTTTCTTTGTAGTCTTTATGACTTTCGCGGCTTCGTTTTTCGGCGCGTTTGAAATCACTCTCCCGTCTTCTTGGGTGAACAAGGCCGACGGCAAGTCAGACCGCAAAGGGCTTGTGGGAGTGTTCTTTATGGCCCTTACTCTCGTTCTGGTTTCATTCTCCTGCACGGGGCCGATTGTGGGCACGGTTCTCATCCAGTCCACCTCCGGGCAGTTCTGGATGCCGATTGTGACGATGTTCGCATTCTCGGTTGCCTTTGCGCTTCCGTTCACGATTTTCGCCCTGTTCCCATCGCTGCTTACAAAACTCAAGAGCGGCAGCTGGCTCGGAAGCGTCAAGGTGGTGCTCGGATTCATTGAGGTGGCCCTCGGGTTCAAGTTCCTCAGCGTCGCCGACCAGACCTACCACTGGGGTCTCCTCGACAGGGAAGTTTACCTCGCAATCTGGATTGTGGTCTTCACGCTGCTCGGGTTTTATCTCCTCGGAAAAATACGTTTTGCGCACGATGAAAAGGTGGAACACATTTCCGTGAAGAGGCTATTCCTTGCAATCATAGACTTCACATTTGTCGTGTATATGATTCCGGGAATGTTCGGAGCACCTCTGAAGGCCCTCAGCGGCTATCTCCCACCAATCGAGACCCAGGATTTCGTCCTAAGAAACGGAGGCGCCACAGTCTCCGCTGCGGCTTCTTCTGACTACGATGACTCCTACGGCGAGCGTTACGACCTCAAGATGCCGCTCGGCCTCAATGGCTATTTCACCCTCGAAGACGGCATAGCTGCCGCACGCAGGAGCGGAAAGCCGATTTTTGTGGACATTACGGGTCACGGCTGCGTGAACTGCAGGGAAATGGAGTCGAGGGTCTGGAGCGATCCGAAAGTGCTTGAGCTGCTCTCGACGAAGTTCGAGGTTGTCGCGCTCTATGTCGATGACAAGACTAAACTCGACGAGGCCGACTGGGTGATGGCCGAAGACGGCGAAGTCTATAAGGAAATCGGCAGGGCTAACGCCTATGTCGCCCGCACGCGCTTTAATGTGAACTCCCAGCCCAACTATGTGCTTCTGGACAGCGAGGGCAGGCAGATAGCTCCCGCCCGGGGCTACGACCTCAGCATCCCCGGCTTCATCGCCTTCCTTGAGCAGGCACTATAAACCGACGCTGACACCCGCGGAAACCAGCAGTCTGTAGCCGAGGCTAAGTTCAACAAATCCAGTGAATCGGTCGCAGCCGAAATTGAATGTGATCGGATGAGGCAAAGCAACTAATTATAAATAATAAAGTTACTAGAAATATACTGGCAGTTAGTTGTGGCTTTATAAGAGTTTTCCGATATCTATTGTAACAATCCATTACAAATTTATAAAATTAAACCTACTTGACAAGTGTAATTGGGGAATAGAGCGAAAGAAAATAGGGTTCAAGCATCCTTGAACCCTATTTTCTTTTTGTATTCTTCGAGTCTTTTGCGGAAAGTTTCCTTTCGCTTTCGCTCGGCTTTTTCTTTGCGGGCGAGATAGTCTTCGTGCCGCTTTTCGAGATAGTTGTCAGCCATATTGAATGGGGGGAGTAGCCTTGCCGAAAGTCTGCAAACCGCTTCCCGAAGACTCACTAAAGATCCTCGAAATTTACATCTGAAGCAGTGCCTGCCGGTCTTTCGATTTCAGGAGCGTTCTTCTTGATGTAATCAATCACCTCCTGAAGGCCTTCGGTGAACTTCTCGAAATCTTCCTTGTAGAGGAAAATCTTGTGCTTGTCGTATGTGAAACGGCCGTCGCCCTCGACGCGGCGCTTGCTTTCAGTGATTGTCAGATAATAGTCATTGCCCTTTGTGGCCTTGACATCAAAGAAATAGGTGCGTTTCCCCGCTTTCACAGGTTTAGAATAAACATCCTCCCCGTTACGACTCTGAGCATTAGCTCCATCATAATCTTCGCTGTACATCTTTGTTTTATTTTAGTTAAATAATGTTTCCATTCATCTCTCTTTTTTTACAAAAGAAGAGTAAATCTTCGCAAAGATATAGTTTTTTTTCTCAAATCGTGTGTATCTTTGCAGGAAATATGCGAAAATATTGAGCCCGCCCTGTGTGGGTTTTGAGAGTTATATTTTAGAGAGAAGTTTTTAAAGTTTAGATATTTGAGAATCTAAAATATGTTAAATAGAAGAATACTCAGAATTAAGGCGTTCAAGACGGCCTATGCCTGCGTGCTGTCGGGAAATATGGGAGTGGAAGACGCTACTGCTCAGCTTCGGGAGTCCTGTGAGGCCACCCGCGACCTGTACATTTTTATGTCAGGCGTCGTCAGCCCGCTCACCCAAATCGCGCGCGAGAGGGTGGAAGCCTTGAAGGCCAAATTCAACCCCACAGAGGAGGAGCGCAACCCGAATATGAAATTCTGCGAAAACCGCCTTGCAGTGGCTCTGAACGAGGATGCAGACCTTGCTAAGATGTTCAAGCAGAAGAAATTCTCCTGGGCTCAGTACGACCTCTTCCTTAAAAAGGTGCTGGACTCAGTCTATTCAAAGAAATACTTCATAGATTATATGGCCTCCGGGGAGTCTTCCCTTGAGGAGGACTGCAAGCTCTTCATCCATATTTTTGAAGAGGAATTTGTTGATTCAAAGGAACTTGCATCCATCCTTGAGGATATGTCCCTCTACTGGAACGACGACCTTGCCTACTCTCTGACATACTGCTGCAAGGCCTTCGATGACATTGCCAAAGGCGGAAAATGGACTCTGCCTAAGCTCTACCTCAGCCAGACGCGCAAGGGAGTTCCCGGAGTGGAGGACGACGAGGCTTTCGTAAAGAGGCTTCTGAGCCTTACTCTCGTGAACTACGAAAAATACTCCCAGATGGTCTATGACAACGCACGCGGGTGGGACTCCGACAGACTTTTCCTTTCTGACGTAGTGCTCGTTGTGATGGCAATCGCTGAGGTGATGGACTTCCCGACAATCCCTGTGAAAGTCTCAATCAACGAGTATGTGGAACTCGCGAAGTTCTACGGCACTCCTAAAAGCCGCGTGTTCGTGAACGGCATTCTCGACCGGATTGTGAAGAAACTCTCGGAGGACGGACAGCTCCAGAAGGCACTTTAACGCCTAATGATCATAACATATTTATTACAGTATATTGATTATAACTTATTGATTATTAACTAAATAAATTGATAATATGACAGCTCTTATTTCATTCCTGCAGTCTGCTCCGGCAGCTCAGGGCTCTTCAGCCGGCGGCTGGACAATGTGGGTGATGCTTCTTCTTATTTTCGTTGTTATGTGGTTCTTTATGATCCGCCCGCAGCGCAAACAGCAGAAGGAACTCCAGAAATTCCGTGACGGTCTCCAGAAAGGCGACAAGGTCGTGACAGTGGGCGGCATCTTCGGCACCGTTGTCGATGTGAAGGAGAAATATGTCGTCCTCGAGGTGGACAAGGATGTGAAGATCCGCGTGGACAAGAACGGCCTCGTCAAGGACTACTCTGAGGCTGAATCTACTGCCACAGCCGCTTCCACAAAATAGTACGGCTTCCATAAAAAGCGGATAACTGCGTTATACTCCTCGCCCAAATCCTCACAACCCTCAGGTTGCTCCGGCGTTGGGCTCGTCGCAGGCCTTGTTCTCCATCTTTTTATGAAAGTCTACTCTTAAGCGATGCTCATAGTAGAGTCTTTCAGATAATTTTTATGAAGCGTTTCTTTACTCGGCTTCGGGATTTTGTTAAAGTCAACAGACGGGATTTGACGGTTTTCATCCTTTCCCTTCTGCTGGCTTTCAGCATTTGGCTCATCCACAACATCTCTCTGCGCTACAGCGAGGTGCTGACTGCCACGGTGTCCCTAAAATCCAGCCTCACCGGACGAAGAAACGTTTCGGCCAACAACTGCATCGTCATAGCGCGCTGCAGGGCTACCGGCTACAGCATACTGCGCAACAAACTCTTCGGAGGCGGGAAACCTGTCACTGTAGAGCTGGAGCCTGGAGTTCTCAAACGCAAGGAAGGGGATATGTTCTATATCGTTCCGGAGACTATGCCGGAAATCGGGAAGACCATATTCGGGGCAAATGTCTCGACCGAGTACTACATCACCGATACCCTCTTCTTCTCTTTCCCTGCAGAGTACTGCAAGCGGGTTCCCATAATCCCGATCGGGGAGGTTGAGTGCAGGGCGCAGTATATGAGCGTCAAGGGGATAGAGCTCAAGACCGACTCCATCGACATCTACGGTGATCCTGCCCGCCTTGCGAACATTTCCAGAGTGCTGACAAGGAATGTGGCCCTTTACGATCTGGATTCCGACGCTCTGGGGCAGGTGGAACTTGAACCGATAACCGGCGTTAGACTTTCCCAAGCCGAGGTGGAATACACGGTTTCTGTGCGGCGCTATGTCACCCAGACGGTCCCGATGGACATCAAGGTGAGGGGAGTGCCCTCCAGAAAGAGTCTTTCGGTTTATCCTCCTACTCTTGACGTGACGCTCAACTGCCAGTTCCCGCTCGCTGTGCGGCCCGATTCGGTGAGCGTACTTTATGTCGATTACGCCGAGTTCGAGAATTCCCGCAGCGGCAAGTGCCTTGTCCACCTCGATCCGCTTCCTGACGGAGTGCTGAGCGCGGAACTTCAGACCCAGGTCGTGACCTGCATAGCCAAATAGCAACTTATAACGGCGGTGTCGCCCTATGCGTACGCCACCATCGAATAAAACAATAAACAACTTATTATTATGAAAACAGATCTTGCAAAGATACTTTCAATCTCAGGGCAGCCTGGGCTTTTCCTGTATGTCGCCCACGCACGCAACGGCATCATTGCCGAGGCTCTTTCTGACCACAAGCGCAGCTGCTTCGGTCTTACGAGCAAAATGACGTCCCTTTCCGACATCTCCATCTACACCGACGAAGGCGAGATGAAGCTCGCTGAGGTGTTCACACATCTTAAGGACACTCTCTCAGGCGCTGAGGCCCCTTCATCAAAGTCCGATGCGGAAACTCTCAAAGCCCTTTTCCTCAAGGCTGTGCCTGCCTATGACGGCGACCGCTTCTATGTCTCCCATATGAAGAAGGTCGTGGACTGGTACAACTGCCTTCTGAAGTATGCTTCCCTCGATTTTGTAAATCCGGAGGAGGAGGCAGAGGAGGCTGCCGCAGAGGAAAAGAAAGCGGAATAATAGCAACCCAAACATATTCTATGGCGAAAAAGAGGCTTCAGATAATAACGCGGGGATGTTCGAAGAACAAGGTTGACACCGAGCACATTCTCTCGCAGGTCGTATCTGATTACGCTCTCGTTCCCGAAGAAGGGGACGGGGGCGAATTTGTCGATGTCGTGGCAGTGAACACCTGCGGATTCATCGGTGACGCAAAGGAGGAATCAATAAACACCGTGCTCGAAGTTGCCGAAAGAAAAAAAGCAGGGGAAGTGGGAAAAATTATCGTGTTCGGCTGTCTCTCACAGCGTTATGCGGCTGAGCTTCCATCTCTTATCCCCGAAGTGGACCAGTGGCTCGGAGCCCGCAGCAACGACGAAGTGGTCTCCGCTCTCGGAGTCTCTCCAGACCGCGGTCTCGACCACAGGAGAGTACTCACCGAGGGCAACGGAAGCTATGCCTACCTTAAAATCAGCGAGGGCTGCAACCGTCGCTGTTCCTACTGTGCCATTCCCTACATCAGGGGCGCTCACAAGTCCGTTCCGATTGAAAAACTCGTCGAGGAGGCTGAATTTCTTGCCGGAAAGGGGGTACGGGAACTCGTTATCATCGCACAGGACACGACCTATTATGGTCTTGACCTCTATCACCGCAGGGCTCTCGGGGAACTTCTTGAGGCTCTTTCTAAGGTCCAGGGGATAGAGTGGCTTAGAATCCACTACTCCTATCCTGCGGATTTCCCTGAGGATGTTCTGGATATTATGGCGACAAACCCAAAAGTTTGTCGCTATATGGACATCCCTCTTCAGCACATCAGCGACAAGGTGCTGGACAATATGCACCGCAACGTGACCGGGAAGTGGACCCGCGAACTCATTGCGAAGATGAGGGAAAAAGTGCCGGGGGTTGTACTCCGGACCACTATGATTGTGGGCCATCCGGGCGAGGGAAGCCGCGAATTCAAACAGCTTCTGGACTTTGTGCGTGACGCTCGCTTTGAACGTCTCGGAGCTTTCACCTATTCCGAGGAGGAGGGTACATACGGAGCTGAACATTTCAAAGACTCTGTGCGTCAAAGTACAAAACAAAAACGTTACGACGAATTGATGTCGCTCCAGAGGGAAATTTCTCTTCAGTACAACCTTTCCAGGGTGGGAAGCGAGGTGAAAGTGCTCGTGGATTCCTACTTCGCCGATCAGGAAGTCTTCGTATGCAGGAGCGAGTTTGAGTCGCCGGACGTCGATGGCGAGATTCTTGTAAAATACTCTCCGGATTTGTTCGGCTCACTCAGGCCCGAAAGTCTTGTGGGGAAATTCATCGATGTGAAGATTACTGCTGCTGACGATTACGACCTCACTGCCGACTTCCTTAACGGGCGGATTGCTGCGTTATAGTCGTCGTCAAAATCCTCACAACCTCAAGGTTGCTCCGGTGTTTGACTCCTCCCAAGCCTTGCACTCCATCCCGTTAAGAAAGTCTTGCGAATAGTTTTTTATTAGTTGATTATGAAGAACTTTGATTTTAGACGATTGATTTTGTTCGGAGGCCTTGTTGCTGCACTTTGTGGGTGCTCTCCGCAGCTTTATGATGTGACTCTGGAAATGCGCCATCCTTCCGCTTCAGGGCTCAATCTCACAGGGAAGAATGTCGCTATTGTCTATCCCTACGGTCTCACCCAGGATGAGATGAAACTCACAGGGACACTTGCAGCGACCCTTGCCGACCGTCTTGATGCCGCCTACCCCGAGAGCGATTCCACGGCACTGTACACAATTGAATACACCGAGAATTTCTCCCGGATGGAGTCGGCGGACTCTCTTGTGAGCCTCATTCTAAAGACCGACGCTGACGTGCTCTTTCTTTTCGGACACCCGGAGGAGTTCGCCGAGGGCTACAAAACAGGCACATTCAATCTGCCTCTGTACTGCTACGACGCTCTCGGAGGCTCATCTTCAGATGCTGTGAAGTCGTTTACAGTTGCTGCAGACGCCGGAACTGACGCAGAGGCGAGCGGAAAGAGCATCGGAAACAAGATTTCCTCTTCGTTCACCCCGCAGTGGAAAACGGAGGATTTCGGAATCTGGTACACAAGCGGCAATGACTGGTATGAAGCTCTTGAAAGTGCCCTCTCGTTCAAATGGGACGATGCCGTCAAGAAATGGATTGCAATCCTTTCTGACACTAAAGACTCCTATCTCAGAGCGACGCTTGAATACAACATAGGCCTGGGATGCTTTATGATGGGTAACAACGCTCTCGCCCTCGAGTGGCTGAGTCAGTCCTCCGCCGAATCGCCTACGGATGAAACTACGGCGCTAATCAATAGAGTGAAATCTAATAAATAATTCAACTTTCGCAAGTATCTAACTCATTTATACATAAACCTTTTCTCTCTAATC
>CAVHYU010000046.1:0-14495 GCA_963640535.1 bacterium | reverse complement strand
CGGAGTATTATGAAAGAGAGGGACATAATCGCGCAGCGAGAATACGCTGTGGAAGCCGGATTCAACGAAGGCTATAATGACGGCTACAACAAAGGGCGCACAGAAGGTATAGCAGAAGGGATGGAGAAAGGTCGTGAGATGGGCCGTGAAGAAGGCCGTGAAGAAGGCCGTGAAGAAGGCCGTGAAGAAGGGAAGGCCGAAGGAGCGCGGAAAAACTCGATAAACACTGCCCAAAATGCCCTGAAGAATGGTCTTGCGCCTGAACTAGTCGCGACGATTACCGGACTGAGCCTCAAAGAAGTGCTAAGTCTAAAGCTGAACTGAAATTAAAAAGGAATTCCAGATTTTCCAACCGCAGGAAGCAGAGCCGTAACTCCACCTTTTCGGAGTTACGGCTCTGCTATTGGTATGGTATTTTTTACATAAAAACGAACCGGAGAGGTTGCACCTCCGACAATTTCCGTTAACTTTGTAGGGTTTGCACTTTCTTTCCCGACGAGGGGGGCTTGGACTTGCGAGGAGGTACGGATTGAAATTTGAAGATATGGAATCGGATTTGAATTGGGTTTAATTTATGGATATGAAGAAATCTTTGATAGTCAGCATATTGGCTTTTGCCCTCGGGGCTTTTATGTCTCTCGGGGCATATGCTCAGACCCCCACTGAGGGAAAGGGGAAAATTGCCCCGGAAAAGGAAATCAAAGACGCGATTAAGGACGACCTGCTTCTTCGGGCTGTGGAAAAATATGACAGGGGGGCTTTCGACGAGGCGGAGAAAATGCTTGTGAAGATTGTTTCCGCCGACCCGGGGTATGACGCCGCGCACTACTATCTGGCGCTCACCTATATGGTGAAGGGGGAAGCTGACCTCTCGGAGACGGAACTCAGGAAGGCAGTGGAGATTGACCCCGGGAATTTCTGGTACAGGCAGAGGCTTGCGGCAGTGTATCGCCACAGCGGGCAAACCGTCAATGCCATAAGCACTTACGAAAAACTCCTGGAGGATTTCCCCAAAAAGAGCGAACTCTATTTCGACCTTGTGGAACTCTATGCGCAGAACGGTGACTTCGACAAGGCCCTTTCGACTCTCGACACCGTGGAGAACATTTTCGGCACCACGGAATCCATCGCCGTGTACCGCTTCCGTCTTCTTCTGAGTCAGGAAAAGAACGAGGAAGCCTACAAGGTGCTGGAGGAGTACAATTCCAAGTATTCTTCGCCATATATCCTTTCCACCCTCGGCGACTACAGGATGTCGATGTACGAAGACTCGCTTGCCGTCGCCTACTACGACGAGGCTCTTTCGCTTGACTCGGACTACGCCCCCGCGCTCCTGGGGAAAGCAGAGGCGCTGAGAATGACCCGAAAATATGCCCTCTACTTCCCTGCGCTGGATAAATATATGGCCTCGGAGGAAGCTTATCCGAGGGGAAAGGCGGAATATCTTTCGGCGATTGTGGAGAAATCCGACCCAAAATTCATCGGAGCCTTCCTTCCGCAGCTTGACAGTGCGGCAAACATTCTCTTCCGCGCTCACCCCACCGACAGCGCAGTAGTCGCGACCGTCGCTGGGCACTACTACAGGACCGGGCGTCAGGAAACCGGAATCGACCTTTTCCGCATCAACGCCGAACAGAATCCCGACAAAGTGGAACTTGAGGCGACCTATCTCTATGCGCTGCTGTATGCCGACAAATGGGCGGAACTAGCGCAGGAGGGGGCTGAGGCCGCGAAAAAATATCCCGAAGTCCCTGAGTTTCTGATGCTTTCGGGGGCAGGCTACAGCAATCTGAAGGAATATGACAAGGTAATCTCCCTTTGCGAGGAACTGGTCAGGGAATATCCCAAGGACAGTTCGGTGGTGACCCGCGCCTACATAACGATGGGCGACAGCTACTACCAGAAAAAGGATTCAAAAAACGCCTTCAAGACCTACGACAAGGCTCTCAAGGTCTCTCCGAACAACATCTATGTCCTGAACAACTACGCATATTACCTCTCCGTGGAGGGGAAAAATCTGAAGAAGGCCTACTCAATGAGCAAGAAAACCATCGAGGCCGAGCCGGACAACGCGACCTATTTGGACACCTTCGGATGGATTCTCTATCTTCAGGGGCGCGCTCTCGAGGCCGAACCTTTCTTCAAGCACGCTATGCTCTACGGGGGGAAGGAAAGCGCCGTGATTCTGGACCATTATGCCGAGGTGCTGTATGCGCTGAAAAAGTATGACCTGGCGTTCGTGAACTGGTACAGGGCGCAGGCGAAGAACACCGACGGACAGATTCCGGACCTGAGCGAGAGGATTGCCAAGAGGAAAAAGGCTTGCGGAAGGTAAGGAATGAGGCGGTTTGGGGGCATATCAAGACTTATGGCGGGGCTGCTTGGAGGCTGTTTCCTGCTGCTCGGGGGCGGGGCGGCTTTTGCTCAGGACACCCGGGATGCGGAGCAGCAGAAAGCGCGTCTTGAAAAGGAGATTGCTCTGATTAACAAGCAGTTGTCCTCCAATTCATCGAAAAGCCGGAGCGCGCTTTCCTCCTACAATCTCGTCTCGAAGAAGGTGAAAAACCGTCAGGAAATCCTTCGGCAGAGTCAGCGTAAGGAAAGGGAATGTGCAGATAAAATCTATCTCAAGCAAAAGGAAATTAATGCGTTGCAGCAGAGCTACGACACTCTTGCCGCGCACTATGAGCGTCTCGTGCTAGGGGCGTACAAAAACCGCGACGCGAAAATCTGGTATATGTACATTCTCTCCAGCGAAGACCTTTCCCAGGCATACAGGCGCTACGGCTATTTCAAAAGCCTCGCCTCCCAGATTGGGGAGGAGGCTCGGAGGATGGAGGAGACCCGGGCGAAGCTGACCGAGGAACGGAACGCCCTGCAGACTCTTCGCGCGGAACAGAAGGCGGTGAGTGCCTCAACGCAGAAGGAGCTCAAGAAACTCCAGAGCGAACAGGCTGAATCAAAGGCACTTGTAAGCCAGCTTAAAAAGGAGAAGAGCCGCTATCAGAAGGAACTTGCGACAAAGCGCAAGCAGGTGGAGGCGCTCGACAGGGAGATTGCACGGCTCGTCCGTGAGGCAGTCGGGGGCGGAAAAGGCGGAAAGAAGAGCTCTGGGAAAATGGTGATTGACCAGAAGCTCTCGGCGGAGTTTTCGAAGAACAAGGGGAAGCTGCCGTGGCCTGCCGACGGACCTGTTGTGGACGAGTTCGGGGATAGATACCACCCGGTCTACAAGAATGTGAAGCTGCCGCGCAACAACGGGGTAAGTATAGCTCTCAGCCCCGGGACAACGGTAAAATGCGTATTTGACGGGGTTGTGAAGCAGGTTCTTGTGATGCCTGGGTACAATCAGTGCGTACTCGTGCAGCACGGCAACTATTTCACTTTCTACTGCAAACTGAAGAATGTGGTGGTGAAAAGCGGACAGAAGGTGAAGACGGGGCAGGACATCGGGACTGTGGACACCATCGGGCGGGAGACGCAGTTGCATTTCCAGATCTGGAAGGACACTACGCCGCAAGACCCTGAAAAGTGGCTCAAATAGTTTTTTTTAAGGCGCATTGCTGCGTTACTTGATTGAAGATAAACAACACTAAACAATAAGTATGAAAAAAATCGTATTTCTAACCGGGGCTACCGGAAATATGGGCTGGGCAGGCTTCCAGGAGCTGCACCGCCGCTCGGACAAATTCACAGTGAGGATTCTCGCGAGGCCGAGCAAAAAAAACAGGAAACTTCTCGCGCCATACGAGGGCGACCCTTCTGTGGAGATTGTCTGGGGAGACCTCAATAACTACGAGGATGTCCTCCGGGGCGTTACCGGAGCGGATTATGTGCTCCACGTGGGCGGAATGGTGTCCCCTGCGGCAGACTACTATCCGGAAAAAACGCTCAAGGTGAATGTGGGCGGAGCTGAAAACATTGCGAAAGCGGTGCTCGCGCAGGAAGACCTTGGGAAGATGAAGGTGGTTTACATCGGCTCTGTGGCCCAGCTCGGAGACCGGCTCTACCCCTACCACTGGGGCCGCTCCGGAGACCCTGTGAAGTCCAGTCTCTACGATATGTATTCGGTTTCGAAATGCCGTGCGGAGAAGGCCATCGTGGACTCAGGCATTCCGCACTGGGTGTCGCTCCGCCAGTCCGGCATCCTCTACCCCGGCATCCTCAAGGTAGTGAACCCGACGGCGTTCCACGTGCCGGTTGCGGGCGCGATTGAATGGGCGACCATTGAAGACTCGGGAAGGCTGCTCGCCAATGTCTGCGAGGACTGGGTCCCGGAGGAGTTCTGGAACAATTTCTACAACATAGGCAGCGGCGAAGGTTTCAGGATGACAAACTACGAGTTCGAGACCCGACTTCTCACTGCCCTCGGCCTTCCAGGTCCGGAGAAAGTCTTTGAGCCTCAGTGGTTTGCGCTGAAGAATTTCCACGGAATGTGGTATGAGGACTCGGATGTGCTGGAAAACTATCTGCATTTCCGCTACAATGTCCCGGTGGACGAGTATTTCAAGTCAATGAAGTCCAAGCTCCCGTGGTTCTACAATCTCGCGTTCCTCGCTCCGGCCTTCGCGGTGAAGATGTTTATGAAGCCTTTCGCCTTCGAAAAGGGCCTCGGCACGCAGTCCTGGGTGGACGGCGACCCTGACAAGATGAAGGCATACTACGGCTCCCGTGAGGCCTGGGAGGCAATCAAGAGCTGGAAGGACGTGATTCCGCCGCATTGGGAGAAGAATCTCGAGAAGGCCCGCGAAAAGGGCGAAGTGAAGCACCTGAGTCACGGATGGGACGAGTCCAAGTCCATTTTTGACCTCACGGACGAGGAGCTCCAGGCCGCAGCGGAGTTTCGCGGAGGACGGTTCCTTGGAGCGGCGTTCGAGAAGGGAACTGACGAGAAGGGAAGAAGGCGCCCTGGCGTGCAGTACATCTGGGAGGACTCAGCCTCCGGAGAGCAGTTCACGGCGTCGCTGGAGTATGTACTGTTAGGCGGCGGCTGGATAGGCGAATAACTATCAGGCCCGGCGGAGGAGCTTTAAAGTTGGGCATTTTTGTTTTTCTTTAGTATAGAAAAAGAAAAAATCTTGGTTTGACGGGGTTGTGGGGCACATTGCGCGACTCCCGTCTTTGTAAAAACATAAAAATCGGGGCGGATTAAAGAAAAAGAAAATTGTGGCGAAACTCTCCACTCTGCCGCCAAATTTTTCGCCATTTCCCGCCGATTTCATTCCTTTGCACCGAGGCATTGACTCCCGTAGCCGATGCCCCGGTGTTTTATGTTTCCAACCGTATTAAAGCCCAGAATATGACTCTAAAGCTAGTAGCCCGATTCTCTCCCGCGCTTGAGGCCGCGGCCGCCCTGCTCCTCACCGCCTGCTCCATCGTGGAACTCGGAGAGATTACCCAGAAAGAAGTGACTCCGCCCTACCTTGACGATCCGATAGTCCCCAAGAGTACTGTTGTCGTGGGGGTGACTGCGGATTCCATCCTGGTGATGCGGGAGGGTGAGGAGGCTTGGGGCGTGAAGATAGGCGAAGATGAAGCGGCATCGGGTGACATTGATATGCACCGCTATCTCTCGGGCCACCTCTACACCGATTTCAGCACAGCCACCCAGACTATCATTTCCCGCGACGGGGCTGAGATTTTCCGCTACGACGGAGCAGAACGCATCCTTTTTATGGCTATTCAGGGCGGCAATGTTCTCACGCTTGGTGAGTCCCGAAGCGGGCGGGGGTTCTCCTCGCGGATTAACGGAGAGGGGCTGTTTAAGAGTGAACGGGGCACGGTCTTCCAGAATGCGGAGCTCTCACCAAGAGGGAACATCCGTTTCTTCTTCAGTCTTCCGGTCAATTCCACGGAAGGGGTAATAAATGAGTATTATGCTGTGGACGGGGCTGAAAGCCGCAAAATCGCCATCCCGCAAGATGTGTCCGGGGTTATTGATTTCGCTTTCGAAAATCCGAAGGTGTCCTCCGGAGATGGTGACGATTCTCAGATGCAGACCTCAATGGAAGTTGGCTTGAAAGGTAAATCTTCCGGTGAAGATGTTTGGAACATAGGCATCCTGTGCCACCACGTGGACTCTTCGGGCTATGACCGTCCGGGCATCTATTACACTTCCACTGCGACATTCACTCCCCTCGAGTACAAGACCAGCCTATATATGGGCATTCTTCCCTACATAGACAGAATCATAAACTCAGTCACGCTCACTTCGGCTTCCACTCCGATGCTGTTGCTCTGCGAAGAGTCGAATATTCACGGGGAATTCACCTCGGTCTATCTTGACAGCAAAAGGATTTATTCCTGGAAGGGCAGCAAAGTCCTTCCGATGGGTTTCCGCCCTCTCCCGGACGGAAGCGTTGCCGGAGTGGTGAAAGGGACGAGGTGGACAAGCGCGGAGCTTCTCTACAGCGGCTCAGCAGGCGGGGAACGTTCTCTCCCCGAAGGCTACAGCCTAAAGAGCCCGACGGCAATTCTCTGCGGCGAGAGTGCGGAAGAGGGGGTCACGTTGGGCCTAAGCTCCAAAACAGGCGGCCGCGCCATCCTCTGGAAAAACGGAGAAGTGGACAGTCTAAATTTCCGCGGCACCGTCACCGCCGTCCTGCAGGAATAGGGGGCTCCGAAGTCATAGATAACGCCCGCAAGGCTGTGGCCTCAATGCGCGCCATTTCAACCGCCAACGGCAACTCCGAAATGAAACTCGAAGAAATCAACGAGGAAATAGCGGCCGCAAGAGCCGGCCTCAAGTAAGGATTGTCCCTGTCTATAACGATGAGATTATCGCCGAATACACGGAAGTTCTCAATCGCGCCAAGTTCGCATTCCCGGACGAAGCTGTAACAAGCATCATAAAAGAGGCGTATAGGTCAAAATTTGACTTTCCGCACGGTTTCTTTTAGGGATCGCCGCTGTAAGTTGATATTTTCGTATTGACGGCAATCGGAATGGGTCTAGAACTTATTCAAACAGGTCATCAAGAACGACTTGCTGCTGTATGTAGCCGCTGTACATATTCCGTTTGACACCGAAGGTGGTTATCATAGTCGGGACTAAGGTCTTCTTCGTGCCTGTAGCACTGCGGAACGCCTCCACCTTATTACGAAGATTCATAGAATAATCTTTCTGTATTGTGAACTCGCCGCCATAGAACTTCGCCTCACAGATATTGATGAAGCGGTCTCTTCTGTCGATCAGAAGATCTATCTGAGCTCCGTGAAGTTCTTCGTCAGCGAGCTTTCTTTTCTCAATATGCCAACTTGACTGCTCCGATAAAACGGAGCCTATCCCCAACGCATTCTTCACCTGTTCGATATGGCTTTTGATCAGTTGCTCGAAACCATATCCGAGCCACTGAGTCTTCTGGGGATTGTCTATCATATGCGTCCAGAAATGCTCGTCGCCGGCATAATTGTCTTTTATGAACTTGTAATAAAACAGGGTATAGAAGTCGCAAAGCTGGAACGTCCGGGTTTTTGAAGTTCTTCCGAAATAGTGACACGCCCTGATGAAACCACATTTTTCAAGATTCCTAAGTGCCTCGGTCATTTTTCCGTTGTCCGGCAGCTTACTTAGGCTTATAATTTCTTCCCGGGTCAAGCCAACCTGCTTACCGGCAAGAGCCTCAACAATCTTCTTGTAAATTTCGGCGTTGGAAAACAGGGTTTCGTACAGATTATCAAATTCATCCCATAATTTTCCATTTTTTCTAAAAAAACAGTTGTCAATATTGTCTGAAAGAGTCCTTTCCGGTTCCAGTTGCTTGAGATAATATGGGATGCCGCCCATTATCATATATATTTGAGCTATGTCGTAATGCTCCAGTTCGAATCCCTGCTTTTTTAGGTATTGTTCGGTTTCTGCCAAAGTGAATGGATTTAGAAACATCTTGCTCCCGGCACGATTATATAATCCGCCCTTATGTTTGAACAACTTGTTGATAATCCAGTTTGTGGCACTGCCGCATACTATAAGCATAAGGTCGTCCTGAGAACAACCCCAACCGTTCCAGAACCATTCAAGGGCCGTAAGGAAGTTGCTGCCCTTTGTGTCCATCCACGGCATCTCGTCAAAGAAGAGAAGTCGCTTCCCCCCATCCTTCCGTTCATCGAGATACTGCTTCAACGCGGCAAAGGCCTCCATCCAATTCGCCGAGCGCGGAAGATCTGACTTCCCGGAGTATTCCCGCAACGCCTGATCGAAATTTGCCAGTTGAACAGCCATCCTCTTTTTGTACAGGCCAGTAACTTTGAAAGTGAAACGGTTCTCGCCGAAAGTCTGATTGACGAGATAAGTTTTTCCGACGCGGCGACGGCCATAAACTACGACCATTTCAGCCTCGTCAGAGGAGTAGCGCCTAAGCAGTTCTTTCTGCTCCTGTTTTCTTCCGATAATGATAGCCATATTTTTATAAATCTGCGCTGCAAATGTGGTAAAAATTTCTCACAAATCAAACGATAGTGGTCGGAATGTCACTTTTTTAAGGCGATTCCGACCACTATCAATAAGCTATATAGTAGAATAGCGATATTAGATATAATGGCATTAGAGGCCATTATGCTCCATCTTTCAGCTAAAGTGGCTATCAATATGGGTCGGAATGTCACTTTTTTAAGGCGATTCCGACCACTATCGATGGCTTTATTTTCCTTCGATTATGTTGCGGGCGAGGGTGTTGGCGCAGACGAAGTCCTTCAGGGGCTGACAGTCTGTGCCGAGGATGGTGTGGCGGTCGCCCTGCCAGAGGATGCTGCCCTTGTAGAGAAAGGCTATTTTGTCGCCGATTTCGAGAATGGAGTTCATATCGTGGGTGTTCATCACCGTGGTCATATTGAACTCCTTCGTCAGGTCGCTGATAAGGCGGTCAATAAGTATGGACGTGTAGGGGTCGAGGCCCGAATTCGGCTCGTCGCAGAAGAGGTATGAGGGGTTCAGCGCGATGGCCCTTGCTATGCCGACCCTTTTCTGCATTCCACCGCTGAGCTCGTTGGGATATTTGTCGTCCGAGCCCACAACATTCACCTTCTCAAGGCAGTACTGGGCTCTTTCACGCTTTTGCGCCGTGGACCAGTCGGTAAAAAACTCCATCGGAAACATCACATTCTCGATTACAGTGGCGAAGTCGAAAAGTGCGCTTCCCTGGAACAGAATGCCGATTTTCTGGTGGAGGGCCTTCTTCTGCCCATAGTCCATCGCCGAGAGCGACTCTCCGCTGTAGAGGATGTCTCCGCTGTCGGGCTGCATCAGGCCGATGAGGTTTTTCAGCAGCACGGTTTTTCCCGAGCCGCTCGCTCCGATAATCATATTGCACTGCCCCGGGGCATATTCCACATTGATGTCCTTGAGGACCTGTACCCCGTCAAAACCCTTGTATAGATGTTCTACCTTTATCATAATCTTCTGTGCCGAGTTTCAGTGTAATTTAAGTTTCGCAAGTGCGGCTCTTGGTTGTGTGATTCTTAACTTGTTGTGCGTCTTGAAGTTAATTTTCTAATACAGCATAAGCTGGGTGACGATGAGGTCGAACATCAGAATCAGTATGCTGGAAATCACGATGCTTCTGGTGCTGGAGCGTCCGACCCCGAGCGAGCCGCCCTTCGCGTAGTAGCCGTTGAAGGCTGCAACGGAGGAGATTATGAAGCAGAAAAGCGCCATCTTGAAGCAGCTGTAGAAGATATAAAATCCATTGTAGCAATATCTTATGCCTGTAATGTAGGACGGAGCCGGGATTATCCCGGTGACAGAGACCACAATCCATCCGCCCACAAGTCCGAGCGCAAGGCTCATCATCATAAGGAACGGGCTGAGAAGGGTTGAAGCGACGAGTTTCGGGAGCACGAGGAAGCCTGCGGAGTTCACTCCCATCATATCCATAGCGTCAATCTGCTCAGTTATTCTCATACTTCCGAGCTCGGAGGAGATGTTCGAGCCCATTTTGCCTGCAAGGATGAGGGCCACCATCGTGGAACAGAACTCCAGAATGAGGCTCTCCCTGACCATATAGCCCACATACATCTTGTCGATGAACGGGTTTTCAAGGTTGGATGCCGTCTGGATGGCGAGCACGCCGCCGATGAAAACGGAAATTACTCCCACGATGACGATGGAGGAGAGTATGAGTTTGTCGGATTCGAGCACGAACTGCCTCCAGAACAGTTTCCATTTTTCAGGTTTGCGGAAAACCTGCCTGAGGAAGAGGTAGTAGCGGCCGACAGATTCAAAGAATGTCTTTATCATATTTTCGGGTTTGGGGACTGGCGTCTGCGGACTTCGCCCTCATTTCGCCAATTTTATCGCAAAATTACCACTTTTTTCTTTTTTTTTAATTCTTTTCTCCGGCATAGGCGAATCTTTGCCCCGGTGGCGTTATAGTTTTTAGAAGGCGCATTGCCTCGTTGCGCTCCTTGAGGAAATACTCCCCCCCCCGGACCTCGAACTTATTAAACTTTACGATATGCTAATCAACATTCACAGCGCAAAATGTATCGGCGTGCAGGCGGTGCACGTCACGGTAGAGGTGGACATCACCCCCGGCATCGGCATCCACCTCGTGGGTCTTGCGGACGCGGCGGTGAAGGAAAGCCTTCTGCGCACCGTCACAGCCCTCCAGTCGCTCGGTTTTCGCATCCCGGGAAAACGCATTGTCATCAACCTCGCCCCGGCGGACATTCACAAAAACGGCAGCGGGTATGACGTCCCCATTGCCCTCGGGATCATCGCGGCGTCGGGTCAGAGGGAGTTTCAAGGAATTGAGGACTACATCATTATGGGCGAACTCGGGCTCGACGGCACCGTGAGGCCTGTTCCGGGGGCGCTTCCGGTCGCGGGAATGTGCGAGGATGAGGGCCGCAGGGGCTGCATAATCCCGCTTGAATCTGCCCAGGACACAGCTGACTGCTACCCCGACTCGGTCTACGGGGTGCGGAACCTTATGGAAGTAATCGAGATCCTGGAGGCGAAAACCGATGTTAGCGGCTATCTCATCCGTAACCGCCGGAGCGAGACCCGAGCGGAAGAGCCCCCAGCAGGAGGGGAAGCGATGGATTTTTCGCAGATTGTGGGACAGGAGGGGGCGAAACGAGGGATGGAGATTGCCGCCGCAGGAGCCCACAATATAATTATGGTTGGTCCCCCCGGCTCGGGAAAATCCTCGCTAGCGAAGGCTCTCGCCGCCATTTTGCCGCCGATGTCCAAAGAAGAGTCCATCGAAACGAGCAAAATCTACTCTGTGGCCGGGGTGTATAACCGCAGGGGACTTATGACCTCGCGCCCGTTCCGCTCCCCGCACTACAGCGCCTCCATCCCGGCCCTTATCGGAGGCGGCTCTGACAGCATCCTCCCCGGGGAAATCTCCCTCGCCCACAACGGGGTTCTGTTCATTGACGAGTTCTGCGAGGCCCCGAAAAGGGTGGTGGAGGCTCTCCGAGCGCCAATGGAGGACAGTTCCATCACCATCTCAAGGCTCCGCAGCAAGGTGACCTACCCCGCCTCATTTATGCTCGTCGCCGCCACAAACCCCTGTCCCTGCGGCTATTACGGCGAGGGCGAAAGATGCCGGTGCACTACGGGGCAGAGGCTGAACTACCTCTCACGTCTCTCCGGGCCGATTATGGACCGTATCGACATCCAGCTCTGGCTTCACCCGGTGGACGCGGGAACGCTTGTGCGGCGAAAAGAGGAGGAAAGCAGCGCTGCGGTGAGAGAAAGGGTCGTCCGCGCCCGCGAAATCCAGAAACGGCGGTTCGCCTCCGAAGGCATCTACTCCAACTCTGCGATGAATAACCGGATGATTGAAAAATACTGCCAGCTAAACGAGGAATGCAGCGCCTACCTCCAAAGGACAATCGACCGGATGGGACTCTCGGCAAGAGCCTGTATGCGAATCATCCGCATAGCCCGCACGATAGCCGACCTGGAAGGCGCCCCCGACATCTCCATCCTCCACCTCTCCGAAGCCACCGGCTTCCGCTTTATGGACAAAACCCGAACAATCTGAGAGTGCCTGCAGGGGGTGGGAAATTCAGTGCGCCACCTAACTTATATTCAGAATTTATCCTTAACTTTGAAGTCGGAAAAATTTGCAATTATTTCGACTAAAATTGCAACAAAAAATAAGGGATAAATGACTGATATAGAAAAAATTAAACGAATAGTGACGCGCGCAAAATATGGGACGGTGTTCTTCGCATCTTCGTTCGCAGGTTTTGACCAAGGATATATGTCCAAACTTCTTTCGACATTTGAGAAAGAGGGACTTCTTGAACGCATATCCAAAGGAGTTTATCTAAAGGTTCGAAGAACTCGCTTCGGTGCGGCATTTCCTCCTGTTGAAAGTATTGTCAGAGAAATCGCCAAACGTGACAAGGCGAAGATAATTCCGACAGGTGAGACTGCGGCGAATATGCTCTCGCTCAGCGAACAGGTGCCGGTGAAGACTTGCTTCCTCACATCAGGAACGAGACGACAATTGAATATCGGAGGGAAGGTCGTCTTGCTCAAAAATGCAGCCCCTCGAAATTTTGAGTATAAAAACGAGATGGTATGTACACTTGTGCACGCCCTTCAGAGTATAGGACGACGCAATGTCACAGAAAATATTAAAACGAAAATACCGGGAATTTTAGCATCTGTTCCGAAGGATAAAAGGTTCGAGGCAGATTTGCGATTGTCTCCGGAGTGGATAAGAAAACTCATTTTATCACGAACATAACAACTTAGAATATTATGGCAAAATGGATTGATTGTTCCCCAAATGAGCGTAGAGTGCTTATTGACAATGTCGTGAAAGAGAAAAATATCGACGAAGCGGCGGCGGAGAAAGATTGGTGGGTGACAGCTATCCTTTTTGCCTTGTCCAAGACAAGCATAGGGTCGTATATATTATTCAAGGGCGGCACAAGCTTGAGCAAAGGATGGAATATCATCAGCCGATTCAGCGAGGATATTGATATTGTTCTTGATCGGAGATATTTCCTTGAAATACAGAGACTTGCTTGTGCCCGTTGTCGCAGCAATACCCAAATACACAACCTTCGGGAAAAAAGTCAAGATTTCATTTTCGGAGAGTTGAAGAATGAATTGGTTTCCGTCTTCGCCGGGATTGGGCTCAGCACGGCGAAAGTCATCGCAGAGAATGAAGCGCAGGAGGAGAGCAATGCTGCGGAGAAGATTCCACACGATAAAGACCCGTCCGTTCTTCTTGTGCGATACCCGTCATTATATACGAGAGAGAAGAGTTATGCAATGCCTATAGTAAAAATCGAGATAAGCTGTCTCTCAATGACAGAACCATTTGAGAATAAAGAGATTTCGTCCCTTGTCCAGCAAGTCAATGCTCGCCGTTACGGCGAAGACGTAGACAGCGGCGTCGTTTCAACAATTAAAACCGTTTCTCCCGCAAGAACATTTCTTGAGAAGGCTTTTCTTCTGAGTGAAGAGTTTCAGAAGAATAATCCCAGGAGTAGCAGGATGTCCCGACATCTTTACGATCTGGAGAAACTATCACATACCAGCTATATGCCTCAGGCCCTCTCTGACGGCAAGTTTTATCTGGACATAATCAAACACAGGGAAAGGTTCTATCATCCCGGCTATGTTGATTATTCCAAGGACCTGCCAGAAGCCATTTCGTTCGTTCCGGAAGGAGAAATTCTGAATGCATTCAAGACCGACTATGCCCAAATGTGTCGCAGCTTTATCTATGAAGAAAATCCGCTTAGTTTTGAGGAACTCATTAAAAGAGTCGCACATATTCAAGAGATGTTCAGGAATGTGCCATTATAAGAAATCCTTCATAAAAAGACATTATATTTCATATCCCCATTGCAACAAATATAGTGGCAGAGACGAAATAAAATATAATACGGAAACGATTTCAGACATTTTTGTGTACATTTGCGGCGTTATGGAACATAGGATAGAAATCAAAAATACTGAGGAGCTGGACAGGGCGGCCGGGGAGTTTTTGGAACAGATTGGAAATCATCGGCTTATAGCCTTTTATGCTCCTATGGGCGCGGGAAAGACCACTTTCACCTCCGCGCTTTGCAGGCGGCTTGGCGTGGACGAGCCGGTCTGCTCGCCTACTTTCACAATCGTGAACGAATACATCGCCTCATCCGGCGAAAGTATCTATCATTTTGATTTCTACCGGATTACGAAAAATTCTGAGGCGCTTGACATCGGCCTTTACGACTACCTCGACAGCGGCAATCTCTGCCTGATGGAATGGCCGGAAAACGTCGAGGACCTTCTTCCCGACGAAACTCTCAAAGTTCAAATCAAAGTCAACCCGGATCTTTCCCGAAGCATCGTCTGGGCTGACTGAAGTCAGGAAACTCTCCCAGTGCGCTTTTCACTCCAGGCGGCGAGGGCTACTCCCCCGCAGAGCAGGCCGAAAATAGCCGCCAGGACAATGTGGAGCGCGTTTGTCACGTTCTCTACCAGAGTCTGACTCTTGCGGGCTGAGAAATCGAGGACGTTGTGAAGAGTGAACTCCT
>CAVHYU010000045.1:0-14609 GCA_963640535.1 bacterium | reverse complement strand
GTTTCTCAGTTCGCGATGTCTTCAAGACCCGGCCAGTCGGAAATTTTGTAGCTGTCCTTTACCCCTTCCGGTGCAAGCGGGAAGAAGGAGAATTCGCCTCCGATTTTCTTTTCAATATCGGTAACTGAATAGATGTAGTCTGAAAGCGGAGGAAGTTCGTCGAGCACTTCGCCCGTGAAACTCTGCGGGAACCAGAAACCTATCGCCATCACCTCGTCTGCTCTGCACTCCCAAATGGCCTTCCCTGTGGAACCGCTCTTTGTCCTCATAACAATTTTATAGCGTGCCTGAGGCATTATGCACTGCTTTGACTTGGCGGATGTGTTTTTGCCGTTGACCGCATCGTACACCTTCCAGCTGTCGTCTCCATACCAGCAGCCGACCACCACATAGACAGTGTCGCTGCAGCGCCACTTGTTTGGGAGTATATTCTCCACCTGGCTCCAGTGGGAATTCTCCGAGGTCACATTGACATACAGTTCGGGGGCGATGTTCGTCGGATAGAAAGTTTGGGTGTTGAGGTCCAGCAGCGTGGAACTGTCTCCGCAGCCTCTTTCGGCGGAACGCATCAAGTGTCCCCTTGACGTGTATTTCCCCGTCGGCACCGAACTCCAGTACTGATATTTATCAGTCGCGTTTCCGTCGTTCCCGCTCCACGGCCAGCCGTCCCAGTCTGAAGCGTAGATTATTGACTGTTCGCTCTCGGTCATCTCGGGATCAGGCCTCCACGGGTCTTTCACCGGGCGTTTGTATCCTCCTTCCCAATAGATGTCGTGACAAGGGTATGCCACCCACATCGGGTTGTGGCGGCGAGTGTCGTAACAGGCGGAGTAGTTGCGGACATATTTATGAGAGGTGTATGTCGTCGCGTAATGGGTTATGTATTTGTAGTCTGAACTGGCCTTCAGAGTCTGCGGCTTTTCGATGCAGCCGGACTTTTGCTGACCGGAGGAGGTCCCGAAGGCGTATTTGGCTGTCGGCGTCTCTGTCGTGGTGGCGAGTTTCAGATCATCGGAGCGTCCTTGTGCTCCCGTTGCGTTCGCCGAGATTTTAATGTTGAGCTTTATGGCCTCGGAAGACTCGATTTCGAAAACTGCGCTTGCCAGATACCACTTTCCGTATTTTGAGGCTGTGTAGTCAAGATCATAACTTTTCCCGCTCTTATCGGAGATGCTTATGCTGAAATGGCTCTTGTCTGCAGTATCGGACGAATAGGAGTGCAGTCCAACGCTGAGTTTGAACACTTTGGCGTCCTTCGGAAGGGAAATTCCGTTTACGGATGTGTATGAACCCTCCCTGTGGTAATATACTCCGTTGTTTCCGGATGCTCCGGGATATCCTGTGGAAACAAATGTGTTGCGAACGGAAGAGTAGTTCCCCGTGTATGTGACACCATCTATGCCGCTGCCTTCCATATTCCGGCATTCGGTCCACGTGTCGAAATAATTTTTATTTGAAGTGGATATGACCTTATCCAGATTGTCGTAATATACCACAGTCTCCACCGGGATTTCCGGCTCCGGCTCAGGATTGTCTTTGTCTGTATCTTTATCCTGGTCCTGATCTTGGTCCTTATCCTTATCTGTCTGTTCCGCAGGTTTTGTCGTGGAAGGTTCCTCTTTTTCGCAGCCGGTCCATATTCCCAAAGACAGGAGAAGGAGCGTCGCCGCAAGGATTTTGTGTGTTGATTTCATGGTTAATAGTTCGTTAAAATTTTAACAATTATATAATTTTCAAATACTTACAATAACAATAGCTGCAGGCAACTGCTATCAGTGTGCAAGCATTTCAAAGAACTTTTATTCTACGGCGTTCGCGCCGAGGCGTAACTTTTATAAATTTAACGAACTATTGATTGATATCCTTTGTGAAAAATTACTCGTGGTCGTGGTAAAGAATGTCTGCTGAACTTTAGAATATAATCTCGTGGGAAAGGGTCTCGGTTTCGAGGAACATTCCTTCGAGAAGGCACGGGTGCTGCTGCTCGCCTTCGTTTTTGTCACCAGCTGCGCTCCGGCGGGTTTCGAGGTCCTCGGGGTCCTGAAGTTCAATCGCAATTATGTCCCCGATTCGCAGCGACACCAGTTCCGAGGCCTCGCAGATTGCGTTTCCGACCATCAGAGCGCTGCCCTCGGAGGTGTTGTAGATGAGTTTCCCGTTTTTTCTCAGGATGAACTCCTTGTCCTCATTTTCAAGGACGATAGGGTTGTAGAGGGGGAAGGGGAGAATGGAAGTGTGGTCGATGCATTCGGACCAGTGGAGCGGTGCGGGAATGCCTCCCTCCTCATTAACAGGGACCGAGGCGGCCTCATCCGTTATGCCTGAGTAGAGAAGAACTCCGTAGTTGAACCCGTCCCAGTAGCGGGGGGCGAATTTAACTCCTACGCATTTGCCGGCTTTGCTGATGCGGGCGAAAAGCACGGGGGCATAGCGCAGAGCCTCCACCGGGGAGGGAACATATATGTCCTTGTTTTCTCTTTCCCAACTTGTGTCTGGTCTGCACGAAACCGTGCCGTCAAGATGTCGTACGATGATGTTCATAAACTTCGAAGTTTTGAAATTCCCGTTAGTGTACTCGCAATGCGGAAGGGCGTCCCTTAAAACAGCCTCCCGGTTCCAAGTTTGCCGTTCAATGCCGCTGCCGCATCCGCAAGCCCCGCTTCGTCAAGCGGTTTTTTGAGCGCCTCGTTCCTTTCGGCCTCGAACTGCTCCTTCAGACGGGCGAACTCTCTCTTGGTGTCCAGCAGGAAGTCGCTTCTTCCCACCCAGTCGAAATAGCTCGGGTCATTCCGGAATACTTCCCTCGCGGTCTTGCCCTTGTATTTGCCGAAATTGATTTCCACTTCGCCCTTGTCGTTCTGGATGAGCCTTCCGGCGAAATCCACGTAGCGCGTTTTGACAAAACTGGAGAGGGATGGAATGCTGTTCTTGAGAGCCGGATAGCCTGTGTCGGGGTTAACTTCCGCATATTTATCCAGCTGAGCTTCAAGCACTTCTATCGTTGCCTGGATGTCGGACTCGGCGGCGTGGGCGTTGTCGAAGTCGCATCCGCAGTAGAAGCGGTGGGCGGCCTTTAGGTTGCGCGGCTCGTAGGAGAAGAAAATCAACTGCGCGTCAATCATCTTCTTTCCGTGAAGGTCGATGTCTATCTTCTTGTGCTTGAAGACTTTCGCCCTCTCGATTTCCTCCGCAAGCAGCGGAAGGTCGAATTTCTGGGAGTTGTAGCCTCCAAGTTCGGCGTCGGAGAGCCACTCCACGACCTCGTCCACAATCTCATAGAACTTGGGTTCGTCCTTAAGATCTTCGCCGCTGATGCCGTGCACTTTCTCGGCATCCGGGTTTATCGGCCTCTGGCAGCCTTTCTCATAGTCCCAAGGGCAGATTCTCCAGGTTTTGACCCTGCGCTCCCCGTCGGGAAGAACCTTCACGAAGCAGAGTTCGATGATGGAGTCAGAAATTATGTTGAGTCCGGTGCTTTCAATGTCGAAGAAGACCACCGGCTTTTCCAGTTGCAGTTTCATATAGCGCAGATGCCCGTTTTATCGGGTGTGTAATCTTAGAGTCATAATTGTATAAAATGGGCAGATGCTAGGCGTGCGATGGTTTCAAACCGGAGCAACCTTTGGGTTGTGAGGATTTGAAATCCTGAAGCACAACAACGCAGATGCCCGTTTTAGACAATTATGAATTATGAGATCATTATTGGCATTATAATACCACAGAGCCTCCCCCTCTCGGCCTCGTTCTCGCCCGGCAGAAGAAGCGCAGCCCTCTTGTCGTCCATAAACTTCATCACGAGTTCGCCGCAGCTGAAGTTCGTGAGAATCTCGATGAGGAACGGCGACTTGAAGCCGATTGTGAGCGGCTCGCCCTCGTAGTTGCACTCCAAAGTCTCGTGCGCTGCGATTGAGAATCCGAGGTCCTGTGCGGAAACCTCCAGCGAACCCTCGGAAAGGTCGAGTTTTACGTGGTTGGAAGCCCTGTTCGCGCAGACTGAAACGCGGCGGATTGTGTTGAGGAACTGGACGCGGTCAATCTTCAGAATGTTGGAGTTGTTCTGAGGGATGACTTCGCGGTATTTCGGATATTTGCCAACGACAAGGCGGCAGATGACTTCCGTCTGGCCGAACTTGAACTCGGCGTTCTTCTGGTCGTAGGAAATCTCGACGCTCTCCACATCCTTGCCGATGATGCCCTTGAGGATGCCCGCAGGCTTCTTGTGGAGGATGAATGAGGATTTCTCGGTGGCTGAAACGGCGGCGCTTGTGTAGCAGATGAGCTTGTGCGCGTCGGATGCGACGAGAGTCGTGGAGTCGGTGTCGATGTCAAAGAAAATTCCGTTCATCGCAGGGCGGATTTCATCGTCAGCGGTGGCGTAAATCGTGCTTGTGATGCCTTCCACGAGGTCTGATGCAGGGAACGTGAGTTTTGCGGCAGTCTCCTCGGTGCCCTTGATTTCAGGGTAGTCGTCGGCTGAGCGGTAGGGGAGAATGGACTCTCCGCTTGCCCAGGCGCAAAGGAATGAACTGTCGCCGTCGGTTCTGATGTGCAGAGGCTGGTCAGGCAGCTCCTTGAGAAGGTCCATTATGTGTTTGGCAGGGACTGTCATCCTTCCCGTTTCTTTGACGTTGTCCACCGCAACTTCCGTTCTCAGAGTGAGTTCTGAGTCGGATGCCGTGATGCGGAGACTGTCCTGTCCGAGTTCGAAAAGGAAATCTTCGAGGATTGGGAGTGCCGATTTGGCAGGGATTGCCTTGGAAACGGCGTTGACTGCTTTCTGCAAATCTGAACTTGATATGATGAAATCCATAATGTAAAATGTTTATAATTATCAATGTTTTAGTGTATTGCGCCCATCGGAGCCTTGAAGAGGGGGCTTTCGCGCATACAACTCACAAATATAGTAAATTTCTTTGGGCAAAGGCATATATTTTGAAAAATATATTGCGCTTATGGCGATTTTGTTCCTATTTTTGCAAATAAATAGGTTTTTCCTTCGTTTTTCGAGGATTCAGATTGTTCAGTGAAATTTACATCCATATTTTCGGAGCGAAGAAAAGTAGAAGTATATTAGGAACTCAAGTTTCGTAAGTGCGAAACTTGACAAGAGCTTCTGCCCGTCGGCCCTGGGCCGTAAAAAATCCCTAGGCTCAAGAGAGCCATTCGGAGTCTTTGAAGGGAGGGGATGTGATGATAGGGAAGATGGAGCACCACTTCCCCTATAAAGGGGACGGGAGGGGTTAATATAAGGTGCAGGGGGGCAGATAAAAAAGGGGAGGAAAGTGTGAGGGGAAAGTGCGTGGGACTTGAGAGGTTGATTAAAGAGAAAAGGTTTATATATAAATGAGTTAGATACTTGCGAAAGTTAAGTATATTAGAAAATATAGAATCAAAAATATGAAAAAAGGTATCATCTACGCCGTAATATCGGCTTTGTGCGGTGCTCTTGCGGCTTTTTGCGTCGTAAAATGCACCGGTTCTTCTGCATCCGGTCAGGAGCAGGTTTCCCCATCTTCCGATGTCAAATTCCGTACGGTCGACCTCAGCAACGACAACTGGCCGGACTTCACCTTCGCGGCAGAGAGCTGCGTGGACGCTGTCGTCTATGTGAAAGTGACTGCCACCCAGCAGGTCGTCAGCAACGCCGGCCCGCTTTTCCGTTTCTTCTTCGGCTATGAGGGCATTCCTCATTCACGTGAGGTGCAGGGCAGCGGTTCAGGAGTCATCATCCGTGAGGACGGCTACATCGTAACCAACAACCACGTCATTGCCGGCGCGAAGACAATCGACGTCACCCTCAATAACAACCACACTTACTCCGCCCGTCTTATAGGCACCGACCCTGCGACCGACGTCGCCTTGATTAAAATCGAAGAAAAGGGCCTTCCGGTTGTGCCTATCGCCGATTCTGACAAACTTCGTCTTGGCGAGTGGGTGCTTGCAATCGGCAGCCCGTACGACCTCCGTTCCACAATCACCGCCGGAATCGTGAGTGCAAAGGGCCGCTCTATGCCCAACACCACCGGCGAGTTCAAAATTGAGTCTTTCATCCAGACCGATGCTGCCGTGAACCCTGGAAACAGTGGTGGAGCGCTCGTGAACAAGGAGGGACAGCTTGTGGGCGTCAACACCGCCATTATCTCCCAGACCGGTTCATACTCAGGCTATTCTTTCGCCGTGCCTTCGAACATCGTGAAGAGGATTGCGGACGACCTGATGAACTACGGAACGGTACACCGCGCTATGCTGGGCATCTCTATGGCCCCGTTAAATGAAGAAATCGCAAATAATTTGAAACTTTCTTCGGTAAATGGCGTATATATTACCGAAATTATGAAAGACAGTGCGGCGGAAAGTGCCGGATTGAAGGTCGGGGATGTGCTTGTGGAAATCGGCAATGTCCGTCTTACCGGAGCCGCTTCCGTTCAGGAGGCAGTGAACAGTTTCCATCCTGGAGACAAGACCGTCGTCAAAGTGATTCGCGATGGCGAAGAAAAGTCTTTCGACGTTGTGTTTAAATAGAAAGGTAATTGTTTCTTTTGATTGACAGACAGTTACCCTAAACTTTCAAAATTCAATGAGACAACTTAAAATTACAAAGTCGATTACTAACCGTGAGTCGGCCTCGCTGGACAAATATCTCCAGGAGATTGGCAAGGAAGACCTCATCACAGTTGAGGAAGAGGTGGAGCTTGCCCAGCGCATCCGCAAGGGAGACCAGGCGGCTCTTGAAAAACTGACCCGTGCAAACCTAAGGTTCGTGGTTTCTGTTGCAAAGCAATATCAGAATCAGGGACTTAGCCTTCCGGACCTTATCAACGAGGGTAACCTCGGACTGATCAAGGCCGCTGAGAAATTCGACGAGACCCGAGGCTTCAAGTTCATTTCCTACGCGGTTTGGTGGATTCGCCAGTCCATTCTTCAAGCTCTTGCCGAGCAGTCGAGGATTGTCCGTCTTCCGCTCAACCAGGTGGGTTCTCTGAACAAGATCAACAAAGCTCTGCAGAAATTCGAGCAGGAGAACGAGCGCCAGCCTTCAAACGAAGAGCTCGCCGAGATGATAGATGTGCCACGCGACAAGATTGCAGACACGATGAGGGTTTCCGGCCGTCACGTTTCTGTGGATGCACCGTTCGTCGAGGGCGAGGACAACAGCCTTCTGGACGTTCTCATCAACCCTGATTCTCCTAACGCCGACCGCGGACTTGTGAACGAGTCGCTCAACCGCGAAATCGAGCGCGCACTCCAGACTCTTGCTCCGCGCGAGAGGGAAATCATCAAGTCTTTCTTCGGCATCGGTTGCCAGGAGATGACCCTGGAGGAAATCGGAGAGAGGTTCGGACTCACCCGCGAGAGGGTACGCCAGATCAAGGAGAAAGCGATCCGCAAACTGAAGAACAATTCCCGCAGCAAGCTTCTAAAAGGCTATCTCGGTTAAATAGGTTTATTTGAGGGTCTATGTAGTTGAAATGAAGACTTCATAGCCCTCTTTTTATAATGGAATTAAAGGAAAAATATGATTACACCGGAAAAACTGATCGCCGGCAAGGCTGCCGAGGCGGTGAAAGAGTTGTGGGGGGCGGATGTTGATGCCTCATCGCTTCAGGTGCAGACAACAAGAAAAGAATTCGAGGGGGACTACACTCTTGTGGTTTTCCCTCTTTTGCGTATTTCTCACCTCGCTCCCGAGGCTACGGGTGCGGCGCTTGGGGAATGGATGGGGAAAAATGTCCCGGAAGTCGGCGCATATAACTGCGTCAAGGGCTTTTTGAACATTTCACTTTCTACGGTTTATTGGAACGAAACTTTCGTCGGGATTTACTCCGCACCGGACTGGGGCCAGCTCCCTTCCACGGGAAAGACCATTATGGTGGAGTATTCTTCGCCGAACACCAACAAGCCTCTCCACCTCGGCCACGTGAGGAACAACCTTCTGGGATGGTCTGTCGCGCGTCTTCTTGAGGCTAACGGCCATAAGGTGCTGAAAGTCAATCTTGTGAACGACCGCGGAATCCACATCTGCAAGTCTATGATCGCCTGGCTCAAGACAGCGAACGGCGCCACCCCCGAGTCTTCCGGGGTGAAGGGCGACCATCTCGTGGGCGATTGCTATGTGGCTTTCAACAATCTCTACAAAAAGGAAGTTGCGGAACTTGTCGCCGGCGGAATGAGCGAAGAGGAGGCGGAGAAAAATGCTCCGAGTCTCAAGGAAGCTCAGGCTATGCTTGTTAAATGGGAGCAGGGCGACCCGGAGGTCCGTGCACTTTGGCAGAAGATGAATTCCTGGGTGTATGAGGGCTTCGACAAGACCTACTCTGACCTTGGAATCTCCTTTGACAGAATCTATTACGAGTCCCAGACCTATCTTCTCGGAAAAGCCCTCGTGCAGAAGGGTCTGGATATGGGTATATTCGACCGCCACGAGGACGGCTCAGTCTGGTGCGACCTCACCGCAGACGGACTCGACCAGAAGCTTCTTCTTCGTAGCGACGGCACATCGGTCTATATGACGCAGGACCTCGGAACGGCTGAGAAAAGGTTCGAGGAGTACAATCTCAACGAGCTCATCTATGTGGTGGGCAACGAGCAGAACTATCATTTCCAGGTGCTCAAACTCATTCTCGGCAAGCTCGGCTTCGACTGGGCTGACAGCATCTACCATCTCTCCTACGGTATGGTGGAGCTTCCGGAGGGCAAGATGAAGTCCCGCGAGGGCACGGTGGTGGATGCCGACGACCTCATTGAGAAGATGTACAACACGGCAAAGGAGACTTCGCTCGAACTGGGCAAGCTGGACAATATGTCGCCCCAGGAGCAGGATTCGCTTTTCAAGATGCTTTCGCTCGGCGCTCTGAAGTACTTCATTATCAAGGTGGACCCGCGCAAGACTATGCTTTTCGACCCGAAGGAGAGCATCGATTTCAACGGCAACACGGGTCCGTTCATCCAGTACACCCACGCGAGGATTAAGTCCATTCTCCGCAAGGCCGCAGAGCAGGGCATCGACTACAAGACTTCTGACGCCGCTACGGTTGAGCTCAGCCCTAAGGAAGTGCGAATCATCAAGATTCTGAACAGTTTCCCGGCGAAGATTGCCGAGGCTGGCGAGGCTCATTCTCCGGCGCTCATCGCAAATTACGCTTACGAGCTCGCAAAGGAGTTCAACCAGTACTACCACGACACGCCGATTCTCCGCGAGGAAGACAAAGCGAAACTTGCCCTGAGGCTCCGCCTCATCGAGGCTCTCGCCCGCGTTCTCGTCAAAGCGATGGACATCCTGGGAATCAAACTGCCAGAGAGAATGTAATTGTAAAATACAAAACAAAAAAGGGGGTGACCAAAAAGTCATCCCCTTTATTAGTGCGGTGGGAAAGAGGTCGAATAAAAAGATGGGATACAAGGCTCTCGACGCGCCCAATACCGGAGCAACCTTTGGGTTGTGAGGATTTGGGCAAGGAGAACAACGCGGTAGACCGCTTTTTAGTCGGCCCACGCGTGGGGGACCGAAATTTCGTAGAAATTTTGGTGGTTCCTTTTTTGAGTGATACCTGTCACCTTCCCCCTCATTTTACAAATAATCCTGAAAATACTGCGTCACCTTATCCATCAGGTGGATCCGGTTGCGGCCGAAGACGTTGTGCTTGGCGGTTGGGTACGGGAAGTAATCCACAGGGATTTCCAGGTCGATGCACCTTTGGATGAAATTGAGGCTGTGCTCCCAGACGACGGTGTCGTCAATGGCACCCTGACAGATGAGGAGTTTGCCGCTAAGATTCTCCGCCTTGCCGACAAGACTTGTGGATGCATAGCCCTCGGGGTTAACCTCCGGAGTGTCCATATACCTCTCTCCGTACATCACCTCGTACCACTTCCAGTCGATGACCGGACCTCCTGCAACGCCCACCTTGAACACTTCCGGGTAGGTCGTCATAAGCGAAATTGTCATAAATCCGCCGTAGCTCCAGCCGTGCACTCCGATGCGTTCGCTGTCCACGTATGGCAGGCTCTGCAGCATCCTGATTCCAACCATCTGGTCCTCCATTTCAGCCTTTCCGCACTGCCTCCAAATCGCCTTCTCGTACTCGGCGCCGTGATACTGCGTGCCTCGGTTGTCCTGAATGTACACGAGGTAGCCGCGCTGCGCCATAAGCATTTCCCAGTAACGTAGCTGACCAAGATATGAGTTGTTAACCATCTGGGAGTGAGGGCCTCCGTAAACATAGAGGATTACTGGATATTTCTTCGACGGGTCGAAGTTCTGCGGCTTTATGAGCCTGTAGCAGTTGTTATATTTCCCGTCAGCGCTCTTCACCGTTCCGAGGTCAATCTCGCAGAAGTTGAACTCTTCGCCTTTGTCCGGAGCCGTGAAAAGCACCTCCTTGCTCTTCGGGGTGAAGGTCCCGTCTTTTGCTGTCCTTCCTTCTGTGGAACATTTCTGGATGGTGTACGGCTGAGTGAGGCTGCTCCAGTACTCGTAGAATGCGCTGAAATCTTCCTCCATCTTCATCAGTTCGTGCCAGCCGCTTTCCCGTGTGAGCCTTACGGAAGAGAATTTTTTAGGCGTGCTGAAAATGCCTTTCGAGTCCCTTCTAAGGGCGGTTTTGCAAAGATGCCTTTCCACCGGGCTCACCTCTGAAGAAAAATAGTAGACCCATTTCCCGTCGTTCCCGACATATTCCACATCGGCGTCCACCCGCGTTATCCTCTCCACCTTTCCGTCAAGAGAGCAGAGGTAGAGATTGCGGTAGCCGTCGCGGTTGTCGGTGCGGTAGATGAACTGGGTCTGCGAATATCCTGTTACGCTTTTTGCGTCCTTAACGAACCACACCGGGTCGCAAGGCTCTGTATAGCGGTCGTTCTGCTCGCTAAGGACTGTGCCGAGGAAGGCTCCAGTTGCGGCGTCGTAGCGGTTGAGGTGCATAGTCTTCTGACTGCGGCTAAGAACCTGAATGAGAATCTCCCTTGAATCCGGCGTCCAGCTGATGTTTGTAAGATACCTTTCGTCGGTAAAATCGGTAACATCCATATACACCGTGCTCCCGTCCTGAATATTATAGACTCCGAGGCTTATATGCTCCGAGGTCATTCCAGCCATCGGGTATTTGATTGTGCGGAGAGTGCCGGTGCGGGTCGTGATGTCCAAAAGAGGGAAGTCCGTCACCGCCCTTTCGTCCTTGCGGTAAAAGGCGAGGCGCAGGCTGTCGGGCGACCAGAAAAGTCCTCCGCTGATGCCGAACTCGTTGCGGCTGACGGTCTCTCCATAGACAATCCCGGGCTCCTCCGCCTTGACGATGACTTTCCCGTCAACGCTAATCTGCGACAGTCCGTCAACTCTCTCGCTTACGGCTCTTTCCTTTGCCGAAGACGCCTCCATCCAGTCAAAGTGCGGAAACCTTGTGCGAAGCCCTTTGCCGAGTACGGCCTCTTCCATAGTGAGATTGTGTCCTGCGTTTGCCGAGGCTGCCTCCCTTACTGCAAATACTCCGCTCTGAGCCGCTGCTCCGGTGCAAAAGAGAGATGAAAGCGCAAAACTCAGCGCAATTTTTACAAAAAGTGATTTCTTCATATGAATATGTATAATTTCCGAACAATATCCGGCGGAGTCCTGTGGCTTTGCCGCCGACAAATCAAGGCAAATTTACAAATTATCGTGCAAATCTAAGTTGCGTCAGGACATTGCCGATTAGATTTTTCACTGTCTGAGGTACCGAGGCTTTCTGAGCGTAATCTTCGAATTTCGCCACAGCTTCTGAAACTTCACCGATGATGTCTTTAGGGGATGAAATGTCATTTTTTTGGGCGAAATCCAGCAAATCTGCTTCTGTGATGCCGCTACGTTTGCCGCATAGTGACATAGCGTGACTCACGCCACGGAATTTGTCCCTTAGATTCACTGAGAAGGTCAGGTCGTAGGCTGGGGAAAGATGCCACACACCGTCCCTTGCCATCAGGAATGAGAAGTTCTTGTCGTGGTCATCTGCGTTGCCTGAGAGAAAATTGAAGACCATTCTTCTGTAGAGCTGTGTGACTTCGCATTGAGGCAGGCGCAGGAGTCTCGCGACATAAAAAACATCAGAATAATCCTCTGTGGGACCGTTCAAGGCATATAGGGTTGAGACGACCTGCTTGTCTGTGTTCCTGCGGTCGAACCTTTCCGTGAGAAAGTGGTTCTTCTCTCCCACGCGGAATAATTCGCAGGAAGTCATCTCCACCTTCGCGGCTTTCGCCATAAGATAGTAGGCGTATTCCACTTCGGAGGCAGGCCATAGGTCGAAGTCATTGAATTTTATTATGCATTGGCGCCACTCAGAAGGCAGGAGCACCTGTCCGGAACGCACCTCGCCAGTCTCCCTGTTTACAGCGATGATTGCCTTTGGATGCTGTCCTCCTGCGGAGGTTCCCACCCTCATAAGGTCCTCAAGGCAGGCCCCGTCACCTTGCAGGTTCACAGTCGCGCTCTCTCGGTCGCGCCAGATATCCTCCGCAAGGCTGTAGAGCGAAGATAGTTCTATTGAATCCCCAGCACATTCATTTCCAGTCTCTGGTTCAAACTCAAACGCTCCCATTCCTCGTTTCCCGATGAAAGATAGTTTGTCCACAGGCGATATGTCCTTTTGGCTAATCCCGTTCACTTGTGCCCATCTCCGGAATACGTCGTTTCCCCAGTCGTCCGGAAGTGAGTCCGAAAGGAATGCCGGCAGACCTTCGTATTCATTTTCGTGGCAGGGAATTGCAATCCCCCGAAGAAGATAGGGGTCACGCAGACTCAATTTGAGCGGAGATATGTCCAGCCCCCGGGCAGCGAAGTCCCTGGAGAAAGAGACAACAGCCCCCACACGCCCCCAGCCTTTCTGATAGCTTCCGTCCCATTTGATGGAGCAGACCTTCTCGCCCCAGAGTTTTACAGAAAGAATGTTATTTTTCATAGTTTAGAATGTTATTTAGTTTTTTTCTGCTGCATCTTACCCTCTGAGGCTCGGAAGGCTGAGACATTGAGGGCAGTTTCGGGAGGGTTGAGTAAATGTTTTCGAGCAGCGAGAGGGCGCGAAGCATCGCAACAAAGGTGGAAAGCCGTACACTTCCTCCTCCTCCGTTTTCGAAGCGGCTGATTGTCATAACATTAGTCCCGCATCTGTCTGCCGCCTCTTTCTGGGTCATTCCGAGCGCAATCCGAAAATCGCGGAAACGCCCGCCCAACTCGCCAATTATCTCAAAGTTGGATTTTCCATAAATCTCCTGTTTTTCTGTATAACTCAGCATAAATGATATTTTTTTTGCAATTATACAAATTTATGGAATTATATCCAAATATTGAGATTAACTATATAAGTTTATATAATTAACTTTGGAGATATAAGAGAAGACTTCCCTTTTGCGCCATTCTTCTAACAGGGGTTGAAAATTAAGTATTCTCTTCATTCTATTCGTATTACTTAATTATTCGGCTCATTGTTTAGGGCTGAGAAAATTTTATAAATTTGTGGAAACTTAATTTTTATGCGTTTGATTTACAGAAAAATATTCATCTGTGCAGTTGCTGCCTCACTTCTTGCGGCAACTTCCTTCGCCCAAGCCCGGCACACATTCCGCCCCGGGGAAATCTGGCCGGACAATAATGGGGTGCACATCAATGCCCACGGAGGCGGAATGCTCCTGCGGGGTAAAACATATTATTGGTTCGGCGAGCACAAGACCGAAGGAAAAGGCGGGAACAAGGCGAATGTCGGGGTGCATTGCTACTCCTCTCGCGACCTGTACAACTGGACAGATGAGGGAATCGCCCTCAGTGTCAGTTCAGACCCAGCCTCAGAGATTGCGGGCGGCTGCATACTCGAACGTCCTAAAGTGATTTATAACTCCAAAACCCGAAAATTCGTTATGTGGTTCCACCTGGAGCCAAAGGGGAAAGGCTACGGCGGAGCTATGGTGGGCATCGCTCAGGCCGACAAAGTCACAGGACCATACAAATTTATCCGTGCAACGAGACCGCTTGCCGGCCTATGGCCGGTGAATGTGCTCCCTTTGCATAAGGAGCGTCCTCAGAATGCGAATTGGACTGACCGTGCCAATCTCGCTCCGGGTGAACATCCTGACTCAGTGAATACTCTCGGACGGGATTTTGAGAGGGGACAGCATTCCAGGGATATGACGCTTTTTGTTGATGATGACGGAGTGGCGTACCACATCTGCTCTTCCGAGTCCAATAGCGTGATCCACATTGCCGAACTAACTGACGATTACCTCGATTTCAGCGGAAAGTATGTCCGCGCGTTCATTGGAGAGCGGATGGAGGCTCCCGCGATTTTCAAAAAGGACGGCCTCTACTATTTTATGGGCTCGGAGTGCACCGGCTGGAGGCCAAACCCAGCCCACTCTGCCGTAGCCCCATCGATTTGGGGACCCTGGACCCAGTTGGGTAATCCTTGCGTGGATGCGGACAGCGAGACGACTTATCACTCCCAGAGTACATTCATCATCCCGGTTGCCGGCCGCGACGGGGCATTTATCTATATGGGTGACCGCTGGACTCCGGACAATGCGATTGATGGCCGCTACATCTGGCTGCCTGTGGAGTTTGAGGATGGCCGGTTCGTCCTTCGCTGGAGGGA
>CAVHYU010000044.1:0-14626 GCA_963640535.1 bacterium | reverse complement strand
AGGGTGAAGACGGATTCCGTAAATTTGTCCGGGATATGATGCTTGAGGACTATGTCGGGAAAGAGCTTATGCCTGTCCAGGTTTTTGACTTTGTCTGGGCCTCCAAGAAAGGGCTTATGCGCGAGGAATATCTCTCGGCCGTAGACAAGAACTGCGCTCTTTGGGAGAAGCTCATAGCAGCAAGGACTGAGCGCATCATTGAGAGACTGAAGCAGGTTCTCTAAACCTCGGCCTGCCGTCATCGCTTTATTTGAAATATCGTTTCCGAATCCATTCGCTGAAAAAGTATGTAGAACCGAAATCCAGTATATATTCAACTGCTTCGTCAATCATCTCCCCGGTGCAAACTCCACCTTTCCCACTAGTTACGCCTCTTATTCAAGTGCGATGGCGGAGCCCATCGCTAAAAAAAGTCCCGAAGGGACCGCGCCGAGGCGCGAGATTCCCCTAATAGGGGGCGCAGACGAAAGTCTGCGGGGGGGGGTAAGAAGTCTAAATAGTTTGCCCAAAAGTCAAAATTTGACTTTTGGGTCAGCCTATTCTACTACCTTTATAATATAGTAATTCTTCTTGCCTTTCTGGGCGAGGATGTACTTGCCGTCAAGGACTGACTCGGAGCCAATCTGAGCGGCTACGTCCGTCACTTTCTCCTTGTTGATGCTTACTCCGTTGCCCTGAATCATCTTGCGGCACTCGGCCTTTGACGGGAAGACTGAAGTCTCCACGGCGAGAAGGTCGATTATGTTGCAAGGGAACTTTGCAGCCGGCACTTCGAAAGTCTGCACTCCGTCGAAAACCTGGAGGAAAGTCCTCTCGTCGAGGGCCTTGAGCTGGTCTGACGTTGCGTTTCCAAAGAGGATATTGGAAGCCTGAACGGCGTTCTCGTACTCCTTTTCTCCGTGAACCATCACGGTCACTTCCTTCGCGAGGAGCTTCTGGAGGCTGCGAGCACCCGGATTTTCGGCGTGGGCGGCGATTGCCTCATCGATTTCCTCCTTGGAGAGCATCGTGAAGATTTTGATGTATTTTGCGGCATCCTCATCGCTCACATTGAGCCAGAACTGGTAGAACTGATAAGGCGAAGTCCTCTCAGGGTCTAGCCAGATGTTGCCCTTCTCGGTCTTTCCGAACTTTCCTCCGTCGGCCTTGGTGATAAGCGGGCAGGTGAGCGCATAGGCTTCCTTGCCGAGCATACGGCGGATGAGCTCGGAGCCGGTTGTTATGTTGCCCCACTGGTCCGCGCCGCCCATCTGGAGCGTGCAGCCCTTGTGCTCATAGAGATAGAGGAAATCGTAGCCCTGAAGGAGCTGATAGGTGAACTCGGTGAAGGACATACCCTCGCGGCTTTCGCTTGAGAGTCTCTTCTTGACGCTGTCCTTCGCCATCATATAGTTGACGGTGATGTGCTTTCCGATGTCACGGGTGAAATCCAGAAAGCTCCATCCCTTCATCCAGTCGTAGTTGTTGACAAGTTCCGCGCAATTCGCTGCGCCGGATTCAAAATCAAGGAAACGGGAAAGCTGCTTTTTGATGCAGGCGACATTGTGGGCGAGAGTCTCCTCGTCCAGAAGATTCCTTTCCTGAGACTTCATTGAAGGGTCTCCAATCATTCCGGTTGCGCCTCCAACGAGAGCGAACGGCTTGTGTCCGCACCTCTGGAAGTGCTTGAGAATCATAATGCTGACCATATGCCCGATGTGCAGAGAATCGGCGGTTGGGTCGATTCCTACGTAGGCGGCGGTAGGGCCTTCCATCAGTTTCTCTTCAGTTCCCGGCATAATGTCCTGGATCATACCTCTCCATTTCAGTTCCTCAACAAAATTCTTCATCGAATGAGTAAATTATATGTTTGTTAATTTTTATATGTTTTTTCGTGTTTCTCCGCTCTCGGAAAGCGGCAAAGACCGCAAATGTAGCAAATTTATTTTATTATAGCCACTTTGACAACCAGTCGAAGTAGCTCCTGTGCCAGAAAAGCGCGTTCTGCGGCTTCAAAATCCAGTGGTTCTCCCTCGGGAACACAATCAGCTCCGACGGAACCCCCATCATCTGGGCGCAGTTGTAGGCCGCCATACCCTGGTCATACGGCACCCTGAAATCTGTGCCCCCGTGGATAACCAGAAGAGGAGTGTGCCAGTTGCGGATGAGCTTGTGAGGAGAATTCGCATAGTGCCTTTTAGCCGTCGGATTCTCATCCCACGGAGCGCCTCCATTGTCCCAGGTCGGGAACCACATCTCCTCGGTCTCCATATACATCTGCTCCTGATTGAAAATGCCGGCGTGGGCGATGAACGCGTCGTAGGTATTCCCGTGCACTCCGCAGAGGTAATAGACCGAATATCCTCCGTAACTTGCCCCGCAGGCCGCCATCTTGCCGATGTAAGGCTCCTTTTTCATCTGCTGTGCGGCAGTGAGGTAGTCCTGAATGTTCAGACCGCAGTAGTCCCCGGAAATCTGCTCGCACCAAGGCTGTCCGAATGCCGTAGTTCCGCGGCGGTTCGGAAGAATGACCACATAGCCCTGTGAGCACATAAGACGGTAGTTCCAGCGGTAGGACCAGCTCTGGCTCAGCGTCCCCTGAGGGCCTCCGAGGCAGATTTCGATTGCTGGATAGGTCTTGGACGGGTCAAACTCGGGAGGGAACAGCACCCAGGTCAGCATATCCTTTCCGTCAACTGTTTTCATCCAACGGGCCTCCGTGCGATGTTCTTTAATCTGAGAAAGGATATGCCCGTTTTCGTCGGTTACTTTCGTGTAGGTTTGGGACTCAGGCTCAATGGAGACGATTTCTGTAGGGAAATCCATACTCTCCCAAGTGGCAAGAAGCCTCTGGGTGCCGCCGGTGCGGTCGATGTAGAACGGAGTGCCGAAGTCGTACCACTTGTCCTCGGCGGTTTTGCGGACGATTTCGCAGCTCTCCGAGTCAGCGCACCAGATGGCCTGCAGACCTTCCGCGAGGGCGTTGAACCAGATGTGGCGGGAATCGCTGTCCCAAAGCGGGGAGGCGACGTTGTATTTGAAGTCGGCGGTAAGTTCTTTTATTGATACGGCCTTCATCCCGTCAATTTCTGCAACCATAAGCCGTTGCTTGTCAGCCTCATAGCCGTCCCTCTCCATCGAAATCCAGCAAAGGCGCTTTCCGTCGGGACTCCACGACGGGGTGGTGTCATATCCGCCGTCCATCGGGATTCTCTCGCACTCGCCGCTCTGGACATTGTAGATGTAAATCTCCGTGTCTGTGGAGAATGCGTAGTCCTTTCCTTCCTTTTTGCGGCAGGAGTAGGCAATTCTCACTCCGTCAGGGTTCCAGGAGAGCTCCTCCAGTCCGCTGAACGGCTCTGTCGGGAGTTCGTAAGGCGAAACCCCTCCCTCTTTCGCGCCCTCGCTTCCGAGGATGTCAACGGCCTCTCCAAGACCCTTCTTCCAGTTGAAAGCGGAGACGAAACTGTGCGGGATTTCCTCTGTCCAATGGTCCCAGTGGCGGTACATAAGCGTCTGGGTCTCAAATGCTTCGGCCTTCGGAAGGTCGGAGTAGATCTGCCCCGGGGTCTTCACCCTTCCGGGAACGGAACTTATGTAGATAACCTTGCTCTGGTCCGGTGAGAATTTGAATTCGCTGATTCCTCCCGGAACGGAGCTCACCTTGTGGCCTTTGCCGAGAGTGCCCTTGCGGGTTACTTTGGCGACATAAATCTGCCCGTCGCAAAGGTAGGCGACCCTTCGGCCGTCAAGGCTCCAGCGCGCGTTGCTGATGCTCCGTCCGCTGCGGGTCGCAAGGACTGCGTTCGAACCGTCTATGTTGCTGATATATAGATTTCTGCAGGAGCGGTTCTGCTCAACTGAGGTGTAAGAAACCCCGTAGAGAAGCCTCCCGCCGTCGGGGGAAACCTGCGGGTCGGAGAGCCTTCCGAGCGAGAGCATAACTTCCGGAGTCATCACTCCGTTCTCCACCTGGATTTCGCTCCGTCCGATAAATCCCTGTTTGTTTTCAGTGTCTTTTGATATTGTTCCCATAGTGATGCAAACTGCGGCTCCGAGGATAATCAGAGCCCAAATTGACGCGATTTTTTTCGTATGCTTGTTCATTGCTGTTTAGTTTTTCGTTATAACACCCGTCCCTGATAGATCTTCGTCACTTTTTCGGCATCGGAGCGAAGCCTCTCGCGCACCTTTGCAGGGGAGAGCACCTCCAATGCGGGACCATATTTCCGAAGTTCGAAGTAGAGGTCGTCGCTGTCCGGGGACACAAAAATAGAAAAATATGTCCATTCTCCGTCCTTTCTGAGCATTTTTTGGCTGTGGTGGAGCGGCAAGTCCGTTATGTATTTTGCCTGCACCCCCTTGCAACGGAACTCCACCGTGCATCCCTTTTCGCCCTCGCGGGGGATGTAGGTGCCGAATGATGTCGCAAGAAGAGCGCTGAGGTCGAATCCTTCGGGAAAGGTGAATGTTTCCCGGCTCCTTTCCAGCGAAACCACCCTGTCGAGAGAGTAGCAGCGAAGGGCATTCCTTTCATTACAGAATCCGTAGAGGTACCACCTGCGTTTGTCCTCCTTGAGCGCGTAAGGCCTCACCGTCAGGCATTCAGGCTCCTCGCTTGAGTACTTACGGTACTGAATCCTGACCACGCGGCTTTCCATCATCGCTTCCATAATGGAGGTGAGGAACTTCTGCCCCGATGGGATGTTTTCCACTTCAATCCTGCCGCTGAGCGATTCCTGACCCTTTTCCAACAGGGAGTTCACTGTGAAACTGTCTATGAGCCACTGCGCCGCGCCGCTCCCGTTGAGCCGGTTGCCGGGGTCAATGCGGTAGGTGTTGGTACTGCGGTCGCAGACTATCCCAACTCCGAAAACTTCCTGCACCGCATCCTTGTAGTTTATGAAGGTGCGGCGGGTGAGCGTCTCGGAAAACCGCCTCTCGAACTTTGAGGAGATTTCCTCCAGGCCTATGCCCCCTGAACCCGAGTCCAGAATGGTCTGCATCAGCCATAAGTATTTGGTAATCAGTTCTGAAACCATAATTCTGCACTTATTTTGCAAGTATTGGACTTAGTGATATATTAACCTTGTCCATTAATTATCTATCCCCTCAAATCCCACGCACTTAGCTGATTTGACTATAATCCTTTATATTGTACTTGTCTTTGCGGAGTTCGGCGACAAGGCTGGCGTTCTTCCCCTGGGAGAGTGTCGGGTCCTCCTCCAAAACTGCCATCGCGGCCCCCCGCGCGGCAGAAAGAATCGCTCCGTCCTTCGCGAGAGAGGCTATATTCAACTGAATCGGAAGTCCGCTTTGCTGAGTCCCCTCCAGATCTCCTGGCCCCCTCATCTTCATATCCTCCTCCGCAATCTCAAACCCGTTTTCGGTTCTGCACATTAGTTCGATCCTGTTCTTGGACTCCCGGCTCATTTTCTGCCCGGTCATAAGGACGCAGTAGGCCTTTTCGCTTCCTCGTCCCACACGGCCGCGAAGCTGGTGAAGCTGGCTGAGACCAAATCTCTCGGCGCTTTCGATGACCATCACGCTTGCGTTCGGAACATCCACACCCACTTCGATTACGGTAGTTGCCACAAGGATGTCTGCTCTTCCTGCTGCGAAAGCCTCCATATTGAAGTCCTTCTCCTCGTTGTCCAGCTTTCCGTGCACCACCGCAATCCTGTAGGGCGGGAACGGGAAACACTGCCGGATGGTCTCAATTCCGTTTTCAAGGTTCTGATAGTCAAGCTTTTCGTTTTCGAAAATTATCGGATAGACGATGAATACCTGCCTTCCGGAGGCAATCTCCTGCTTGAGGAAACGGTACATAGCGCTGCGCTTTCCTTCCGTGCCGTGGATGGTCTTGACCGGCTTTCTTCCCGGCGGAAGTTCCTTGATTACGGACACGTCCAGGTCACCGTAGAAGGTCATCGCGAGGGTGCGCGGGATTGGGGTTGCAGTCATAACGAGGATGTGAGGAGGTCTGCCGTCGGTGGTTTTCCCCCAGAGTTTTGACCTCTGCTCCACGCCGAAGCGGTGCTGCTCGTCAACGATGGCAAGCCCGAGCCTGTTGAAAACCACCGTGTCCTCAAGCAGGGCGTGTGTGCCCACGATTATCCCTATGCTGCCGTCTTGGAGGCCGGCGTGAATCTCGCGGCGCTCCTTCGCTCTGGTGCTGCCGGTAAGAAGTGCCGAGCGAACTCCTGTGGGAGCAAGATACTTCTGAAGGTTGCGGTAGTGCTGCTGGGCGAGCACCTCGGTCGGGGCCATTATGCAGGCCTGGTAGCCGTTCCCCACTGCAATGAGGGCGCTGAGCACCGCCACGAGCGTTTTCCCGCTGCCCACGTCTCCCTGCAGAAGCCGGTTCATCTGATGGCCGGACTTCATATCGTCCCGGATTTCGGTAATCACTTTTTTCTGGTCTCCGGTGAGCGGGAAGGGGAGCGCGGCGTAGCACTTGTTGAACGCTTCGCCCACCTTCGGCATCGGGATGCCGTTGTCGGCACGGCTGCGGCGGAATCTTTGTTTGAGAAGCGAGAGCTGCAGAAGGAAAAGTTCCTCGAATTTCAGCCGGAAACGCGCCCTCTCCAGAGCCTCTGCGCTGTCGGGGAAGTGGATATTGCGGAGGGCGTAGCGAAGGGGAACGAGATTGTATTTTTGGAGTATGTAGTCCGGAAGCGGGTCTTCCTGCAGGCCGAGCGAAATGTTCAGCGCCCCCTGCATAATCCGGCCCATAACTTTGCCGGTGATCCCGCAGTTCTTCAGTTTTTCGCTTGACGGGTACACGCCCACAAATTTTCCGCCCGGTGTGGGAGAACCTGGAGCTCCGAAGGCACCCGCTGCGGCTCCCTGAGTCCCCTGAACGCCAAAAGCACCCGCTGCGGCTCCCTGAGTCCCCTGTGCGCCGGAAGCACCCGCCGGGACTCCCTGTGCGCTTGGATAGAGCCCCTGGGCGGTCATTCCGCTCTCGGGTTTGTCAATCTCGGGGTGGACGATGCTGTAGCGGCCGTTGAACTCGGTCGGCTTCCCGAAAAAAATGAATGTTCCGCCCGCGGAGAGCTTCTCGTAGGTCCATTTTATTCCCTTGAAAAAGGTCATCTCCATCTCTCCGCTCGAATCCCTCACCCAGGCGCACATCCTCTTCACACCGTTGAACTTGAAAGAAGGGAGCTTTTCCCTGTCCACGGCGCCCTTGTCGGTGTAAACCTCTATTCTTGAGACTGTTGCAATGATCTGAACGTATGCAAGATCGGCTCTCACGTCGGCAATCCTGGTGAACGAAGTGCGGTCGATGTAGCGGAACGGATAGACCCGCAGAAGCTCGGAGGCGGTTTCCACGCCCCATTCACGCCTCAGCGCGTCAGCCCTTTTGGGGCCGACTCCCGGGAGAAACTGTATTTCAGAGTCGTGCGGTATCATATCTCTGCAAATTTACGAATTTTTAGTATATTTGCGGGTTATTCGCCTTGTTCTGTTCGATAAAAATGAATGGAACTATTGATATGAAAAAATGAAATAATAAAAATATATGGCAGAGGATAAAAAAATAATAGTCGGCATCACTCAGGGTGATGGAAACGGCATCGGATATGAAGTCATCATCAAGGCGCTTGCGGACGAGAGGATTCTCGATTTCTGCACGCCTGTAATCTATGGCTCGTCAAAGATTTTCGGATTCTACAAAAAGAACATCCACAATCTTGACAAACCTCTCAATACCAATGTCATAGCCACAGCCAAAGAAGCCCACGAGAAGCGCATAAACATCGTGAACTGCCTTCCGGACAACGTCTATGTGGAGCCGGGTCAGTCCACTCCCGAGTCCGCTAAATCGGCGATGATCGCTCTTGAAAGGGCTGTCGAGGACATCAAGGCCGGGAACATTGACGTCCTCGTGACCGCTCCGTTCAACAAGAGGGCTATGGCGAACGAAGGTTTCCAGTTTACTGGTCACACCGAGTACCTCGAGAAGGAGTTCGGAGTTGACGAGGTTTGTATGATTATGGTGAGCGACAACCTCAAGGTGGGCGTCGTCACAGGTCACATTCCGCTGAAAGATGTCCCTACATCCATCTCCACGGAGAAAATCGTCAGCAAACTTCGCCTTATGAAACATTCTCTCGAAAGGGATTTCGGGGTGGAGTCGCCGAAAATTGCCGTTCTGGGGCTCAACCCTCACTGCGGCGACGGCGGGCTGCTTGGCGAGGAGGAAAAGAACATAATCCTTCCGGCAGTGCAGCAGGCTGTTTCTGAGGGCATTCTCGCCTTCGGACCGTATTCCCCGGACGGATTCTTCGGACTTGGGAACTACTCCAAGTTCGACGCCGTTCTCGCGATGTATCACGACCAGGGCCTAATCCCTTTCAAGGCTCTCGCATTCTCCGAGGGTGTGAATTTCACTGCAGGCCTTCCGATCGTGAGGACCTCTCCTGACCACGGCACCGCCTATGAGATGGCAGGCCGTGACGAGGCTGATCCGCGCTCTATGATGTCTTCAATCTACACGGCTATGGACGTGTTCAAACGGCAGAAAGAGTACGACAAGCTTGTCGCCGGCAAGATGAAGGTCAAGGTGCCTGATACAGAGATAAAGCCTCGCGGCGGTCGTGTCATTGAATAACGGGGCGAAGAAAAGGCGGATATGGCTGATTCATCTAACAGTTCGGCTTCGCAGAGGCCTCCCATATATCTTTATACAGACGGGGCTTCGAGCGGAAATCCCGGCCCCGGCGGCTATGGGGTGGTGCTTCGCTGCGGAACCTACCGGAAGGAGATGAGCGGCGGATTCGCCCTCACGACCAACAACCGGATGGAACTTCTTGCCGTCATCAAAGGTCTGGAGGCTATCAAGTGGCACCCGGCCACGGTCCACGTGGTGAGTGACTCTTCCTACGTCGTGAACGCCATCAACAACGGTTGGCTCGCCTCCTGGAAGGCCAAAGGCTTTGCCAAGAAGAAAAACCCCGATCTCTGGATGAGGCTGGATTCCCTTCTCGCCGTCCATAGCGTCACCTTCCACTGGATCAAGGGCCACGCCGGGCACCCCGAGAACGAGAGGTGCGACTCCCTTGCAGTCGCAGCCGGAGCAGGCGCGGTTGCCGCCGGGCGAACTCTTCCGCCAGATCCGGGATATTCTCCAGAAGAAGCCTCACTGCTGTAACCCTCAAAAACTTATACTTTGGCTGAATATGACCTATTCAGCCATTTTTGATTTTCATATATTCCCTAATAATTCTTATATTTGCAGGATTTTAGGCAACTTTTGCCGGGTAAGGACAATTTGAAATAAAAATAAATTATATATGGCACTCGCTGACATTTTCAAAAAACTGTTCGGAACAAAGGCCGACAGGGATATGAAGGCAATAAAACCGCTTCTGGACAAGGTCCTCGCGGCATACGTCGACATTGACAAGCTTTCAAACGATGAACTCAGGGCAAAGACCGCCGAGCTTCGCGCTCTGGTTGCTTCCCGCATCGCAGACGACGAAAAGAGAATCGCAGAAATCAAGGAAGAGCTCGACCGCGACATTCCTGTTGACGAGAAGGAAAAACTCGCGACTGAGTCAGACAAGCTCACCAAGAAGGTGGACGAGGACATCGAAGCCGCTCTGAATGAGATTCTTCCCCAGGCTTTCGCCATTATGAAATCCACTGCCCGCCGCTTCGCCCAGAACACCGAAGTGGAGGTCACGGCTAACGACTTCGACCGCTCCCTTGCGACTTCTCACGATTTCGTCGAGATACGTCCCGGAAAGGACGGCGAGCCGGATAAGGCAGTCTGGTTTAACTGTTGGACCGCAGGCGGCAACAAGACCACCTGGGATATGGTCCACTATGACGTTCAGCTCATCGGCGGCATAGTTCTCCATCAAGGAAAAATCGCCGAGATGGCAACCGGAGAAGGAAAGACCCTTGTGGCGACCCTTCCTGTGTTCCTCAACGCCATCGCCGGCAAGGGAGTGCACGTTGTCACAGTCAACGACTACCTCTCCAAGCGTGACTCCGAGTGGATGGGACCTCTGTATATGTTCCACGGCCTGAGCGTCGACTGCATCGACAAGCACGAACCGAACTCCGACGCCCGCCGAAAGGCCTACAACTGCGACATCACCTTCGGAACCAACAATGAATTCGGCTTCGACTACCTTCGAGACAATATGGCGTTCAGCCAGCAGGACCTCGTGCAGAGAAAACACCACTACGCAATCGTCGATGAGGTGGACTCAGTGCTCATTGACGACGCGAGGACTCCGCTCATCATCTCCGGACCTGTGGAGAAGGGCGACGACCAGCAGTTCGCCCAGTACAAGCCATTCGTTGAGACTCTCTACAACAAGCAGAGAGCTCTCGTGACGACAATCCTCAACGATGCGAAGCGCCTTATCGGCGAAGGCAACGAAAAAGAGGGCGGAGTGCTCCTGTACCGTGCCTACAAGGGATATCCTAAGTATCGTCCGCTCATCAAGTTCCTCAGCGAGCCGGGTATGAAGCAGCTGATGCAGAAGGTGGAGAACTACTATATGCAGGACAACGAGAAGGAGATGCCATACATCACCGACCCGCTCTACTTCGTCATCAACGAGAAACAGAACACCGTGGATATGACCGACAAGGGCCGCGACCTTCTCACACAGAGCGTGAGCGACGAGAATTTCTTCGTCCTCCCGGATGTAGGCTCCACCCTTGCTGAAATAGAGAAAACCACCACCGACCCTGCTGAGAAACGTCAGAAAAAGGACGAGCTTATGGCAGATTTCGCCCTCAAGAGCGAAAGGGTCCACACCGTGATCCAGCTTCTGAAGGCTTACACTATGTTCGAACTCAATGTGGACTACATCATCTCCGAGGACGGCAAAATCAAAATCGTGGATGAGCAGACCGGCCGTATTATGGAGGGACGCCGCTGGAGCGACGGACTTCACCAGGCAGTGGAGGCGAAGGAGAACGTGAAAGTGGAGGCCGCCACACAGACCTTCGCGACCATCACCCTTCAGAACTACTTCCGTATGTATCACAAGCTTGCCGGTATGACAGGTACTGCGGAGACTGAGGCCGGCGAGTTCTGGAGCATCTACAAACTGGATGTCGTAGTGATTCCTACGAACAAGCCGGTTATCCGTGTGGACCACAACGACTTGATTTACAAGACAAAGAAAGCTAAATACGATGCCGTAATCGAAAAGGTCATCGAACTCAAGGAGCAGGGCCGTCCGGTCCTCGTGGGTACGACCGACGTGGACACTTCCGAGCTTCTCGAAAGGATGTTCCGCCGCCGCGGCATCAAGGCCCAGGTGCTCAACGCCAAGCAGCACGCCCGTGAGGCCGAAGTCGTTGCACAGGCCGGCCAGAGCAGCACGGTTACAATCGCCACCAATATGGCGGGCCGTGGTACGGATATCAAGCTTTCTCCTGAGGTGAAAGCCGCCGGAGGACTTGCCATCATCGGCACAGAGAGGCACGACAGCCGCCGCGTCGACCGCCAGCTCCGAGGCCGTTCCGGACGTCAGGGAGACCCGGGTTCATCCATCTTCTTCATCTCATTGGAGGACAAACTGATGAGGCTTTTCGGTTCCGAGAGAATAGCGAAGGTCGTTGATAACCTCGGAATGGCAGACAATGAGGCTCTCGAGTCCTCAATGCTTTCAAGCTCAATCGAGAAGGCTCAGAAGAAGGTTGAGGAGAACAACTTCGGCATCCGTAAGAGAACCCTCGAATACGACGACGTGATGAACTCCCAGCGTGAGGTCATCTACACCAAGAGGCGAAACGCCCTTTCCGGTGAGAGGATTGAGATTGACATTATGAATATGATGCAGGACTCAGCCGCAATTCTCGCCGAGAAAGCCGAGAATATGACTTACGATGCCTTCGCGGAGTATGTGATGGGGTCCCTTTCCCTCGACCTTGATTTCGACGAGGCGTTCTACAACAAGGCCAACGCCGAAGCCCTCTCCGACCGTCTGTTCCAGACTATGCAGGAGACCTACAGCCGCCGTCTCGAGGCTATGGTTCAGAAGGCTCTCCCTATCATCCGTCAGGTCTATGAGGCTCAGGGCAACCGCTACATCAACATCGCCATCCCTATTACCGACGGCCGCCGTATGCTGAACCTTACGGTGAACCTCCAGAAGGCCTACGAGAACGACGGCAAGGAAATCGGCAAGGCACTTTCCAAGACCATCGTTCTCTTCGAAATCGACCGCCACTGGAAAGACCATCTCCGCGATATGGACGACCTCAAGCAGTCAGTCCAGAACGCTTCCTACGAGCAGAAGGATCCGCTTCTTGTCTATAAGTTCGAGAGTTTCAATCTCTTTAGCGAGATGCTTGAGAACCTCAACCAGGACGCTCTGTCGTTCCTCCTCAGGGCCGGCATCGCGCTTCGAGAGGAAGCTCCGCGCCAGGCCGCTGCACCGCGCAGACCCGATATGAGCCGTATGACCACCAGCCGCTCCGACCTTGTCACCAACGGCGGACAGCCCGGTCCGAAGATGCCGGTGAAAGTGGAGAAAACCGTGGGACGAAATGACCCTTGTCCGTGCGGGTCAGGCAAGAAATATAAGAATTGCCACGGCAAGGCAGAATAAACGACGTGCTTTGGACTGCGTGTAACATTATGTTTTTTAATAAGAAAAATAGCTCAAATATGGCAAATAAGGAAATTCCAGTTGGCAACATCAATTCAGTAAGCCGGATTTCAGAAGGCACACTCTTCAAGGGAGAAATCGAGTCCAAATCCGACATCCGCATTGACGGCACATTCGAAGGCAAAATCACCACGACCGGCAGGGTAGTGGTGGGCGAAGGCGCCCTTGTGAAAGGGGAAGTCTTCTGCGAAAACGCCGACATCTTCGGCAACTTCGACGGAAGCATCCAGGTTCGCGACACCCTCTCCCTGATGGGGGCCTGCACGGTGAAGGGCGATCTGGAAATAGCGAAACTCGCTGTGGAGCTCGGCGCCTCTTTCGACGGCACCTGCAAAATGCTCCGCAAAGGAGCCGCCGCTCCTGCCGCAGCGCCTAAGGCTCAGGCTCAGGCAAAATAGCTCGAGGGAAGGAGTGTAATCTTTCCCAATGCTATATAAATCAGAATATTACAGCATTTTAATCCCAAATCGATTCAGATGAAAAAGACATCGATCTTTGTGGCTTTTGCCCTTGCGGCGCTTTCGCTTGTCTCCTGCGAAAAGGAAAAGCGCGATTCCCACCGTGGCATAGCTCCCGATCCCACTCCCGTGGAAACATCTTGGGAAGTCGACCTTGCAGCCGGCTATTACCGAGGCAGGGGAGAGTCCGAGTCCGGAGCGCTTCTTAACTACGACATCTATAACTTAGCCCTTATCACTTCCGGCGTGGAGATGAATAATGGTGGCTTTGCGGGAATTGGGGTAGGGGTGCTCCTTGATATGAATACACCCTCTAACGGCGGCGACCCTATGCGCCTTATGTCCGGGAACTACTCTCCGTATTCAAACGGAATGTCTGTAGTCGACTACTGTTTCTATCCGGGTGTGAACGAAAATAACGTTGTATATCCCTCCTACCTCTACTATCGCGAGAGCGAGACCAAAGAAGGTCTCTACTATCCGATCACAGGCGGATGGATGTCGATCGTAAACACTGGCTCGGGCTACACTGTCAGCGCCTCGTTCACGACCATCATAGGCAGTTTCCCTCTTTCTTACACCGGTCCGATCGATTTCTACGACAACAGCTCCAGCGACTCGGGTGACGACTCGGGTGACTCGGGAGATCCAAGCACCTACACGCCCATCGACCTCTCCGGTCTCAACCAGGGTTATGCTTCCTACGAAGGTCAGGCCTGGAACGTTTCAACGGACGACTATGCCGACTGGATCCTCTACATCAGCGACAAGGCCATCACGGACTGGGACTCTGACGCCTACCTCCAGCTGGACATCCTGACCTCGAAGTCCGACATCCTCAGAGTCCCTGACGGAACATACAACTGCATTTCCGATGTCACTGACGACACTGCAAAGCCGTTCTCAATGGTCGCAGGATACAATGACGACAATGGCTACTGCTACGGCACCTGGTATTTCGGCGAGACTGACTCCGATTTCTACGCTCCGACAAGCGGCAGCGCAAAGATTTCCGGCAAGGACGACGACTACACGATTGACCTCCAGTGGGTGGACTCCGAGACGAAGACTAAAGTCTCATCCGTCATCAACGCCAGCCTTAAGTATGTTGACGGCACCAAGGAGGAAACGACTTCATCCCTCTCTGCAGCCGGCAAAAACGCGTCGTTCCAGATGCACCGCTTCTCCCGCAAGATGCTCTGCCCGAGAGTCGTCCGGTCATCGTCTTCCACCACCGCAAACCCCTCAACAAAAGCAATTTCGCAAGGCGATTTTCGTAAATCCAAAAATAAATCCTATCTTTGCACCCGCTAAGTCAAGAGGCGAACTCATTAAGCGGTATCGGTGATTGAATCGCGACTATGCCCCAGGCGCTTGAGCGCCGTGCGGAGTCTTTGAAGGGAGAGGCTTGTGTTGATAGGGAAGAGGGAGCACGACTTCCCCTACAGAGGGGACGGGAGGGGTGTAGATAAGGGGATACAAGACTCGCGCCGACGCGAAAACCGCAGCAACCTTTCGGTTGTGAGGATTTTCGCTAGA
>CAVHYU010000043.1:0-15402 GCA_963640535.1 bacterium | reverse complement strand
GGCGAAAGCGGATACAAAAACGGTACGGACACTTATGATAGAGATAGCGAAGGTAATTATTGGGCAAACTCCTGTCCGACAAGCGGCAACGTGAGCTGTGCATACTATATGTATATAAGGAAAAATACCCTGGGCGCAGCCCACGGCCTTGCAGATAATCCTCAGCGCAACCGCAGCGATGGCGTCCAGGTCCGCGCCGTAGTCTCGTTATCAGAATGATGAAAAAAACAGCGGATGTGAAAACACCCGCTGTTTTTTTTAGCTTTTAAAATTCGGATAAAGGATGGGATAAGACCGCCTTTTAGTCAATTTTTACTCTGCGGAGATAGCGCCCTGAGGGCATACATCCGCGCAAGTGCCGCAATCAATGCAGGCATCCGGATCAATCTTGTAGATGTCGCCCTCGGAAATCGCTCCGACCGGGCATTCAGAAATGCAAGTACCGCAAGCTATGCAGTCCTGTGAAATTTTGTGAGCCATAATTTATGAGTATTTAATCGTTTTCAATTTGCCATCAAGGCGAATAACCTTGCAAATTTATAAACAGTTTCGGTTTTCGCAAAATTATAGTGTATATTTGTCCCAATTTTTGGGGTATGAAAAAATATATAAAAGTTATAGCACTTGCGGCGATGTTCTGGGCGGGGATGGCCCCGAAGGCGGTTTCACAGGTCAGGCTCACATCCAACATAGAAATCAATTCGGACTTCCACGACTTCGGCGACCTCGTTCTCGGGAGCGGGCCGGTCAGCTGCAAGTTCACTCTCCGCAACACCGGAGCGAAACCTGTCGCCATCCTCAGCGTCGTCACTTCCTGCGGATGCACCGACGTGGATTGGACCAAAGAGCCTCTGAAGCCGGGCGCAACCGGCACAATATCAGCCACCTACAGCAATGCCGAGGCCCCGCTCCCCTTCGACAAGAACCTCACCGTCTATCTCTCCGATTCCAAGAAACCGGTTCTTCTGCATCTTCGCGGAGTCTGCCACGAAAAGCAGCTTGCTCCAGCCGAAATTTTCACCCACCGCTTCGGTCCCCTGGGCTTCAGGAGCCTTGAAGTGAAAAGCGGAAATGTCCTTCAGGGCGAGAGCCGGAGCGACAATTTTACCGTGGCGAACCTCTCCGACGAGCAGATAGAGGTCTCTTTTTCCGATGTCAGCGAGGGCCTTGAAATAAAAATAGACCCGGAGACTATTCCCGCAGGCACAGAGGCACGCATCAGCTACACCATCCGGACTTCACGCAAACGCTGGGGCAAGAACTGGTACTACGCGACCCCTGTCGTGAACGGCCGCAGTTCCTACTCTCTCGCCTCACTTCCAGAAGGCGTAAAGGCCGGAAAACTCCGCATCTACGCATTCACAACAGACAATTTCACCTCTCTTGAGGAGGACGAAAAATCCAGCGGGCCGCGCCCTGTGTTCAAGACCAGCACCTACTCCTTCGGCAAGGCCAAAAAGGGGAAAACCATTGATGCCGAGTTCACTTTCACCAATGAAGGAAAGCGCCCTTTCTGCGTCTATAAATGCGATGCCGATGCTCCGAAATACTCCCACGGCACAATCCCGTGCACGGAACCGGGGCAGACTACCACAATCCGGTTTCATCTTGACACGGCTATGCTCCCGAAGGGCGAGACGCTCGTAATCGTAACCCTCACCACCAACTCTCCGCTCCGCCCTGTCATAAACCTCTTTGTCTCGGGCTATCTGGAATAGAAACATTCCCCCGCCCCCCCACCGCCAAACCCACGGCATATTCCGTTGAACAATATCAGATAAATCCCACCTTAGATGCTACTTCATTCCCTTCTTGACATACTTCGCAACAGCGTTCTCATCACCGGCCTCGTGGTGGTGATGATGATGATGATTGAGGCGCTAAACATCGAGTCGCACGGACGGTTTTTCTCCCGTCTGAGGGGTAGTCGCCCGGGGCAGATTCTCTTTGGAGCCACTCTGGGGCTTATCCCCGGGTGCATCGGAGGTTTTGCCACCGTGTCGCTCTACACCCACGGGCTTTTCAGCTTCGGAGCGCTCATCGCGATGATGATCGCCTCCTCCGGCGACGAGGCTTTCGTTATGCTGGCGATGTTCCCAGAGAAGGCTCTCATTCTTTTTGCCGTTCTTTTCGTCCTTGCCGTCATCAGCGGTTTTCTGACCGACTTTGCGGCGGATAGAATCCGCAGGAAAAAGGGTGCGAAGTCTCTTCCAGAGTCCTGCTGCAAGGAAGGATTTACGCTTCACGAGGGCGATGTGCATCCGCAAGAGTCTCACGCTCACGACGGAAAGCGGCACTGGGGATGGAAAAGGGCGGTAATCGCTGTGGGGCTTGCGGCATTCATCGCTGCACTCGGACTGGGCTATCTTGAGCACGACCACGAGGGACACTCGCACGGCGAGGAGCCGGCCCTTGAGGCGGGCGCCCACGCTCACCACACCGATGCAGCCTGCATCGACTCGCAGTGCTGCCCTTCCTGCAACGTCGCCCAAGCCGATGACGCTGTCTCCGCCGACGACTCCGCCCACGCTCACCACGCCGACTCCGCCCACGCTCACCACCACGGCCTTGAAATCAACCTTCTCAGCGAGAGCTGGATGAATGTGCTCTTCGCCCTGCTGAGTCTTGTGATGCTGGGAGTGATACTTTTCGCCCCGGACCACTTCATTGAGGAGCATCTCTGGCACCACGTCATCTGCAAGCACCTCCCTACCATATTCCTGTGGACTTTCGGCATACTCGCAGGCCTTGCCGTTCTTATGCACTTTGTGGACATCAGCAGTTGGATCAGCGACAACACCGTCCTTATGATACTCCTCGCAACCCTCATAGGAATAATCCCGGAGTCAGGTCCGCACCTTATTTTCGTCACCCTCTATGCCAGCGGACTGATCCCGTTCCCAGTGCTTCTTGCCAGCAGCATTTCCCAGGACGGGCACGCCTCCATCCCCCTTCTTGCCGAGAGCAAAAAATCGTTTCTCTGGGCGAAGGTCATCAACTGCGTTGTCGCACTTGTCTGCGGTTACACAGCAATGTTATTTATGTAGAGACCGGTAAAAAGCGGTTTGCGTTAATCGTGCGAATTTTGTAAATTTGCGCGTTTTTCCCGTTGAGAGGAAGGTAAATTTCAATCATTTATGGCGCAGACACCCAAGACCCCCGCAACAAACGACTACAACGACGACAGCATCAGAACCCTTGAAGACGTTGTGCACATCCGGAAAAGACCGGGTATGTACATCGGCCGTCTCGGCGACGGCAGCAATCCGGGAGACGGCATCTATGTCCTTCTGAAAGAGGTCGTTGACAACTGCATCGACGAGTTCGCGATGGGATTCGGGAAAACCGTCGTCATCAACATCTCCGAGCAGGACGGGAGCGTCAGCGTGAGGGACTTCGGACGAGGCATTCCGCTTGGGAAACTGACCCTTGCGGTGAGCAAGCTCAACACCGGTGCGAAATATGACACCAAGGTCTTCCAGAAATCCGTGGGTCTGAACGGAGTCGGCACGAAGGCGGTGAACGCACTTTCTTCCTCTTTCCACATCGAGTCCTACCGCGAAGGCCAGATGGCAGCCGCGACCTTTGAAAGGGGAAAACTCATCAGCGAAGTCACCGAATCCACGAAAACCCCGACGAAGGAGAAGAACGGAACCCTCGTGCGGTTCATCCCGGACGTGGATATGTTCGGACGGTTCCATTTCAATATGGAATTCGTCGAGAAAATGGTCAAGAACTACAGCTACCTCAACAAGGGGCTTACCCTTAAGCTCAACGGAGTGGACTACTCCTCCAAGAACGGCCTTCTGGACATCGTCAACGACAACCTTTCCGAGGAGCCGCTCTACCCGCCGGTCCACCTTGAGGGCGAGGACATCGAGATTGTGCTCACCCACGGCAACGCCTACGGAGAGAACATAGCCTCATTCGTGAACGGCCAGAACACACGTGACGGCGGAACCCACCTCGCAGCGTTCAGAGAGGCTGTGGCGAAGACTCTCAAGGAGTTCTTCAAAAAGGACTATGACCCGCAGGACATCCGTCAGGGCATAATCGGCGCCATCAGCATCCGCATTCAGGAGCCTAATTTCGAGGGACAGACCAAGACCAAACTCGGATCCACCTACACTTGGGAACAGGAGGTTCTCGACGAGAACGGCAACCCGAAAAAGGGCGAGAACGGCGCAACGCTCATCGACCGCGGCCCCACAATCCGCGCCTTTGTCAACGATTTCGTAAAGAACCAGCTCGACAACTATCTCCACATCCACAAGGACATAGTCCCGGTTCTCCAGGCGAAAATCATCGCTTCAGAGACCGAGCGCAAGGAGATTTCCGGCATACAGAAAAAGACCCGCGAGCGCAACAAGAAGACCAGCGTCTATAACCGCAAGCTCCGTGACTGCAAGCTCCACCTCGGCGACAAGATTACCGAGCAGAACAAGGAACTCCTTGACCTCACGAGCATATTCATCACCGAGGGAGACTCCGCGAGCGGTACCATCACAAAGGCCCGCGATGCGCAGACCCAGGCTGTATTCAGCCTCCGCGGAAAGCCGATAAACTGCTACAAGGAAAGCCGCAAGAAAGTGGCTGAAAACGAGGAGCTTAATCTCCTTCTTAACGCCCTCGGAGTGGAGGACGATGTCGCAGATCTCCGCTACAACCGCATAGTGGTCGCAACAGATGCCGATGACGACGGAATGCACATCAGAATGCTGGTGCTCACATTCTTTATGAAATACTACCCGGAGCTCATCCGCAACGGCCACGTATTCATCCTCCAGACCCCGCTTTTCCGTGTGCGCAACAAGAAGGAGTCGGTCTATTGCTATGATTCCGCAGAAAAGGAGAAGGCCATAAAGAAGCTCAAAACCGGAGTTGAAATCACAAGGTTCAAAGGTCTGGGAGAAATCTCCTCAGACGAGTTCAAGGATTTCATCGGCGAGGGAATGAGGCTCGACACCGTGAGCATAAGCGACGAGGAGTCCATCGCGGAGATTATGGAGTTTTATATGGGTGACAATACCATTGAAAGGCAGAACTTTATCAGGGGAAATCTTCGAAGCGAAACTGATTTGGAAGACATTGATATTTAAGTATTTATGGGACAGAAATTTTGCAAATTCGCGCTCAAGGCACTCGGCTGGACCGCTGACAGCGGCCCCGTGCCTGAGGATAAATGTGTAATCCTCGGCGTTCCGCACACTTCTATATGGGATTTTGTCATATCCTACCTCTACTACACATCAGTGGGCGGCAAGGCCTATTGTATGGTAAAAAAGGAAATGTTCTGGGGTCCGGTGGGCTGGGTTCTGAGAAAACTCGGCGGCGTGCCGGTGGACAGGACAAACGGCGCGGCCGTGGTATTGAGCGTCGTGCACGAAATGAACAGCAAGAAGGTTATGCACCTTGCCCTCGCACCGGAAGGCACCCGCAAACCCATCAAAAAATGGAAGACGGGTTTCCACAAAATTGCGAAGGAAGTGGGCTGCCCGGTTTATCTCGGCTATTTCGACTGGGGCACCAAGCACATCGGCAGAGGCGAGAAGGTTGAACTCACCGACGACGCCCGCGCCGATATGGACCGCATCCAGAAGATTTACGAGGGGATGCATCTGCAGGGCCGCCACAAAGAAAATTACGTAACACATTAACAAACATAGAATAAAAAAAAGAGGCCGACTAAAAAGTCAGCCTCTTTAAGCCTTGAGGGTGCGCATTGCATTGAGTACGGCAAGAACGGTGACTCCCACGTCGGCGAAAACTGCCATCCACATCGTTGCAAGGCCAACTGCGGCAAGGGCGAGGACTGCGACCTTCACGCCTATGGCGAACCAGACATTTTCGCGGGCAATCCTCAGGGTTCGCCTTGCGATGGAAACGGCGAGGGCGACTTTCGACGGTTTGTCATCCATCAGGACCACGTCAGCAGCCTCAATCGCGGCGTCCGAGCCGAGACCTCCCATCGCTATTCCAACGTCCGCCCTGGCAAGCACCGGGGCGTCGTTGATTCCATCTCCCACGAAAGCCAGAGTCGTGCCCTGAGGCCTCTCAGAAAGGAGCCTTTCGACCTGGGTGACTTTGTCCGAAGGAAGAAGCTCAGCGTGATACTCGCTAAGTCCAAGTGCCTGCGCAACATCCTTCCCCACTTCTTCACGGTCGCCGGTAAGCATCACCGTTTTCTCCACTCCAAGAGCCTTGAGAGCCGAAATCGCTTCAGCTGCATCCTCCTTCGCCGTGTCGGAAATCACTATATGGCCTGCATATTCGCCATCCACAGCAACGTGAATGATTGTGCCGACCTTGTGGCAGGGATGCCAGGCGGCGCCGACGGAGTCCATCATCTTCGAGTTTCCAACGCAGACACTCTTTCCGTTCACCCTTGAGCGGATGCCGTGGCCGGAGATTTCCTCAACTTCCTCCACCGTGCAGGAGTCCTTCTCATCAGGATAGGCATCACGCAGAGCCGCTGCAATCGGATGGGTGGAAAATCTTTCGACGTGGGCGGCAAGATGCAGAAGAGCCGTTTCGTCAAGCACCTCAGGATGAACTGCGTTCACCTCGAACTTGCCCTTTGTGAGCGTTCCGGTCTTGTCAAAAACCACTGTTCCGAGACGGGAGAGCGTGTCCATATAGTTCGAACCCTTGATAAGAATGCCTTTCTTCGACGCACCGCCTATTCCTCCGAAGAAAGTCAGCGGGACTGAAATCACCAGGGCGCACGGGCAGGAAACCACAAGGAATGTGAGCGCCCTCTGGAGCCAAACCGGAAATGATGAGCAGAAGTCTCCGCCGCAAAGAGGCGGGATGAATGCAAGAATAAAAGCAAGTCCCACAACCACAGGAGTATAAATCCTGGCGAACTTGGAGATGAAGGTCTCGCTCTTGGACTTGCTCTCGGAGGCGTTCTCCACGAGGTTTATGATTTTGGAAGCGGTGGATTCTCCGAAAGATTTTGTTGTCCTGACCTTCAGAAGACCGGAAAGGTTCACACAGCCCGAGATGACATCGTCCCCTTCGGCAACATCTCTCGGTAGGCTTTCACCAGTGAGGGCCACCGTATTGAGGCTTGAGCTGCCCTCGATAATCTCGCCGTCCAGAGGAATCCTTTCGCCGGGCTTCACGACGATGACGGTCCCGACCTCTACACTCTCGGCAGCGACCTCGCAGACCGCGCCGTCCCTTTCAACATTAGCTGTGTCGGGGCGGATGTCCATAAGGGAAGAGATGCTCGCACGGCTGCGTCCTTCGGCATAATCCTCAAAGAGCTCGCCCACCTGGAAAAAGAGCATAACGAACACCGCCTCAGGGAACTGAGACTCGGCCCCGGGGAGAAATCCGATACAGAGCGCACCGATGGTGGCGACACACATAAGGAAGTCCTCGTTGAAGAGTTCTCCTTCAAAAAGGCCCTCCACTGCCTCACCGATAACATCGTAGGCCACAATAAGATAAGGAATCAGGTAAACAAGCAGAAGCCCCCAAACCGGAAGGTCGAAAGTTCTTTCCACAACGTACGCCCCCGCCAAAAGTACCGCAGAGACGATTATCCGAAAAAGTTTCTTTATATCCATAACTGTCGTTTGTTTTGTTCGTAATCAGTCAACGGCAGCAAAGGTATATATTCCGGATAATCCGGGGGCAAATTTCACCCTAACCGAATAAAAATATACCAATAAATGGTGAGAAGAAATGTGCGGTGGGAAGGCAAAATCAGGCAAGGATCCGGGTACAAGGTCCGCTTTCGCCGATTTTGTTACAGTTCGCCAATCTCAACTATATGATTAAGAATTGCATAGACAGTCAGCCCGGCGATGGAATTGATACCGGTCTTGCGGGCGATGTTCTTGCGATGCGTGACGACAGTATTGATGGAAATGAACAGGTCGTCTGCAATCTCCTTGTTGGTCTTTCCGTGAGCCACAGCTGCAAGAATCTCCTTTTCACGGGCCGAGAGCACCTCTGAGCCGTCTTCAGGCGTCTCCTCCTCGGGCACGACAGAGTCCAAAATGGAGCAGACAAGTGGGTTGAAAATCTTCTCCTCCACCCTGATGTGGCTTCGCATATCCTCCTCCATCGCAAGAAGATGGGCGAGCATCGAATAGCGCGAAGCGTTGTCACCGGAGTCCGGGAGGTATTTTATCACGATGTTTTTAAGATCCTCAAGCTTTTCGAGGAACTGGCTGTGGGAGTCCTCCTCCTCTGCGATGTAGTTTCCGTTACGGATGCTGTCCACGATTTTCTCCTCGTGTTCGAAATGTGCGTTGAGTTTGTCCACCAGAGCGTCGAAGAACTTGTTCAGAGCGTCGGCGTAGGAGGCGCCCACATCGTCAAGCATCTTGTGGATGAGCCTATGGAGATGGGGTACGGAGACCTCGGCGTAGAATTTATGGGAGGACTTTATGTAGTCCGCCACGATGGAAATGTCCGTCTTGTCGAGAACGGAAAGGTCCGGTTCGTAGTCCGGAGAAGCGAAGACATTGGAAATTTCAAGGAAGAGCCTGAGAGGGAAATTCCTGCTCCGGCACACCTCCTCCACAGAAGAGTCGCCGAAACCGAGCCTGAAATGGAGTCTCTCAAGCACGGAAAGCATCTTGTTTCCCGAAAGTATGTCGGCCATTTTCATAGTCGAGGTGTATGGAAAATTCTTTTTCATAATCCCGCAAAGTTACAAAACTTCGGGGATATGTGCTTATTTTTTATCAGCTGAGGGCTATTGTCAGCCGGCGTAGCTATGCATACCTCCGAGAAGATAGTTCACTCCGAAATAGGTAAAAAGCACCGAAATGAACGCCAGCAGCAGGAAAATATGGAAAACCACCGGATTGCGGAGAGCCTCGATGTCGGAGCGGTGAACGGCAATCGCATATATAAGCAGGGTTATCAGCGCCCAGGTTTCCTTCGGGTCCCAGTTCCAGTAGCACCCCCACGAGACATTCGCCCAAACCGAGCCTGTGATTATGCCAGCGGCGAGAAAGAAAACTCCGAAATAGAGCCGGAGCATCGATACGTCAGCAAGGCGCGACACCACATCCATTTTCTTTCCCTTTGAGACGGCATATACCCCGAGGGCGGATGCGCTGTTTATCATTATAAGAGCCAAAATGGCGTAGGAAAGCATCATCAGGGAGACGTGGATGCTAAGAAGCGGCGAGGAGAGCACCGGTGCGAGAAGGGTCACAGCAGGGTTTGCCTGTCCCATCGCAGCAACCATCAACGCAAGAGAAGCGACAATCAGAGCGTATGGAGGCAGAAGGCGGAATTTCCACCCGGCCACAACCCCGCCGAGGAGCACGGTCCAGGCAATCGCCATCATAGTCTCGGCCCCGTTGGAAAGCGGTACGTGGCCGCTCGCAATCCAAAGGAGCGCCAGCATAAGGGTGAGGAAAGCCAACAGGACCCCGTCCAGAACGAGAGCAGCAAGACGGACCCTCACATCAATTTCGCCGCCCTTTATAAAATAGGATATGCACCAGAGGGCAAGCACCAGCCCCACCACGAGGAATATCCCAGCGATGGGGAAAAGCGGAGGAAAACTATTGTAGAGCCTTTCGGCGAGAATTCTCGCGGGAGAAGGGAGGCAGTCACCCGCCTGCTGAGTCTGGAACTTGCGGATTTTCCCAATTGTCGCGCTAACCCCGTTCCAGTCACCCCCAATGACCATTTCGCCCACATAGTCCATTCCCTTGCGGATGAAAAGCCACTCCTCGTAGGTAAGGGACTCCGGAAGGCGGTCGCTCTGGGAGTACCAGCCGATGTGGCCGAGCGAGTCAGCTACGGGGTAGAGTTTGAGAAGTTCTCCCCCAAGAAGCGCCCTCACCGTCTCCTCGCGGGCAGGGCCGTCGCCCTTGCTCTTCCTCTCCTTCTGAGGCACATCCCGCCAGGATGAAGGGTAGAACATCCAGCCAGCAAGAACCTGCTCATCACTTAGACCGCTGACATCTCCAAGTCCGTAAAGCTTTGTCTTGAAATCCTTTGCAACGCTCTGAAGCGGGCACACGCGGCCGTGATAGGAGACATAAAGTTCCCCCAGTTCCTCGGCGACATCCTTTGGAAGGGTCTTTGGAGCGGAGTTTTTCGCCCCAGCCTCGGGAACGCCGACAGAAAAAAGAAGCACGAGAGCCGCGGCAATCCCGGTCACTTTGCGGCCGAGAGATTTGAACTTGCGGTCGGTGAAAAAGAAAATGAAAAAGCCAAGAAGAAACAGCGCATAGCCCGAATACACGAGGCCGATTCCCCAGGGGTCACGAGAAACGGTGAAGGTGGAGCCGAGAGAATCGTTGTCGTAGCTTGACTGATAGAAGCGGTAGCCCCTGCAGGAAAGTATGCGGTTCATACTGACCTGAGACTGTTCCAGAATAGCGCCATCGCCCGTAAGAAGGGAAACCTCCGATCTGTAATCAGATGGAGTCTCGGTGCCCGGGTAGTAGCGGACAGAAAAATCGTCAAGGCGGAAACTGAAGGGAAGAGGGGTCTCCCCAGCCTTGGAGTCAACATAGGATGAGGCCACATCGCCCACGCGAAGATGCAACATCCCCTTCCGTGCGGAAAAGGACGTTGCAAGTGCGCCGGCAATTATCAGTAACAGAGCAAGATGCATTACAAGTGCAGCAGGTCTGTGCAGTAACTTCTTAAAAAACATTAAGGAACGATTTAGTTTTGCAAATTTACTAAATAGAGTCGATAAACTTAACTATAGCATCCCTATCCTCCTTCGACAATTGTCGGAAGGCTTCAACAGAAGCACGCGCATCGCTCTGAGCGTCTCCGTGCCACATAATGGCCTCGATCACTGTGCGCGCCCTGCAGTCGTGCAGACGGTCAACTCCTCCCTCAACGACGGTGGAGAGTCCCCTGCCCCAAAGCGGAGTGGTTCTGCACCAGCCTGTGCGGATGTCGTTCTTCATATTGAGCTTATGCTGAACCATATCGGTGTACGGCCAGATGGTCTGATGCGGGTAGCGCGGAAGCCTCTCGTCACCATCCTTAAAGAAGCCGTTAGGGTCGGTGAAGTTGTCCTCTCCGGTCGTCCAGCTCGGACGGTGGCAGTAGGCGCAACCGATCTGGGTGAAGAGTTCCTTACCTCTCTGAACCCTCTCGTCGTCCAGGTCACGGGCGGCAGGCACGGCAAGACCGCGGTGCCAGATCATAAAGGCTGTGTAGTCCTCGTCGCTCATCTCGGCGTCAAGGTCCTTGGCCATCAAGTAGTTATAGATATCCTTCTCAACATCCCCGGTCAACTTTCTTTCAGGGAAATACTTGTAGAACTCCGCCTGAACATCCGGGTCCTTGGAAGCGGTGGTGGCGTAGGTCGCAGTCATATAGTGATATCTGCGGTCGCTGCGGGTCACGTTCGTAATGTTCCAGATGGCGTTTGCTCCGGCCGCATCCTGAAGCGGACCGCGGGAAAGAGCGTAGGTGTAGCGGAGAGGATGAGTTGTGCTGCCGTAGGTCTTGACCCACTCGCCGTTTGCAAAGATGTTAGGGTTAAGCTGCACGCCGGCTTTCTCCTCGGCTGCATACTGAGCCTTCAGGTCATCGTCGTCAATGGCGTCCAGAAGTCCCACTCCATACACTCCGATGGTGGACTCGAGCCTTACGCGAACATTCTCGTATGGAACGGTGGTAGTTACCTTGTTCTTGGTGACCTCAAGAGGGACATAATAGGCGCTCTCGGGGATAGTCACAACCGGATAAATGAGGCTGTAGGTCTCTCCGTCAGGGAAAGCGTTACCCCATTCGTCGGTATATTCAGGCCACTCGATTTTGATTTTCTCCTCGTCTACAGGGGCCTTGAAAGGCTTCACTGCAAGGGTCTGAGGCATTCCGGTGAGGGAACTGAGATAGGTGTCGGTCTCGTCGGTGATGACAAGAAGGTAACCGTTGCTAATCTGGTCGGCACGGTACTCAGTCTGGCGACGGCCGTGGCTGTAGTTAGGATGGCAGTAGATGCATCCGCGGCGAACCATAAGAGGTCCCAGGCCGTGGAATGCGCCGTCCTTGTTCTGGTTGTAGTCCTTCTCGAAGAGGACCTCACCCTTTTTGAATGCCTGCACCATTCCCTCGTTCTCTACGACAGGGGTAGGCTGCTCGTATGCGGAAGCGCTTGAGTTGAAAGCAGTTCCGAGACGTCCGCCGGCATACCATTCGTCGCTCAGCTCCTCAGTGTCCTTCTTCGGCTTCGGAGTATCTGACCCCGTTTTGTCGCACCCGGCAATACAGAGAGCGGCAAAAGCAAAAGCCACAACAAATACATTCTTTTTCATATTTATGAGTTTTTATATTCAAATTCCCCGCTATTTCTAGCGGGGTCACTATCAATAAGGAGTTAAGGACGCCGATGTTATTCGTTCAAAAGAGCCTGGCGGGCAACTTCAAGCGCATCGTTAAGAGCTGTGCAAGCCTCGATGGCAGCGCCGACCTTAGGGTCAGTGTAGTTCTTTACGAAAGGACGCGGCATAGCGTCAATGGCGCTAAGGCACTTTTCAAGAGCGGAAACGACACCGTCGTTTGCTTCCTTGTCGATTGAAGCGATGTATGCGCTCACAGAATTTGCCTCCGGAGAAGTTGCACCGAGTGCGCCGAAATATGAGTTGCGGATGCTCACTACATTGTCATAGAAATCAGTGATGGAGTTCCAAGAGTGAGGAGACTCGATGTAGTTGGTGTCCTCTCCGGTGTAAGGGTTACCGATTTTCTGGGTGCCGACCTCGTCGATGATGTCCTTGCAGCCCTCGATAATCTGCTCAGTTCCGGCAGTGACTGACATCCAGGTACTTCCTGCCTTTCCGCAGTTTTTCATCTGGAAACCGAAATCATCCTCAGGCTCTTCCTCAGCAAGAATAAGCAGCGCTGCCTTGTCTTCGTCAATGTTGTCCATTCCTGCCCAAGCAGCCTCAAGACGGCAAGCGCTAAGAGCGAGGTCTGAAGCGACTGCGATAGCGTACTGAAGCTCAGACTCGGTAATGTCAGCATATTTACGGTCATTACCATCACGGAAAAGGATGTACTCGATGCCGTGGAAGCCTACCAGACCGTTGTTGAAGTTGGAAACATAGAAATCAAGATTTGCCATAATCTTCTCGTCGTCAAGAATTTCCTGAAGACGGGTCTTGTCCAAAGGCCAGGTGTCAATGTGCGGGTCAATCTTGTATTTTGAAGCGGCTCCGAAAAGGAAGGACTCACTCCACTCCCAATACTGACGGGCTGATTTCCAAAGCTTGCAGGCCTCAGAAACTGAAGCGTCAGACTTTGCTGTCTCGATTGCCTCGATTGCTTCCTCAAGTTTGATGCAGTTGTCTGCAAGTGCGTTGTAAGTCGGGATAACTACCTGGTCAACAAATTGCTCGTTGATCTTCTGAAGCTCTGCGTCTTTGGCAGAAGTGTCAACAGTGTTTGCTTTTTCGCAGCCGACGGCTGCAAGGGCTGCCAGAGAAACGGCAGCGATAACTGTGATTTTTTTCATTGTTTTATAATTTAATTTATTGATATTCTTTTCAAAACACACTTTTAAGGCGGAACTTTCTATTCGCTCTTTTTCTTATGGAACTGGGTCTCAAAAAATCCCGCGAAAGCGATTCCAAGGGTCACTGAAGGCTCATTATTGTACGGCGAGCAGTAGAACCTGTGGGAATACTCAGCCTTGATGATAATCTCGTCAATCGGGTACCAGTTCACGCCTGCAGCAATGCGATGCTTGCCCACCCAAGGGTAGTCGGAAACTCCTGTTGCTACCTTGAACATAGCGTCGTAGTACTCGTAGTGGGCGAAAACGAAGCACTTGTGGTCCACTTTCTTGATTGGATGGAGGATGTCATATCCCACCTCGATGCTTCCCACGATGGCATCCGAGCCCACTGAGTTGTGGGAAGACGGAGAGTCCGCCGACATACTGTTCTTGTTGAATGCCGTGATTTCAGCCGAGTTGCTAAGGTGCGCATAATCAAAGACTCCGCGTGCCACTACTCCATAACCTTTGTAGTCAAAGTCAACAGACCCGATGAGGACGTCGCCCCTGCAGCCGTCGTATTTCTTGTTTCTGGTGAGGGAATTGCTGAAACTTGCGCCGTAGTAGCCGCTAAGACCAATCCTGAGTCCCTTCACGGATGTATTGTCAAGTCTGAACGCACCGGCATAAACGTTGGCAAGTTTGTACTCGTATGGGGAGCCTGCTCCGTTCTGGATGAAATTCTCAGTGCTGAAACGGTCCGAGTCAAGTCCCGGGAGGAAGAGGGCTTCATATTTCCAGTCCTTATTCTTGCCGAAAACACCCCAGACTTCCACTCCGACTTCGTGCCAGGTGCAAGGGAAAATGGTGTTCTCACCCTCCTGACGGTAGCCGGTGAAGAATTCGTTCGGGAGGTGGTGGCTGTTGGTAAGGCCCACAGGAACGATGATCATTCCGGCCTTGATGTTGAATGCAGGGCGGATTACTTTCTGAATCCAGGCCTGCTCAAGGGCCACCTCGCCGCCCCTTTCTATCTCGTTTTCATACTCTCCGGTTTCGTCGGATTCGAGTTCAACGGCGCTCTCAGTGCCTCCGTGCTCGAACTCGATTTCAGTTCCGAGGCTCCAGCCCCGTCCGAAATCATACCCAAGATTGATGACAAAGTGGGGAAGGTCAAAGCGTCCGTGACTTTTGTCATTTGCATATTTTTCAGGGGTGATATACCTCTGCCAGGCGTCGCTGTAGAAATTGCGGGTGTACATTGCCTCGCCATATCCTCCGATTGTAAGCCTCTGGGCCGAAAGAGGAAGGACGGAAAGGGTCACCGCCACCAATAAAAACACTAATTTTTGCTTCATAACCTAATTTACTGCTGGAGAAGATGCTAATGATTGGATAGAAATCAGTCTCGACACAATCTTCCCTCAAAAAAGCGGTGCAAAATTACGGAGCAAAAGGCTATAGGGTCAATCACAAATTTTGGGTAATTGGGAGATGGGGGGATAATAATTATTAGGTATTTATACCATATGAGTTTGTAAGCTAAGCGTATTTGGAGTACTTTTGCAGCCCCGGACTGTCAGAAACAGCCCGGCATAAAACAGATGAATTTCACAGGACTCATAATAGGCGTAGCAGCATTCCTGATGATAGGAATGTTCCACCCCATTGTAATAAAGGCAGAATATCATTTCGGCACCCGCTGCTGGTGGGTATTTTTCATCATAGGTCTCGCCTCGGCGGCAGCCTCCCTCTTCGTTGAGAACTACATAGGGGCCACAGCCCTCGGAGTCTTCGCATTCTCCAATTTCTGGAGCATCCTCGAGGTCTTCGAACAGAAAAAGCGGGTAGAAAAAGGCTGGTTCCCCTGCAAAAGAGGCCGCGAAAGTCAGTACAGTTTCAAGAAATAGGTCATTTTCCAACCGCAGGAAGAAAAAGAGCCGCGGCTCCGG
>CAVHYU010000042.1:0-15556 GCA_963640535.1 bacterium | reverse complement strand
GAATCCGCCGATTCCGTCGAGATTCTTCATCGAACGGAGCATCTTGAGCTTCGAGCTGTCGGTGATGTACTTAGCCTCGTTTGAGGTTTCCGAAGAGTCTTCTTTCTGGCAGGATCCGGTGCAGGACAGTGTCAGGACGGCGGCTGCCATAGCGACAAGGCAGCGGGCTGATGATAAATGGTGCAGATTGGTCATAGTTTTTCAATATAAATGTTCTTGTTTACAGTAGCGACATTGTGCTGGAACTTCGCAGGATTAATAACTAAAACGTTGTAAACATACAAAAAAGCGGCGACATACGCAAATAATGTTGTATCTTTGTGCCCTCAAATTAGTGGTTATTAGTGTTTTTTATGAAAAAGTATGAATATGTCACTCCTGAACTGGTCTGGTTCGGGGTGGAAATGAAAAGTGATTGCCTGGTGGCTTCCGTTGTGGGAAGTGGAATAGAGGGCGGAGAGGTTGAGCCTGAAGAGGACTGGTAGAAGAGAAGGCCTTTCTGAAAGTTAGTACATTCAATTTCTTAAATTCGAATCCTGATGAAAATCAAATATATATCCCTTCTCTCAGCGCTCCTTCCGCTTTGCCTTTCCTGCAGTAAAAATGACGATGCAGCCCAAGTCTGCTCTGAAAAAGTTTCACTCTCAGTTTCATTTGACGCGGCAGACGGCGACCCTGTTTCCGGCCTTGACCCGCTCACACGCGTGAATTTCACTAAGGAGGGCGTCTTCAGCTGGAATGACACAGACAAAATAGGCGTAAAGACCTCCGGAACCTATAAATTTACCCCGCTCAGTCTCGATGTGGAGCACTCGGAGAGCTCCTCTGCTGTATTTACCGGCGAAATTTCCGGGACTCTCGGCGATTACGCCGTCTATCCTTATAATGAAAATACCAGAATTTCCGATGACACCGGAAATATCATTTTCAATCTTCCTTCTGAATACACCTACACATCGGTCGATAAGGATTATTTTTCCGGCTCCAACGGTTGCAATGTCCCTCTGTACGGGAAAATAGAGAAAAACGATGAGGGAAAATACGCTGTAAAATTCTGTCACGCGGGCGGACTGCTCTGCATTAAGGTGAATAAGCTTCCTGCCTCCTCCGGCTATGTTTCAGTGACAGCAGACCGTCAGCTCTCAGGGGACTTTGCGGCGGACCTCACTGTGACTACCCCGCAGATTTACACGAACACCTCCCCTTATGTCGATTCCGCCAAGTCTGCCAGCGTCACTTTCTACTACAGCGGTGCGGCTGCAGGCGACCCGGGAGTCTTCTACCTCCCGATGCCGGTGGGAACCTATAACATCCTCGTTCACATCGGGTACGAAAAAGACAATGAGGGTTACTCCTACTCCACTGGAATAAAATCCCTTACTGTAGAGCGTCGCGCCATTGTTCCGCGCAACATTACTCCGGGGACATATCTTGAAGGGCGTCATCTTGTGGACGGCCATATTATGATTGACCTCGGACTTCCATCTCCTTACGACAAACTCCTCTGGGCATCCTGCAACATCGGCTGCCTTAACGAGGTGGACTTCGGCTCGCACTTTATGTGGGGAGAGACTGCTTCCTGCGAGACGGGCCGAACCGGATCGGACAACTGTTCACAAAACGGAGTGGATTGGGAAGGGAAGAGTTTGACCTCGAACTACGATGTGGCAACAGAGAGTTGGGGAGCAAAATTCCGCATCCCGACCATCGACGAACTGGTGTCGCTTTACAATCAGGGCGTCCTCAGCTGGACTTGGGTGGAGCGCTATCAGAATGTCGATAACCTGAACGGCTACAAAATCTTCAATAAGACCCAACCAAACAAATACATATTCCTCCCGATGGCAGGATATTATAACGATAAAGGACAATTCGGCAACAAAGGTACGGAGGGGAGATATTGGTCCAGTACAGCATACGATACGACTGTGCTCGGCGAAGAGAATCACGCAGATGCGTATTTTATCTATTTTACAAAGGAATATAGTCTGGACACTCAGGCGAATGCAAAGAAGAATACATATCGCACCGTTGGATGCTCAGTGCGTCCGGTAGCAACGAGGGAATAGTCCCGCGGGGCATATCACTTTTTATGATTTGCAAAAATGCTTGGTAAACTGAAGTTCGGTGGCAGTCAGAATTTCTAAAATCCCTCAATATTACTGCCGTTTCAGATTCTCGTGGCTGCTTCCGGCGCGCTACAGATAGATAAGTGTGGAAAGGCGGTCGGCGCGAAAAACTTCGCCGGCCGCTTTTTGTATATCCTCGGCTGAGACGGCCTCTATGACCCGGCGGGTGTAGTCGTCGCCCTGAATGGTGCCGAAGGCAAGGAGGCTCTTCCCCATTGAAAGCGCCTGATTCTCACCGTTTTCGGCCGAAACTGTGAGCTGCCCTATTATCTGTTTTTTCGCTGCCTTCAGGCTCCGGGGGCTGAGGGGCACAGTCTGCAGACGCTCGATTTCTTTTCGCACCGCAGCGATGCACTCTTCGAGTTTGTCTCTGTCGCAGCCGAAGCACACCGCGGCAATTCCGCTGTCAGCGTATTGGGTGTAGGCGCATTCTACGTTATAGACCCAGCCTTTTTTCTCCCGAAGGGCGGAGTTGAGGCGGGAGTTTGTCGCCGGGCCCCCGAGGATGTTTACCATAAGGCTGGTGGCAATCCGCTCCTTTTCCCGGCGGAGCGAGGGGGCAGTGGCCCCGATGATGCAGTTCGCCTGATGGGAGTGGCGGTTTATGGTTTGCGTAAATATGTTCCCCTCGAAATCTTGGGTTGTATCTTTCTGCCCGTCAGAAGTTTCCTTCTCGGGTTGATTGCTCGTGGATTCTTTTTGGGATGAGAGTTCTGTCCCATTTTCTACGCTCCTATCCTCCTCTCCGATACTCTCATCGCCAAAATACTTTCGCGAGAGTTTCTCCACCATCCTTTCCACCACCTTTTCCTCCAGAGGCGACACCACCGTGAACGCCATCCTCTCCGGGCGGAAAAACTCTCCGACGAACTCCCTGAGCTCCTCCGGGGTGATTTTCTTTACTGAGGCTGGCGTGCCGAGCACATTGCCGCTGAGGGGGTGACCCTCGAAAAGCAGGCTCTCGAAGCGGTCGTAGATGTCGTCGGCGGGGGAGTCCTTGTAGGAGGCAATCTCGTCGATTACCACGGTCCTTTCCGTATCCACCTCCTTCTGGGGGAAAGTCGGCCGGGAGGCGATCTCGAAAAGCAGTCCGGCAGCCTTCTCCAGGTCCTCCTTCAGAACGGTCGCGTGCAGGACAATCTCCTCCTTGGTGGTGTAGGCATTGAGCTCCCCGCCGAGTTTTTCGAGATAGCCGTTTATCGTGCCTGCGCTTTTTGACGTAGTGCCCTTAAAGAGCGTGTGTTCCACAAAATGGGCAGTGCCGCTGTGGTACCTGCCCCCTTTTGTCCTGTTCCATTCCCTCACATCCTCCTCCCTCGTGCCACATCGGATGCTGAGGGCGCAATAAGCCACCCTCTGCCCTTCCTGCTCCACAGCGAAATTAAGCCCGTTGGATGTTTTGGAATGCAACATAATATTAGATATTAAACTTTTTGCAAGTATCTAACTTATTTATATATAACCCCAAATGAAACCGGATTTACTTTTTAAGACTGGCGAATTTTTTCAATTCGGACGCTGAGAACCCGCAATCCTCGCCCTTTCCGACAAGTATCTTCTTGTAATAGTAGATTTTGTGGTCGCCCGTGCCGATGAGGAACTTGTAGTAGTAGGACCCCTTCACCGGATTTGCAGGAATGACCGCGTAGGAAACCACCGTATTCTCCTTCTCGGCGTCAACGAGTTCGTCCGCATCGTCGTCCTCGACAATCGAAATGCCCTTCGCGGTGGAGGCTGCCTTGTCAGCATCGCTCACTTTCGCTCCGAGGTCTCCCTCCGCAATGACTATGTCCATATTGGAGATTTTTCTGGTGTCGAGATTGTACACTCCCAGTCCTCCGTAGGCGTCGGTGTCCCTTTCGGTGGAGTCGGAAATGTAGCCCTGCATTATGTCAATGACGGCGGGAAGGAAGGTGAACTCGCGTCCGGAAGACTCCTCGACACTGCAAAGCGGGAACGAACAGGCCTCAAGCATCTTGTCAATGCCCTTTTCGGCATCCTTTCCGCCCTTTACGACCGTAAGGAAACTAACCCCCGGCTCGGTCTCTTTCTTGAACTGTCCGGCGGTCTCGAGGAGGAAGTAATAGTCGGAGTTGGTCTTGTTCGCCTCGAAATCCTCGAGGGTGCAGAACTCGTATGGGGAAAGAGTCCAGCGGGAGCTTATCTCTTCTTTCAACAGATTGTCCATCATTGGGCTACCGCTCAGAACAACTTTCATAATCTTTTGAGGGAAGTCGCTCAGCTGCACTTTTTTCGTAGTGATTTGCGCCTGTGCGAGGGCAAAAACCGGAAGCAGCGTCAGAGCTGCAATTATTGTCAATGTCTTTTTCATAATCTAGATATTTTTATTCATATCCAAACTCCTGACCTCGGGAGGCTGGAGCGCGGACTGCAAAGGTAAGAAAAAAGCCTTTGTCTGTCGTGGCTTTTTCCCATTAGCAAGTTTCGTGCATAATTGCTATCTTTGCAGGTTGACATCCAAAAAAGATGACGGATTGTCAGAATGCTAAAAGACAGGATATGGAACAGTACATCGTTTCGGCTCGCAAATATCGGCCGGATAATTTCGGCACGCTTATCGGCCAGGACAACATCGCCCGCACCCTCAAGAACTCCATTCTGAGGGGACAGCTTGCGCACGCCTACCTCTTCTGCGGCCCTCGCGGAGTGGGCAAAACCACCACCGCCCGCATCTTCGCGAAGATGATAAACTGCTCCAACCCTTCCGCGGATATGGAGCCTTGCGGCGAGTGCGAGTCCTGCAAATCCTTCGCTGAAGGCCGTTCCTACTGCATCCACGAGCTTGATGCCGCCTCCAACAACGGTGTTGAGGACATCAAGAACCTGATGGACCAGGTGAGAGTGCCCCCTCAGGTGGGAAAATACAGCGTCTACATCATCGACGAGGTCCATATGCTCTCCTCCCAAGCATTCAACGCCTTCCTCAAAACTCTTGAGGAGCCGCCTGCACACGCGATTTTCATCCTCGCCACAACCGAGAAGCACAAAATCCTTCCGACCATCCTCTCCCGTTGCCAGACCTACGATTTCAACCGCATCGGGGTGGACGACATCGTGAAGAATCTTAGGATGGTGGCAGAAAAGGAGGGGATTACCATCGACGACGAGTCTCTCCACGTGATTGCCCACAAGGCTGACGGCGCGATGAGGGATGCGCTCACCATTTTTGACCAGACGGTGGCCTTCTGCGGCACCGACGTGAAATATGCGGATGTCATCCGCAACCTCAATGTCCTTGACTACGAGTACAGTTTCTCCCTTGTGGAACATTTCCTCACGGGGGATTACGCGTTCTGTCTCAAGACTTTCGACGAGATTCTCTCAAAGGGATTCAACGCCCTTCATTTTGTGGGGGCGCTCTCCTCGCACCTTAGGGACCTCGTGGTGTCCAAGGCCGGCGGGCTGGACGCCCTGCTGGAGCTCCCCGCTTCGCTCAAGGCGCGCTATGCCGAGCAGGCGTCAAAGTGCCCGATGGCTTTCCTCTATGAGGCCCTGGGCATTACGACGGGCTGTGAAAGCGCCTACAAGGCGGCGGTCAATCCGCGTCTTCACATAGAGTTCGCGCTGATGCGGCTCTGCTACATAACTTCGCGTCCCGAGGGCGGTGCCCCTGTCTCGGCGGCCCCTGCAGCCCCGCAGAGCGCGGCGGCTCCAAAGGCAGCCCCTTCAACCCCGCAGAGCGTCCCTGCAGCGGATTCCAGGCCAAACGCTCCGGCTCAACCCGCGCCTCAGCCAATCCCTGCCTCTCAGCCGACAGCGCAGGCTCCACAGCCAGCTCCACAGCCCGAACCTGCTCCTGCCACCGCTCCGCGCGCAAGGCGCGCAGGCCGCTCCGGAGGCGGAATGTCAATGGCCGCGATGCTCGGACAGGAAGAAAAGGCCGCCCCTGCTGACTCAGCTTCCGCCGCCCCTGCCGCTCTCCCTTCTGACGAGGCTCTTCTCGCCCATTGGCCGGCCCTTGCCGCTCTCTACAGCAGCAAGCCGCGTCTTTACAGTATGCTCAGCACCTCTAAACTCTCCGTAAGCGAGGCGGAAGGCAAGAAAACGATCACCTTCCAGGTGGTGAACCAGGCCCAGAAAGAGTGGGTGGAAACAAAGCTTCTCCACGAGCTTGAGGCAAATTTCCGTCGGCTCTGCGGAGTGGAAGCCGTACTACTTTCCGTTGAGGTGATTCCGATGGAAGAGACCGGCCCCGCAGCCTATATGCCCAGCGACAAGGCCAAGGTCCTGATGAGCGAGAACGACAATGTGAAAAACCTCGTCAAGGACTTGAACCTTGACATCAAATAAATGCCAAGGATTTGAATCTTGACATCAAATAAATTAACCCGGTCCGCCAGACGTTACGGAATATAAACCCCCGACGCTCCGGAAGATAAAACAAAGACAGAATGAAACTGCGTTGCGAAAACCTCGTAAAAAAATATGGCGTCCGAACCGTCGTCAAAGGCGTTTCGATGGAAGTTGAACAGGGTGAAATCGTCGGATTCCTCGGCCCGAACGGAGCAGGTAAGACCACCTCGTTCTATATGATAACGGGCCTGGTAGTCCCGAACGAAGGCCGCATATTCCTTGACGATGAGGAAATAACCGGGCTTCCGATGTACAAAAGGTCTCAGAAAGGCGTGGGCTATCTTGCGCAGGAGGCTTCGGTCTTTAGGAAAATGTCAGTTGAGGACAACATTATGTCCGTGATGGAGATGTCCTCCCAGTTTACGAAGGCGGAAAGGAAAGAGAGGCTGGAGAGCCTTCTTGACGAGTTCAATCTCCACAAAGTCCGCAAAAGCTACGGAAACCAGCTCTCCGGAGGCGAGAGAAGACGCTGCGAGATTGCCCGCGCCCTTGCCATTGACCCGAAGTTCATCCTTCTCGACGAGCCATTCGCCGGTGTGGACCCTATCGCCGTCGAAGACATCCAGTACATCATCGCGAAGCTCAAATACAAGAACATCGGAGTCATCATCACCGACCACAATGTGGGTGAAACCCTCGCCATCATAGACCGCGCCTACCTCCTCTACGAAGGAACAATCCTTCAGGCAGGCACCCCTGAAGCCCTCGCCGGCGATGACGAAGTCCGCACCAAATACCTCGGCTCCAACTTCATCCTGAAGCGTTCCGACGCCTTCGACCGCGCTGAAAAAGAGCTCCACATAAAGTAAACTCTTCGAGCGCCACTCCCCCCCCCAAAAAAAATAAGTGCCCTCGCAGCGTAAACCGTGATTCCACTGAACTTCCGCGCTAACTCAAATTTTTGGACACTTAGCGCGCAATAAATTTGATTATACTTGCTCGCTAACTCGTTTTTTTATACCTTTACCGCTGGAAAAGATTTTTTCCGATTAATGGATAACTCAAAAAGCGTATTGTATGAGCTTGAATACTAATATAATAGGAAGGGAGATAGAACAAAATCTTCTCACTGAATGTTTTGAGTCAGGGAAAGCTGAGCTTGTCGCGGTCTATGGACGCCGCAGAGTGGGAAAGACATTTCTGGTCAAAAGTATGTTCCAGGAGAAATTTGACTTCTTCGTGACCGGAAAATATGAAGGCAGTCGGGAGGAAGAGCTCGCACTTTGGCACCGGAAACTTGTGGAGTATTCAGGTTATCCTTATCTTGTGCCGCAAAATTGGAATGAAGCATTCCTCCAGCTCAAGCATTACATCGCCACTTTGGACAAGAAGAGAGTGGTCATCTTTATCGATGAGATGCCGTGGCTCGACGTCCCCCGCTCACGCTTTGTCAGCGAGTTCGAAAATTTCTGGAATGACTGGGCCTCCACCCGCAAAAACCTTTTTATGATAATCTGCGGCTCGGCTACCACCTGGATGAACGATAATGTCATAGCGCAGAAAGGCGGTCTGCACAACCGCGTGACCCGCAAAATCAAACTGTCCCAGTTCAATCTGCACGAGACCGAGTTGTTTCTGAAGTATAAAAACATAAAATGGAGCAGGCATCAGATTGCCGAATGTTATATGGTTTTGGGCGGGACACCGTACTATCTGGATCTGCTTCAAAGCAATATGAGCTTGCCGCAGAACGTGGACTTCCTCTTTTTCAGAAACGGAGCGGAACTTGCCGGGGAATATGAAATCCTTCTTAAGTCGCTTTTCAAAAATGCGGAGATATACCGACGTATAATAGATATTTTTGCCAAGTCTTCGAAAGGGATGACCCGCAAGGATTTGTGCGAAAAGATGAAAAAAGCGGACGGTGGCGAATTGAGCAAGGCGCTTGAAAATCTGAAAAATTGCGATTTCATCCGCTCATATTCCGCTTTCGGGAAAAAGGAAAGGGACGCGATGTACCAGCTGACGGATATGTTCATATTGTTCTATCTGAAGTTTGTGAAAAATTCCCGGGGACGTGACGAAGAGTTCTGGTCACATTCGATCGACAGTCCGTCCCGCCGTGCGTGGAGCGGATATGCTTTCGAGCAACTGTGTCTTTGCCACATTCCCCAAATCAAGGAAAGTCTGGGAATCCGGGGTATCCTGAGCAATGTGTGCTCGTGGACTCAGAAGGCGGATAATGAGAAGGGGATAAAGGGCGCGCAGATTGATCTTCTGATTGAAAGACGGGATCAGGTAATCAACATCTGTGAGGCAAAATTCTCGATGAGCCCCTACGCGGTCACAAAGAAATATCTTGAGGAAATGCTCCAAAAAATGGAATCTTTCCGCAGAGCGACCAAGACCCCCTATGCACTTCATCTGACTCTGATAGCGGCCTCAGGAGTGGAGAAGAACGAATACTCAGGTTCTATTCAGAGCACCGTGAGCCTCGATGACCTGTTCGGTGTTCTTCACCCCTAACAGAATGGACGCTGGGGGGGGTGTATGAAAGTACAAGCAGGCGTCAGCCTGCTCATCCACCAATTAAAAATAGAGCGTCAGAGGCGCTAAAGTCCGCTAAAGCGGACGCGTGGAGAGAGCGAAGCGATGGAAAGTGAATGGGGCGAACGGAGCGCCACTCCCCCTGCAGAGGGGGCTGGGGGGTGTATGAAAGTACAAGCAGGCGTCAGCCTGCTCATCCACCAATTAAAAATAGAGCGTCAGAGGCGCTAAAGTCCGCTAAAGCGGACGCGTGGAGAGAGCGAAGCGATGGAAAGTGAATGGGGCGAACGGAGCGCCACTCCCCCTGCAGAGGGGGCTGGGGGGTGTATGAAAGTACAAGCAGGCGTCAGCCTGCTCATCCGCCAATTAAAAATAGAGCGTCAGAGGCGCTCTATTTTTAATTGGTGGATGTCGTAGCAATTGTCCTTCATACAAAGAAAAATGCTGACAAGGAAAGTCTCGCCGCCGGCCTTGAGATGCCCCAGCGCGTATTTCACATTCGACTGGGCGGCCTTGTGGGTGATCTCGAAGGAGCGGGGCGAATAGGTGTTGTAGAACGCCTTGAGAATCTGCTTTGCCTGAGACTTCGAGCAGGTGTTCGACTCCCCGAGAATGGAGATTTCTATGCTGTTTGAAAACCAGGCCGAAAGTTTTTCAGCGTCTCCGTTGCCCAGATATTTCGAAATCGGGACGAAAACATCGAAGGACCCAGCCTGAGTCTGTGAGAGGCTCATCGTGGATGCACTGGAAACGCCCCCGAGGGATGAGACACGCACAAGAGTCTGAGCCCCAGCGCTTTGCACGCCAAAACCCATCAAAATAGCGGCTGCAACGCCGCAGAATCCTATTTTTCCTGTACCTGTCATAATCCGGTTTTCAAAGTGGAGTGCTCTCCTATCAAATACTGAGCCAAGACTCCTTATCTTTCCGCCTCAGTTATCAAAATCCCCATCTTTTACACATACGGACTTTTTCATTAAATTTGCAGGTTGTTTTGGTTTTTCCGGGGCGAAGTTCCCCGGGGCAGATACGGCAGAAATTTATGGAAAAGAAATATCTCAGCAACAAGACATTCTGGTGGATATTCGCCTTGGGAGTCGCCCTCGTGGTGGGGCTCGCTGCGGCGGTCTTCTCGCTTCCCTATGGCACGGAAACCGCGGCCCGGCAGGCCTCCCGTGGCACCGAGCGTCGTATCGCCCTGATGGACAAATACATAAATGAAGTCCTCGAGATGAAGGACTACGACTCCGAGGCCCAGCCCCCGAAGGACATTCCGCAGGACATCGTCATATATAAATATGTATGCGACACCCTCCAGGCCTGGTACAACCAGTTCACCGAGATTAACGACGACATAAGTTCGAAACTCATTTTCTCCCGGGTGACTCCCTCTCCAAACCGGCTCTATTCGCCTCTGAACAAGGCGGGCGAGGATGTGACCTACGTAAATATGGGTCCAAAATGGTACCTCATAAAGGCCGTGCGGGGCGACCGGCAGACGGTTATAATCGCAGGGCTCGAAATCCGCAACACTCTGGTTGAGAAGCACATATCTTCAAAAAACAGCATAAACCCCCATCTTGGAATCCGCGGGCGCTACAGCATAGTCCCCCTTTCGGAAGAAAGCGGAACGCCGGTGACCGTGGGAGGGAAGCCTGTATTCAAAATAGCCGGTGACCTTGCCGGGAATATGGACGAGGCCATCGATTTCTCGCTTTTCTCACCCCTCGTGTATGCCGACGGCCCTGTTTTCACTTCGCTCGGAGTGCTCCTGCTGTTGAACACCCTTCTTACTCTGGTGCTGCTTTCGGTGTATCTCCTAAGGCAGAAAAGTGTCCGCTGGCTTCGCACCAGCGCCCATCCCCGTCGAAACATCCTTCTCTACGGAGTTGGGGTGCTGCTTCTTGCCATCGGGGCGATGCTCTATATCCACTTCACCCTCAAGAGCATAATTTTCAACTCAAGCCTCTCGCTGAATTTTCTTCGCTGGAACTCGGACTGGGGGTATTCTCTTATGACGTTTCTTTCCTACATATTCCTCATCATATTCACCCTGTTTCAGTTTTTCAGTCTGAAACTTGTCGTGGCGGAGTTCATCGGAAAGAAAATAAAGACCCGCTCAATGAGATGGGTCGTTACGTTTGCCGTGATTTGCGCACTGTATATGACCGTGGTTTCCGCAGTTTACGGCTTCCGGAAGGAGGAAAGGCGCATCTGGGGCTGGGCTGACAGGCTTTCCATTGAAAGGGATCTGGGGCTGGAGATGCAGCTGCTGGGGGTGGAGGACGCGATTGCCTCCGACCCTATGATTGCAATGCTCATCACCAAAGACGACTGCGAAAGGTCCCTCGGCAACCGAATCACAGAGACCTGGCTGAGCCGTCCTTCGCAGACCAGGGACATTTCCGTTGTCGTCATCCGTGAAAACGACTGGGCGGGAAGACAGATTTTTGACGACGTAATTGCTTCAGGCACACAGATTTACGACAATTCCCACTTCTTTTGGTGCGAAAACGGCACAGGAAAGGATGGTTACACCGGCGTATTCCTCTACGAGAGCGAGGACGGGGAGAGAAACCGTCTTCTCGTGAACATATCCAACACCCACGACAACGAACTCTACGGCTACAGGAGCATACTCCCGCGAAATTCCGGCCTCAGCTCCGGCAGCATCCCGGCTTTCTATTCATACGCCAAATATCAGGGCGGAATCCTTGTGTCTTCCCGCGGAAACTACCCTTATCCTACTGTGGCTGACCACGTTGCTCAGTTGATGAGGGGCGACGGAGGCCACAGCCACTTCCGCTACAAGGACTACCAGCATTTCTGCTCTGATGTGAGCGGCGGAGAAATCGTGGTGATTTCCCGTCCAGAGAGGAAACTAACTTCCTACTTCACTTCGTTCTCCCTCACCTTCCTCGTAACCTTCGTCCTCATCTACATCCTCCGCAAGGACCGCAAAAAAGAGCGGAAAGAAAAGAATCGCCTCAGGACAAAGATTAACCTGTTGGTAATCACGTCACTGACTCTCACCTTGGCGGCGATTTCCCTCATCAGCGTCGTTTTCGTCTATGAACGCAACCAGATGAATATGACCAGGCTTATGTCCGGGAAAATCACCACCGTGCAGTCTCTGCTGGAGAAAAGGTGCCAGTTTGCCGAGTCTTTCCACGACCTTCAGAACCCGGGGTTCTATGCGAGCCTTTCGGAGTTCGGACAGATAACCCAGTCTGACATAACGCTTTACACACCTTCGGGAAAGGTTTTCAGCAGCACCGCTCCCGAGCTTTTTGAAGGGATGGTGGTCGGAAGCCGCATCAATCAAGACGCCTTCTATAATATAACGAAACTGAGCCAGAGCTACTACATCCACAAGGAAGAGATTGCCGGCAGGAGCTTTTTCGCTCTTTATGCCCCGGTTTTCAACTCCAGAGGGAGCCTGGTTGCCATTGCCGGATGTCCTTACACCGGCAGCGACTACAACTTCAAGAGCGAGGCGGTCCTTCACGCAAGTCTCATCGTGTGCCTGTTCTTCACCCTGCTTCTGTTCTCCATCTGGATCAGTTCCGTGGTCACGGACAATATGTTCCGCCATCTTGCGAAACTGGGCCAGAAGATGGATTCCGTGGATATCAACAATCTGGAGGAAATCAAATACAAGGGTGACGACGAGATTTCTGCGCTCGTTGTGGCCTACAACAGGATGGTGCGGGCTCTTTCCGAGAGCAGCCGCCAGCTTGCCGAGGCCGAGAGGGACAGCGCGTGGAAGGAAATGGCCCGTCAGGTCGCTCACGAAATCAAGAACTCGCTCACTCCTGTCAAGCTCAAGATGCAGAAACTCGTGCGTTGGAAGGAAACCGGGCGCGAGGACTGGAACACCAAGTTCGACGAGACGGCAAAGGCCATCCTCGAACAGGTGGATGTGCTTGCGGACACGGCGAACGACTTCTATGCCATCGCGCGCATCGGCGACCCTGTGACCGATGTGGTGGAACTGAATGAAATCCTAAGCGAGCAGGTGACCCTCTTTGACAACAGAGAGGATGTGGAACTGACTTATATGGGCATCCCCGAGGCATATGTCATCGCCCAGAGAACGCATATAATCAGGGTGGTGGTGAACCTTATCACCAATGCCATCCAGGCAATCGAGGCCAGGGAGAAGCTTCAGGAAGACTCCGGGGAGCAAGTGGAAAAGGGCCGGGTGCTCATCTGTCTGCGCAATTCCGCCGACGAAGGCTTTTACGACATAGTTGTGGATGACAACGGTACGGGAGTTTCAGAGGAAAACCTCAAGAAACTGTTCACCCCGAACTTCACGACAAAGAGCAGCGGCACCGGTCTCGGGCTCGTCATTAGCCGGAGCATAGTGGAGTCCTGCGGCGGAACGATTTCCTACAAGCGGTCGTTTGCGCTGGGCGGTGCTTGCTTTACGCTGCACCTGCCAAAATATAAGGAATAGCCTCCAAGAGGGACGTTTCTTGGCGGGGAGTCACATCCCCGAAAATGGACATTTGATTGAATTTTAATGGAAAAGTTATGATAATTTTGGTCGCTACTGATGAGGAGCTCTCTCTCGCGAAGAGGCATCTTTCTGAATATGAAATAATTAAGACCGGAGTCGGTGCCGGAAATGTAATCCGCACCTGCTCGCGTCTTCTTCAGCGCCCGGGCATTGGGGAGGAGAAAATCGTCAATGTGGGCTTTTGCGGAAGCAATTCCATCCCGGTCGGGAGCGTCGTGAAGGTGAGCGAAACCTTCCGGCTTATGGACAATGTGGTTGAATTTACGGACTGGAGGAACGGTTACCGTTTCTGCGAGGACGGTGTTCCCTGCTACACCTCCAATTCCTTCGTCCTCAAGACCGACATCACCGCTCCCTGCGCCTTCGATATGGAGCTCAACTACGTTGCGGCGTTTGAGAGGATTCCGCTCATCGGGGCAGTGAAAATCGTGAGCGACAATCTGTGTCTGGACAAGTATGAGCACAGCATCCGCCACTCCGAGGGCGAAACCTGGGAGGAAGTCCGCCGGATCTTGGAAAAACTATAGTCGGGGATAATCCCCTTATAAATGAATGCCCCTTTCGGGCATATATAATAAGGTATGCTCATTCCGGGCAGCAAACGAATGATTATGAAAGACGATAAAACTCAGGTCGAGAGCTTCACATTCGACCATCGCAGGGTGAAGGCGCCGTATGTGCGCCGCTGCTGCGTTCAGAACGGCCCCCAGGGCGACAAAGTGACCAAGTTTGACCTCCGGTTCTGCCAGCCGAACCGCGAGTGCCTCCCTACAGCAACACTCCACGGACTGGAGCACCTTCTTGCAGAAAATCTCCGCCGCCACATCGACGGGGTCATCGATCTCAGTCCGATGGGATGCCGCACCGGGTTCTATGTCACCGCCTGGGGCGAAAGGGGCGTGGAGGAGATGAGGACGGCGCTTCTGCTCGCTCTTGAGGATGTTCTCGCGGCGGAAGAAATTCCTGCGGCGAACGACGTTCAGTGCGGAAACTACCGCGACCTTTCTCTTGATGGGGCGAAGGAAGCTGCCCGCAAGGTGCTCGACGAGGGCTTTTCGCTCGATCCGTTCGAGAGGATTCTGTAATGGCAGGGGGTTCAGATAAAAATGCGGGGAGATTTGTGTGAGGGAAAAAGTGCGTGGAATTAGAGAGGGTTATTAGAGAGGGTTATTAGGGAGAAATTGTTTATATATAAATGAGTTAGATACTTGCGAAAGTTAAGTTATGAACTCAAAGAGCCTGAGATGAAAATTACGCTTCTTACCGTCGGGAAGACCGACAAGGACTGGGTGAAGGCCGGGATGGACATATATTCCGGCAGGCTCAAGCACTACACATCCTTCTCACTGGTGGAGATCCCCGAGCTCAAGAAGGTGGCCGCTCTAACGCGCGAACAGATTAAGGAGAAGGAGGGGGAGCTTATCCTGCGAAATGTGCGGCCGACAGACGATGTGATTCTTCTTGATGAGCGGGGGAAACTCTACTCCTCTCTGGAATGGGCGGGGGAGATTGAGCGGAAAATTTCCGGCGGTGCGGCGCGCGACATAGTTTTTGTCATCGGCGGCGCCTACGGTTTCAGCCCCGAGGTTTACACCCGGGCAAATTCGCTCATTTCGCTTTCCCGGATGACTTTTTCGCATCAGATGGTGCGGGCGATTTTTCTTGAGCAACTTTATCGGGCTTTTACTATAATTCGCGGCGAACCTTATCATCATATATAACACCCCTCCCGTCCCCTCTGTAGGGGAAGTGGCGCTCCGTTTGCCCTATCAACGCAATCCCTCCCTTCACAAACTTCACGCGTCCTCTGATGAGGACTTTTTTACACCCCTCCCGTTTATATATACACCCCTCCCGTCCCCTCTGTAGGGGAAGTGGCGCTCCGTTTGCCCTATCAACGCAATCCCTCCCTTCACAAACTTCACGCGTCCTCTGATGAGGACTTGTATATAACCTTGCCTGCGACAGTGAGTTAGGGTTTGAGGCTGTTTTGGGGTGAAAAAAAGTTGCGAAAAAAGTTGAAAAAAGTTGCGAAAAAATT
>CAVHYU010000041.1:0-15784 GCA_963640535.1 bacterium | reverse complement strand
CCTCCCTTCAAAGACTCCGCACGGCTCTCTTGAGCCTAGGGATTTTTTACGGCCCCAAGGGCCGGCGGGCAGAAGCCCTTGTCAAGTTTCGCACTTGCGAAACTTGAGTAATTAAAAGCGGAACCCGGTGAGGCTCCGCTTTTTATTATTCATCTTTTGAACGCCGTCTTCTTTTAGCTTTTTGGGCGCGTTCTTCTTTTAGTTTGGCTTTCTTCATAGCCACATCTTCGCGCTGCTTCGCGAATTTGGCGGCCCGTTCCTCGCGGCGTTTGGCGATTTTCTGCGCAATCTCGCCCTCGAAATTCTCGAAGGTAGTCGGGAACCTCTCCTTCATCTTCTCGATGCACTCCCGGATGAACGAGTCAATGTGGCGAGAACGTTTCTCGTCGTAGATGTCGTTGAAATCCACCAGTATTCCAGTCTCCTCCACATCTCCGAACTCGTCATTGACGGCGGTTCCGAAGACCTTCAGTGAAGGGGAGATGCCCATATAGCTGTTCACAAGCGGCGGGATGTTGAGCCCGAGAGACTGAATCACCTTTTTCAGAATCCTGTAGTCCTCCTTGAAGTCGTCCTTGCACAGAACCCGGTCCATCTCGGTGGGGTCGGTTTCGATCCTTACCGGATTGCGCGTTACGACCAGATTCTCCGTGTCCGCGAAATGCTTGTGGAGGAAATGGAGAATGAGGTCGCGCCCATAGCGGTTAAAGGACGGGTACATAGTCATTTTCCCGAAATAGTATCTCATCCCGGGGCGGAGCATCATAATGGCTCCGAGTCCGTCCCAGAGGTTGTCGAGCGCGAACATTCCCTTTGCCCCCATTTCACCGCTCTGATAGCGCTGGCTCACGAATGAACGCCCCAGCTCAACGGTCTGCGGGAGATATTCCTGAATGAATTTTTCTGAGAAATGGAAAAGGTGGGTGGTGGCTATAATCGGCTGCCCGCTCGTGTCCAGGCGGACATTGGTTCCGAATATGTAGCGGTAGCCGCCAACTATGGCCTCGTTGTCCGGGTCCCAGACTATCAGCTGCTTGCAGGGCGGGTCCATAGTGTCAAACGAGTCTATGTCAAGGCTCTCTCCGGTACCACCGCCGGCTGTGCGGAACGCCTCTTCGCGAAGACGTCCTATTTCACGCATAACATTCGGAGAGTTCTGCGCAGTGACTACATAGAGAGCGTTTCCGCCCTTGTTCGTGTTGCGAAGTTTCTTGTCGGGAGTAAGTTCACTCTTAAGGACTTCTACGTCCACCGGTGCAATGATTTCTTCCATATTAGTTATTTAGCCTTTTCTTTTGGGTCGGGACCTTCAGGGCCGCCGCAAACTCTATTCCAATTCATAGACTTTCTCTTTCACCTCTTGAGCCCATTCCTTAGGGGTTTTGCTCCCGTCGAAAGTCTCCCAGGGAATGGGTTTTCCGAAGATAATGCGGAATGTCTTTCCCTGAGCGCGGTAGAGCTCGTCGGGGAGAAACGCCATCGCTATGTTGAACTTAAGGTGCAGCGCCTTCGAGAGGTTCGCCACTCTGTAAAACCTCGGCGAGTTCTCCGCAATGAAGTGAACAGGGACTATATCTCTTTGGAATTCAACGCTTTTCTTTATGCACACCTTTCCCCACTCAAGGTCCCGGATAACCCCGTTCCTTTTCCGTGAGCACAGACCGGCGGGGAACATTAGTATCTGATTGTCTGAGGCGAAAATCTCGTCGGTGAGCCTCGGAAGATCCCTGTGCTGGTTGCCGATTCCGTTTCCCTTCGTTTTGATTTTAGCGTGGACCGGGATGCAGAGCGGGGCAAGCCCTTTTAGGCTCATCAGAAAGTCGTTGACCATCAGGCGTATGCCCCCGAATCTTCGCCCGACGATTCCCGCGAGTGCCACTCCGTCCGCGCCTCCGAGAGGGTGGTTGGAGACAAAGGTGTAGCGTCCGCCAAGGGGGATGTCCTCCAGCCCCTCCACCTTGAGGGATACATTGAGGTATTTGACCGCGTTTTCGCAGAATTCGATCGCCTCGTAACCCTGAGATAAATAGGCGTTGAGCCAATCCTGGTGCAGAAGCCTTTTTATGAGCCACACCAGAAGCCGCGGCGTTTTTCCGTGGAACCTGCGGGCGAGTATCTGTTCTATGTCTATTGTCTGTCCGGGCATATCTATTTTCTGTTAAGCGTCAAATTTAGACTGTCGGCATACACTACGGTTTAATCTTCGAGAGCTTCTGCGAGAACGCTCACCGGATGTTTTACCTTGACGCCTGTGGACATTTCAATCTGCCATTTGCAGGTTTCGCAGTCGCAGGCGACAAAATCGGGCGCGACCTCGGCAATCTGGTCGAAAAGCGGCTTTCCGATGGCCTGAGAGGTCTCGTAGTTCTCTTTTTTGAAGCCGTATGTTCCTGACATTCCGCAGCAGTTGCTTCGGAGAACAGTCAGCTCCACGCCCGGGATGCTCCCGAGAAGTTCAATCGAGAAGTGCTGCCAGCCAAGCTTCTCGAGGTGGCAGGGGGTGTGGTAGGCAATTCGGGCGTGATAGTCCTTCTTAAAGCGCAGACTGCTTTTTCCTTCGGAAAGCCTTTTGAAGATGAATTTGGTGGCAAGGTCGAAGTTGTCCCGAATCTCGTCTGTTGAAAGGCCGAGAAGGTGGGGATATTCGTCGCGGATTGTGAGAAAGCAGGTGGAAGAGACGCCCACAATCGGCTCTCCGGTCTCTTTCAGCGCCTTTCCCATCACTTCAATGTTCTTGCGCGCGTTGTTCCTCGCGAGAGAAGTCAGCCCGTTGGAAAGGGCCGCAATGGAGCAGCATTTTTCCCCGTCAAGCAGCCTCACGCCCACTCCGAGCGCATTCATAACCTTCACAAAATCGCGTCCGAGCTGCGGGTAGTTGTAGTTGGCGTAGCAGCCGTGGTAGTAGTTGATGTGCTCGGGGAATAAGTCTTGAGAGGCCTGAGCATTCTTTTTGAACCAATGCTCGAAGGTTTCACCCGAATATGACGGAAGAGTCCTCCTGTGGTCCACTCCGACAACAGCATTCATAATACCCTTTACCGCCGAGTTCTGCAGCATCGGGTTCACAATCCCGGACATTTTCGTCGCTACAGCTCCCATAAGGTCAGTGCTGCCGAGCGCGATGTCGCGGAGAGAAGGAACGTGGGCCCCGTAGGTGAGCCGTGCATTCTGGATTATGTCCGCGACCCTCACTCCAGACGGGCAGGCCACCTCGCACCGCTTGCAGTTAAGGCAGTACTTGAGGGTCTTGTCGTAGTAGGATTTGTTCTTCAGACGCAGCCTCTCGCCGTCAGGACCCGCCTGTTTCGGACCCGGATAGAGGGGATTAGCCGGAACCACCGGACAATACACTGTGCAAATCGTGCATTTGAGGCACTGCTCAAAGTTATTGTCTGCTATGCTGTTTTTTTTCATCTTCAAGATGCTGTTATAAAGTCAATTATATTTGCGCTATTTTTCTCTCGACTTGAAATCGGCAAGGAACAGGACGCAGTAATGCGCCTTTTAGGCCAGTATGCTGTCGGCTGCATAATAGGCGGAGCTGACTGCGACACCCCCGCCGCACCCCTCGAAGAGCGCGTTGCAGCCTCCGAGAATGGCCCCGGCGGCGTAGAGGTTCTCGATGACCGCTCCGTCTTTGGATGCCTTGAGACCTGCCCCCTCGGTGGTCTTCACGCCATAACCGATGTAGTTCTGCTTTGCGAAGAAATCGTTGGCGTCAAACCATTCCTTGCGATCCTCTGCGCCCTCCACGTCAACTCCGAGCGCCGTTTCGAAGAAACTGTTCCGCTGCGCGGTGAGTCCCTTGCTGAAGAAGCTTCCGCTGGCAAGAACGAAGTTGTCCGCAGTGAACTCCAAGTCGGGGATGTTCGCGGTGCGGATGGCGGTAAGCTTTCCGCCCTCGAAGGCGCCTGAGGTGACAGTGTCGCCCTTGAGGAGTGTGCCGCCCTTTGAACAGAAAAGGTCAGTGAGGGCCCTCTGAACCTCGATTCCCGGCACCGAAGGTGGAAGGGTCGGGACAAAGCGTACGGTGGTGTTCATCACCTTGCCGATTTGAGCCGCATCGACTGCATCCTTCAGACTGAAGATGGCGGGGAGAATGATGAGGTCCTCTCCGTCATATTTCTCCTTAATCTGGGAGATGTATTCCTTGAAAGTGGGGCGGTCAAGCACACGGGAGATGTTCGTGGCCCTCATTTCGGTCGGACTCTTGCGGAGCTTGCTTAGCGCTTCAAGATGGATTGTTACCGCTCTGCACGGGCTTCCGGAGTCTTCGATTGCTTTCGATATGAACTCGGAATTGAAGTCCAGGAAACCGTCGAGAGAGGCTACAAGGGCCTTTTCGCAGATTTTCCCCTCAGGCGATGGCGCCAGAAGAAGGTCCTTGAGAGTGATATAGCATTTTTTTATGGAACCCATAGAGCTTACTCTCCACCTGTTCTTCCCATCCTCCGGGACATCAAGATGACAGCCGACACTCTCCAAAAGGCGCACTGCTTCGTCAAGATACCCCCGGACCCTTTCCGCTCCGATTATGGAGTAGGGATGCTCCGAAGGCAGACTCTTCATCGCCTCGAAAGGGGAGTCCACCTCGGCCCCGTCGCTCAGGTGGTTCAAAACATCGAATGAGCCTGACCAGAAATGCATAGCCGACTGTCCGGATGAGACAATGGCGCATTTCTGACCTTTTTCCTGAAGGCGGAGGGCGCAGAGAAGCCCCGTAAGTCCGCCGCCGATTATTATTGTATCGAATTGCATTATTTCCTATTTCTTAAATGTTCAAATTGAATCGTGTTAGTCTCGTTTTTTGAGGATAGATTTCTTTTCGAAGAAGGAGTTGGAGGACTCGACTGATGAGAAAAGGAATATAGACCAAAAGAAATACTATATTTCGTGGGAGTATATCCACTGGGTGTACTCATTTTCACGCAGCGAGTCGCCCCAGCAGATAGGATAAATTCCTTTCCATCTCTCGTTCATAAACGCCTTCAAATCTTCCTTCGCCTTTGTCGGATTTTCCTTTTTGCGGGCAAGAAGGCTGGCTCCTCTGCAGGCGCAAAGCTCTCCCTGACAAGTTCCCATCCCGAGACGCGTCCGGCGCCTAAGATCCACCATATTCGTCACCTGAAGATTGTCTATGGCGTTTTCCGCCTTCCGGAGCGTGACCTTTTCACATTCGCAGATTAGGCTCTCATCCTTGTCGGAAAGCGGCCTGGCGGGCTTTTCGGCACGGTCTTCAGAGCCCGGAAGCGGCCTTTGAGCCGTGACGCAGCCCTTGTGGACTCCGAGTTTCCGGCAGACAAGATCCGTCGCCCACTCGGCCATAAGGCGGTAGGTCATAAGTTTTCCGCCCGTGATGGTGATAAATCCAGAAATGCCGTCCCTTGTTTCGTGGTCCAGCAGAACGATGCCTCGGCTGATGTTTCGCCCTGACGGGTCGTTGTCCGCCGCGACAAGAGGCCTCACTCCGCAGTAGGCACGGATAATTCGGGTTTGGGCAAGGCTCGGGGCAAGTTTCTGGCCCTCTTCAAGGAGGATTTTAACTTCCTCGGGGGTGACTCTGATTTTGTCCACCTGGTCCAGCGGAACGCGGTCGGAGGTGGTGCCGATAAGGCAGATGGTCTCGCCCGGAACGAGGATGTCGGCATTGGCCGGTTTGCGGCAGCGGTTAATGACTATGTTGTTGACCCTGTGACCGAAAATAAGCAGGGAGCCCTTTGCTGGGAACATTGTAATGCTTGCACCGGCCATTTCGGCGATGCCCTGACCCCAGATGCCTCCGGCGTTCACAGTGACTGGAGCATAGAACGTGTCCACATCTCCCGTGCGCTTGTTTCTGATTTTTACGCCCTTGACGGTGTTTCCTTCCTTTATGACTTCAATTACCTCGCTGTAGGTCAGCACTTTGGCCCCGTGGATTTTGGCGTCGGTCATATTGGCGGCCGTGAGCTTGAACGGGTCCACCGCTCCGTCCGGGACAATCACCGCTCCGATAAGGTCCGGATTCACGGCCGGCTCCATCGCGATGGCTTCCTTGGGGTCGATGACCTTAGCCTTGATTCCCGCCTTCGAGCAGGACTCGACGAATTTCGCCTGGTAGCCCAGATCGTCTTCGGGTAGGGTGATGAAAAGGCCCTCGGTCGGCTCCACGCAGCCGCGCGCGATTCTCCTAAGGATTTTATTCTCCTTGATGCACTCAGAGGCCGATTCAGTGTCCGTTACAGCATAGCGGGCGCCACTGTGGAGAAGACCGTGGTTGCGTCCGGTGGCTCCGGTGGCGATGTCGTTGCGCTCAATAAGAAGCACCTTCAGTCCGCGAAGGGAGCAGTCCCGGGCAGTTCCAGCACCAGTGGCGCCGCCTCCGATGATGATGACATCGAATTCGTTATGTTTATTTTTTTCCATTTAAGGTAATTGTTGTTGCTAATTTCGTTGACCTGCGGCTGAGCTAAAGGTTTATTGCCTGTCTATTTCAGACTTTAGCCCAGACACACGCAATACAAAGTTAAGGAATTTGTAGTAAATTTGCGGCCTCGACGGGGATTTTTCTTCGCTTTGAATGTAAATTTCAAGAATAATCTCTCAGAGCGAAACTTTCAACGAATAATTCGAAACCATCTAAAATTATGACGGAATATCTCGAAACGGACGGAAAATATCCATTTCTTTCCTCCTTGGATAAGGATAAATTAAAGAGAATCAGGCATATAGCTTTTGATATGGACGGAACCATCTATATGGGCTCAACCCTATTCCCGTTCACCATTGAAACTCTTCGCCGCCTTAGGGAGAACGGCATCGGATATTCGTTTCTTACGAACAACCCGACGCGCTCGGTAGCGGATTACGTTTCGAAACTCGCTAAAATGGGCATTGAGGCGGGGGAGGAGAATGTCTATACGACTTCGCTCGCTGCTATCGACTGGATAAAGACTAACCACCCCGGAGCAAAGCGGCTTTTCCTGCTCGGCACCCCGTCGATGGTCTCCCAGTTCGAGAAGGAGGGCTTTGTCTCCTGCGCCGACTCTCCGGATGATCGGCCTGATGTACTCGTAGTGGCCTTTGACCCCACGCTGGAGTATTCAAGGCTCTGCAGGGCTGCCTGGTGGGCTTCACAGGGCGTTCCGTATGTTGCGACCAACCCCGACCGAGTCTGCCCTACAGACCAGAGGACTGTCCTTGTTGACTGCGGTTCCTTGTGCGAGTGCATCTATCACGCAACTCTCCGCCGTCCAGACATCACTCTCGGAAAGCCTGACCCGAATATGCTCAAAGGGATAATGTCCCGCCACGGTCTCAGGGCAGATGAAATTGTGATGACCGGCGACCGAATCTACACCGACACTGCAATGGCCCACAATGCCGGAGCCGTGGGCGTTTTGGTCCTTTCCGGCGAAACGACTCTCCAAACTGCCCGCAAGGTGGAAGCGGACGAAAAGGCCTGCCTAAGTGGCGGAGAGTCCGCGAATGGCTCAATGAAGGCGACAAAACGGACTCCTGAGTTCCACGCGCCGGATTTTGTCACCGACAACATCTCCACCCTCTGCGATATCCTCCTTCTATCCAGAGTATAGACGGTCATATGTGGAGGTAATTGTAGTCGCGTATAATCCCGATTTGCAAAATTTGTCGGTAATGACGAAATAAAGGAGTGACCGGGTCGCTGGACCTCGTCACTCCTTTTAATTTTAAGGCAAAACCGTAAGCCGGGTTCTGTTTTAGTCTGTCATTTATCTTCGCAACCTACCCCTCGGCAGCGGGCGGGCAGCCCTTAATTACCGATATATTTGGTCTTGCAGGTCCCGGTGCCGTACCCCGACAGTGTCGCCACGGCCGGTCGTGAGCTCTTACCTCGCGTTTTCACCCTTGCTGCGGCTGGGCCGTTCCCCCTCTCGGGGGCGTACCCGGACCTTCGTGCAGCGGTTATTTTCTGTTACAGCAGTCATAAAGTTACCTCCATCAGTGCTTTCCACTGCGGGATGCCCTTTCCTGCCCGGACTTTCCTCACCCTTACGGGCGCGACAAACCGTTTTGCCTATTTTATATATCCTGCTTTGCGCTCACGTTTTTCGTTGCGCTTTTCAATCTTCTTCACTTCCTTTTCGAGAGCCGGAGTGATGTCCTCGCAATGCTTGTGGCACTGCATTGACTTGGAGTACATCCTGCCGACGCAGAAATTCGAGTGCGTGCAGCCGCTGCAGTGGTTCTCGTCAGCCTTGAGCTTGTTTACGAAATCCGTGTCCTCAAGCACTGCACGGCCCATCTGGAAGAGCGGGAAGCCGTTTTCAAGCACTTTGTGCGCGTCCTCTCCGGTCGTTACCCCGCCCACATAGATGAACGGGAAATCCGGCATCGCCTCGCGGAACTTCAGAGCATCCTCCATAAAGAAAAGGTGCTTGAAAGGAACCGGCGGGCAGACTGCCCAGGCCCCGATGTGAAGACATATCTTGAGCCACCAGAAGGAAGCCGGCATATAGTGCGCGATGGCCTTCGTCGGGAATTCTCCCCTGAAAACATAGATAGGAGCGCGGCTCACAAATCCTCCGGAAAGCGCGATTGCGTTGACCCCCAGACGGCGAAGCTCCTTTGCAACTTCAATCAGCTCGTCCACTTCCTGGCCGCCTCTGAAACCGTCGCGGGTGTTTAGCTTTGCAGTGACGGCGATTTTTCCGTCTGCGGCCTTCACAGCCTCGCTGACGCACTCCCTCATAAAGTTCATCCTGTTGTCGAGACTTCCGCCGTAGCGGTCGTGACGGTGGTTGGTGTACGGGGAGAGGAACTGGGAGATGAGGTAGCCGTGTCCGGCGTGAATCTCAACGGCGTCGAATCCCGCCTTGATTGCAAGACGAACCGCGTCTCCGAACGACTTCACCACGAAATCGATGTCCTTCTGGGTCATCTTGCGGTAGAAGGTGGGGGAGTAGAGGTTGAATCCGCAGCTGGCTCCGATCGGAGTCTGTCCGCAGGTGCGGCGGTGAGTCATATTTCCGCAATGGCCGAGCTGGATGCTGGCCTTTGCGCCCTCCGCGTGCACTGCATCGGTGAGCTTTTTGAGCTCAGGGACAATCTCTTCCCTCATCCAAAGCTGGGAGTCGAAACTGATTCCGCTCTGGCACACGGCGGCGTACGCTACGGTGGTCATACCGATTCCGCCGCGGGCGACTGCAGTGTGGTAATTGATGAGTTCCTCGGTCGGGGCGTTGCCCTTTCCCATACCCTCGAACGCTGCGGAGCGAACTGTTCTGTTCCTCAGTTCAATCGGGCCTAATTTATATGGAGTGAAAATCTCGCTCATATCAGTTTGAGTTTATTTGTTAAGTCAGAGTAGTTTATGTGTGTTGTGGATATATTTTCAAAAAATGCGTAATCTGCGGCTTTTACCACACGAATGGTATCAGGTTCTTCTTATGAAGGGAGGTGTACTCCTCACCGAATTCCTGTTCATATTTCTCGGTCAGCGACTTGGCTCTCGGGCCGAGGTTGGCGAAAGTCCAGACGGCGAAAAGCAGCCCGGCCGGTGACCAGGTGAGAATGGAATATCCAATCCACTCGACGAGCTCACCGAAATAGTTCGCGCTCGTAACATATTTGTACATACCCTTTTTCGGGATGTAATGCTTTGTGTCTCCGGGCTTTCTGAGGTGGCGGATTATGTGGTCGGAATTGAGATTGATTCCCATTCCTGTGAAGAAAATAATCGTTCCGATTATAAAGCGCGGATCAGCGAACCAGGAGAGTTTATAATAGCCTTCGGGTGCCTGGGCTTCCATAAGTCCGGGGATTCCGAAAATCCATCCGGCGATAAGGAACGAGTTCACAGTATTGAAAACCATACCCATAGCCATAATCGCAATCGGGGTGCGGCTTTTTCCCCTCATAAGCAGCGGAAATATGAATGAACGCTGGAAATAGTGCAGGAGGAACAGGCCTGCCATCGCATAGAGAACACCTGTGCAGTTTCCGTTCACTGTCCCGTTCCATCCCTGTCCCGCTCCAGGACCGCTGATGGCGAACTTCAGCGTGTAGTACAGCAGGTAGAGGAATGCCGGGGCTTCCATAATTATCCAGGCTGCCTTGTTGGAGATGCTCGGACCCCATTTGTTGTTCGAGAGGTAGCCGTAGCCTGCCTTGAAATAGAATAACATAATGAAGACGAAAACGGCGAGAACCGCCATCGTAACCATCACAGTGTAGTAAAGATTCATATCAGATGTTTTAGTCCATATGCGAAAAACGGCGCAAAGTTAGTAATTTTTTTATAAACAAGGTGATGTGAATCGAGGGGCTGAGCGTCGGGGGAAAATGTCGGGAAATTTGTTCGAATTATTTTGCGGAACGCCCAAAAAGCAGTACTTTTGTACCCCTGTTGGAAGGAAACACTTTCAACAGGATTTTTCTTTTGGGAAGGTTCCTTCTCCTTTTTGAATAAATCCAGTTAGGCTTTTGGCCGGGAAACTTTATGCAAAACCAATAAATAAAATATGAACACAAAGTACGTATTCGTTTCCGGAGGCGTTGCCTCATCGCTGGGAAAAGGCATCATCGCTGCCTCATTGGCAAAACTTCTTCAAGCAAGAGGATTGAAAGTCACCATCCAGAAGTTCGACCCCTACATCAACATCGACCCGGGAACTCTTAATCCCTACGAACACGGAGAGTGTTATGTGACCGAAGACGGCACCGAGACAGACCTCGACCTCGGACACTACGAGAGGTTCCTCGGCGTTTACACCTCCAAGGCGAATAACGTAACTACAGGAAAAATATATCACACCGTAATCAGCAAGGAGAGGGAAGGAGCCTACTTGGGAAAGACCGTGCAGATCGTTCCTCACATCACCGACGAAATCAAACGAAGGATGATGCTCATCTCCAAGACTCAGGACTACGACGTCATCATCACCGAAATCGGCGGCACAGTGGGAGATATGGAGTCCCAGCCGTTTGTAGAGGCCGTTCGTCAGCTTCAGTGGGAACTCCCCGAGGAGGACTGCGTCACAATCCACCTCACCCTTGTGCCATACCTCAAGGCAGCAAAGGAGCTCAAGACAAAGCCTACCCAGCACTCTGTGCAGGCGCTCCAGCAGTCCGGTGTTCAGCCCGACATCATCGTCTGCAGAACCGAATACAACCTTTCACCTGAACTTAGGAAAAAAGTCGCACTTTTCTGCAACGTGAAACCTGGTCACGTCATTCAGTCAATTGACGCCGACTCCATCTACAAAGTGCCTCTCAATATGCACGAGGAAGGTCTTGACCGTTTGGTTCTCAACCACTTCGGCCTCAAGGACGTTCCTGAGGCGAACCTCGGAAAATGGAACGAGTTCCTCCACAAGCTGGACAATCCCAAGAGCGAGGTCAGCGTTGCTCTTGTAGGAAAATACGACCTTCAGGATGCCTACAAGAGTATCCTCGAGTCTTTTGTTCACGCCGGGGCTGCAAACGAATGCAAGGTGAAAGTGAAATATGTCCACAGCGAAAACATCAACGATGCCAATGCCGCTGAGATTCTTAAGGACTATGACGGAATCCTTGTCGCACCAGGATTCGGAGAAAGGGGACTGGAAGGTAAAATCGCTTCGGTAAAATATGCAAGGGAGAACAATGTTCCGTTCTTCGGAATCTGTCTCGGAATGCAGATGTGCGTCGTGGAGTTCGCCCGCAATGTTCTCGGAATGGACGGAGCGGCTTCGACCGAGGTCAACCCTGCCACGACCTACCCTGTAATCAACCTTATGGAGGACCAGAAGAGCACCACGTCCAAAGGCGGTACAATGCGTCTTGGCGCATACGACTGCGTCCTCAAGGAAGGCTCGCTCGCACGTAAGATTTATGGAATGGAGAAAATCTCTGAGCGTCACCGTCACCGTTACGAGCTCAACAGCGACTATCTCGGACTCTTCGAGAAGGCCGGCCTGGTGGCTTCCGGAAAGAATCCGGACACGAAACTCGTTGAGATAGTGGAGATTCCTTCACATCCGTTCTTTATCGGCGTACAGTTCCACCCGGAGTACAAGAGCACACCTGAGAACCCTCAGCCTATTTTCGTCGCTTTCATCAAGGCCGCAATGGCTCAGAAAGCCGGCAAGGGTGCCGCTTCAAAATAGTCTCTTAAGACAATATGTTGACTTTCAGAAATATACTCCTCGTCGTGGCGGCTCTGGTTCTCTCCACCTCCTGCAAAGGGGGCGGAAAGAAGGCGGAGGGTGCATCGGTTGCAAAGAGATATTCCGTTGAAGTCGTAAAAACATATCCCCACAGCACCTCCTCCTACACCCAGGGGCTCTTTTTCCACGACGGGCACCTCTACGAGAGCACAGGTCAATATGGCGAGTCGTTTTTCGCAGAAGTGGACCTTGAGAGCGGAAAGGCTCTGAGGCGTTTTGACCTCGACGGAAGGTATTTCGGAGAAGGTTCTCAGATTTTCGAGGGAAGGCTCTATGTACTTACCTGGCGCAATTTTGTGACGCTGGAATATGACAGTGAAACGTTCAAATTTCAAAAGTCTATTGTCAACACCCGCGAAGGCTGGGGGCTCACCACTGACGGGAAGTCTCTGATAATGAGCGATGGAAGCTCAAATATCTACTTCCTGGACTCTGATTTCAAGGTGCAGAGAAGAATTGTTGTGAAGAACGGCAAGAAGGCGGTGGGGATGCTGAACGAGCTGGAGTGGATTGACGGGAGGATTTGGGCGAATGTATATTTGACTGATAAGATAGTTATTATAAATCCGGAAAACGGTGTTGTTGAGGGAGTTGTTGACTGCGAAGGCCTTCTGCCAGAGCAGCTTCGCACCCCCGAAACCGATGTTCTCAACGGCATCGCCTACAATCCCGCAGACGGGAAAATCTATCTTACCGGCAAGCTCTGGCCTCAGCTATATGAGGTCACGATAAAAGAAAAGTAAACCCTCAGGCGCTACAGCGCCGTGCGCAGTCTTTGAAGGGGTGGGATGTGTTGATGGAAAAGACGGAGCACCACTTCCCCTACAGAGGGGACGGGAGGGGTGTAAAAAAGATATTTAGGGGTACTCGAAGCTTGGGCTTCGGGTTGAGATCATACCCATTGAACCTGATGCGGCCAATACCGCCGAAGGGAATGCATATATAATCTCATTGCGGAATCACGCGGCGACATTTCCCTGTCCCGCCGACATTCCGGCCCCTCGTATAGTATTAATAACTAATTAATTGCTTTATGCGAGGTTTTTTAATTTTAGCGGTGCTCGGCACCATCATCCCGTCTGTCCCTTCATTCTCGGCAGAGGGAGAAAATCCAAAATCATCTTCCGAAATTGAAGAGGTGAACAACCGTCCCACCGGCGAAAATGCTGACGGAGAGCCGGTCAGGGTCGAGAAAATCGACAGCACAGTGATTGTCGCAACCCGTGCAGGAGCCAAGACTCCGGTTACCTACACGATGATCCACAAGGACGCACTCCTTAAATCCAACCCTCTGAACTCTCTTCCGATGACCCTTTCACTTCAGCCTTCGGTGGTCTCTGTCAACGAGGGCGGCACGGGACTGGGTTACTCCAAGATGACCATCCGAGGCAGCAAGGGCTCCCAGACCAATGTTACTCTCAACGGTATAACTCTCAATGACTCAGAGTCTCAGGAGGTTTTCTGGGTGAACATCCCTTCTCTCACCTCCATTCTTTCCTCAGTGCAGCTTCAGAGGGGCCTCGGCACCTCGGCAAACGGCGCGGGAGCATTCGGCGCGAGCATAAATATGAGCACGGCCTCTGTCGGAGCTGACCCCTTCGCAAACGCCGAGGTGGGTTATGGCTCATACAACACCCTCACGTCCACGATTGCAGCCGGGAGCGGACTCACGAAATCCGGAGTCTATTTCAACGCAGCCTATTCCCACAACTACACCGACGGCTACATCCGAAACGCCAAGGCAAACGTCCAGTCGGCTCTTGCGGTGTTGGGCTGGATGAATGAGAACAACTCGGTGAAGGCAACCTACCTTATGGGAAACCAGCACAGCGGCATCACCTGGAACGGAATCGACCTTGCCTCCTACGAGACTAACCGCCGCTACAACAGCGCCGGAGAATACTATGACTATGCGAGGGCCGCTGACGGAAGCTATCTCACCGACAAGGACGGAAACAAGATGGTCCGTTCCACTCTCTATTACGACAACGAGACCGACAATTACACCCAGCACCACCTTCAGCTCAACTACACCCATTCCTTCCCGTGCGGACTCCTTTGGAGCACCACGGCTAATTTCACCAAAGGCGACGGCTACTACGAGCAGTACAAGGCGGACAAGAAGTTCAAAAAATACGGTATGAAGGCATACGCGCCTGAAGGAGTTGCAACTTCTGACTTTATCATCCGCAAGGTTATGGATAACAACTATTGGGTGGCAAAAACTGACCTCAGCTGGAAAAACGACCAGCTGGACCTCACGGGCGGCCTCAGCTGGTCACGCTACGGCGGAAACCACTTCGGACGAGTCCTTTGGAGCCGCGAACTCGGCACAGACTGGACTGGCGCGGACGGAATGACCTACGACAAGTTCAATAGCGAAAATCTCTGGTATCTCAACAATGCAATCAAGCAGGAGTACAATGCCTATTTCAAGGCGGAATACAGCCCTCTGGAGTGGATGACGGCATATGTTGACCTTCAGCTTAGGGATGTCAATCTCTCTATGTGGGGCGTTGGCGACGATGACAACACCGATATGGGTTACAACAACAACTGGCTGTTTTTCAATCCGCGTGCGGGCCTGAGTTTCAACTGGGGCGGCCACAAAGCCTACATCAGCGCCGCTCAGGGACACAGGGAGCCGGGCCGCTCTGACATAAAGGAGAATCTTGAGGCAGGAAAGGGCGGAGAAGTTCGCCCCGAGGAGATGGTGGACGTTGAAATCGGCTACGAGTGGAGCTGCCCTGTCGCCGTGGTTTCAGCTAACCTCTATTTTATGGAATACTGGGATATGCTTTTGGACACTGGAAGGCTCTCCGACTCGGGCTATCCGATTAAGGACAACGTGGGCAGGGCCTACAGAAGGGGAGTGGAGCTCTCTGGAGCATACAACCCGTGGAAGTGGCTGAGCCTGAGCGCAAACCTCACCCTTAGCCTTAACAAGGTCCTGGATTATACGGAGACTTTCTCCCTTTGTGACGACAACGGCGAGGCCCTCTACGACGCCTCTTGGAAGCCGCTCCAGAAGGAGGTAGAATTTGGAAAAACGACGATGCTGATGTCGCCTTCCGTTGTGGGGATGGTTCAGCTCGGATTCACTCCGTTTGCAACGATTTGCAGCAATTCTCTCAAAACTACGACTCTCTCCATCAACGGCAAATTCGTAGGCAAGCAGTACATCGACAACACCGAGTCTAATGACCGCGCAATTCCGCGCTACTTCGTCTCCAATCTCTCCCTCACCCACGAGTTCGCGCTCGGGAAAAGGTCTGAAGGCGGAGCATTTGGCGGAGTTTTCGCTCACGGCGGAGCCATTCGTCTAGGGTTCTACATCAACAACCTCTTCAACAATCTTTACTACGCCGACGGAGCCGTCTGGAGCAAGGCCCTCAGGCAGAGCGATGGCGCGGACATCAGCAGCATAGGCATTTTCCCACAGGCGCCTATTAACTTTATGGGTAAAGTCTCATTGAGTTTCTAGGCATACCCCTATAGGGGTCGCAGACTCTGCGGAGGGGGGTAAGGAATCTATATGAGGGTGACCAAAAGTCAATTTTTGACTTTCTGGTCACCCTCTTTCTATAAAATAAAGTATATTTGCGTATGTGTGGAGT
>CAVHYU010000040.1:0-16337 GCA_963640535.1 bacterium | reverse complement strand
TTTACCTCTCTGAAGACCTCGACGATGGACGGGTAGGTGTTCTGGAGGTACGGCGGGAGGGAGGACTTTGCGACCCAGGCCGCTTTCGAGATATCCTCTTCGCGCTGAGGGGTGAGGTCGGTGGGGGCGTTATAGAGCATATCGAACCACCAGGTGTGTTTCAGATGCCAAAGTCCGTTGCGGCGGTAACAGTGGTCGGTGACACATATAAGTTCCCTGAGCGCCAAATCATTCACACCCGTTTCCTCCTGCACCTCCCTTAGGGCGCAGGTCTGGATGGTCTCCCCCGCTTCCTGATGGCCCTTCGGAAGGTCCCACAGGCCGTTGCGCTTAATCAGAAGGTAGTCCCCTCGGCGGTTGGAAACGAGTCCCCCTCCGGCATTGACCTGAACGAACTCGGAGCAGATTTTCTGGTAGGTCTGGTCCACATCCGATGTAGGTATATAGACCCTCAGAAGGGAGTCGGATTTTTCGAACATATTTATGAGGTCGTGGATGCCGAAGCGGTCGGCAAGCTGGAAAACCACTGCGTTCGGGTCGGAAAGTGCCGCCTCTGATGGCGGGCAGATTATGATGCACCTCTTCTCGAAGTATATCCTGTGCATATTGCGAAAGTTTTGTTAATTTTGCAATCGTTCGGATTGCGTGCAAATTTATGAAATCTCCCCGAAAAATCGGTAATGGGCCCGGATAAATATGAGCGGGACCCGAGCAAAGGAAAAAGAGCGTGGGATTCGAGAGTTTGATTTGAGAGAAATGGTTTATTTATAAATGAGTTAGATACTTGCGAAAGTTAAATTAATAAGTATTGGATATTAACAAAACAATAGATTTTGATATGGTAGAATATAACAGCAAAATAGGACTGGTTTCCAAACCGCCTTACGAACTATATATGGCCCTGACGGACCTCAGGAACATTCTCCGGGTCGTTCCGGAAGACAAACGGGAGGGCGTAACCGCCGACTTTGACAGCATCCACGCCACAGTGCAGGGATTCAACATCGGAGTAAAGATGGAGGAGAGAGTGCCTTACTCGCGTTTGGTGCTCAAGGATGACGGCGCTCCTTTCTCGTTCCGCGTCACTCTCAATTTCGACCCGGCGTCAGACCCGCTGAAGACCAATTTCAGCATCAAGGCCGAAGCGGACCTCAACTTTATGATGAAGACGCTCCTTGGAAGCAAAATCAAGGACGGGCTGGACAAGGTCGTGGACGGGCTGGTTGACTCCTCTAACGGCAAACTCCCAGAAGGTTTTGACCCGTCAAAATACGGTCTTTAGCCAAATCCCCTCCCACACGCTTTACATTCAAGAAACTTGCAGGCGGAATTTCAGAAATATCTCTGTGAGGCGTTCGGCCCGGAGAGGGCGGCGCGGATTATGGAGGCTCTGGAGGAGTCTCCGTCTGTTTCTGTGCGGCTAAATCCGTTCAAATTGAGTTTTGGCGGCTCAACGAACGAGGCCGAAGAAAAATATACTACCGGCTATTGCGATGAGGGGATTTTCGAGGGAAGCGAATCGGTCGGGTGGAGCCAGTGGGGAAGGATTCTTAAGGAGCGTCCGGTTTTTACCCTTGACCCGCTTTTTCACGCGGGGGGATATTATGTTCAGGACTCCTCCTCGATGTTTGTGGGATATGTCTTCCGACAAGTTCTCTCAATGCTCCAGGGAGAATCACCTCTTTCGGGCGGCTGTGCCATTGGAGAACCCCAGGGCGGCTGTGCCGTTGGAGAAGCCAGGCCTCAAGGAAACGCTCCCGCTCAAATCCTGCGCCCCTTCGGGCGGAATATCCGGGTGCTGGATCTTTGCGCCGCGCCGGGAGGAAAAACCACCGACCTCGCCGCATCGCTCCGGGAGGCCTTCGGAGACGGATTTCTGCTGATTTCCAACGAGGTGATGAAGGCGCGGGCCGGAGTGCTTGCGGACAATGTGGCACGCTGGGGCGACCCTAATGTAGTCGTCACCTCCGCCGACCCCGCCGCTTTTGCAGCGCTCACTGGATTTTTCGACATAATTCTCGCCGATGTCCCCTGCTCGGGGGAAGGAATGTTCCGTAAGGACGAAAAGGCGCGGGAACAGTGGTCAGAGGAGACGGTGGAACTTTGCGCCGCAAGGCAAAAGAGGATTATAGCCGATGTCTGGCCAGCCCTTGCCCCTTCCGGCGCGCTAATTTACTCCACCTGCACCTTCAACTCTAGGGAAAATGACGGAAATGTCCGCTGGATTGCGGAAAATCTCGGAGCGGAAGTGCTCAGCCCCGAGTGTCCTTTCTGCGAAATAATCCGCACAGGGGAAGGATTCTCGCTCGCTCCCGGCTTTGTGAGCGGCGAGGGGCAATACTGCGCCGCCCTCCGGAAAACGGAGCGGGGCACTGAATGCGGTGAGAGCCTCCCGCAGGAGAGCTTCCTTCAAGAGGGCAGCGGCTCTGAAAGCGGACGGGATGGCGTTCACTGTTCCCCTAAAGGCGCGAAAAGAAATTTGAAAAACGGGAAAGCCGCAGCGAAAGCGGACTTTTCGGAAAAGGATGTCTCCGCGCTGTTCTCTTCGGAGGTTTCCATAAAGCAAAGGGGTGAACTTCTGATTGCAGTCCCGGAGGCAGTTCGGCAAGACATTGAGATTCTTGAAAGTGCAATTCGGCCTCTTTCAACAGGGGTTGCCGCGGGCGAAGTAAAAAACGGGAAACTCATCCCTTCGGCAGACCTCGCGCTTTCACAAATCCTCAAGGAAAGCGCCTTCCCGAGAGTGGAACTTGACAGGGAAACGGCCCTAAGCTTCCTTCATCGCGACTCCATCTGCCTTCCGGACGCCCCGCTTGGGCACATCGCAGTAACCTACAAAGGGCTTGGCCTCGGATTCGTCAAGAATATAGGAGCGCGCTGCAATAACCTTCTGCCAATGAGCCGCCGCATCCTAATGAACATCCAAAATAAATAAAAGCCCCGCACAACGCAGCAGACCGCCCATTATCCAAGGTGCAAGCCGCGTAACGCAGCAGACCGCCCATTATCCGAGGTGCACGAAATTGAATAAGGGGATGGGATGCAAGGCTTGCGGCGAAGCCCAATACCGGAGCAACCTGTCGGTTGTGAGGATTTGGGCAAGCCGCGTAACGCAGCAGACCGCCCCTTATTCAATTTCGTGAGGTTTGAGGGCTTCCTGTAGGGTCTTATCAATACCCACATAGAAACGGTAGAACGCTTCCTCTCCCACTTTGGAATACCTTCCGGTGAGAGCCTTAATCTGCACCATCATATACTCCCGTGACTCTTCCCACTCCCTGCCTTTCGGACGAAGTCCGTCCTTGGAGGCTGCAAAAGAAAGGAACTGAGAGTCAAGATTCTGGGCGTCAAGCCAGCGTGAAAGAGTGGTAAAATCGTCAATCGAGGTAAGTTGAGTGCGGTATTTATCGAACATCGCGGAAGCGAACCTCATCGCCGTAGCCTTGCGGTTGCAGTCGATGTAGAACGGAGTCGCGCGTGTGGTGTCCATCGGCACGAAAACATCCGGAATGATTCCGCCGCCGCCATAAACCACCCGGCCGCTCTTGGTGTAATAGACCTCGTCCTTATTGACCTTGATGCTGTCGGCCTCGGTAAGTTCGCCGTGGGCATAGCGTTCGTAGATATCGTAGGCATAGTCGTCGCCGTACGGCTTCTGGATGCAGCGCCCGGACGGAGTGTAGAAGCGGGCTACGGTGAGCCTCAAGCCGCTTCCGTCGGTGAAGTTGATCGGCTCCTGGACGAGTCCCTTGCCGAACGAGCGGCGTCCGATGATGACTCCCCTGTCGTTGTCCTGCATCGCCCCTGCAAAAATTTCGCTCGAAGACGCTGAAGACTCATTGATTAGAACCGTGAGACGCAAATCCTTCAGAGAGCCCTTTCCGTCGGCGTCGAGATCGGAACGCGAACGATGAAGTCCTTGCATATAGACCACCTTGTCTCCTTCGGAGAGGAACTCGTTGCAGAGGAGATAGGCCTGGTCGAGATAGCCTCCGGTGTTGTCGCGAAGGTCGAAGATTAGATGTTTCATCCCCTGGGACTTGAGTGAAGCCGCGGCGGAGATGAACTCCACGTATGTCGTGCGGGTGAACTTCGTGAGCTTCATATAGCCCGTCTCGGAGTCAATCATAAATGCCGCATCGATGCAGTGAACAGGGATTTTGCCCCTAGTGATGTCGAACGGGATAGTCTCTCCCCCACGGGAAACGGTGACCTTGACCTTGGTCCCTGAAGGACCTTTCATAAGCCTGACCATCGAGTCCTGAGGTGTCTTTTTGCCTGCAATCACTTTTTCGTCCACACGGATTATCCTGTCGCCCTGCAGCAGACCTGCTTTCTCTGAAGGACCGCCGGGGATGACGCTGAGGATGATTGCGGTGTCGTTCGGAACATTGAACTGGATGCCTATGCCGTCGAAATTGCCGGCGAGTTCGGTCTCGGATTCCTTCAGTTCTACAGGAGGAAGATAGATGGAATGAGGGTCGAGTTTTCCAAGTGCCGCCTCCACAGCAGCATCGGTCATCCCCTTCATATCAATCGTATCGACATAGTTCTTCTCCACCTGGTCCAGAATCAAGTTGAGCTTGCGCCAGCGATTGTAGTCTCCGTCAAATTTCTGGGACGGGGACACCATTTTCATAACCACAAGGCAACCCATAACGCCGATGACAACGCCAAGCAAAGCCGCTACGGTAGCATATTTATTTCTATCCATCATATTTCCTTCTTATTTTTGGAGCACAATAGCCCGCCGCTTTTTATTCAACCTGCTCGGTGATGATTCCTGCTCTTTCAAGCAGCTCGATGCCGTCGGCAAGCCGGTAGGAATCCTTGTAAACGACCCTCTTGATGCCGGCCTGGATTATGAGTTTCGAGCACTCGAGGCAAGGCGATGCTGTCACATAGAGCGTTGCGCCCTCGCTGCTGTTGCCGGATTTCGCCACCTTCGTGATTGCATTGGCCTCAGCGTGGAGCACGTATGGCTTCGTCACCCCGTTTTCGTCCTCGCAGACATTCTCAAAGCCCGAAGGAGTGCCGTTGTAGCCGTCGGAGATGATCATACGGTCTTTCACCAGAAGAGCTCCGACCTGACGGCGTCGGCAATAGGAATTCCGTGCCCATACCGTCGCCATATCGAGATATGCCTTGTCAAATTTTTCCATATCGAGTTTGCTTGCAAATTCGCCCCCCAACCGAAGAGAGAGGCGTACGACTATTTATTGTTTCTCTGGTAGAGATAACGCTTAATGCTGCGTTTAGGTGTCCTCTCGAAGTCCTCCGGCATAATTTCCACCTTCTTCACCCTCGCATAGTTCGGAAGCTCCTCGTTTGCGGTCTTGACCAAAGACTCGATGTGCGCTTGAAGCTTGTCACCGGTCAGGCCGTCCACCTCTGCCTGATGAAGGTCAGGGTAAATAAGGGCTGTGAGTCCGCCGTTGTCCTCAATTATCAGAGAATCAACGACATAGGCAAGACTATTGATGACAGTTTCTATCTCCTCAGGATAGATATTCTGACCAGAAGGACCGAGAATCATACACTTTGAGCGCCCCTTGAGGAAAAGATACCCTTCAGAGTCCAAAATTCCCATATCTCCGGTCTTGAACCAGCCGTCCTCCGTAAACACTGCCGCCGTGGCCTCCGGGTTCTTGTAGTATCCGAGGAAAACATTGTCACCCTTTATGAGAACTTCACCCGGGATATTCTGAGGATCGGACGAATCAATCTTTATCTCCATATTGAGGGCAGCCTTGCCGCAGGAATAGAGTTTCGCGGTTTTCCAGTCATCGTAGGCGATGATGGGGCCGCATTCCGTCATACCGTAACCCACGGTGAACGGGAACTTTATGCGACGGAAAAAATCTTCCACATCCTTGTTGAACGCCGCACCGCCGATGATGATTTCATAGAATCTGCCACCGAAAGCATTCACAAGTTCAGTGCGTACCTTATTGAGTATCAACTGGTCCACAAGCGGAATGCGAAGAATCTGGCGAATGCCGTTCTTCTCCAGCACAGGACGCACCTTGCTCTTGTAGATTTTTTCGATTACAAGCGGAACGGCCACCACAAGGTCTGGTTTCACCTCGTCGAGAGCCTCCATAATAATCTTAGGGCTTGGCACCCTGGTGAGGAAGTGGACCTGAGTCCCGACGCTGAGCTCGTAGAGGACCTCGAACATAAGCCCGTACATATGAGCGGAAGGCAGCATCGCAACCACGTTGCTCTTATTGTCCAGGAACGGAACCGCACCGGCGGCAAAGTCGAGGTTGGATCTGATTGTACGGTATGGAATCATCACTCCCTTGGAGAAACCGGATGTACCCGAAGTGTAATTGATGAGCGCGAGTTCCTCCGGAGACTCCTCGTAGTAGTTCATATCGCTAGGACCGAACGACTCCGGATATTTCTTGCCGAAAAGGGTATTGAGGTGCTCGCGGGCGTAGGTGATATTTTCCGATGCCGCGTAGATGAGACGGAAAGTGTCGAGGCGTACAATGGCCTGGACCTGAGGCATTTCGCTTTCGGTGAGGCCCTCCCAGACGGTAGTGTCCACGAAAAGGACCTTTGCCTCGGAGTGGTTCACCAGGTGGTGAATGTTGCCCGGTTTGAACTCGTGAAGAATCGGCACAGGAACGGCTCCGTAAGTCATCGTGGCAAGGAAAGAGACCGCCCAGTTCACCTGGTTGCGGGCGCAGATTGCCACTTTGTCGCCCTTTGCGAGGCCGCAATGTTCAAAAAGTATGTGAAGTTTTGCTATTCTTTCTGCAAGGTCACGATAAAAGATCGTGGTACCCCGGTAGTTCGACAGGGCAAGGCAGTCCCAGTTTTTCCTGAAAGACTGTTCAAATGTCTTGTTTACTGATTTGTAATCCATTATAACAATAATTATGACCTATATGTGCTTCAATGTGCTCTTAAAGAGTATGACCTATATGGGCTCTTAAAGAGGGGTGCCTCCGCCGAAAGGATAGGTGAGTTTTCCGTGGGAAGTGGTCACGGTCCAAAGGGTCTTCCCATCCTTGTCCACTCTCTCGGGGAGCGAAAGAATCTTATCCTCCGGGCATATCCCCTTCCACTGGGAAGGAACTTTTCCCTCAAGGTTGTACATTCCGATGCTGTTGTCTTCGAACAGGACCAGAATATTGTATTTTCTCGCCCCTGAAAAGTCGTAGGCGGCGGGTCCAAGCACAATTTTCTTGCCGAGGTCCATCGGGAACGGAGAAACGAGGCGCCCCAGACGGTCCAGAAGGTATATTTTTGAGCCAGAGGCGAAGAGGAACTGAATTTTTCCGTTGCGGAAATAGTCTATATTGCAGACAGTTCCGCAGAGTTTCCCGGAAAACGGTACAGTCCAGAGAGCCTTGCCGGTCTCGTCCTTAAGACTCAGAGAGAGATTCGCATTCTGAACGAGAGTGTTGTTCTTTCCGCTCGCGCAGTTTTTCACCGTCCACGGTCCCTCGCTCACCTTCACCCCGCTCTCAGCTCCGGAGGCGGTTTTTGTCTTTTTAAAGTCAGCTCCAATAACCTTCAGGTCCACAAGGCAACCCTTCCCCTTTTCCGGGGATATGCAAAGAATAGAGGGCATAATGTCCGAGCCCGCCGCCTGAGAGTGAAGAGAAGATGCGGCTGCGGCAGAGAAAACTGAAACTCCGCAAGAGGCGTCCTTATCTATGCTGAAATATGCCGCCAGCACCGCTGAAGACGGGATTGAGCCCTTTAGGCCGGCATCGGAAAGTTTTCCCTGGAGGGAGCGTTCCATCTCGGCCCTGTAGCCTCCGACAGCTTCGGGGCTGCCGCTGACGATCCATTCGCCGCCCCAGGTCGAGAAGACGCTCTCGTCTTCAAGCGCGAAGGTTTTGCCGAAAAGCGCGGCGAGAAGCCCTGCTGCAGGATAAACCGCGAGGGAGTCCACGCGCTTAACCTTCGAGCCCCTCAAGAGGTTGACTGAGAGGGTTTTTCCGCCCCGGCAGAATGAAAGCCGTCCTATTTCTGAAGCGCCAAGAGAAGTAATCCATTCCTTGGGGGAAACTCCCGCCTTCGCCCCGGCAGCCTTTCTTTCGGCCTTCACGTCGGAAAGCCTCATATTCATCTCAAGATAGCCGTCGTATGCCTCCAGACTCGCAGAAATCGATTTCAGAGGGAGCGAGAGGAGGAAGAGGGTGGAAGAAGGGGCGGCGCCGAAAGCTTCGCAGGAGGAGGCCTTCAGGGATGAAAGCACATTCACGCCGTCCGTTGCCCCGGAGGGGCATACAAGCCCGGAAAGAGAGAAGTTTCCCCGGGTGAAATCGGTCTCGAAACCGGCCCAGCCGCAGAATGAAGAAACTGTTTTAAGGTAGGGACGGAAAGTGGCACGGGTAAGCAGCACCGGGAGGAGTTTGTCCGCATCGGCGGCGCTCACAAGGAACTGGTCCTTCGAGCCAAGTCGCGCCGCGGCATCAGGAAAACCCGCGGCATCATAGATGGAACTCCCGCTCTCGATGTGGCGGAGAGAGGAGTTTATGATGCTTTCGGAAGGGGACGCCAGAATGATGCGACGGCCCTTCAGGCGCTCCGACACTGAGATTATCCGCGAACAGTCGCACTCCTCGGCATTGAGCCCTGCGGAAGCGAAAATGGCCTTAATCTTCTGAATGTCAGCGTCATAATCCTGGTCACCGGACTCCCCGGCGCCAAGGATAAATAGAGGAACTATGCTCTTGACGTAGTGAAGGGAAACTGCAAGCGGTTCTCTCCCGAGCTTACTCAATTCTCCCCCTTCAAGGCTCGCTGAAAGCTTCGCTCCGAGCTCACCACTGGCCTCGGAGATGCTCCCGAGGGCATCTTCAAGAGAAGAGAACCTCGCCAGAGCCACGGCGTTAGAAGGAACGCAACAATAAAGAGGATCCGCATCCGAAGGGTCAAACGAGGTCTTCTCAGAGGAAGAGGAGGAGCCGCCATACAGAAGAGCGAGCAGTACGGCAACCACGGCCACCATTCCACCAAGAACAGCGAGCAGGGCCCAGAGAGTTTTCTTTCCCATACTACAATTAAACTATTTAACTTAACTTTCGCAAGTATCTAACTCATTCAAGCCCGTACTGCCACAGCCTCGATTTCCACCTTCACGCCCATAGGAAGCGCAGCCACCTGGAAGCAGGCCCTGGCAGGCATATTTTCGGTGAAGAAAGTGGCATAGACAGCGTTCATTGCCTTGAAGTCAGCGATGTCGGCGAGAAGAACGGTTGTTTTCACGACATCCGAATAGCCAAGACCGGCCTCAGCGAGGATTGCCCCGACATTCTTAAGAGCTTGAGCGGACTGTTCCTCAATCGAAGAGGGGACGCTGCCGTCAGCCGGGTTTACAGGAATCTGTCCTGACACATAGAGAGTACCGTTAACTTCAACAGCCTGCGAATATGGGCCTACAGCCTTAGGCGCATTAGGGGTAGCAATGATCTTTTTCATATTTTCAGAGTTTATATATTCATTTCATAACTTGCAAATTTAGTAATTTTCCCGCTATACAGTACAAAAAAGGACGGCCGAGTGTAAAAACTCAGCCGCCCAATTTAGGAGCGTAACGCAGCCATCCGCCTTTTTAGGCGCAACTCCGCTTTACATCATTCCGTTCATACCGGCCCCGGCCGCTGCCGCAGGCGCCTCCTTCTCAGGAATGTCAGCGATGGCGCACTCGGTGGTAAGGAACATTCCGGCAACTGATGCCGCGTTCTCAAGAGCCACCCTGGAGACCTTGGTCGGGTCAATCACGCCGGCCTCGAACATATTCACATACTCCTCGGTCCTGGCGTTGAATCCGAAGTCACCCTTGCCCTCGCGAATCTTGTTGACAATCACGCTGCCCTCAAGACCTGCATTGGCTGCAATCTGACGGAGAGGCTCCTCGATTGCGGAAGCGACGATGCGGATACCTGTGGTCTCGTCCTCGTTGTCGCCCTTGAGGTCCTTCAGAGCCTCGGCTGCGCGGATGTAAGCTACTCCGCCGCCCGGCACGATACCCTCCTCGACAGCGGCGCGGGTCGCGTTCAAAGCGTCCTCAACCCTGTCTTTCTTCTCCTTCATCTCAACCTCGGTAGTTGCGCCCACATAGAGCACTGCAACTCCGCCGGCGAGTTTTCCGAGCCTTTCCTGAAGCTTTGACTTGTCGTAGTCGGAAGTGGTGGCTTCAATCTGCTTGCGGATGAGAGAAACCCTCTCCGCGATAGCGTCTTTGTCGCCCTTGCCGTTTACGACGGTGGTGTTCTCCTTGGTGATGACAACCTTGTCGGCCTTACCGAGCATATCGGGAGTGGTGTTCTCGAGGGTGAATCCCCTTTCCTCGGAAACTACGACTGCGCCAGTAAGGGTTGCGATGTCCTGAAGCATCTCCTTGCGGCGGTCTCCGTAGCCCGGAGCCTTCACGGCGGCAATCTTCAGAGTGCCCCTCAGACGGTTAACAACGAGGGTTGTAAGTGCCTCGCCATCAACATCTTCAGCGATTATAAGGAGTGAACGGCCTTCCCTTGCGATTGGTTCGAGGATAGGAAGAAGGTCCTTCATAGTGGAAATCTTCTTGTCGGTGATGAGGATGCAAGGGTCGTCAAGAACTGCCTCCATCTTGTCGCCGTTGGTCATAAAGTAAGGTGAGATGTAGCCCCTGTCGAACTGCATACCCTCAACAACCTTGACCTCTGTCTCGGTGCCTTTGGCTTCCTCGACGGTGATGACTCCGTCCCTCTTCACCTTGGACATTGCGTCGGCGATGAGTTTACCGATGTAGTTGTCGTTGTTTGCGGAAATGGTGCCGACCTGCTCAATCTTGGCGTAGTTGTCGCCAACTTCCTGAGACTGGGCCTTGAGGCTCTCGACAACCTTTGCGACTGCCTTGTCGATACCGCGTTTGATGTCCATAGGGTTGGCGCCTGCAGTGACATTCTTCAGACCCACATTGATGATGGCCTGAGCGAGCACGGTTGCTGTGGTCGTACCGTCACCGGCCTGGTCGTTGGTCTTGGAAGCGACTTCCTTGACCATCTGGGCGCCCATATTGGCAAACCTGTCCTCAAGCTCGACTTCCTTTGCCACCGTGACACCGTCCTTAGTGACCTGAGGTGCACCGAATTTCTTGTCAATCACAACGTTACGTCCCTTCGGGCCGAGTGTGACCTTTACTGCATCAGCAAGAGCGTCAGCGCCTTCTTTCATTTTGGCGCGAACTTCCGTATTGAATTTTATATCCTTTGCCATAATTTATTTGTCTTTTTGTCCTAAAAAATCCTTCATAAATGCCCCGAAGGATTATAGGGGATGCTTAAATTGAGCGTTCAGCGAAGATTAGTCGATAACAGCCAGAACGTCGGACTGCTTCATAATCAGGTACTTCTTGTCGTCGCAAGTGACCTCTGTGCCGGCGTATTTACCGTAGAGGACACGGTCTCCGACCTTAAGTTCCATCTCTTCGTCTTTCTTTCCCGGGCCTGCCGCAACGACAGTTCCCTGCTGAGGTTTTTCTTTCGCTGTATCAGGAATATAAAGTCCTGAAGCTGTCTTGGTCTCGGCCTCTTTAGGCTCGATGACCACCCTGTCTGCCAATGGCTTAATCATAATTATAATGTTTTATTATTGACCTTTAACGGCTCTACCTTTCCGGAGCCGGAAGGAGAAAAGACAAACCCGATACCAAAGGCCCCGGTCTGCCAATTTGTCAGAGCTTATGATAATTTGGAAAAAATCAGTAACTTCGCGGAGGCGTTCGACCCCCAGGGAAAACTCAGACGCCCCTCACCCTGCGCTTTTGAAAGTTATGGATATGAAAAAGTTACTGAAACTGCTCGCCATCGCGGGCGCAACTCTAATCGCTATGTCATCCTGCAGCAACAATTCTTCAACTGAGTCCGCTGCCGCCGAGGCGGTGCTGGACAACATCACTTCGAGAACTTCCATCCGCAAGTTCACCTCCGAGGCCGTGAGCGAGGAGGAGATTGAAAAAATTCTTCGCGCCGCTATGTGCGCACCTACGGCTATGAACAGCCAGCCGTGGAGGTTCGTGGTCGTCCGCGACAAGGCGATTCTCGCCTCTATGGCGGAGAAGATGCCTTATGCGCGTCTGGACACCGCTCCTGTTGCCATCGTCGTCTGCGGCGACCAGACCGGTTACTGCAAATTCTGGGAGCACGACTGCTCTGCCGCCGCCGAGAATATCCTGCTTGCGGCACACGCACTCTCTCTTGGCGGAGTCTGGACTGCGGCTTCCGACGAGAAACGCGCTCCGATTGTCTCGGAGGAGCTCGGCCTGCCGTCCTACATCCGTCCGCTCTGCGTCATCCCGATCGGCCATCCGGCAGAGAATCCGGAGCCGAAGAACAAGTGGAATCCCGAGAATATACATTACGATAAGTGGTAATGAAGCTGCGGCCGCACGGCCCCAGGCTACATTCGCCTCTTGAGCTTTGAAACAGAAAGTTCGCATAATCTCTTCTGCGGTCCTTGCCGTCCTTCTGACGGCAGGGACGGCTTTTTGTTGCCGGGCTCAAGTGAGCTCCCCTTCTTCCGACGCGGGAAAAAGCGGACAGGTTTTCCTTGAATATCGCATCGAGAACGGGGACACCGTTTTTGTGGACAGCATAAAGCCGGCCAAGGTTTTTATGCGGCAGCCGCGGCACAAGGGAAGGGAATGGAGAAAATACTACCGCCTGGTGCACAACTTCAGCAAAGCCTACCCCTACGCGCTCGTGGCCCGGAGGATGGTGCAGCAGACCGACAGCATCATCGCCGCAGACCACCTCAAGGGCATCCGGAAGGACCGCTACATAAACGGGCTGCAGAAGGAACTTTTCGGCGTGTTCGAGAAGCAGATGAGAAACCTCACCGTCTCGCAGGGTATGCTGATTATGAAACTCATCGACCGCGAGACCGGACGCACTTCCTATAATATAATAAAGGACTACAAAAGCGGAATCACCGCGGGGTTCTGGCAGGGAGTGGCGAAGATGTTCGGCTCGGATATGAAAAAGCCCTACGACCCAGATGGCGAAGACAGGGAGATCGAGGAACTTGTAAAAATCTGGGAGGACGGAGATTTCCCCGCACTGTACTGGTCCATTTTCTGGGAGGACCCGCCCCAAGTGAACATCCCGGAGAAATACCGCAACTGGACGCCCGTGGAGGCCGATTTTGGCAAATAAATATTTTTTTTCTAACTTTGCCACGTTTTCGGGCTCACCGTTGAGAGCGAAAATCACAGGCAGCAGATTATAAAAAACAAAATATCAACTAAAAATTTTAATTATGTCTACTATTGCAGAAGAAGTAAAGGCAATCATCGTTGACAAACTCGGCGTTGAGCCGTCAGAGGTTACCGATAGCGCAAACTTCACCAATGACCTTGGTGCAGACTCGCTTGACAGCGTAGATCTCATTATGGCACTTGAACACAAATTTGACCTCGAACCTGATGACGAGGCTGAGGGAAAAATTGCAACTGTTGCTGACGCTATCGCATATGTTGAGAAGAAAGTTGCCGAGAAAAATGCATAGGTGCAATTGAAATTCAATTACACAAAAATAAAGAGGATGACCAAAAAGTCATCCTCTTTTTTGTGCGGTGGGAAAGAGGTCGAATAAAAAGATGGGATACAAGGCCCTCTACGACGCCCAATACCGGAGCAACCTATTGGTTGTGAGGATTTGGGCTAGGAGAACAACGCGGTAGACCGCTTTTTAGTCGGCCTCTTATGTACCCTTATTCCTTAGGGTAGGAGAAAGTGATGGTCATCGTCGGCTTCTTCTCTGTCGAGGCCGGGCCGTAGAGCTTGCAGCTGTAGTAGCGGTCCTTGTCCAGCTCGGTGGAGGTGGAAGTAGAGGAACTGCTTGAAGATGAGGCATATGCCGCCATCATCATATAGTTATAGTAGTTGTTGTAGTAGCTATTGTAGCCGTAACTTCCGTAGCCGTAGCCATATCCGCCGTAACCATAACCGCCATAGCCATTGTAGAGGCTGTTGTAGTAGGAACTGTAGGCAAGAGCCGAAAGGTAGTCGTTGTAGCTTGAGGATGAAGATGATGATGAGGACTCGGTCACCTCGTCGTGCATAATCAGCATCCAGATGTCGTACTGGCTCTCCCTCTTGGCGAAATCCTCGTCGGACTCGCCCTCTTTCTTGCTCAGGCGCAAAAGTTCCTGAATGTGGTGGCTAATGTCAGGCTCGTAGCAGAGAGTGGAGCGGTTGATTGTGCCCTGGTTCTCGCTGGAGACGCTCGCGTCAGTAAGACCCGCGTATGAAACCACTGAGAGGGTGTCACCCGAAGAAGTGACGCTTTTCCCCTGAAGACGGCAGGTCGGGCTCAGAGTCTCCGGATAAAAGTCCAGAGCGGAGAAATCGCCGGAAGCCTCGAAAGGAAGCTTGATTGTGGCCTTGTTGATTACCACCTTTGAAAGAGCTACCTTCTTCAGAGAATCAGACATAGAGTCATATCCTTCTATTTTCGCGCTTATGGCCTTTGTTACCTCTTCCTTAAGCTCCTGTGCACGGAGGACCGGTTTCAGGCCCGAACCGCCTTCGATGTAGATGCTTTCCGTGGCTGAGGCGGACGGAACAATTTTGTCCTCGCTTCTGCTGAAGTTGAAGCCATACTGGCTCGGAAGGGTGCTGGTGTCCTCGGTTATGAGTTCGGCCGCACCGACCATAAAGACGAGCGAGGTGTCAATCACTCCCCTGTCGTCGAACTTGGCCCTGTACTTGAGCTCCACATAGTTGCCGGTGAGGTAGTTGTAGTCATTAACGTCCACCGCGACGTCGAACATATTGATTCTTCCGGTGCCGTAGGCGGGGCGGTCGGCCTTGATGAGAATGCCGGGGAGTCTCTTTATGTAGGCGCTGACGGAGTCAAGCGGCATTCCGCTGAGGGCCTCGAGGTATTTCTGTCCGAACTCGGAGCTGAAGTTGAACGAAAGGGAGTCACCGCCGTTGTAGGTCGGGATGCCTTCGGTGATTACGCCCGCCGACTCGTCGTAGAGGTCCGCGGAACTCTGCCCGGCGTAGATGTAGTTTTCGTCCAGAGGCTTTTTGAGTTCATAGACGCGGATGTTCTGGATTATGTTCTCCTGGGAGGCGTCGCGGAAAGAGACCGTGTCCTTCGCGAGGGCGAAATGGAACTGCTTAAATTCGATGTTCTCCCCCAGGTTCAGGGCGTCGGTGGTGTCGGCGATGGGGATGAGCGCAAATGCAGCTTCCCTCTCGCTCCAGCCCATCTCGGGGTCGTTCACTCCTCCGATGCAGATTCTTCGGGAATTGTAGCCTCCGAGTTCGGACGCTTTCTGCATCTCGATGCTTTCAAGGTCGAAGGTGGTGATGCCCACCTGCCATATATCCGAGTCCGGGATGAATTCCTGCCCGAGAGTGCCGTCGGTTTTCACGCAGGACGGGCAGCAAAATGCCGCAATTACTGCGGCACCTGCTATAAACTTTTTACTGTCGAAAAACTTCATCGGAAGCTGTTTAACTGTTACAGACTGTCGTAAAAATTGTTGTAGGCATCGATGTACGAGCCGCTCTCCAGAGCCTGGGCGTCGAACGGCAACAGAGGAAGATTCTCTCCCTTGCAGAAATCCACGACTTCTGAAGGAATGCCCTCGTCGCCGAGAATAATCCCGTCGGAGTACCGGACGGCTAGTTTTGCAAGGTTTATGCCGTTAGGCTCACTAAGAAGCGCAGTATCTTCGTCGGTGATGTTCCCGAAGCGGAGCATTTCGCGCAATTCCGGAGAGAAAGTCTCGCCGTAGGCCTCGTCGTAGAGCGAAAGCACCACCTTGCTGGAGGAGAAAATAGGGTCGTCGATATAGGCCTTTTTAAGGTAGAGCGGAAGGATGTGGGAAATCCATCCGTGGCAGTGAATGATGTCCGGAGCCCAGCGAAGCTTTTTCACCGTCTCGAGCACTCCGCGGGCAAAGAAAATCGCCCTCTCGTCGTTGTCCCTGAAGAACTGCCCCTTGTCGTCGAAGCTCACCTGCTTACGATGGAAATAGTCCTCATTGTCAATGAAATAGACCTGCATCCTAGCGGAGGAAACCGACGCCACCTTGATGACCAGAGGACGGTCAACGTCGTTGACGATAATGTTCATCCCAGAAAGCCTGATGACTTCGTGGAGCTGGTTTTTCCTCTCGTTGATGCAGCCGTAACGCGGCATAAAGGAGCGGATTTCCTTCTTTTTTTCCTGGATTCCCTGCGGGAGATATCTTCCTATCCCGGCGATTTTCGTCTGCGGGAGGTATGGATATATCTCTGAGTTGACGAAAAGGACTCTTTTGGCGGAATTTCCCATAGTAAGCTTGATTTTTAATAAATATCCCCACAAAG
>CAVHYU010000039.1:0-16806 GCA_963640535.1 bacterium | reverse complement strand
ATGGACAAAGCGACAGAGAAAAAATACAACTATTGGCAGTGGCGCACGCTCATAACCCTAATGATCGGGTATGCGCTCTACTATTTCGTCAGGAAACACTTCAGCGTGGTGATGCCGGCCCTCGAGTCGGAGCTCGGCATTTCGAAGGTTCAGCTCGGACTGTTCCTCACCTTGAACGGCATCATCTATGGACTTTCCCGGTTTGTGAACGGATTTCTCGCAGACCGTTTCAGCCGGAGAAAACTGATGACGGCAGGACTTGTGCTCTCGGCACTTACGAACCTTGCGATCTGCTTCAGTCCGTCAATGAATTCCTTTGTCCAGGTGCTTGACACCGACGGGAAGGCGACCCTGACGCTTGTCTACATTATCGGCTCTCTGTGGGTTCTCAACGGCTATTTTCAGGGAATGGGCGTGCCACCGTGCATGAGCCTTATGAGCCACTGGATAAAGCCGTCCGAGCTTGCCACCAAGCAGTCCATCTGGAACGCCTCCCACTCAATCGGAGCCGGACTCATAAGCGTTCTGTGCGGCTTCCTGCTCAAGCACTTCGGCTACAGCGCCTGGCAGCTCTGCTTCGCCGTTCCGGCTGCGATTGCCATCGTTGGAGCGATAGCCCTTTTCTTCACCCTCAAAGACACTCCGTCCTCAGTCGGGCTTCCGGAAATCGAAGAGATTGAAAAGGAAGAGAAAGCCTCCGCCGAAGCTATGAACGAACCCTCAGGGACAGGGGTCGAGTCTTCTTGCGAAAACGACAAGAAGCGTGCGGCAGAACCTTCTCTCACCGGAAAGGCATTCAAGACATATGTCCACAAGATGGTTTTCGCCAATCCGCTTATCTGGATTCTCGCGGTTTCGAATTTCTGCATTTATGTCGTAAGGTTCACTATCCTGGATTGGGGCACGACTTTCCTCACCCAGTTCAAACACCTGTTCACGATCCTGGATTGGGGCACGACTTTCCTCACCCAGTTCAAACACCTTGATATCTCCACCTCCGGAACCATCGTCGCCGTGTCAGAGCTCGTGGGCGGAATTGCCGGGATGCTGCTTGCCGGGTGGTTCACAGACCGCTTTATGCATAGCAAGGCGCACAGGACCTGCCTTATCTGCACCATCGGAGCAACGCTTTCATTCTTCCTCTTCTGGAAGACTCCGGAGGGAATGCCGTGGCTTTCCGCAACTCTTCTCTGCCTTTCAAGTTTCTTCATCTACGGGCCGCAGGCTCTTCTCGGCGCTGCCGCTTCCCAGCAGGCCACTAAGCACGCCTGCGCCACAGCCAACGGAATTCTGGGCATCTTCGGCTATGCCAGCACCACGATTTCCGGAGTAACCTTCGGCTTCCTCGCTGACCGCTGGGGCTGGGACTCAGTTTTCCTTGTTTCGGTCATTATCGGTCTTGTAGGTGCGCTTGTGATAGCGCTGATGTGGAACGCTCCCGCCGACGGCTACGCCAAAGCCGAGACCATCAAACGGGAACTGCAGAAAGTTGAGGAATAATCTCAACAAACATAAATAATAAACTCCGGCAGGAATTTTCCTGTCGGAGTTTATTTTAGAGAATTCCAATCGGAGAATTAAGCGATTTCTGCGCGGGCAACGGAGTCTTTGTAGTACTTCTGGTTTACGAAGACATCCTGCTTGTACGGATTGATGTGACGCTTGCGAGACTGGTAGATAATGTAGCCGAGGGCGATGATGTTCACTGCGAGAGCGGCTGCGCTAATAACCGTCATTGCGGTAGGGTCTGCATTGATGCTCGTGCCTGCCTCAATGCCGTTGAGGGTACCGTCAGCGTAAAGCGAAGGAAGGACGCACCAATTCGTGTGCATAACTCCGTTCGGCTCGACGAGCTGGAAGAGCGGGAACACCTGGGCGAACATACACCAGATTGCGAGGGTATTCGCACGGTTCATAATCCAACCGCCCCGGTTCCAGCAGAGAGCTGCGATTGTAGGGGCGAGAAGAAGCGCCACGCCGCAGTACCAGGAGTGGGTCGGGAGGCAGTTGTAGGTGTAGGCAAAGTTCCAGACGTCATAGACAACTATATAGACCCAGGTCATATCCGGCCAGATCATATCTTTCTTGTCCTTGGAAGCATAAACGCTCCACCACGCGGTCATACAGAAGATGTTCAGAAGGCCGGCGATGCCGTTCATAACATTGTGCCATCCGCCGTAGAGCCATACGTTCTCGTCGGAAAGATACCAGTGGTACCAGCCCTTGTAGGCAGTCTCGAAGTCGGAAGCGACTGCGATGAGGATGTTGATTGCCACGATGATGAACGGGAACGGTTTGAACCAGTGCTGCTTACCGATGCCCCAGCCGTATTTGATCATCATAAAGCCAATGCAGCCGGTGAGAGCCGCATAGACTTTGGCGTAGTGGAACCAACCGTTCATATAGACGTATGTCGGGTTGGTTGTTGCCCACTCCGCTCCCATTGCAGCCCCGATCTGGATGGCTACGAAATAGGCGGTAAGGGCAAGAGGGAGAGCGAGGAACATAAAAATTCCGCCCCATTTGGTTCTGCGTGAGAACTCATTGAGGAGTATGAGTCCGAGAAGGACTCCGAACATTGCAAGCCACTGATAGACTGCAAGGTCCCCATAGACGTGGAATAACATAGTGATTGTTATTAGTTTATAATGTTTTGTGGTTTCTGCGTTTCGTCCAAAGGGCAAACGCCGCAACAAATTTAGTAAAATTTATTCTTAATACATAGGTGTAAGACTATGGAAGAGGTAAAATAAAAGATGGGATGCAAGGCTTGCAGCGAAGCCCAATACCGGAGCAATCTGAGGGTTGTGAGGATTTGGGCAAGCCGCGTAATGAAGCAGACCGCTTTTATTTTAGTTCTTCCTCATATCTATCCAGAGCCTCGGCCATAAGCGCCCGCCCCTTCTCAGCGATCTCCTCGCCCTTTGCGTAATCGGTGATGGTGGAATATGCATCAAAACTCATCTTGACGAGAATTTCGGGCTTGTAGGCCTCAATTTGGAGGGAGGCTATAGTGCGGAGCATCAGCGAGAACGTGCGGGAAAGGATGGAGTAGTAGTTGTCGTCCTCAAGGAACGGCATCTTCTCCCCTGCCGCGGCGGTCCTGAGTTCCTTCACCCGTGCGGAGGCCTTGCGGCTCTGCTGAAAGGCGGCGCGGGTCTCATCGCCGAGAATTTTCACCATATCCAGCACCGAGAGTCCCTTTTTGGCGGAGACAGTTTCCAGAATCGAGGATATTTCCTCCTTGAGCTCGGGGTCCTCGGCGCGGGCCTTCTCAATGCGGGTTATATAGTCCGCTATTCTCTCGGAGTCAAGCTGATTCACATCGAAGGAGGCGAGAATGTCGTGGCCGTTTCGAGGGACTATGCTGAATGGGGCCGTGTTCACCGCTCCCCCGTCGATGAGAGTGTGGCGGCCGTAACGCACAGGGCGGAAAAGCGACGGGATGGAGATGGAGGCGCGAATCGCGTCGAAGAGTTTTCCGGAAGAGAAAACGACCTCCTCGCCGGTGTACAGGTCTGTGGAGACTGCGCGGAAAGGAATCCGCAGGTCCTCGATATTCACGTTCGGCACCACTTTTTTTATGGCATCGATTACCCTCTCCCCTTTCACAAGGTAGCTTTTGCTGACGGAGATGTCCAGCAGCGAGAGAAGTTTGTAGTTATTGAGACGGAAAAGCCACTTTTTGAAGTCCTCAAGCCCTCCTGCGGCATATATTCCGCCCACAAGCGAGCCGATTGAGCAGCCTGCGACGGAGGTAATTCTGTACCCCCTGCGCTCAAGTTCCTCAATGCCTCCAATGTAAGCGAAACCGCGCGGCCCTCCGCTTGAAAGCACCAGCGCAACATCCTTGGTCTTTTGCATATTAGTTTGTTTGTTAATATGTGTTGATTCTGAGAGCAAAATTACAAAAATCTTGTTAACTTTGCATCCGCTTTCGCAGAGGAGGCATCGCCCCTCTCCCGAAAAAGCATTCACGCTGCGGGCGTGTTGTAATTGGTAGCCAAGCCAGACTTAGGATCTGGTGCCGTGAGGCGTATGGGTTCGAGTCCCTTCGCCCGCACAAAAAAGAGGAGTTTCGGCTCCTCTTTTTTTGTGTGGCGAAGGGACAGGGGCAAGCCCCTTATAATATACACCCCCAGCCCCTCTGCAGGGGGAGTGGCGCTCCGCTCGCCCCATTCCACTTCCCTCCCACTCGCACACTTCACGCGTCCGCTGATGCGGACTTTTTACTATTTGGCTTCGAGGAGATAGACTGCGCTGTCGTAGATTTTTCTTAACGGAGGGTTCACTCCCTTTTCCATCAAGACGTCTCCCGGGATGGTCTTTCCGGAGAACCAGCTCTGGGATTTGTCCACGTTCAGTTCGGTGACAAGGTAGTTCTTCGCAGGGTCCAGGCCGTCCAGAACGAGCTGGCCAGTGGTGTAGCGGTTATCGTAAAGCGTGCGGTAGACAAACAGAACCGCCCTTTCCTTATTCCCGCTCACATACAGCACCCCGAACTCTCCCCTGCTGTCGTACGGAGAGCCGATACGGTAGAGGTCTCCCTCCGCAATGATGTCGCGGTAGCCCTTGTAGTTTTCTATGGCCTTGCGGGCGAACGCCTTTTCCTCTTCTGTCATAGTCTTTGGCTGAAGCTCCATTCCGAAACGGCCGCAGGAAGCGACGTCGAAGCGGAATTTCATCGGAGAGACATTGCCGTTCTGGTGGTTCGGCACCGCGGAGACGTGAGAGCCCATAATGCAGGCAGGATAGAAAAGGCTGAAGCCGTACTGAATCTGAGTCCTCAGCAGAGCCTCCGTGTCGTCGCTCGTCCACACCTCGTCAAAATACTTCTGGTTGCCGTATTCCACTCTTCCGCCGCCCGAAGCGCAGGCCTGGATGAGAACTGAAGGATATTTCGCGCGAATCCGCTCCATAACGCTGTAGAAGCCCTGGACATACTTAACCCAGAACATAGACTGCTCAGAGTCAGCAAGATAGGTTGAGCCGACGCTCTCCACTATGCGGTTCGCGTCCCATTTGATGTAGTCAATCTTGTCGGAAAGGCCCATAACGGAGTCGAAAGTATTATAGACGAAGTCCTGAACCGCGGGGTTCGTGAGGTCGAGGAGGCACTGGTTGCGCTTCAGAGGCACTTCGTGCACCTTGTCCTTCACCACCCAGTCAGGATGCTTCTCGTAAAGTTCGCTCTTCGGGCTCACCATCTCAGGTTCAATCCAAAGTCCGAACTTGAGACCCTTGGAATGGGCGTAGGATGCGATGTAGTCCATTCCTTCCGGGAGTTTCGTCCGGTTCACCTGCCAGTCCCCAAGGCCTACCTTCGCGCTGTTGCGCGGATATTTGTTGCCGAACCAGCCGTCGTCGAGGACGAACATTTCCAGCCCGAGCGAAGCGGCATCGTCAATCATAGCGGTGAGCGTGGAGGTGTCATAGTCGAAATACGCTCCCTCCCAGCTATTGAGAAGAGTCGGGACCATCGCCGAGCCGTTGTGCAGCTGGTAGTTGCGCGCCCAGCGATGCAGGTTGCGGCTGGCTTTCCCCGCGCCCTCGCCGCTCCAGGTCCAGATCATATCCGGAGTTGTGAAAGACTCGCCCTTTTTTAGAAGGTATTCCCCGGCATACGGGTTTATTCCCGCGAGGATGTTGAGAACATTGAATTCGGTGAGCTCGAAATTGAGGCGGAAATTGCCGCTCCAGCTAAGCGCACCCGCGATGACCTCGCCGGACTTCTCGCTGAATGTTTCGGAGTTGAGGCTGAGCATAAAGGCAGGGGCCTCGGAGTGGGAGTTGCAGATGCCCTTGCGGGACTCGATGCTCTTCGTTCCGTGGGAGAGAAGAGTATGCGCGACCCTGTCCTCGTGCGCCCAAGTGCCATAAAGATGGGTCAGAAGGTATTTGTCCGCCATCACCGGGAGTGCGGAAGAATAATAGTTGCGGAGCCGTATGGTCCCCTTCTCGCCGTTGCGGATGACAGAATGCGAAAGGATGACATTCTCCTTGGCGTAAGCGGTGTAAACCAGCTCCACATCCACTCCCTCCGCCTTGTCGGAAAGATGAATGAGGGTCTGGGAAACATTGTCAGAAACGCGTCTGCGGTCAATCCCTGTAAAACGGAGTTCGGTGTTCAGGTCTCCGTTCCGGTGGGTCACGGCAAGAGCCGGCTCATTGAAATTCTTCTCGCCCTCGGTCGGGTAAGTCTCGTAGGGGGTGCCGTGGCCCTGTGTGAATCCGTTTTTGAAGTCAATCAGGGATGAGGCGTCATCAATCGCTCCGCCGAAATGGAGAGTGGTGAGCCGTCCGAGTTTATCAACTTTCATCACAAGAGAAACGTCATCCGTTCGGATATTGATAATCTGACGGGGTTCCTGCGTCTGAGCAAAGACTCCCGAGCAAAGGAGCAGCGAGAGAGAGAGCAAAAGTATTCTTTTCATAAAATTCCGAAGTATTTTCAGCCAGCACTTTATATTGTCACCTCATCCAGCCGATAGAGGCTGTAGCCCTTGCTGATGTAGTTGCGGAGATAGTAGTCATCTCACGAACCTCTGTCTCGCTAAAGCCCAGCATCATATTGAAGTCGGGGTCGAGGGTCAGGGATGTGGCGATGTTGTAGCCGCTTGTCACGTCGTCCATCGTCACCGTGTAAGGTATGAGCTTGTATGATGCCATATCGGTGAAGAATAACAAACAGAGACAAAATTACAAAAAAACTCGTACATTACAACAAATGCCGCTGCTATGACCTCTGCGATGTGTATAACAAAAAAAGGAGATAACTTTTGTATGAGTTATCTCCTTGTCGGGATGATGCGACTCGAACGCACGACCCCTACGTCCCGAACGTAGTGCGCTACCAACTGCGCTACATCCCGATTTTTTGGTCTTTTGGTCATCTGCTTTGTCAAGCTTCGAATCGTCAGTCGGTCATTACCGGGAGGTAACTCCCTTCTTCCGCTCTCGCTTTTCGCGCATCTGAGCCAAAATCCCTAAAAAATCCCTTTTAAGTTTGGTCATCTGCTTTGTCAAGCTTCGAATCGTCAGTCGGTCATTACCGGGAGGTAACTCCCTTCTTCCGCTCTCGCTTTTCGCGCATCTGAGCCAAAATCCCTAAAAAATCCCTTTTAAGAATAACGGAAGCCTCGGCTTCCGCTAAATTCTTCTTTTAGTTAGGCAAGTTTATTGATATAAACCTGAATTCCGCTCTTAAGGTTTGCTGCCTTGTTTGCGTGGATGACCCCGATTTTTGCAAGTTTGTCAATCATTGCATAAACCTTCGGTGCTGAAGCCTCGGCCTCGCTCTTTACGGTCATTGCCCTCAACGCACGGATGGCGTTGCGTGTTGTCTTCGCATAATACTTGTTATGCAAGCGGCGCCTCTCGTTTTGACGATTGCGCTTGTCTGCTGATGCGTGTTGTGCCATTGTTTTACTTTTTTATATTTTTAGTAGTGGGTAGGGGAATCGAACCCCTATTGCAAGAATGAAAATCTTGAGTACTAACCGTTATACGAACCCACCGCACGCGGATTTCAAAGAACAGGGGGGCTTCAAAAATTCCCCCAAAAATCAAAGAACGCCGAACCCCTTTTCGCAAAGGGATTGCAAAGGTAGGTAATATTTTTCAGAGAAAAAAATATTTTTCCTATTTATTTGCGCCCGGATTGAAAGTGCGTAAGAAGAGAAGGCAAGCCGCGCAACGAAGCAGACAGCATCTTATTCCGCCTTCTCCTCCCACTCAAAAGAGTACAACAGTGACTCCACCTGACGGAGATAGTGCCTCTTGTCATATTTCGGAGCATAGACGAAGGCGTCGAGGGTTATGATATCCTTTCCGTCTTGACTGTAGAAGGAGTGTGAAACGAACGGACCGCCCATATAGTCGCCGTAAACCTCCCAGTATCCTCTCATCTCGGCGAAGTCAAATCCCCTGTATTTCAGATACTTAACCTGCGGAGAGACCAACGGGCTTGTAATCATATAGGTATTGTCGAACATCCCCGGGACATATTTCTTCAGGAACTCGTTCTTCTTCTCTACTAGCGCCTCCTCGCTGAAAGGATTCTCTCCCTCCACAGGATATTTATAGACGAAAATGCCCTGATTCGTGTACTGGGTCTCATACGCAACCCACACGAAATCATCCGAAGCCTTCCTCAGCGCATAGCCCACAGGGAAATGGATGCTGCCGCCGAAACGCTCGTTCAGATATGGGGCAATCCCCTTCTCCTCATACTGTATCGAATTGGCTATCACCCTATTGCGCTCGGCCTGCTCGATATAGGTCGCGATTTTTGCCTTGTTGTCCTCGAAAAGCTGCACTGCCGAGGCCTCATCCACAGCCTCCAGTTTAATTACACACTGAGGCCTGGCCCAGACATCCGAAAGAAACCTTACTCCCGGCTCAGAAACCCGCGGACTCACGTCAACCATAAGGATGTTGCGGTGCACCTGAAAAATGTTGGTAAAGGCATTCGGGGTGATGTTCACGAGGGTGTAGAGAGGCTCCTTCTGCGGAAGGAACGGGCAGTCGCTCGTGAGGGTGTCGCGGATGGCATTTCCAATCGCTCCTTCCCATTCGCCCTGGCCTATCACGACGAGAACTTCGCCCGCTTTTCCGCTGATGCTCGGAAGCAGAGCCTTTTTTCTTTCGCCGCAGCCAGCAACTGCGAGAAGAGCAAGAGCAAGAGCTGCAAATATCTTAATCCTTTTCATAATTATTTAATTTTCAATATATTATCATTTCAATAGCCTTCCGATGTCGTTACCGAAGGCGAGAATCATCAGGCCGAAGATGAGTATCATCCCTATAATCTGCATCACAGTGAGGAAGCGGTCGCTTGGTTTTCTGCCAGTAATCATTTCGTAGAGCAGGAATACTATGTGGCCGCCGTCAAGCGCCGGAATCGGCAGGAGGTTCATCACGCCCAGCATCACCGAGAGCAGTGCCAGAATGTTAAGGAAGGCATACCAGTTCCACGCTGAAGGGAAAACCTGGCCGATGGCGATGAAGCTGCCAACAGACTTGTAGGCTTCGGTGCTCGGAGTGAAGACGAGCTTGAGGTCCTTCACATAGTCCCCTATCGTCGTGAATGTGTAGGTAAATCCGGCAGGAATGGCCTCCAGGAAACTGTAGTTCTTGGTTTTTATGTTCGGCATCGTGGTGAAAACCCCGATTCTTCCGAGGCTGTCCACCTGAACTGGAACGCTGAGGGTGTCGGCTCCCCGGACAACGCTCACACAGGCCTCTCCTCCAGCATATTCTTTCAGAAGATTCCGGCTGTCCTGAAGATAATCGGCTTCCTCTCCCCCTACGGCAACGATTCTGTCACCCCGGAGGAGTCCTGCCGCAGCATTGAGTGAAGTCGCAGGAACGCTGTCCACGACAAAAGGAAGCGCGAGATCGAACATCCCCGGGGTGTTCAGCACATCGCCGATACGGCTCTGGTCCACATAGAGCGTGAGGGTGTCCTCCCCGCGAAGAAGAGTCACCTTGTGAACTTCGTTGCGCACGAGATTGGACTGAAGTAGCGAGAAATTCTCCTCAGGAACGTCGTCAAACGCTATTATATGGTCCCCTGTACGGAAACCCATATCGTAGGAAAGGGAATTCACATAGATGTCGCTTCCCTCGTTGCTGATGTAGCTCTGGCCATAGACAGCAAGGATTCCTATATATATGAGGATGGCGAGGATGAAGTTGAAAAGCACTCCACCTCCCATCACCAGCAGCCTCTGCCACGCGGGATGGCTGCGCATTTCCCAGGGCTGGGGCTCGCTCTTGAGAGAGTTTGTGTCAAGCGACTCGTCCACCATTCCGGAAATTTTGCAGTAGCCTCCCAACGGAAGCCAGCCTATTCCGTACTCGGTCTCGGAGTGTTTGGGCTTGAACCTCAGGAGGGCCTTTCCGCCGGCATCGAAGAAAAGATAGAATTTCTCAACCCTTATCTTGAAGATTTTGGCGAAGGTGAAATGTCCCAGCTCGTGAAACACGATGAGAATCGAGAGAGCGAGTATGACTTGAAGTGTCTTTATTAAAACGACCATAATTTATTTAGCTTTCGCAAGAGAAGCCCTTGTCAAGTTTCGCAGCGAAACTTGAATTTACTTTCCTATGCGCGTGATGCGCGGTTTATACTTTTTAGCGGAACAGCACTGCGCAAAAATCTGACCTTAACATCTTAGGCTACAACCCCGCTTCTTCTCTGGCCCGGGCTGCCGCTTCGTCGTTTGTGAAGAAAATATCCTCCACCGTAGGCTCCGCAATAAAGGGAGTCCTTTCGATGCAGCGGGAGATTAGCTCAGGAATGCCGTAGAAACTGATTTTATCCTGCAAATATGCCGCCACAGCCACCTCGTTCGCCGCATTCATCGCGCACGGGATGTTTCCTCCCCTTTCGAGCGAAGAAAACGCGAGGGCAAGGCACGGGAACTTCTCAAGGTCGGGAGCCTCGAAAGTGAGGGAGCCAAGGGAGGCGAAATCGAGTTTTCGGTTATTCAGCGGGAGCCTCCCGGGGTATGCGAGGGCGAACTGTATGGGCTCGCGCATATCCGGACAGCCGAGTTGGGCAATCACCGCCCCGTCAGCATATTCCACCATAGAATGGATGACGGACTCGGGGTGCACGACAACATTTATCTTCTCCGGTCCCACGCCGAACAGCCACCGCGCCTCGATGACCTCGAAACCCTTGTTCATCATTGTGGCAGAGTCGATTGTGATCTTGTTTCCCATCGTCCAGTTGGGATGCCTCAAGGCTTCATCGGCCTTTGCACCGGCAATCCGTTCAGCGCTCCAGGTCCTGATCGGTCCGCCGGAAGCCGTGAGATGGATTTTTTCTATCGAATTCCCCTTTGCCCCCATAAGGCACTGGAAAATCGCCGAATGTTCCGAGTCCACAGGGAGAATCGCCACCCGCTTTTCAAGGGCGCGCTTCATAACCAGAGCACCTGCCGCCACAAGAGTCTCCTTGTTCGCGAGGGCTATGGTTTTCCCTGCGTCGATTGCAGCGAGAGTGGACCTCAGGCCGCTGAAACCCACCATCGAGGTGAGTACTATGTCTATGGAGTCCGAACTCACAAGGTCGCAGACAGACTGCATCCCGGCAAAGACTTTTATCATCTTGGGCTGCAGCGCATCGGCCACGGCTGAGTATTTCTCCTCGTTGCAGATGACTACGCTGTTGGCGTCAAATTCAATTGCCTGTGAGATAAGCAGTTCCGCACTGTTATTGGCAGTGAGGAGCTCCACTTCGAAAAGGTCGCGGTGCTGCCGGATGACATCCAGCGCCTGCCGTCCGATTGACCCGGTCGAACCCAATATTGCGACTCTACGCTTTTCCATCCCTGTATCTATATCTAACTTCTGCAAGTATCTGACTTGCTGTATATAAACTCTTCCACTCTAAAAACTTATATACTTTGCGGGGTCGACGGCTTCGCCCTTGTACCACAGTTCGAAACTCAGGTGGTCGCCCACGGTGAGATTGTCGCTACTGCCGACGAGCGCAATCGGAGTTCCGGCCTTCACGCTGTCTCCCTTCTTTTTCAAGAGTTTTTCCGTGTGCTGATAGATGGAAACGATGTCGCCCGAGTGCTGAATCTGAATGGTGTAACCCTCGTCGCTGTTCCACCCCGTGAAAATGACGGTTCCGTCAAGCGTTGCCATCACCAGGGAGTTTGCCGGAGCGGTAAGTTCTACATACGGATGCACATATTTGTCGTACGACTTGCTCACTACGCCCTTGAGCGGCGAGAAGAAATGCACGCCCTCAATAGGAAGGTCCCTCTTGTGGCCCGCTGAAAGGTCGAACTGCTCTTCGTCTGTGACCATTTCCCTAAACTCCTCCTCGCTCCCCGTTTCGGGCTCATCCTCCCCTGAGGCAACCACCCCGAGAGAGTCCTGCGAAGAAAGCAGGGCGTTCAAATCCAGAGGTTCATCCCCCTGCACGACCCTTCTGAAGTTCTCAGAATAGAGTTCCCAGCGGCAGATTACATTTTCGAGCGAGTCGATTTTTATCGCGTTACGGATCGCCTCCCTTTTGGAATGGGCGTCGGGATAGCCCGGGATTAGGGTCCTGATCGGGGTGTAGGCGACAAGGCAGAATATCGCTATGCAGAGCATAAGGAAGACATAGGCCAGAGTGAACCAAAATCCGGGTTTTGTGAACTTTATGGATTTCAGCGGCTTATGGGTCTGTGCGTCAACTATGTTCAGGAAAAATCGCCTTGGCTTGCGCTCTTTTTTATTTTGTTGAGCCATAATATAATGTTAACTTTGCGGCCAATGAACAGATTTGTCGGCATAGATTACGGGCGGAAACGGGTTGGAGTCGCTGTGAGCGATCCGCTCGGCATCTTCGCTTCTGCATTGGAAACGGTACATTCTGCAAAGATAATAGAATATCTTAAAAATTACGCCCAAAATGAGAATGTAGTTTCATTCGTCGTGGGCTATCCGCGCAATATGAACGGGCAGCCTTCGGAGGCCGCGGCAGATGTGGATGTATTCCTGAAACAACTGCGGAAAGCCTTCCCCGCAACCCCCATCGAACTTGAGGACGAGAGGTTCACTTCGGTGCTTGCACACAGGGCTATGATTGACGGAGGGATGAAAAAGAAGGACCGGCAGGACAAGATGAGCGTGGATAAAATCAGCGCAGCAATCATCCTGCAATCGTGGATGGACCGGAGGAAACAGCCCTAAAGAGCCTTGCACTGCATCTTTTTATAATCTGTTTCCGCAGAGTATTACATAAAAGTTAAAAACAAATTTTATATGATATTACCTATTTATTTATATGGACAGGAGATTCTTCGTCGGGTGGACGAGGAAGCTGACCTGGCGAAAAAAGAGGAAATTCTGAAACTGGTTTCCGATATGAAGGAGACGCTCAAACAGGCTGACGGATGCGGTCTTGCGGCTCCTCAGGTGGGCGTTCCGCTAAGGATTCTAATCGTTGACGGCACCGACCTCATTGACACCTACCCCTATCTCAAAGATTTCCGCCGCACGATGATTAACCCCCGAGTGCTTGAAGAAAGCCAGGAAAAGTGCTCATATTCAGAGGGTTGCCTCAGCGTTCCGGGCATATATGCGGAGGTTCTGAGACCTTCGGCCATTAAAGTGGAGTACTACGACGAGAACCTTCAGAAGCAGGTGGAAGTCTTCGACAAATTCGGTTGCAGGATGGTTCAGCACGAACTCGCCCACCTCGATGGCAAACTATTTGTTGACGAAGTCTCCCCGATTCGCAAGAAAATGATTGCGAAAAAACTTGCAGGGATTGCTTCACGCAAGATTCAGACCCGCTACAAAAGCAGGTAGTTCATCTTCGCGTTTGCCCTGAAAATAGTAATAATCAGGCACTTGCGAAACTTAAATGTGTAAGTCAGAAACTTAAACAACACAACTATGGGCGCATTTCACGCATACGACATACGAGGCATCTGGGGCGTTGATTGGGACGAAACAGTTGCCTACAAGGTGGGATATTTCATCCCCGAGCTTCTGGACACGAAGAAAGTTCTTCTCGGAAGAGACTGCAGAGTGTCTTCTGACACGATTCACGACGCGGTAATACGCGGAGTCACCGACGCCGGTGCGGACATCTACGACATCGGCCTCAGCACCACTCCGATGGTCTATTTCGGCACGGCAAACTACGGTTTCAAGGCTTCAGTGCAGATCACCGCTTCACACAATCCGGCAGAGTACAACGGAATGAAGGTCTCCACGACCAACGCCGCCGCTGTGGGCTATGATGCCGGACTGGGCCGGATCAAAGAATGGATTGAGAGCGGAAAACCTTGTCCTGCAGCCTCCGAAAAAGGGAAAGTATTCACCAAGGACATCCACAAGGATTATCTTGACTTCCTTCTCCGCTTCAAGGAGGACTACTCCAACCTCAAGATTGCGATGGACCTTTCCAACGGGATGGCGAACCTCTACGCAAAGGAAATCTTCGGCGACCAGCCTTCATACATTTTCGACACCATAGACGGCCGTTTCCCAAATCACGAGCCCAACCCGCTGATTGCCAAGAACAGAGTGGCTCTGCAGGAACTCGTGAAAAAGACCGGGGCCGACATCGGAGTCATCTACGACGGCGATGCCGACAGGGTTATGTTCGTTGACGAGAATGCAAGGTTCATATCCCCGGACCTTATGATTGCGGTGCTCGGGCACTATTTCCTCGAGAAAAAGGGCCAGAAAGGAGTTGTGCTCCAGGACATCAGAAGTTCGAAGGCGGTGGGAGAGTATCTCGCTCCTATGGGTGCCAAGATGGAGACCTGGAAGGTGGGAAGAGCCTTCGCCGCCACAAAACTCCGCGAAATCGACGGCATTTTCGGAGGTGAACTTGCCGGACACTACTATTTCCGCGATTTCTTCTACTCTGACAGCGGACTTCTCGCTTCGATGGTCATTCTGAATGTTGTTTCCCAGATGAAACGCCGCGGAATAACTCTCAGCCAGCTCATTTCAAAAATTGAGAAATACAAGAACTCCGGAGAGGTCAATTTCAAGATTGAGGACAAACAGGGCGCGATGGACGCGGTAAAAGACCATTTCATCGCCGCAGAGAAGCCTTCCGCTTTTATGGATTTCGACGGCTACAGGGTGGAGTTCCCTCTCTGGTGGTTCAACATAAGGCCTTCAAACACGGAGCCTTACCTGAGGTTCATCTGCGAGGCTAACTCCGATGCACTCCTTCAGGAGAAACTTTCCGAGGTGGAGAAAATTCTCTGCGGCAAGTTCGGCGGAGTCCGTCAATAACGCCCCGCACTAATTTTCGCTCTGACAGACAAAAAACTGTCAACAAACAGTTAAAACGGCTGTGAAGCCGATTGCAAAAAGGAATAATTTTGAAAAGACAGATTGTTATTTTTATGGCGTTTGCGCTGTTGCCTCTGGGGGTCGCGGCGCAGGACCGCGCCAGAGTGGTGGATCCGAACATTCCGTCCGCCAACCCCGAGTACAAATTTCCGACAACAGAGGGGACGCTCATCCCACGCCTACCGAGGCAGAGTGTAAAATCGCTCGTGGTGAGTGAATCCGACCCTGTTGACACGCTGAACACGATGGTGGACTATGTAAAAGTGGTCCTTTTCGGCGACGGCACTTGGAAATACATAAAGACATCGGATTTTTCCGTAGGAAACGACATTTTCACCCGGAATTGGGACAACCGCAATGTTGACCCCTACAAAATCAGCTGGGACTCTCTCCCATCCTACTCCGCCATCTGGCTCATCGACAGCACAAGCCACTACAGCTGCCCATACATCGGAAAAGTGAATCCGAGGGGCAAGTTCGGTCCGAGAAGAGGACGCCGCCACCAGGGAGTGGACCTTCCGCTCACGACAGGCTCCCCTATTCACGCCGCGTTCAACGGCAAGGTCAGGGTCTCCACGACGATGAAAGGCTACGGCAATGTGGTGGTAGTGCGTCACGAGAACGGCCTCGAGACTTTCTACGGGCACCTTTCTAAGCGCTGCGTCGAGGCGGGCGACTGGGTGAACGCCGGCGATGTCATAGGGCTCGGAGGCAGCACAGGCCGCTCGACAGGGCCGCACCTTCATTTCGAGACCCGCTACAACGGCTACGCCTTCGACCCGCAGTGGCTGATAAATTTCGAGACGGGAGTGCTCCGCCACAGGATGTTCGTTCTGAAGAAGAAGTATCTGAGCCAATACAGCAACTACGAGCAGAATTTCGATGACGAGACGAAGACCGCCGAGGAGGATGCAGCCGAAGAGGCCGCTCTGAAGGCTATGAAGTGGCACACGGTGAAGTCCGGCGACACGCTCGGCCGCATCGCCATCAACAACGGCACGACGGTGAGTGCCATCTGCCGGCTCAACGGCATCAAATCCACCTCCACGCTGCGAATCGGGCAGAGATTGAGGGTGAGGTAAAGAAAAGTAATCGTTTCGAGCGAATTCCAGAAAAAATTACTATCTTTGCACTCCCAAAAGGAGAGATGCTCGAGTGGCTTAAGAGGCACGCCTGGAAAGCGTGTATACCCCTAAAGGGTATCAGGAGTTCGAATCTCCTTCTCTCCGCAACTGAAAACGAAAGCAATCAGAGAGCCGCCCTCGCCAAAAGCGAGGGCGGTTTTGTGTGGGAAACCTTCCGTGGAGAGCTCGCTCTCCTAAGGAAGATTTCCCACACAAAACCACGCAAGGCCAAAGGCCGTGCGGCTCTCTGATTGCGTGCCCTATTCAGTCGCAAGGGCCCTGCCGGCAAGGCAAGGAGAACTGTTGAGAGATGCAGCCCAAGGCTGCATCTCTCAACGAATCTCCCCCCACAATCATACTCAAACCTCGTCATCAAATCATCAGCCCAAGGCTGCATCTCTCAACGAATCTCCCCCCACAAGACATTTTTACAAAAAAAATCTCAGAAATTTCAGTTTTGGCACAGAACTTGCAAATTACTTCGCTCGGTTATTAGTTTTAGTGTTATTAATTATGTGGTTAGTGAGGTGTCCTCGCGTGAGCGACGACAGCTCATTTTTTTTGCTCTGAACTGAACTGGATTGCTTGTTTTGGCCTGCGCTTCGCTCGGCTTTATCCTTAAGTTTTGCGGTTTTGTTTTTTTAGGAGCCTGCGCTGCGCTTGGCGGCGTGAATTGGCCTGCGCTTCGCTCGGCGGGGAACTCTCGGCGCTTCGCTGGAGAGTTGGGCTCCCCGGATTTACTAACTGTATTACATTATTGATTAGCACAGGATGCTTTTGATTTTTCTTCGAAAAACAAAAGATCCTTCTTGCGAGTAGTTTTTTACCCGACTTGGGGGAAGCCATTTGG
>CAVHYU010000038.1:0-16921 GCA_963640535.1 bacterium | reverse complement strand
GGAAGATGGAGCACCACTTCCCCTACAAAGGGGACGGGAGGGGTTAATATAAAGGGGCAGGGGGTTCAGATAAAAAATGCGGGGAGGCTTGTGGGAAGGAAAAAGTGCGTGGGACTCGGGAGAGTGATTTGAGAGATAAGGTTTATATATAAATGAGTTAGATACTTGCGAAAGTTAAGTTATGAATAAAAGACTGCTTCTTATAGCACTCGTGGCATTTATCCCCTTTTTCCATCTTAGCGGACAGCCACGGAGCGAGAAGGTCCTGAAGGACTGGGAATTCCGCCTCGGACACGAAGTGGAAGCCGCTTCCGGCTGGGAGAAGGTCACCATTCCTCACGACTGGGCCATCACAGGACCGTTTGACAGGGCAAATGACCTCCAGAGCGTAGCCGTGGTGCAGAACGGAGAGACCACCCCGACCGAGAAAACCGGCCGCACCGGTGGACTCCCCTATATGGGCAAGGGCTGCTACAGGACCACCTTGGATGTGAATGCCACCGAAGGAAGGTGCTTCGCTCTGCTTTTCGACGGAGCGATGAGCGAGGCACAGGTCTTCGTTAACGGAGAGAAGGTCACCGAGTGGCCATACGGCTACAACTCCTTCCACTGCGACATCACCCCCTACCTCCACAGCGGCAGCAACAGCGTATGGGTTCTGCTTGAAAACCGCCCGTTCTCCTCAAGGTGGTACCCGGGAGCGGGGCTATTCCGCAAGGTTCGCCTGATTGAAACCGGTTCAGTGCACGTACCTGTCTGGGGAGTTTGCATCAGGACTCCGCATATTGAAAAAGACTATGCAAGCGTAAACATATCTACAGAGATCGAAGGGGCCGGAGAGGGTGAATCTTTCATTTTCGAGGCCGCAATTCTCGATTCAGAGAACAATCTTGTCGTCTCGCGCACCGACCGCCGGGCAATCTGCCACGGCGAGAGCGCACGGCAAAACCTCACCCTCCCGACTCCTCACCTCTGGTTTCCTGAAGATCCTGCGCTCTACACCTGCAGAGTAATGGTTTACAAAGACACGGAACTCATCGACAGCGTTTCCACCCGCTTCGGGGTGCGCACGGCAGAATTCATCGCCGACAAGGGCTTCTTTCTTAACGGGCAGAGGCGGGTGATTCACGGAGTCTGCCAGCACCACGACCTCGGACCGCTCGGCGCCGCTGTGAACCGCTCGGCGCTGCGCCATCAGATTGAGATGCTCAAGGAGATGGGCTGCGATGCCATCCGCACTTCGCACAATATGCCTGCGGAGGAGCTCGTGGAGCTTTGCGACGAGATGGGCGTTATGCTTATGGCGGAGACTTTCGACGAGTGGGACGTAGCAAAATGTGAGAACGGCTACCACCGCTTTTTCGCCGACTGGGCGGAGAAGGACCTTGTGAACCTCATCCGGCATTTCCGCAACAATCCGTCAGTGATTATGTGGAGCATCGGAAACGAGGTGCCGACCCAGTGGACCGATGGGGGCTACAAGACTGCCGCCTTCCTCCAAACGATTTGCCGCAGGGAAGACCCCACAAGAGCGACTACCTGCGGGATGGACCAGTTCGACGCTGTCGTGAATAACGGCTTTGCCGCCCAGGTGGATGTGCCGGGGTTCAACTACAAGCCCCGCCGCTACGTCGAGGCTTACTCCAAGCTCCCTCAGAACATAATCCTCGGAAGCGAGACCGCGTCCACAGTAAGTTCTCGCGGGGTCTATCACCTTCCTGTGAAGCCTCTCGAGGGCGACATCACCGCGATGGGAGGGGCAGATAAGCTCTCGGAAGACCACCAGAGCTCATCCTACGACCTTGAGCACTGCTACTGGTCCAACATTCCGGACCAGGATCTTGCCGCCGACGAGGACTACCCTTGGTGCCCGGGACAGTTCGTCTGGACCGGCTTCGACTACCTCGGAGAGCCTTCTCCGTACGACACCGACGCCTGGCCTAACCACTCCTCCGTTTTCGGAATAATCGACCTCGCATCCATCCCTAAAGACCGCTTCTGGCTTTACAGAAGCGTCTGGAGAAACGACAGCCCCACTCTGCACGTTCTTCCGCACTGGACCTGGCCGGGACACGAGGGAGAGAACATCCCGGTTGTGGCCTACACTTCCTACGACAGCGCGGAGCTTTTCCTTAACGGAGTAAGTCAGGGCATTGCAAGAAAAGAGGCCCCGACATCCGTTTCCTCCGACCCGCAGCATCCGCTTCCAATCGCGCCGGACAGCAGCCTCGTAAGGCGTTTCAGACTCATCTGGCCGGATGTGAAATATGAAAAGGGTGAAATTCGCGTTGTTGCGTTCGACTCCGAGGGACGCCCTGCCGCAGAGCAGACCGTCCGCACGGCAGGCAGGCCCTACGCCCTTCGCCTCACCCCATACACCGGCCCCGAGTCCCTTTTCGGCAACGAAGGGCCCGGAGCAGGCGCATCAGGCGTTTCAATGATGGGTTCAATCGGGCTCTCCCCGAAAGGCGAATGTAAAGACTCAGAGTCCACCACCAAGACAAGACTCAAAGCCGACGGAGAGGATCTTTGCTACATAAATGTCTGCGTTGTAGACAGGGATGGCAATCCTGTGCCGTGCGACAGCCGCGAAGTAAGGGTCAGCGTTGAAGGCGCGGGCAGCTTCAGGGCGATGGCAAACGGCGACCCGACCTGCCTTGAGATGTTCCACGAGGGAAAGATGCACCTATTCAGCGGGCAGCTGACGGTGATTGTCCAAAGCGGTTCTCATAGCGGCGAAATCCGCGTCAAAGCCACAGCAAAGGGCCTTAAGGCCGCCACAACGACTCTGAAAACAGAAGAATAAGCACACAGGCTTAACTCTCGTCGCCGAAGAGCTCCGAGCGAAAGATCTGCGCGGCGTCAATCCCCGTGGCATCTTCCAAATTGTTGTTCAGAAGATACTCGAAGAAAAATGCGTAGGTAATAAGCGCCCTCATCGGGCAAGCTCCGCCGTAATAACCTGTTATGTCTGACCGGTCCACACATTTGCAGGTATTGGAGATACGTTTGCTGTTAGTCATCGGAAAATTGACATTCCTCACAGCAAAATTATCCAGCCAGTTAATCTTGACTCTGCAAGGCTTGCCGCTGCTCTTGGTTCCAAGGAGCAGATGTCCAAAGTTCTGGGGAGTCTCAAGATAAGGACTCGTTCCCCAAACATACGAGTGGACTGCCGGGAGCGCTGTGGACATTGAACCTCCGGCAAGCGCCGGGATGTTTCCGGCACCGGATTTTGCGGTGTTGTTCCCGTCGTAGCCCCTCAAAAGCAGATAAGACCTCATTGCAAGTTCAAACACATCCGCGGTCGAATACTCTGTGCCGCCCACTGTGATTGTGGTGGCGGAAGGGATGTAGTGGGCATTCTTCACGTCGAAAGTGGAATCCGAATTCTTAGCCTCGCCGGTTACCATATTGATCAGCCCTGTGGTGTTCTCCCAGACATCGATAAGTCTGACATACTGCTCGGCAAAGTCGCGGATGGTCGCCCCTGTGGAAGCGGCGGCCTCAGTGCGGGTCGCGGAAGACATAACGACGGTGAGGGCGTTGCGGGTGTTGCGTCTGAACTCCAGACTCACTCCGGAGATTGATCGGGTGTAAACAGCCTTGTCGGTGGTGATTTCCACATCGAGCGAAGTCAGTGTGCAGGGAAGGAAAGAAGCCCAGGCGACCACATTGTACGCTCCATCGGAAGAAGAGGCCGAAAGATTCTCTCCCGAAAGAGTCACCACATTGGCCTTTGTGTTGCTCTCGGCCTTTGTTGCGGCGCCGGTTGTAAGATCGAGCGAATAGGCTCCGACCATCTGTGCATCAGTGTTTCCCGTAAGGACAATTTTCCTGATGACTTCACCCTCGGTGAAACCGTTTAGGGCCTCGAAAGTTATTTCGGCGTGGGCCACGACCCTGGTCCAGTTCACGGAAATCTTCTCTGAAGGGATGCCGGAGTAGGTCCCGGCCGATTTTCCTATCATAAGGTCTGCAGCGCAGTCAAAAGACCCGGCTAACGGGGTCTGACGGGCAGGTACAACAACGCTTGAAAGCGGAGCAGATTTAAGGTCGGCAGCTGCGCAGACGCCGGGATAGAGGGTGTAGAACTGATACGTTCCCTCCTCGGTGCCTGTGAAACGGGTTGAAACATTGAATTGAGCCTTAGGGGCAGCCTGCGGAAGTTTGTCGGATTTGTAGAGCTCCGCAGTCTTGCTTCCCGCTGCTTCGGAAGAAGTCGCCGTCCCGGCGGCGTTCTGCCAAATGTCGTTGCAGGTGTATGCCACAGCAATCCTGTCACCTTCAGACCACTCGAGGGCGCTCCCTGTCCAGGCGGTCTTGGAGGAAGAAAAAAGAAGCGGCTTCTCGGATGAGAACACAAGAGTCCTGCCCTCCGGTGCAGGCGAAGGCTCAATTGAAGTCTTGGAGCAGCCCGGGGCGAGAGCCCAGGTGGCGGCAAGGATAAGAAATATGGCTTTCCTGTTCATACCGAATCGGTTAAATTCTTCCGACATATACATAATCGTAATCGCTGTCCGGGGCGTCGCTTACGGCGAATCCGTTTTCAACGTTTACTAAGGTCTCCGGATACAGCTCCGGAGACTCATAATCAACAGTTTTCATAAACTCTCGGAGGGGGGATTTACTCGTTCTTCTCCTGATGATACATATCAAAGTCGAACTGCACATCCTTCAGGGCAGTATAAACATTGTCATTGATATCATTGTCGAGCATATACTTATAAACTCTCGCAAGAATAATGAGTTCACGCATAGGGGAAATGAAGCCCTCATAGCCGTCCTCTACGATTGTTCCGGAGGTGTCTGTGCCGAACTCCTGATAGTTTCCGATGTATCCGCGAGGCTTCGCAACCCATCCGTTGGCAACGAATGCGCGAGCAACGTGAACAGAGACGGCCCTGACGAGGAAGTTAATTCCTACAGTCTCGATTTTCTTGCCTTTATAGACAACGAGAGAGTTGTCGTTGTTGTCTGACTCATACCACGGATATGTGCCCCAGCGGCATCCTGAAGTGTAAACAGGAATCTTGTCAGAGAAAGAGCCGGCGTCGCCGTAAGTAAGGAGAGAGTTCCTCCTCTTCATAGATGCGAGACCTTCCTCACCTTCCTTGGTGACGAGGTTGAGGAACAGACGGCAGGCGACTTCCCAAGCCTGGGCGGAGTCGTAGGTGTTCGTACCGAAGCTGAGCGTCCACGGCGTGTACTTAGGGTCGAACTGGTTCCCGCTTGTTCCGTAAGGGTTGCCGACAGTCTCGCCGATAGGAATGAAGTGTACATTCTTCCAGGCGTTGCCGTTCGTAGTGGTGTGCATACCGTCAGCATCGACTGTGCCTACGGTGTTCTCCCAGACGGTAAGGCACTTTACGAACTCAATGGCGAAGTCGCGGGCAGTGACGTTGAGCGGAACGACATATTCTTTCTGAACAACTTCGGCCTGAATTCCGTCGGTGACATTGCCGCCCTTGAGGATGATTGCTCCTGTGCGGTGCGACTCATAGTTTGAATGAGCCTTAACCGTGATTGTGGCTGTCTCGGATGCGTTGCCGGAAGCAGGACTTATGGTTATCCAGGACGCTGTCGTTTCAGCGGTCCACGCGCTCTTTGCAGAGAAAGTCAATGTCTTCTCTCCTCCGTCGGCCTCAAACTCAAGGCTCTCGGTCTCCAACGCGATGTCCGGTTCCTTGATGCCGTAGAGGTCGTAGTCGAAATTGACATTCTTCACCGCGTCATAGACATTGGTGGTGATATTGTTGTCGAGAAGATACTTATAGAAGCGTCCCATAATGAGGAATGCGCGCATTACGCAGCATTTTCCCGTATATGGGCTCAGCACAAGAGTGGTGTTGGGGTCGCTTCCGAAGGTGAGGTAATTGCCCAGATAGCCGAGCTGAGTGGCTTTCCCGACACCCCAGGCAAAGCCTTTTGTCATAAATTCGATGTTGCAAGGAACCTCGTCGGAGAAATTGATGGCGTTATAGACATTGTCCTGCTCATACCACGGATATTTCCCCCAGCCGAATGAAGCGTCGAATTCAGGAATCTCATCGGTAAGAGACTTTCCGTTTCCTGGAGTGTGGACAGGCGTATTCCTTTCCTTCTGCACGACTGAACTTCCCTCCTTTGTGACGAGATCAAGAAAACCTTTAACTGCAACGATATAAGCCTGAACGGCAGTATATTCCTTACCCTTAACTGTGATTGTCGGGTACGGCTGATACTTTTGGGCATACTGGTCCTTGCCGTCCGGGTAATCGCCGCCGCTGTAAGGAATAGGAATGAAATGAACATCTTTCCACGCGGTGTTGTTGGCACTGCAGTGGCTCCCGTCTGCGCTGAGGGTTCCGGTTGTTCTCTCCCAGACGTCCAGATAGGTCACGAACTGCTGCGCGAACTCCTTGAGAGTGGCCTTTGTCTCTACAGGAGTCGGATCGACCGTCTTGCCTTTATCGCCCGTTTGAGGGTCATCCTTCTGGCAGGACACACAAGCTGCTGCTATGCAAGCAAGTTCGATGAGGTATTTCCAGATCTTTTTCATAATAGTAAATTCGGTTATATTGTTATTTTTTGGTTTACATTTATTCATCAAACGAGAACTCAGACAAATCCGGCACCTCTCCGAGGCCGTTTCGGAAAAGGACGATGCCTTCAGCCTTCGTTCCCTTGTAAACTTCGCAGTCAGAGAGCACCTCCTGAGCGTTCATCGGGGTAACTTTGCTGTCGTTGCCGCTGTAGGTCGTGGTGCCCGGCCAGCACTTCGCTCCGTAGTCCGCAAACGCGTTGGCTTTCTTCTGGCAGGTATAGTCGGAATAATTGTAGGAGTAGCGGTAGATCATCGGCATAAAGATGTCGAGATACTGTCCCATTTTGGACCGGTTCTGGCCGTAGTAGTAGCCGTCCGAAGTATCGTCCGGCATCATTGCCGCCGAAATCACCAGGCCCTCGGCGTACTTGTCGCACAGTTCCCTCATTTCCCTGCAGCAGCGGGTCACCGCACCGACGCTGTTCACTTCGTCAGAGACATTGTGCTTGGGAGCCGTGCCCGGGAAGCGGATGTAGTCGAGATGGATTCCCTTCACGCCGTACTCTTCGATGTAGGTCTTGGCGTTGAGAACTATGGACTCGAAAACATCGTCCTTGTAGCAGGCGTTGTCGTCATCGATCGGGTTGACCCAACCGGAGGAGGTGTGGAAGCACTGAATCCAGGCGTGAACCGTAAGACCCAGACTTTCCGCCTTGGCGATGAATCTCAGGGTGCTCTTTTTGGAAACGGTGGTAAAGGCGGCGTAGTTGAGAATGACGTGATCAATGCCGTTGGCGCGAAGCTGTTTGAGAGACTCGCCGTCGTTTGCCATAAGACTTGCGATGTGGCTACTCCAGACCCAGATTCCAAAACCTTTGGTGGCGCTGACGTCAAAGACTGCATTTTCGCGTCCCTGGCTTGAATAGGTGAGGTTTCTCCAGGATGCCGCTCCGTCGGGGATTCTCTGGTAGCTTCCGACGGAGGTCTGACGGACAGCTGCGCCGAAAACTGAACAAGGAGAAAATTCATCGATGGCCTTCCCTTCCTCGCTGCGGGCGAGTTTAAGGGAAAAGTCGGAGTCGGATGCTATGCCGGTGAGAAGGGCCTCGTCATCAGTCGAGAGCACAAGACGTTCTCCGGATTCAAGAACAGTGCCTTCTGGAGCGGTGTAGATGCATTTTCCGTCAAAATACTGATCGGTTAGATAGAGACCGAGACCCGCTATGTCGATGCTTTGCGCGGAGGTATTGAGAAGCTCCACCCAGGAAGTGGCGTCAGTTGTCTCATCGTGAGCCGCAATCTCGTTGATTACGACTCCCGCACAGTCTGAAACGTCTTCCGGCTGTTCTGTGTTCTCCTTGCTCTGACACCCGGTGCTCAAACAGAGTGCGAGCATCAGAGCTGTTGCCAATCTCGTCCTCATAACGCATTTTCTTTGACCGCGAACAAAATTAGGAATTCTCTTTTACTATTCCAAGTTTTTTGCAACTTTTTTGTTTCATCGCGTTGAGAGGCCACGGGGCGATTCGGGGGGGGGGTAAAAAGGCTTAAAAAGAGGCCGATATATTCGACCTCTTTCCCACCGCACTTATTAAGGGGATGACTTTTGGGTCACCCCCTCCTATCGCACAAAAAGACACGACGGCTTAATTTTCGTCGCCGAAAAGTTCGGAGCGGAAAACCGTCCATTCGCTAATTTGCGAAGCGTCGTCCAAATTGTTGTCGAGGAGATACTTGAAAAAGAACGCGTAGGTGACGAGCCCTCTCATCGAGCAGGCGCAGCCGTAATATCCGCTGAGCTGGCCGGACTTATAGCTGGACAGGTTGGAGATGGCCAGGGAATTGCTCATCGGGAAATTCGCGTTTCTCATCGCGAAGTTGTCCAGAAAGTCCATCCTCACCTGACAGGACACCCAACCTCCGTCCCAGGTGTATGTGGCCATCAGAAGGTGTCCGCCGTTGACACGGGCCTCGTTGTAAGGCGACTCTCCCCACTTGTAAGAGTGAGTCTGGGGCAGGGATGTAGTTGACATCGGAGCGCATTCGCTTAGCGACGGGATGGAGTTCCTGCCGTATTTTGTGGTGTTGTTCCCGTCATAGCCGCGCACGAGAAGGTAGGACCTCAGGGCTGTTTCGAAGATGTCGGCCGTTGTGAAAGTGGCTCCGCCGACAGTGATGGTGGTTGTGGAAGGGATGTAGTGGGCATCTTCGATATCGAAATCGACGTCAGCCCCCTTGCGGGACTCTCCCGTCAGCATATTTATCTTGCCCGTAGTTTTCTCCCAGACTTCGAGAAGTTTCACATATTCCTTCGCAAAATCAAGGATTGTGGCATCCTCGGAAGGCTTGACCACCTCCGCGTCACCCCCGTTCTCTGTGTCGTCATCGTCTGTGTCGTCTCCTCCGTCATCTTTCCCCTCATCACCTCCGTCATCCACGGGTTCATCGCCGCCCTTTTCTTCTCCTATATACTCAGTGGAAATCTCCACCGGAAGAGCTCCTGTGCTTTTGTACTCGGATGCCGTTCTGGAGAGAGAAACCGTAGCGCGGTTAGTGGAGAACGCCACAGTGGCGCCGTCACGCTCGAAAGTAATCTGGGAAGGAATCTGCCCGTTGTGCCTTGCGCCGGCAAGGATTTGGGAAGCGACGCTCACAAGGCTCTCCTCGCCAGTTACGGGGATGGAAGCCGAGTCGTAGCTGTCGTTGTCAGGATGGTCGGCGGCCTTGCAGTTGAGGACCTCTATGTCGCCGGTCTTGCCGTCGGCTATGTCGCAGATAAGGGAGCAGAGAGCCCACTGGTACTGAGGCTGGGTGAGAGACTTGCCGGAGACCGACAGTTTTGAAGGGATTGAGGCTGTTTTATGCCACTGGGTATAAAACGCGTCGAACGCGTCAAGAACTTCCGCCTGAGTGAAAGTTGCGACAGTTTTCAGATTGGACCGCGGTTCGGGTTCGGGGTCCGTAGGGCTATCGTCGAGTTTCTGACATCCCGCACAGGCAACGGCGATGCAGAAGATAACCGCTATATGATGTACTATGTTTTTCATAACATCCTGTTATTCAGCGTTAAGTATGTGTGTTTTAAGTATGTCCGGCGCCTTTTCTGTCTAAAAGCGCGGCTTTGGGCGCGAATTTAACAAAAATATTTCGCAGATTAACAGAAATGTTATATAAAATTGCATTTCAGTCAAGAATTTGCAAAATAATCGACCTCTTTCCCACTGCACTAATAAAGGGGATGACTTTTTGGTCACCCCCTTCTTCATATTGTAGGATTCGAATTCCGAATTACTTTGCAGCGCTACGGTCACGACGGTCGCGGCGATCTCTGCGATCCCTGCGGTCGCCTCTTTCACCGCCACGGTTTCCACCGCGGTTCTGGCCGCCCTGAGCCTGCTGAGCAGCGATGCCTGCGTTAGGAGAAAGATCCCTCTTTCCGTAAACCTCGCCGTTGCAGATCCAAACCTTGATTCCAAGAACACCGACCTTGGTGTGAGCCTCAACGAGGGCGTAGTCGATGTCAGCACGGAATGTGTGAAGCGGTGTACGACCTTCCTTGATCATCTCGGTACGTGCCATCTCGGCGCCGCCTACACGGCCGCTGATCTGAACCTTGATGCCCTCAGCGCCTACACGCATAGTGGAAGCGATGGCCATCTTGATTGCACGGCGGTATGAAACACGGCCCTCAATCTGACGGGCGATGGAATCAGCCACGATGTGAGCGTCAACCTCAGGCTTCTTAACCTCGTAGATGTTGATCTGAACATCCTTTGAAGTCACCTTCTTGAGCTCTTCCTTGAGCTGATCTACGGCTGTGCCGCCCTTTCCGATGATAACACCCGGTCTTGCGGCGTGAATTGTTACGGTGATAAGTTTGAGGGTCCTCTCAATCACGATCTTTGAAAGGCTTGCCTTTGCAAGGCGGCTCTCAAGATACTTACGGATTTTGTAGTCCTCAGCGATTTTCTCCGCGTAGTTACCACCACACCAGTTAGAGTCCCAACCACGGGTGATACCGATTCTGTTGCTGATAGGATTTGTTTTCTGTCCCATATTACTTATTCTCCACCGGTTGTTTTACATCAAGGATGACGGTAACGTGATTGGAGCGCTTGCGGATGCGGCCGGCCCTACCCTGCGGGCAAGGACGGATACGCTTCAGCGTACGGCCTCCATCGACCATGATGGTCTTCACATATACGTTGCCGTTGTCGAGCTCTTTGCTCTTGTCCGGGTTCTTGGCTTCCCAGTTGGCGATAGCGCTGCGGAGAAGCTTTTCGAGACGGATAGAAGCATCTCTCTTGGAGTACTTAAGAAGATCGAGGGCACGGTTGACCTCCACTCCGCGCACTGTGTCTGCGACGAGACGCATCTTGCGAGGGGATGTAGGCACGTCATTCAGCTTGGCGACGGCTGTTACTTTCTTCGCCTCCTTGAGGCGCTCAGCCATAAGTCTTTTACGCTTTCCCATAATGATTACTTCTTATTGTTACCTGAATGACCTCTGAATGTACGGGTAGGGGCAAACTCTCCGAGCTTGTGTCCCACCATCTGCTCCGTAACGTAAACAGGAATAAACTTGTTTCCGTTATGGACCGCGATAGTATGGCCGATGAAGTCAGGGGAGATCATGCTGGCACGGGACCAGGTCTTGACCACTTCCTTCTTCTTGCTGCCATCATTCATCGCGAGAACTCTCTTCTCGAGAGCTTCCTGAATATATGGACCTTTTCTTAATGAACGACTCATAATCTCTAAAGTTTAAATCCTGTTATTTCTTCCTTCTTTCAATGATGAACTTGTTTGAAGATGCCTTAGGATTACGTGTCTTGTAGCCCTTAGCTGGCAGACCCTTGCGTGAACGCGGATGTCCACCGGATGCACGGCCTTCACCACCACCCATCGGGTGATCAACAGGGTTCATAACAACGCCACGGTTGCGTGGGCGACGACCAAGCCAGCGCCTGCGTCCTGCCTTTCCGTGCGACTCCAAATTGTGATCCGGATTTGAAACTGTTCCGACAGTTGCACGGCAGGTCACGAGCACCATACGGGTCTCGCCTGAAGGGAGACGGAGGATGGCGTAGTTGCCTTCGCGTGCTGCGAGCTGCGCGTATGTTCCTGCGGAACGTGCCATTGCGGCACCCTGACCAGGGCGAAGCTCGATGTTGTGAACAAGTGTTCCAAGTGGAATTTCCCCAAGAGGAAGAGTGTTACCTACTTCAGGGGCAACGCCTGAACCTGAAGCGATTACCTGACCTACCTTCAGTCCGTTAGGAGCGATGATGTACTTCTTCACTCCGTCCTCGTACTTGACGAGCGCGATGCGGGCGCTGCGGTTCGGGTCATATTCGATTGTCATTACTGTAGCCTTGCAGTCATCCTTTGAGCGGAGGAAGTCAATCACACGGTACATTTTTTTGTGACCACCGCCGATGTAGCGCATAGTCATCTTACCCTGATTGTTACGTCCGCCGGTGCTCTTGAGCGGCTCAAGGAGTGATTTCTCAGGCTTGGTGCAGGTAATATCGTCAAAAGCGCTGATTACCTTGTTTCTCTGTCCCGGGGTTGCCGGTTTGAATTTTCTTACTGCCATAACGATTTACCCTTAAATGTTACTGTAGAAATCAATCTTGTCTTCGCCTGCAAGGGTCACTATAGCTTTCTTATAGTGGTTTGCGCGACCGGTGAGAACGCCGGCCTTGGTGTAGCGGGACTTTTTCTTTCCGTGGTAGTTGATGGTGTTGACATCAGCCACATTCACGTTGTAGGCCTGCTCAACGGCAGCCTTGATCTGAAGTTTATTGGCATCACGATCTACGATGAAGCCATAGCGGTTCAACTTTTCGCCCAGAACCGTCAATTTTTCAGTTACTATTGGCTTAATTAAAATTCCCATCTCTTTTTAGCGTTTGATTCGTGAAGCGAGAATGTCCTGAACGCCGTCTACAAGCACCAGTGAATTTGAGTTCATAATGGTGTAGGTGCAGATTTCGTCCACTGTAGTAACATTTACTTCAGGAAGGTTGCGTGATGAAAGATAAATGTTGTCGGAGTTTGAAGGAAGCACTACGAGCACTTTCCTGTTTCCAGCCTTGATGTTTGAAAGGATCTGGATAAACTCCTTGGTCTTCGGAGCTTCCATAGTGAACGGCTCAACAACTACGATTGAGTTTTCCTGTGCCTTAAGAGAAAGGGCAGAGAAACGTGCGAGCTGCTTGAGTTTCTTGTTCAGTTTGAAGCCATAGAAGTGAGGCTTAGGTCCGAATACGCGACCACCACCAACATAGATGTTTGCCTTGCGGCTACCGTGACGCGCACCGCCTGAACCTTTCTGACGGATAAGCTTCTTGGTGCTGTAGGCAACCTCGCTGCGGTCCTTGGTCTTTGCATTTCCCTGGCGCTGGTTAGCAAGATACTGCTTAACGTCGAGGTAGATTGCGTGCTCGTTCGGAGTGATGCCGAAGATTTCGTCTGAGAGGACTACCTTCTTTCCGGATTCTGTTCCGTCAATCTTTAATACTGATAATTCCATAACTTAGTCCTCCAAAATTACATAAGAACCTTTTGCTCCAGGCACGGAACCCTTCACAACGATGAGGTTGTTCTCAGGGATGAGTTTGATGACCTGAAGGTTGAACACCTTTACTCTCTCATTGCCCATCTGTCCTGCCATACGCATTCCTGGGAATACGCGGGAAGGATAAGAGCAGGCACCGAGGGAACCAGGGTGACGAAGACGGTTGTGCTGACCGTGAGTAGTTCCACCGACACCGGCAAAGCCGTGACGCTTCACAACTCCCTGAAAGCCTTTACCTTTGGATGTTCCGACAACATCGACGTAGGTGGTGTCCTTGAACACGTCACCGAGGGTCAGAGTGTCGCCGAGCTTAAGTTCCTGAGCGAAATCTGCCTTGAACTCGACAAGTTTGCGCTTAGGGGTGGTTCCTGCCTTTTCAAAGTGCCCCTTGAGAGGCTTGCTGGCGTGCTTTTCCGAAATTTCGTCATAGGCAAGCTGTACAGCGGCATAACCATCTTTCTCAACTGTACGAATTTGCGTAACAACGCACGGACCAGCCTCAATAACGGTGCATGGAAGATTTTTTCCATCAGCACCGAAAACGGAAGTCATTCCGATTTTCTTTCCAATTAATCCAGGCATTGGTTGATTAATTAATTGATTATAAATACTTTAAACTCCGCAAAGCCATTTTGCGGGCTGCAAATATACGACAAATATTTGATATTTCAACAATTAGAGTCAAAATTTATTGAAATCAGGGACCACAACAAAAAAGGCACGCGATTGCGTGCCTTTTTGTTGTGGTCCCAGCAGGGCATGATCCTGCGACCCCCTGATTATGAGTCAGGTGCTACTAACCAACTGAGCTATGGGACCGTTTTTTGTGTCTTTTGAGCGTCTGCCGCGTTGTACATTGCATCCATCTCAAAATCCAGCAAAAAATTCAAAGAACTTAATTTTGCGGAGCCGGGAGTTTAGAGCCCGGCTCTGCAAATATAAGAAAAATTTGCTTAGCAAACCTTGATCTCGACCTCAACGCCGCTTGGAAGCTCAAGTTTCATAAGAGCGTCCACGGTCTTCTGAGTTGACTCGTAGATGTCAAGGAGACGGCAGTAAGAGTTCAGTTCGAACTGCTCACGCGCCTTCTTGTTCACGAAAGTCGAGCGGTTGACAGTGAAAATCTTCTGGTTGGTAGGAAGCGGAATAGGACCATTCACGCGGGCACCTGTAGAAGAAACTGTCTCAACGATCTTCTTTGCTGACTTGTCAATCAGCATATGATCGAATGATTTGAGTTTAATTCTGATTTTTTGGCTCATATCGTAATTGTAATTAAACTGTTCTAAAACACTATTCCTCCTCAGGAGCCTTGTAGCCTGACTTCTCGATGATGTCCTTCGCAAGGTTAGCAGGAACCTCAGCGTAGTGGTCGAAAGTCATCGTGCTGGTTGCACGGCCTGAAGAAATGGTACGGAGGATGGTCACGTAGCCGAACTGCTCTGAAAGCGGAACAAACGCCTTGACGATGCGCGCGCCGACAGTCGAATCCATTGCGGTAACCTGACCGCGACGGCGGTTGAGGTCTCCCACGATGTCACCCATATAGTCTTCCGGAGTCACGACCTCAAGGCTCATAATAGGCTCGAGGATTACCGGTTTAGCCTTAGGGCAAGCGTGACGGAACGCCATACGTGCGCAGATTTCGAATGAGAGCTGGTCGGAGTCCACAGGGTGGAATGAACCGTCCTTGAGGGTCACCTTGAGGGATGGAACCTCGTAACCTGCGAGAACGCCGTTTGCCATTGCTGACTTGAAGCCCTTCTCAACAGACGGGATGAATTCCTTAGGCACATTACCGCCCTTAACCTCGTCGATGAACTGAAGTCCGGTCTGACCTTCGTCAGCTGGAGCAATCTCAACGATGATGTCGGCGAACTTACCACGACCACCGGACTGTTTCTTGAACAGCTCACGATGCTGAACCGGTACTGTAATTGCCTCCTTGTAGTTAACCTGAGGTGCGCCCTGGTTGATATCCACACCGAACTCACGACGGAGACGGTCAACGATGATATCAAGGTGAAGCTCACCCATACCGCTGATGACTGTCTGGCCGGTCTCGTGGTCTGACTTAACGGTGAAGGTAGGGTCCTCCTCTGCAAGTTTCGCGAGAGCGATGCCGAGCTTGTCAAGATCCTTCTGGGTCTTAGGCTCGACTGCAAGTCCAATCACAGGGTCAGGGAATACCATTGACTCAAGAGTGATAGGGTTGGTCTCAACGCAGATTGTATCTCCCGTGCGCAGGTCTTTGAATCCTACAGCGGCGCAGATGTCACCGGCCTCAACGAAGTCGATAGGGTTCTGCTTGTTGGAGTGCATCTGATACAGACGTGCGACCCTCTCCTTTTTGTCGGAACGGGTGTTGAGCACATATGAACCTGCATCCAGACGGCCTGAGTAAGCACGGAGGAAAGCGAGACGTCCAACGAACGGGTCGGTTGCAATCTTGAAGACGAGTGCGCAGAAAGGCTCGGTTGCCTTAGGAGCACGATCTTCCTCTTCACCGGTCTTAGGGTTGGTGCCTGTAACGGCGCCCTTGTCAAGCGGAGAAGGAAGGTAACGCATCACTGCATCAAGAAGGAACTGAACGCCCTTGTTCTTGAATGATGAACCGCAGCAGGCAGGAACGATTGACATATCGATGGTTGCCTTGCGCAGAGCAGCGATGAGCTCATCCTCTGAGATTGAATCAGGATCATCGAAGAACTTCTCCATAAGAGTGTCGTCATAGTCAGCGGCAGCCTCGACGAGTTTCTCTCTCCACTCGGCAGCCTCAGCCTTGAGATTCTCAGGAATATCCTTAATCTCGTAGTTGACGAGTTCTTCGCCTGAATCGTAATAAATTGCCTTGTTGGCGATGAGGTCAATGATGCCCTCGAACTTGTCCTCAGCTCCGATAGGGAGGCAGATAGGAACAGCCCTTGCGCCAAGTTTGGTTTTGATTTCCTCAACGACAGCGAGGAAGTCTGCACCGACACGGTCCATCTTGTTGACGTATGCAATTTTAGGAACGCCGTACTTGTCTGCCTGCCTCCATACGGTCTCGGACTGAGGCTGTACGCGGCCTACCGCGCAGAAAGTTGCGACTGTTCCGTCAAGCACACGGAGTGAACGCTCCACCTCGACGGTGAAGTCAACGTGGCCCGGAGTGTCGATGAGGTTAATCTGATATGTATCCCCTTTGTAATGCCAGAAAGCGGTTGTAGCAGCGGAAGTGATGGTGATACCACGCTCCTGCTCCTGAACCATCCAGTCCATAGTGGCCGCACCCTCGTGAACCTCTCCAATCTTGTGGGTTTTACCAGTGTAGTAGAGAATACGCTCTGAGGTAGTGGTCTTTCCGGCATCGATGTGAGCCATAATGCCGATGTTCCTGGTGAATTTAAGATCTCTTGCCATTTTTCTTCGTGGGGATTAGAATCTGAAGTGGGCAAATGCCTTGTTGGCCTCTGCCATTCTGTGCATATCTTCTTTTCTCTTGAATGCTGCACCCTCGCAGTTGTATGCGGCGATGATTTCAGCACAAAGTTTTTCGGCCATAGAGTGGCCTGAGCGCTTGCGGGCGAAGACAATCATATTCTTCATAGAAAGTGAAATCTTCCTTTCAGGACGCACCTCCATAGGCACCTGGAAGTTAGCACCACCGATACGGCGTGACTTAACCTCCACCTGAGGGGTCACGTTCTCGAGAGCTTTCCTCCAAATATCGAGAGGAGCCTTGTCAGAATCTTTCATCTTCTCGCCTACCATATCAATGGCATCGTAAAAAATAGAATACGCGATACTCTTCTTCCCCTGCAACATAAGAT
>CAVHYU010000037.1:9667-17211 GCA_963640535.1 bacterium | reverse complement strand
TTATCCGTACGATTGCAAGGATTAAAAATAAATACAGCAGATTTTTTCTTTTTTTTGAAATTTTTGCTTTTTCTTTAATGTTTTTCTTTTCTGCTCCCATTATGTCCCTCTCTCTCACTGAATTGCTCTCCGTTGTCCTCGTGTAAAATTCTTTCTTGATAATCAATCGGCCTGCGGGGTGACCGGGGGCGTTGTTTTATATCTTTTTTATACCCGGATTAAAAAAACAACGGGGAAGATTTTTCTTTTTTTTGATGCCTCATTGCTTCCGCCGTCCATATCTTTGCCCACGTCACAACGCCGTGGCGCTAATGTGAAAAAGATATGGATGCAATTTTCTCAAAACTTAAAAATTCCTTTCTGAGGGCGGCCGGGCTTTCTCCGCTTCTTCCGCTGCTTGTTTCCTGCTCGCTGTTCACCATCCAGACAGATGATTCCGAAGAGGGCGGAGGGGGGACTTCCGGAAGCGGGCTCGGAGTTATGTCTCTGCGCTTTGACGACGAAAGCGTTGCCGAGACCAAGGCCGCTTCCGGCGAGAGGGTGGATACCAACAGTTTCATCCTCAGCGTCACTGCCGCGGACGGAACCTCGGTATACAGCGGAAAATACGGCGACTCGCCCGAAAAATTTTCCCTCACCCCGGGGAGCTATGTGGTGAAGGTCGTCTCCTGCGAATTTTCAAAACCCGCATTCGCCTCGCCCCAATACGGCGACGAGCAGTGCGTTGTAGTCCCTTCCGGAAGCGAAATAGGCGTAAAGCTTTCCTGCACGATGAAAAACTGCGGAGTGCGCCTTAACATAGCATCGGGCTTTTTAACAACATATCCTGAGTCCACACTCTTCCTGTCCGCCGCTGACGGCCGCCTGCTCTATTCCTACTCGGAAAAGCGGATCGCCTACTTCAATTCCGGAAAAATCAGCCTTCTTCTCGTGAACAACTCTTCCAACAAGACTCTTATGAGCCGGAAACTCTCTTCCGGAGAAGTACTCTCTCTTGCGGTGAAGGTCGCCTCCTCATCTTCCGGAGGCTCGTCCTCCACCACTTCGGGAAGCGGAATCTCCATTTCAGTCGATACGACAAAAACTTGGATAAGAGACAGCTATACGATAGGAGGCAGTTCTTCGGGCGGCGACTCTTCTGACGGCAGCTCGTCGGGAACTTCGGGAGGTAAGGGGAGCACAGACTCAGACGCTCTCACCATTTCGCAGGCGAAAGCCAGCGTGGGGGAGACCGGAGTCTGGGTGAGCGGCTACATCGTGGGTGGAGACCTCACGAGTGCGAACGCCTCGTTCAGCGCCCCGTTCAAAGCCCGTAGCAACATCCTGCTGGGGCCGAGGTCTTCTTCCTCTTCAAGGGAGTCCTGTCTTTCGGTCCAGCTTTCGGAAGGCGATGCCAGAGATGAGCTGAACCTCGTTGACAACCCCGAAATGCTCGGCGCAGAAGTTATCCTCTGCGGCGACATCGTGAGCGCCTACTACGGAATGACGGGTCTGAAAAACATCACCGACTTCGTAATCAAGGATTGATGAAGCAGGGATCCATCGACCAGAGATTGACGGGGCCAGGGATTTTTTGCGGGTGGGGGAGAGGCTACTCCTTTTTGCCTTCGACTATAAGGACGATTTCGCCTTTGGGCTCGTGGGCCTTGTACCAGGCGGAGACTTCGGAGAGGGTGCCGCGGCGGTGTTCTTCGTGGATTTTGGAGATTTCGCGGGCTACCGAGCAGCGTCTCTCGGGGCCGAAGACTTCGGAGAACTGGTCAAGAGTTTTCACGAGACGGTAGGGCGATTCGTAGAAAATCATCGTGTGGGTTTCCTCAGAGAGCTCCTTCAACTTGGTCTGACGGCCTTTTTTCACAGGAAGGAAGCCTTCGAAGCAGAAACGGTCGCAGGGAAAGCCGGAACTTACAAGGGCGGGAACGAAGGCGGTGGCTCCCGGCAGAGTGAACACCTCTATGCCTTCCTCTACGCAGGTTCTAACGAGAAGAAAACCCGGGTCTGAGATGCCGGGAGTGCCGGCGTCGCTTATCAGAGCCACATTCGCCCCGGCGAGGATTCTGTCCTTTATTATTGAGGCGGTCTTGTGCTCGTTGAACTTGTGGTGGGACTCCAGACGGCCGTGGATGTCGTAGTGCTTTAGAAGAACCGAACTCGTGCGGGTGTCTTCGGCGAGAATGAGGTCCGCCTCCTTGAGCACCCTTATGGCGCGCAGGGTGATGTCTTCGAGATTTCCGACCGGTGTCGGAACTATGTATAATACTCCGGCCATATAGCTTACTTCAGTTTTCTCCTTACGGCCATCATAAAGCGGTAGACTGTGTCGGAGTCGGTGTTCCAGAGCGGATAGCGCTCTTTCAGAAGAGAAACTCCTTCCTCGAAGGATGCGGCTCCGTTCAGAGCGGAGAGAGTTTCCTTGAAGGCTATCGGGTCTTCGCCGAAAAGGGTGTTGATGAAGAGAATGCGGTCGTTGAGGGAGATGGCGCTGCGAATGTCGCTCACCGGTGCTCCGGGGATGTCGGTTCTCCACCTTTCGTGGGAGGCCATCCTGTCCATAACCGCGCTCTTGCGGCCCCCGATTGCCTCTCCAAGCGGCAGGATTTCAGCCATCGGGTCAATTTCCACCTTAAGACTTGACGGTGCTTCAGGCTCAGACTCTTTCGGAGCGAAGACTTCAGGAATTATAATATCCGCTTCAGGCAGGTCCTCGTCAAGAGGGGCAAGCTGAACGCTCTCACTGATCGGCATTTGAGGAGTTTCCTTTGGGAGATCCTCAAGTGATCTTTGATACTCAACGACTTGCCTCTCCAGTTCGGAGAGCTCGGCCCTCAGGGCGGATATTTTTGTCAGAATTTCGTTCAAAAACCTGTTTTGGCTGTTTTCCATAAACTGAGATTTAACTATATTTGCGCTCGCAAGCCGCAAAATTAGGCATAATTACCCAAATTACTCAAATTATAACCGAAATGTTTCTCGAAAATTCAAAATCCACAGGCTCAATCGAGGTCATCTGCGGATCTATGTTCTCCGGTAAAACCGAGGAACTCATCAGAAGAATGAGACGCGCCCAGTTCGCAAACCAGAAAATCGCCATCTTCAAACCCTGCATAGATGTCCGTTATTCCGAGGACGACGTGGTTTCCCACGACAGCAAGCACATTCCTTCGTTCCCGATTGACTCGCCGGCGAAAATCCTCTCGATGGTGGCGGGAGTGCAGGTCGTGGGCATCGACGAGGCGCAGTTTTTCGACGAGACCATAGTGGATGTCGCCCAGTCGCTTGCGAACAGCGGAATCCGGGTCATCATCGCGGGCCTTGACTCCGACTTTCTCGGGAAGCCTTTCGGCCCGATGCCTGCTCTGATGGCTGTCGCCGAGGATGTGCAGAAGGTTCACGCCATCTGCGTGAAATGCGGAAGCCCCGCCCAGCACTCCCACCGCCTCTCCAAGAGCGAAAATCTTGTGGAACTTGGCGAAAAGGACATTTACGAGCCCCTGTGCCGCCACTGTTACAACGAGGCCATCGCCGCTGAGCGCAGGTAACCTGTGCAAAAGTGCATCGCCCGTTTCTCTCTCCTCGTTCCGCTATGCTCGATGGGAAGATAACTATTTGATAACCATATAATTTCCATAATGAAAAAGATAATAACCTTCCTGATTTTTGTGGCGCTTTCCGGTGTCCTCACCCTCGCCCCCGCAAGAGAAAAGGTTAAGCCTTCGGGAACGACATACGTAAAAGAGGCCCTTCAGCCCTTCGTTGACAGCGGCGTTCTTCCCGGTGCCATAAGCATCATCTACAGCAATGGGGTGCAGGAAGTCTGCTGCGCGGGATATGCAGATGTCGAGGCAAGGCGCCCCATCCGTCTGGACAACAGCTTTATGCAGTGTTCCCAGACAAAAGGCTTCTGCGGAGTCACGGTTGCAAAGCTCATCGAGGAGGGTAAACTAAGCCTTGACGACCCCGTTTCGAAATATCTCCCCGAGTTCAAAACACTTTGGGTCAGAGAGTCCCAGACCGATAGTGCGATTGTTCTTCGTAAAGCCCGTAATGTTCTTACTCTCAGGATGGTGCTCAACCACACCGGCGGATTTCCGTTCGAGTGCAGCGCAAAACGCCAGGATGTTCGGGGAGGAGGCTGGTCCGGCGGAGGCCCGCTCCGTCAGATTGCCTCGGTCGCGGCTGAGAGCCCGCTTCTTTTCGAACCCGGCACGGCTGTCCAGTATTCCAACACCGGAATCGACATCGCCGCCGCAGTCGTTGAGGTGGTGACCGGGATGAAATGGGAGAACTATCTCAAAAAGACCGTTCTCGACCCTCTCGGGATGAAATCCACCTGGTTCTGGCCCACTGACAGACAGCTCCGGAAGCAGATTGAAATGTATCGCACTTTTGCCGACGCTCCGGCTCAGCACCTGGAGGAGAACCCCTGGGAGCAGCGCCCCTACAACGACTCCCACGTATTCGCTTCAGCGGGCGCAGGTCTTTGGACCACGGCTGAGGATCAGTTGAAATTCTACAAGATGCTGATGAATCTGGGCGTGGGAGACAACGGAGCGAGGATTCTGAAGGAAGAGACCGTAAAGGAAATACTTGCCGTGAGCACCCGTCCGGAGGGAATGGAGGGCTATTCTCTCGGCCTCATAGCCCCGGAAAGGGATTCTGAAAACGCCTGGTTCGGACACGGAGGCGCCTGGGGAACTTCTTGTATGGTCAACTATCACAAGAAGCAGCTTCGCCTTTGGATAATCCAGATAAGTGACGGAGCGAAACCGTGGAACGAGTCCCTCTGGAAAGCACAGCAGGATTTCTTTAAATCTGTAATTGACACCTCAGCCGCAGAGGCCTACACCGGAAGAGTCAAATAATTATTGTTCTACTACATTCGGCCAGGAGGCAGGAACGGGGGCGGTTACAACCACTTCCGTTTTCTTTACCGGGTGGATGAACGAAACCCGGCGGGAATGCAGGCAGATGCCTCCGTCGGGGTTTGAACGCGGCGCTCCGTACTTGAGGTCGCCCTTTATCTGGCAGCCTTCATTGGCAAGCTGGCAGCGGATCTGATGGTGGCGTCCGGTGAGAAGTTCCACCTCCACGAGAAAATACCTTTCGCTGTGCCCAGCAAGACGGTAGCGCAGGCGTGCGAGTTTCGCGTCCGGACGCGGAGGGGTGAGCCCGGGTGCAGTCTTGGGCTTAAGCCCGCCCGCCGCAGCATCGTCTCCATCAGATGGCACTGCAGGGACGGTACCTTTACATATATAGGACTTGTTTTGTTTCTCATTGCGGACCATCCAGCCCACCAGTTCCCCCTTCGGTTTCACGGGAGCGGCACAGCAAAGGGCCCAATAGATTTTGTGAACAGACCCCTCGCGAAACATCCCCGTGAGCCTCTCAAGGGCTTTGGAGGTCTTCGCAAGAAGGACAATCCCGCTCACCGGACGGTCCAGACGGTGCGGAATGCCTATGAAAACCTGTCCTGGCTTGGAATCGCGCTGGGCGATGAACGCCTTGTAGAGGTCTCCGAGAGTCTCGTCTCCGGTCTTGTCCCCCTGCACGATTTCACCAGCCTTCTTGTTTACAATCAGTATATGATTGTCCTCATAGAGTATCCTTTTCTTCAGGTCCTCATATTCGTCGTCTGATAAGTGTCTGTATATCATAGTATTTTTTTCTTATTTAATCTCCGAGGGAATGGGGGCATAGGCCCGTCATAGCTTTCGGGCCGCAAATTTACAAATTGTCACGGACAATAGTCGGATATATGCATAAATTCTGACAAAATGTCACGAAATGGGCCCTGTTCCCCTACTGGCACAAGTTTCGTTTGTTCCTTCTGCGTCGCCGCTCGGAATGGTTCAGAGCTCGCAAGACGAACTGAGCAGGAAGGATGACGACAAAGCAGATGAGGGACCGCCTCTCTGCAGGACATTAAGTTGAATAATAATTAAAATTTTAGAATACTATGGGAAAGATTATTGGTATTGACCTCGGTACTACGAACTCTTGCGTAGCCGTAATGGAAGGCAACGAGCCGACCGTGATCATCAACAACGAAGGACAGAGAACCACCCCGTCAGTGGTAGCATTCACAGACGGCGGCGAGAGGAAAATCGGTAACCCTGCAAAGCGTCAGGCTATCACCAACCCTCACAAGACTGTCTACTCAATCAAAAGGTTTATGGGCGAGACCTACGGCCAGGTCACAAAGGAAATCGAAAGAGTCCCTTACAAGGTCGTAAAGGGCGACAACAACACCCCGCGTGTGGACATCGACGGACGTCTCTACACTCCGCAGGAGATTTCAGCGATGATTCTCCAGAAAATGAAAAAGACCGCTGAGGACTATCTCCGTCAGGAGGTTACCGAGGCTGTCATCACAGTCCCTGCCTACTTCTCTGACTCTCAGCGTCAGGCCACCAAGGAAGCCGGTAAAATCGCCGGACTTGAGGTTAAGCGTATCGTCAACGAGCCTACCGCGGCAGCGCTTGCCTTCGGACTCGACAAGATGAACAAGGATATGAAAATTGCGGTCTTCGACCTCGGAGGCGGTACATTCGATATCTCCATCCTCGACCTCGGCGGCGGTATGTTCGAGGTTAAGTCAACCAACGGAGATACGCACCTCGGCGGTGACGACTTCGACCAGGTAATTATCGACTGGCTCGCAAGCGAGTTCGCTGCAGAAAACGACGGAGTGGACCTCAAGGCAGACCCTATGGCTCTCCAGAGACTTAAGGAAGCAGCCGAGAAGGCGAAGATTGAGCTTTCAAGCCAGACTTCAACAGAAATCAACCTGCCTTACATTATGCCGGTCGGAGGTGTGCCTAAGCACCTTGTAAAGACCCTCACCAGGGCTAAGTTCGAGCAGCTCGCAGACTCTCTCATCAACCGTACTCTCGAACCTTGCCGCAAAGCCCTCTCAGACGCAGGACTTCAGCCTTCAGACATCGACGAAGTTCTTCTCGTGGGCGGTTCAACCCGTATCCCTGCAGTGCAGGAGATTGTCAAGAAGTTCTTCGGCAAGGAGCCTAACAGGAGCGTCAACCCGGATGAGGTCGTAGCCATCGGTGCAGCCGTACAGGGCGGTATCCTTTCCGGCGAGTCTTCACTCAAGGACGTTGTCCTTCTGGACGTAACTCCGCTTTCACTCGGTATCGAGACCCTCGGCGGCGTGATGACTAAACTCATCGACGCGAACACCACCATCCCGACCCGCAAGTCACAGGTATTCTCAACAGCTGCCGACAATCAGCCTGCCGTTGACATCCACGTGCTTCAGGGCGAAAGGTCCCTCGCAAAGGACAACAAGCTCATCGGCAACTTCATCCTCGACGGTATCACTCCGGCTCCGAGGGGCGTGCCTCAGATTGAGGTGACATTCGATATCGATGCAAACGGTATCCTCAATGTCAGCGCAAAGGACAACGCCACCGGCAAGGAGCAGAAAATCAGAATCGAGGCTTCTTCAGGCCTTTCTGACGAGGAGGTTAAGAGGATGCGTGACGAGGCGAAGGCCAACGAGGCAGCCGACAAGGCAGAGAAGGAAAGAA
>CAVHYU010000037.1:0-9657 GCA_963640535.1 bacterium | reverse complement strand
GGAAAGAATCGACAAGATTAACAACGCCGATGCCCTCTGCTTCCAGACCGAGAAGAACCTCAAGGAGCTTGGCGACAAGATCCCTGCAAATCACAAGAGTTCAATCGAGTCCGCTCTTGCTTCCCTCAAGGAGGCCGTGAAGGCTCAGAACATCGCCGACATCGACCGCTACAACTCCGAGCTTGAGCAGGCTTGGCACGCAGCTTCCGAGGAGATGGCTAAGGGCGCTCAGCAGCAGGGTCCGCAGGCCGGTCCTCAGGGCCCGCAGGGACCTGACAATAATGATGGTCCGGAAGAACAGTAAAAGCGGAAATGAGCAAATAAAAAGCGGATTGCCGCGTACGCGGCTTGCCTGAATTTTTAATTAAAGCCGACTATTTCTAGCCGGCTTTTTTGTGTATTGCGGGCAAAATTGATGGCGATTGAAGCTGGGTGAGTTTAGGAATATGGACGGGGGTAAAGAAAAAGAAAAAAATATTCAAAAAAAGGAAAAATCTTCGCTGACCCCGCCCTTTTCCGCGAAATAATTGCAAACAATTTAATACCTTTGCAAAGGTGCGACCACAAAAAAGAAAACTTAAATCAAATCCATATGGCAAAAGAAGTTGAAACACAGGAAAACGGCGCCGCTTCTGCCGCGAAACTCAAGGCACTGCAGGCGACCATAGACAAAATCGAGAAGGACTACGGCAAGGGAACGATTATGAAGCTCGGCGACCAGCCGCAGTGGGAAGTGTCGGTGATTCCGAGCGGTTCCATCGCTTTGGACCACGCTTTGGGCATCGGGGGATATCCTCGCGGAAGGGTCATCGAAATCTACGGCCCGGAGTCCAGCGGTAAGACCACCCTCGCAATCCACGCAATAGCGCAGGCGCAGCGTCAGGGAGGCATCGCCGCCATCATCGATGCGGAGCACGCCTTTGACCGCACCTACGCGAAGAACCTTGGCGTTGACCTTGACACTCTTCTCATTTCTCAGCCTGACAACGGCGAGCAGGCTCTTGAGATTGCCGACAACCTCATCCGTTCCGGCGCCATCGACATCATCGTCATCGACTCCGTTGCGGCCCTCACACCGAAGGCCGAGATTGAAGGCGAGATGGGCGATTCCAAAATGGGTCTTCAGGCAAGGCTTATGAGTCAGGCCCTTAGGAAACTCACCGCCAACATCAGCAAGACCAACACCTGCTGCATCTTCATCAACCAGCTCCGCGACAAGATCGGAGTGATGTTCGGCAATCCTGAGACCACCACCGGCGGTAACGCTCTCAAGTTCTACGCATCAGTCCGCGTGGATGTCCGCAGGACCACCCAGATCAAGGACGGCGACGAGGCTCTCGGAAACCGCACAAGGGTGAAAATCGTGAAGAACAAGATGGCTCCGCCGTTCAAGAAGGCCGAGTTCGACATCGTCTTTGGCGAGGGCATCTCCCACGTGGGCGAAGTGATCGACCTCGGAGTCGAGTACGACATCATCAAGAAGAGCGGGTCGTGGTTCAGCTACAACGACCAGAAGCTCGCCCAGGGTCGCGAAGCAGTGAAGCAGCTCCTTACCGACAACCCGGAGCTTTGCGACGAGATTGAGGCGAAGATCCGCGAAGTCTTAGCCACCGTTCAGGACTAATTAGATCTCTTAACAACTAAAAAGACCGACTAACAGTTTTAGCCGGTCTTTTTTTGTGCGGTGGGAAAGAGATCGAATAAAAAGATGGGATACAAGGCTCTCTACGACGCCCAATACCGGAGCAACCTTTGGGCCCAGAGGATTTGGGCTAGGAGAGGAACGCAGTAGACCGCTTTTTAGTCTACCTCGTTTATGCAAGGAGACGCTTTACAATCGCGGATATAACCCGTCCTTCGGCAAGGCCTGCGAGCTGCTTGGTGGCAACGCCCATCACCTTGCCCATATCTGAAGGAGCGCTTGCCCCGACCTGGGCGATTATAGCCTTGAGCTTTTCTTCCACCTCTTCTTCGCTAAGCTGCTTCGGAAGATAGGCGTCAAGAATTGCTGCCTCTGCCAACTCGTTGTCCGCGAGTTCCTTGCGCCCTGCGGCGGTGTACTGCTCTGCAGATTCCTTCCTCTGCTTGGAGAGCTTCTGGATAATTTTCACGATCTCCCCGTCGCTAAGCTCCTTCGCTCCTCCCTCCGAGGTTTTCGCGAGGAGAATCGCCGACTTGATTGAACGTACCGAATTGAGGCGGACGCTGTCTTTAGCTTTCATCGCCTCCATAATATCCTTCTGGATTTGCTGTTCGAGTGCCATAATGTTGCTGGATTTTTATATTTCGTATGTTTCTGACCTAAATTTTTAGTCTCACCCTGGCGGGCTTGCCTCAGAGCAAATTTCCCGTCCGCACAAATTTAACCATTTTTTAGAACTTATTGGAAAATAATGGCTACCTTTGTTGTCCGCTTTAACCCAAAAGCTATGAAAAAGAGCTATTGCGTAAAGCCTATGAATTTGTATGATTAAACTGATAACCGCCTCCAAGTTAAGATATATCTTATTGATACTCACGGCATTATGCTGGGGGGTATGTTAGTTTATCTGCGCGGAGTTATTCTCTAGCCTCGTCGAGCGTCTCCCCGTCCGCCTCCACACGGTTTTCTTCCGATGCTTCCTCGACTGGCTCCTCGTCATCCTCCACACAAGTTTCTTCGATAGAGATTTACTTTCCGGTCGGTTCTTCAAAATATGACCCGTCATTCCGCTCGAACGGCAGGACTGTCTCGCGTTTCGTGAGGGAGACTTCCCGTCTTTCCCAGACGCTCACTTCCGGACGAGTGAAGGTGACTTTCAGCGCCTCAGCATCCCCCGACGGCGACAGCGCGCTTAACTCCAGACTCAGTAAAGACAGACTTGCAAGTGCGATAGACGCCCTTGTCCGTGCGGGTCTCAGCCGCGACTTTTTCAACTCATCCAACTCCGCTTCGGATTTTGTAGGCGTGGTCTCTCTGGAGAACCTTGCCGCAAAGGTGGAGGCCTCGCCTTATTTTACCCCGGATGAGAAGGCCGAGATTCTAGGGATTCTCCCGGATTCTTTTCTTGACGACGAGGACAAAATGCAGACTCTCCGCTCTCTTGAAGGCGGGCGGTATTGGAAAATCCTTTCAGAGAAATACTTTCCTGCGATGCGGTCGTTCCGGGCGATAGTACGCGTTGTGGAGGAGGAGTCTCTCCCGGAGGTCGTTCCGTCAAAGCCGCTGTGTTGCAACAGGGCCGCTGCCCCTCTCCCTTCGCTTGCCCGCCCGGGCGCCGTTAAGACCCCGGAGGATACTGCCACGAAGAACGCTGCCCAGAAGGGGTGGACCCGCAAACTGACACTAAAGACCAACGCCCCGTTCTGGGCGCTGATGATAGCGAACGGGGGAGTGGAAATAGACCTCACCGAGAACCTTTCGTTCAATCTCCCTGTGTATTTCGGCAGTCTGGACTATTTCACAAGCACAGTTAAGTTCCGCACCCTTGCGCTGCAGCCTGAGCTGCGGTGGAACTTCACCGGGGCTAAGGGACTTTTCCTCGGCGCGCATTTCAGCCTGTGCTACTTCAACTTTGCTGCCAACGGGAACTATCGCATCCAGGACAGCGGGGGCAACACCCCGATGCTCGGCGGCGGTCTCACGCTTGGCTATAAACTCCATTTTCCGAAGAGCCCGAAGTGGGGTGTGGAGTTCGCCCTCGGCGCGGGAGCCTACCGCTTCGACTATGACCGGTTCGTCAACGAGGAGAACGGCCCTTATGTGGACACGATAAACAAGACTTACATAGGTCTGGACAACGCTTCGATAAGTTTCTTCTATGAGTTCGACCTGAGGAGGGGGAAGAGGAAATGAGGAAGTTTGGATTCGGAAGTATAGGCTTAGGGAACGGACTCGTCCGTAAAATTGCGTCGGCGCTGCAGATGCTCAGTTGTTGTATGTTTATATTCTTCGGCACATCCTCCTGCAGCGTTCACCAGTGGCCGGACGAGTCCACTCCTGCGGTCTTGCGACTTGATATTGTCTTTTCAACCGACCTCCCGCCATATCTTACGGTGGATTACGGGACGAAAAACTCCGCCTTGGAGTCAGAGCAGGACTTCTCGTTCCGCTACATAGTGAAGTTCTACCCTCGCCTTCCCGACGGCACCTTCTCCCGCACCGAGGCGGGCGACTATACTCTTGTCCTCACCAAGGACGACCTGTCGGACCTTAACTGCAGCACTGTGACCCGCCTTCCGGAAGGGGAGTGGCAGGTTCGCTGCTGGGCGGATTATGTGGAAAAGGGCAGCACGGATGACCTATTCTACCGCACCTCCGATTTTTCCTCCATCACCCTACCTGAGCCCCACACAGCAAACACTGACCGCAAGGACGCGTTCCTCGGCGTCGCGGATGTGAAGCTCGTCCGTGTGGGCTCTCATCAGACCCCTGTCACCGCCCGCGTTGAGATGGAGCGTCCGCTCGCTAAGTTCCGGTTCATAGCGACAGACTTCGAGGCTCTGGTCACGAAGGTTATGCGCGAGAAGTCGTCATCTGACCCGTCAAAGGCCCCTGGCTTCGAGCCGTCGGACTACTACATCCGTTTCTACTACACCTCCTTTATGCCGTATGTCTTCGACGTCTTCGCGAACAAGCCGATAGACTCCCGCTCCGGCGTGCAGTTCGACTCGGCGTTCACTCCGCTTTCGGAGGACGAGGTTCTGATGGGCTTTGACTATGTGCTAGTGAACGGTCACGAGTCGAGCGTAGTGGTGCAGGTTGCCCTCTACGACAGGGCGACTGACAACCTTCTGTCTCTCTCTCCGACGATTTCTGTTCCCCTCACCAGAAGCAAGGTTACAACGGTGCGCGGTGACTTTCTCACCCTCAGCACTGGTGGAGGCATAGGCGTCTGTCCTGAGTTTGATGGCGAATACAACATAATAATCCCATAGAAACGAATGTAAACTCCAGAAGCCAGCAAAACGGAAAATGATAAAACAAATTATTTAAATAATTAATAAACAATTCATTACTAACAATTAAATATTATGAAAAAAATCCTTAAATCCATTGCCGCTCTATCGCTCGTGGTGTTTGCGGCATCGTGCTCAAAGGAGCAGGCCATTGAGTCCGTCCCTTCAGGCGAAGAGGCTCTTGTAAGCTTCACAGTCTCCACTCCTGCACTTCAGACGAAGGCCATCGCAGACGGCAACACCGTAGACAAGGTGTCCTGCAATGTCTATGACTCAGAAGGCGCACTCATCACCAATGCAGAAATGAGCAAAACCATCGCAATCAGCGGCGGCAAAGCCACTTTCTCAGTCCGCCTTGTAACCGGCCAGACCTACAGCTTCGTTTTCTGGGCATACAAGGAAGGTGCTCCTTACACTCTTGACGCTGCAGTAAAGAAAGTGACCGTAAGCTACGAGGGTGCAACAGCCAATGACGAGAGCCGTGATGCGTTCTATGCATATGTCGCTCCTCTTCAGGTTACCGGGTCCCTCAACCAGACCATAACGCTCTACCGTCCGTTCGCTCAGGTAAACTTCGGCGTTAATGGGGACGATGTCACTGCAGCGGAGAATGCCGGCATCGAGGTGAAGAAGTCTTCAGTGAAACTCACCGGGCTTGCAACCGAGCTCAACCTCGTTGACGGCACGGTGAGCGGAAGCGAGGATGCAGAGTTCGCTCTTGCGGCGCTTCCGGAAGAGGAACTTACCGTCGGCACTACCGGCTACGGCTATGTGGCTATGAGCTATGCTCTCGTGGGCAAGGACGCCAAGACCCTTTCTGACGCAGAACTCAAGCTTTATGACGGCGCCGAGGCTGTAATCAACACCCTCTCCGTTCCGAACATCCCGCTTCAGGGCAACTACCGCACAAACATCCTCGGAAGCCTCTTCACTTCCGCAGCCAACTTCAACCTCGTCGTTGACCCGGCATTTGCGGAGCCTGACAACGAAGTTGAAATCTGGGACGGCAAGACAATCAACGAACCAAAGACCGACGCTGAAGGCAACTACCTCATCACCAAGGCATCCGAGCTCGCCTGGGTGGCTCAGCAGACAAATGCGGGAAATACTTTTGCGGGAATGACAATAAAACTTCAGAGTGGCATAGACCTTAGGAACAATGCCTGGACTCCGATTGGAACTGCTACCAATTCCTTCAAGGGAACATTTGACGGTCAGAATTATATGATTTCCAATCTTTATATTCATTCTGCTGAGCAGAATACCAATTTGGGTTTGTTCGGAAGAGTTGAAGGAACAGCGGGAGCCCAAAGCTCATTAATAAAGAATTTTACCATAAGCGGTGCTGAGGTTATCTCTGAAGTGACGGCAGGAGATGGCGCAAGGGCTGGCGTTGCAGTCGGTGATCTCCACGTTGCAAATGCTGAAAATATCCAAATCATCAACGCAACAGTAAAGTGTGCACACTATGCAGGTGGCGTTATCGGATCCGGTTATTGCTCAATTAAAAACTGCTCCGTTGAAAACGCTGAGTTGGTTGCAACCGCTTTGTTGCAGTCCAATAAAGAATATGACTATGGCGATAAGATCGGTGGTATACTCGGCTTCTGGGGTGAATCAAATTCTCCTGGTTATGAAATTTCCAATTGCTCAGTGAAGAATGTCACTATCAAGGGTTACCGCGACCTTGGCGGCATCGTTGGAATTGCTGCGCAGTATGATTCTGTAAAGGATTGTACTATCGAGGATGTAACCATTACGATTGATAAGACCCACGACTATAAGGGCTATGCTGATAATAACGCAAAGTATAATGCCGGTAACTACATCGGACGTTATAACAACTGGACTGGTACCGAGACCGGCAACGAAGGCAGTGCCACAATCAACTATTAGCCGTCTGTTGCAGACGTTTGTCTGAAATTATCACCGCACATCTTCCCCGATGTGCGGTTTTTTCGTATCTTTGAAAAAAAAAAAAAAAGGCTATGCAGAAGACGGTTACCACGGCGAAAAGAGCGCCGAATATGTGCTTGAGAGGTCCCGGACCATCACCGAGGTGCTTTTGAGACAGGGTGCCGAGGCAATCGTAATTGCCTGCAACACCGCAACTTCCGCCGCCATTGCGACTCTCCGCTCGGAGTACGGCACCGCTCCCTCCGCGCGTGTTATGCAATGTACCGGAGGCGAGAGGGATTGTGTGCCTTTCATCGGGATGGAGCCTGCCGTGAAACCTGCCGCGCTTTCAACGCGCACGGGGATCGTCGGGGTTCTCGCCACGGCGGGGACGCTTTCCGGAAGCAAATACCTGGATATGAAGGGGCGCTTTTCCGACGGAGTGGAGATTGTGGAGTCTGTGGGACGGGGGTTCGTGGAACTCGTTGAAGGAAGCGGCGTAGCGGACTGCTATAAGAAAGGTTGTCTTTTTCTTAGCAGCGCGGATGAGGAAGCCGAGGCGGACGATTCATACTCCGGGCGTGACTTTGCTCTTGAGGCTTCAAGCGGAGCAGGCCGTTTCGGAAGTGGCATCCCCATTGATTCTCCGCAGGCGGAGGAAATTGTCCGAAGGAGTCTCGCTCCTCTTTTGGAGGCGGGGGCTGACACAGTCGTGCTTGGCTGCACCCACTATCCCTTCCTTCTCCCGACGCTCGAAAAAGTTTCCGCGCAAATCCTTCGTGAGCATCCCCTCAGGGGAAAAGACGGCAAGAAAGTGGAGAGCATCCGCTTCATTGACCCCGCGCCGGCCGTTGCCCGTCATCTTCTGGAGGTCCTTGGGGAGCGCGGGGTGATCCCCTCTGAAAACGGAGCCCAGGGTGGAATAAAAATAGACTAATATAGAAAATATATAACTCATTAAAATTATGGCAGTTACGTTTAAGTACGCACCTATGTTTCAGCTTGGCGAGGACAAGACTGAATACTACCTTCTCACCAAAGACGGCGTAAGTCTTGGCGAGTTCGAGGGCAAACCCATCCTGAAAGTTGCTCCTGAGGCGCTCGAAATGATGGCGAATGCCGCATTCCGCGACGTTTCCTTCCTTCTGCGTCCGGAGCACAACGCCCAGGTCGCAAAGATTCTTTCAGACCCCGAGGCTTCAGACAACGACAAGTATGTCGCACTCACCTTCCTTCGCAATGCGGAGATTGCCTGCAAGGGCCAGCTTCCGCTTTGCCAGGACACCGGAACAGCTATTATCCACGGCGAGAAGGGCCAGCAGGTCTGGACAGGCTTCTGCGACGAAGAGGCTCTCTCGAAGGGCGTTTTCAAGACCTACACCGAGGAAAATCTTCGCTACTCCCAGAATGCTCCGCTTTCAATGTACGAGGAAGTTAACACCAAGTGTAACCTTCCGGCTCAGATTGACATCGAGGCCACAGAGGGAATGGAGTACAGATTCCTGTGCGTGACCAAGGGAGGTGGAAGCGCAAACAAGACCTATCTCTACCAGGAGACCAAGGCAATCCTCAACCCTGAGACCCTCGTGCCGTTCCTCGTTGCGAAGATGAGGACACTCGGCACTGCTGCCTGCCCTCCATACCACGTTGCATTCGTAATCGGAGGCACCTCTGCAGAGAAAAACCTTCTCACTGTGAAACTCGCTTCCACCCACTATTACGACGCGCTTCCGACAACTGGAGACGAGACCGGCCGGGCATTCCGCGATGTTGAACTTGAAAAGAAAGTGCTTGAGGAGGCTCATAAAATCGGCCTTGGAGCGCAGTTCGGCGGCAAATACTTCGCTCACGATGTGAGAATCGTCCGTCTTCCGCGCCACGGCGCAAGTTGCCCTGTAGGTCTTGGAGTAAGCTGCTCCGCCGACAGGAACATCAAATGCAAAATCAACAAGGACGGAATTTGGATTGAGAAACTGGACGATAATCCTGGACGCTTCATTCCTGAGGAACTCCGAAATGCAGGCGAAGGCGAGGCAGTGAAGATTGACCTCGACCGTCCGATGAGCGAAATTCTCGCCCAGCTCACGAAATATCCGGTTTCAACCCGTTTGAGCCTTAACGGAACCATCATCGTGGCCCGTGACATCGCTCACGCCAAGATTAAGGCCCGTCTCGACGCCGGAGAGGACATCCCTCAGTATCTCAAGGACCATCCGGTCTATTATGCCGGCCCGGCAAAGACCCCTGCAGGACTCCCGTGCGGCTCTATGGGCCCTACCACCGCAGGCCGTATGGACCCGTATGTGGATCTCTTCCAGAGCCACGGCGGCTCAATGGTGATGCTCGCAAAGGGCAACCGCAGCCAGCAGGTAACTGACGCCTGCCATAAGCACGGAGGCTTCTACCTCGGCTCAATCGGCGGTCCTGCTGCAATCCTCGCCCAGAACAACATCAAGAGCATCGAGTGCGTCGAGTTCCCTGAGCTCGGAATGGAGGCAGTCTGGAAAATCAGAGTGGAAGACTTCCCGGCATTCATCCTCGTGGATGACAAGGGCAACAACTTCTTCAAGCCGTTCGGGCTGTAGAGCCTAGGGAAATTCCCAGAACGAAAAAAACTGCTCAAAAGCACCGAAACGCTTTTGAGCAGTTTTTAATTTCCGTGAAAATCAAAGGATTAGCTTCTAGTACTCCTCCTCGTTGAAGAAGAAGACAAATGGCCTTGGAGGGCATTCAGCGGTGGTCTCTTTCATTTTCGTAAGTTTTCGAGTGTGTCGGGGCGGAATAGCCGATTCCACGAAACGCCGGCGTTTTTCACTATGTCCG
>CAVHYU010000036.1:0-17360 GCA_963640535.1 bacterium | reverse complement strand
CACCGGCGAAGTCACCCCCGACGAAGTCCTCGGCAACATCTTCAAGAATTTCTGTATTGGAAAATGATGGGGGCGAAAGAAGCCGCAGCATAGGGGCAATAATCGGGATAATATATTGAGTTTCAGAGCCGAGGGTGTGGATAACTTTTCGGCTTGTTTCTTTGTTTTTCGGGATATTTCGGGTACTTTTGAACCACATTTGAACCACGGTGGTTCAAGTGGCCGGAATGTACCGCCATATTGGACGAGTTTACATAGATTTACGTAGATTTACACAAAATGGCAACATCAGTGGCTTTTAGTGCCGTGCGGAGGTCTCTGAAAGTGCGTTCCGGAGGGATTGGAAATTTTGCGTGGCTTTTGACGGGTTTTTATGGGGACTTTGGGGACTGCGGTCTGCCGATGCTGCGGGAGGGTCTTTGAACGGAAGTTCGGAAGGCAGGTGTTCTGCTGCGAAAGGTGCCGGAGGGAGAAGATGAACGAGAAGCGGCGGACTGTGCGCAGACTTGCCGGGGAAGCCGCCGTGGAGGAAAGGATTGTGGCGGATTCGGGAGCGGAGCGCGGAGCCCGATATGTCTCCATCACGGATGCGGCGCTTATGCTGGAGGTGAGCCGTCCGACGATTTACAGAAGGATAGCCGCCGGGGAACTGCAGCCGATAAGGGTTTCGAGCAGAACGGTGAGGCTCTCCGTGGCGGAACTGATTGCGGACAGCGGAATGGAAGCCGTAACGAATACCGGGGATTTCTTTGTCCCAATCAAGCTTGACGAGGCTCTGGAGCATTACGGAGTGTCGCGGAGCAAGTTCTTCGCGGCGGTGAGGAAAGCCGGAATACGGCCACGGCGCATCAAGGGCGTGGATTTCTTCCCGAAGCCGGATCTGGACAGCCTCTTCCCCGCCCCGGCGAAATACAATCGGGGCGATTGGTATTCGGTGGAGGAACTTGTGGAGAAGACAGGAATGAGCGCAAAGCATATCCGCGATTTCACTAGAAAAAAGTCCATCGGAAAGATGAATGTCGGGCGGCAGATTCTGATAAACCGGAAAGAGTGGGATTTGGAGAGGTTCTCCAAGGGGCAGCTGGACGAGGAGTTCCTCACTGTGGACCAGGCCAAAAAGCTCTACCGCATCGGCCAGGGACGTTTCTATGAGACGGTGAATGCGGCGGGGATTCAGCGGCACAGGGACGGGGTGAGCGTATATTTCAGAAAGACTGATTTGGACAGGCTCTTCAATCGCACCGGCCCGGATGTGCCGGACTATGTCACAAGGGATTATATCTGCGCCAAGGATGCGCTGAAGGCCTACCACGTGGGGCGGAGGCGTTTCAGCGAGGAGACTGCCGGATTCGGAGTCAGGAAGATGAAGCTCAAGGGCTTTATGTGGTACAGCAGGGAGGATTTGGACAGGATTTTCGGGAAGGGGAAGAAGTGAAAGGACGACACCGGAAACAGGTCCATAAATTCTTAAAACATTGAAAGATATGGCTACAAAAGTAACACTGAGACAAAGAGAGCTGAAGAGCGGGAAAATCACACTCTACCTGGACTATTATCCACCCGTGCGGGATCCCCGCACCCGCGAATATGTGCGCCACGACTATCTTGGAATCTATCTCGCCAAGAATCCGCGCGAGGGCTATGAGAAACGCGCCAACAAGGAAAAATTGATGCAGGCGGAGGCCATCCGCGCCGAGCGGGAGGTCTCGCTTATGAGGGGGCAATACGGTTTTCTCGACAAGAATGTGCGCAAGATGGATTTTCTGGAATATTTCCGCAACCTGCTTCCTGACCGTGACCAGAAATGGATGAGGGTGTATGACCACTTCGTCCTCTACTGCAAGGGTCACTGCCGGATGGGTGAAGTGACCGTGCAGTTCTGCGACGGATTCAGGAAGTATCTGATGGAGGCGAAGCAGCTTCGCAACGGGGACAAGGCACTCACGCGCAACTCCGCCGCAGGGTACTGGAGCACATTCAGAGCACTTCTGAAAATCGCCTATCGGGACAAGTATCTCACGGACAACCTCAACGATGACCTCGAAAGAATAGAGACCATCGAGAACAGACGGGAATACCTGACATTCGACGAGCTTAAGGCTCTTGCAGCCACGCCCTGCGGCGAACCTGTACTCAAGGCGGCATCCCTGTTCAGCTGTCTTACGGGACTGCGAATCAGCGATATTCTTGAGTTGAGGTGGGATAATATTCAGAAATCCCCCGACGGAGGATGGTGCATACGGTTCCGCTCCGAGAAGACCGATGCGGAAAGCACGCTCCCGATTAGTGGCGAGGCTCATCTGCTTTGCGGCGAGCCGGGAGAGGGACTCGTGTTCAAGGGTCTGACCCGTCAGATGACGCAGCACAAGCTTCAAACCTGGCTGAAGTCGGCTGGAATCGACGGGAAGAGAATCACATTCCACTGTTTCCGGCACACTTTCGCCACTTTGCAGGTGGCATCGGGAACGGACATCTACACCGTCCAGCATATGCTGAGCCACGCAAATGTCTCCACCACACAGATTTATGCCGACATCGTGGACTCCAGCAAGCGGAAGGCTGCGGAGAGGTTGAGGCTTGACGGGACGAACAAGGAGTAAGTTATGCTGATTCATAGAGCTTTACGGGCTCTGGCATCTGCAAGGCAGGTGTCGGAGATGAGGTTGCGCATAGCCACTCTTGAGAATGAGAACGCCAGGCTCAGGGCCGGACAGGACGGGGAGCGGTTCCTGAAGATATCCGACATTATGGGCGAAATCAACAATTATCAGACTTCCGTCCAGATACAGATGTTCAATCTGCTACGCACGCTCGTGGCACGCCAGGACAACAACTGGATTGAGAAGATAAGGGCCGCCGAGGAGAGGACTACTATTGCGGCAGTTTCCGTCTGCGAGAGTTCGGGCAAGAAATACCTGTGCCTGGGTGTGGCGACGGACCTTCTGCTCATTTTACTGAAAAAGGCCAACATCGCCGGTTATGCCGACAACACGAAGATGGCTGCATTGATTTCCCTGGTAACAAACTATTCCAAAGTCAAGATACGCCAGAGGCTTTCTGACAACTCTCCCCTGTCGAAAAGACATCAGGCGGAGATTGACAAAGTTAACCTCACTCTGGAGAGTCTCGGGATAGAAGACAGACTAAGCGCCGGCATCCGGTAATCTGTAACCGGTTACAAGACCGGTTCAAGTTCCGCTTTGTGCCACCTTTGTGCCGTCAGAATGCGGAGACGGAGAATATGCTGCAAGCCGTCTGCGTTCTGAACCCCGCAGGGACCGATATGCAGCGAGGTTATTCCGTGCGGGGATTATGAATTATGACGGACATTACTTTCGAGACACTGCCGAGCGCGGTGTCAATTCTTCTGGAGAAGGTTGAGAAAATCGAGAACAGCCTTGCCGGGATGAACTGTCACCCGGACGAGCCTGACAGATGGATGAACATCGATGAGCTCAGGGACTACCATCCGGACAGGCCGGCGAAGAAGACTGTCTATGACTGGGTCACTCTCCGCAGAATCCCCTATCACAAGGACGGGAAACGGCTCCGCTTCCTGAAATCGGAGATTGACAGCTGGCTTATGGGGGCATATCACAAGACCGGAGAGGAACTCTATGAGGAGAGCGTCCGCTTCGTCAATTCCAAAAGGGAGGGGCGAAGATGACAGCGAATATGGAAGACAGTCCGGTGGAAAGAATCAGAAGCGAGGTGGAGGCGAAGGTCGGAAGCCGTGATTTCGGTATGCTGACACTCCGCTCTGCCAACAGGACTTTGCAGGAGGCCGCATTGCGACCCGACCCAGTGAATCTGTATCACGAGCTGTGGTACGAGGGAGAGGTCTGCTGCCTGTTCGCCGATTCCAATCTGGGCAAAAGCATATACGCCGTGCAGATGGCGGATGACATCGCGCAGACCCAGAATGTGCTGTATGTGGACTGCGAACTCTCTGACAAGCAGTTCCAGTTGCGCTACACCGACCCGAGCAACGGAAAACTCTACCAGTTCCCGGAAGCTCTCACCCGCGCCGAAATCAATCCGGAGAAGATGAATCTGAAGAATTTCGAGGAGGAAATCATCCGGAACATCGAGGAGGCCGCGCTTTCCACGGGTTCAAAGGTCATAATCATCGACAACCTCACCTATCTCTGCAACAATTCCGAGAAGGGCGATGTGGCCGGGCTGTTTATGATCAGTCTGATGAACCTGAAGAAGAAGTACGGCTGGAGCCTGCTGATAATAGCGCACACTCCGAAGCGGAGTCTGACAAGTCCGATAACCCAGAACGACCTTGCCGGCAGCAAGAAGCTCTACAATTTCTTCGACTCCGTGTTCGCAATCGGAAAGTCCGCACGAGACGAGAGTCTGAGATATGTCAAGCAGGTCAAGGTCAGGGCCGGGGCTTACAGGTACGACGGCGACAATGTCATCCTCTATGAGATTGTCCACGACAGGGAGAACGTGCGCTTCGAGTTCAAGGGTTTCGCCAACGAGAAGGAGCATCTGAAAGAATCTGACGACAAGGAGAAGAACACGCTGATGGAGAATGTGATGGCGCTTGTCGATAAGGGCAAGTCCTACCGGGACATCGCCCAGACTTTGGGGATAAGCAAGAGCCTTGTCGGCAATCTGGTGAAGAAATCGTCGGTGTCCATATCGTCCACGGTGTCCAGTCCCGTGGACGGAATGGACAGTGTGGACAACGGAAATGGGGAGGTGAAGGATGAGACGCTGTTTTAGTTTGGAGAAGTATGCCGGGATAAGAAGTCGGCATACCTGCCCTTCCTGCGGAGGCAAGAGGTGTTTCACACTGTATGTGGATGAGGCCGGAGAGCCGCTTGCGGAAAATGTGGGCAGATGCGACCACGAAAGCGGATGCGGGTATCACTACACTCCGAAGGAATATTTCCGTGACCATCCGGGGGCGGACGGAAAGGATTGGCGCGAAACTGAACCGGAATGGCTAAAGAAGGCGCTGGAAAGACGGAAGCGGGAGGAGCAGAAGGCACTCTGCCTTATCCCAGCGGAGGTGGTCGGGCGGTCTGTGCGTCCGGAAATCCCCAGCTCATTCACGACATTCCTGTTTCATCTGTTTGATGATGTGACGGTGGTCAAGTAGGTGACGGAATACCGTTTAGGCGTAACCAAAGCCGGAGATGTCATATTCTTTCAGATTGACACTGACGGGAGATGCCGGACAGGCAAGATTATGAAATACGCCCCCGAGACAGGACACCGTGTCAAGGATGAACAGACCAAAGGACGCATCAACTGGGCGCATTCGCTTATGAAGCGTTCGGGAGCGTTGCCGGAGGACTGGCAGCTGACGCAGTGCCTGTTCGGGGAGCATCTGCTGAAGGAGCACCCGGACAAGCCTGTCGCTCTCGTGGAATCGGAAAAGACAGCCGTAATCTGCGCCGCGATGATGCCGGAATACATCTGGCTCGCAACAGGCGGCAAGAGTCAGTTCAATGAACGGCTGAATGTCCTGCAAGGCAGGGATATCGTGGCTTTTCCGGACGTGGACGGATTCGAGACCTGGACGGAGAAGGCCGCCCTGCTTCCCCACCTCGGCATCAAGGTCAGCAGCCTTCTTCAGAAGAACGCCACCGAGGAGGAACGGAAGCAGCATATCGACATCGCCGACTGGCTCGTGAAATGGAAGCTGGAGCCGAGGCCGGATGCGACCGCGACCCTCAACCGCACGTTCCGGAAGGTCGCCAAGTATTTCAGCCCGGAGTACCACTCCGAAATCCTCGCCTTGATTGAAGATTTCGAGCTGGAGGCGTGGTTTTAATGGTTGACTGTTGAGATTTTTGTTGTAAATTTGCACGCAGGTAGTGCCCGTATAGACTTTGTCGCTATACCATGCACTTAAAAATGTGCTAAGTCGGGTCTCATTCTTTGTCGGATGAGACCCGCTTTCGTTTATAAAGAGATCCAGACGAGTTTGACGAAAAAAAGAGTTGAGGATTTTATCCGCAACCCTTTTTCAACCGGGGACACCCCAGTCCAGTAGATAGACGCGCCAACGGACGCAAATATACGCTTTTTAACCGAATTGCCCGTGCACTTTCATCAGTTTTAGAATAGATGATGTGACGATTATTGAACACGATAGCACTCCTGCCCACATCAAGGCCTTCTGCCACCAGTGAAGGATGTTGACTTCCTTTTCGACGACTGTTTCTATGGTCTGAACTTTCTGCTCTTCTTTGTACCGGTCTTTGTAGGTGAGGTAGATTCCCATCGAGTCCACGACTGCCTTTGATGTGAGGCGGTTGTCTTTGAGTGAAAGTGTCTGTTGGACTCTGGCGGATTGCCGTAGCGTCTGGATTTCCTCAAGTCTCGCACGGCCTGTGGAGTCGCATTTTATCAGAGCCTCGACTATGGATGAGTCTGGCTGGACTTGGATGACGGTGTCCAGGACGGTTTCAGTAACTGAGACGATGTGTTCGGTGTTCTCCGTTTTGTGCGGATAGAGTTTCGGGCAGCAGGAAGCTGCCGCCAATGCTGTCAGAAATATGATTTCGTATTTCATTGTGCTGATGTTTAATTGTTTGTAACCCCTAACGATGACCTGCCTTTATTCTTTATGGCCGCTTGATCTGTTCCCTCAGCTGACGCACTTCTTCCTGCAACAGGGCGTTCTCTGAACAGAGCCTGTCCACCGAAGCCTTGAGTTCCTCGTTCTCCTTGCGGACAGCGACTATCTCGGCGTTTACCGCCGTGATGTCGGCAAGGAGCCTGCGGTTCTCGGAGGAGAGCAGGTCGATGGATGCCTGAAGGTCTTTGAGGAAGTCGTTGCGCCGCTTTCTGGAGCCGGCAAGCCAGCCGACTGCCGCGGAAACGAGCGGGATGATGTATGTTCCGATGAACTGGAGGATTTCGGATTTGTCCATAAGGCAGGAAGATTTTGTGTTCAGTTTGCAGAATGTCAATGGGGAACGCCGTCAGCTTTCAGAGAAATACAGCTTCATCTCCGCGAGTCTTCGCTTCTGGAGTCCGGGCAGAACCTTGCCTTTCGCATAGACCCAACGCAGGAACTCATCCATTATGGAGTTGTCGTCCGGATTGACCTTGACTTTCATCAGAAGCGTGGACTTGCGGAAATTCCCTTCGCCGACATTGAACACGAACGAGACCAGCGCATCGAACCGGCACTGACGCAAATTCGGACACTCGGCATTGACAATGCCTTCCGCCGCCTCTATGTCCTGCCTCAAGAACTCTTCCGCCTGTTCTATGCTGATTGTCATCCCCTCAGTCACTCCCGATGTATGTCCGTAGCCTATAGTCCAGACTCCTGCCGGACATCTGTATGCCGTTAGCCGCAGCCCCTCGAACTGACGAATCAATGAATATGCTTTCTCGCTCGCTTTCATAATGAATGAAATAATATCGCCGCACTGCGCGGCCGTTGTGTAATCGTTTGTTTGTGCTGTAAATCTTCAGAGTAATACAACGCCCCGCCACCGGAGTCCGCCATCTCTGACGATGATTCCAAGTGACGGGGCGATGAAATGATGACCGCTACAGCGAAATCTCCCCGAGCACCTCGCCGGACTTCTCGCCGGTCTTGGTGTTGATGAAGAAATACTTCAGAAAGACCTTTGGAGCAGCGGCGGTAACAGCGCCGTGAACTGCCTCGTACTCCGTCTTGAGGTTGATGGCGGTGTCAACGACCGCTCTCGGCGAGCCTATCATCACGGCCTTGCTGTAAGCCCTGGTCACGCCGTTGCTCTGCGGAGCGGAGGCCATAATGACGAGCTTGAGGTCAGTGGTGACTGCCGGAGGGTCGGGCAGCTGGAAGGTGAACTGGTCCGCCGTGAGCGAGAGGTCCGCCTCGCAAGGAGCGTCAACCCCGACAAGCACAGGCGGAGTGGTGAGAGCCGTGCCACCGGCCTTGACAATCCAGAAGTTCAGCCTCGAATAAAGGTTCGCCCCGGAAATCTTGCTCGAAGTTCCGAGCACTGACTTTCCCTTCTGGGTGTTGGCGAGCGAGTTCCACGAGAGAATCTGCTCGTTGGTGAGGTTCTTCCAGCTCTGGGAGAGCTGCTTGAATACCGCCTTGACAGCTGACTGGGCGGCGGTCTTGAAACCTCCGCCGTAGCCGCGGTTGCGGATGTACTTGCGGCCGCGCACCTTTGCTGCGGTCACTCCCTTCGCGGAACCTGACATCTCCTCGAAGGCGATTGATGGGATGTACTTCATTGAAAAATGGTATTAAAATGGTGAAACATAAAGGTTTATATTGTATTGTTATTCAGTGGAATCGGACTGAGTCTCGGCATCCGTGGAACTGTCTGAACTATCCGAACTGTCGGAATTATCATCAGCCCCATCCCTGACCGCGAAGAAATGCAGGAACGTCCCGTCGTTGGCGGTGAAGCTGCCGCTGTCGGGGTTGGTGCAGGTGAAATGTCCGCCGCTGATGCGTCCGATAGCGAGCGGATGCCCCTTCGTGTTGATTACTCCGTTGCTGTACACGACCGGAACGGCCACGTCCACATCCGTCGGCATCCCCGTGATGTCGAACGCCTGCTCGAGCGTGGAGCCGTCGGTGCCGAACTTCTTGAAGGTCAAGAGGCAAAACACATAGCCATCCTTGACCATCAGGCACTTCTTGTTCAGAACCGTGTTCGAGAAGTTGCCGGATATGCCGGTCGTGACGAACCCGTCGGAGACTATCTCCGTCCTCTGCCCGCCTTTGGCGTATGCCGAGCATACGATGAAGCGCAGCGGCCCATACCCGTCGAAAGCGTCCACCTTCTCGATATGCAGCCTGTTCCCGGCAATCCGGCTCCGGAGAACAGTCCCGCGGAAAGCTTTATCGTCCTCAGAAAACGGACGGGAGTCTATGAGATAGACGCAGGTGTCGGCAGACTTGCGCATCAGAAGCGAGCTGAACTCGAAGACAATCTCATCTGCACTCTTCCACGCCTCGGAGCTCGGGTCAACCTCGAACTGCGCGTTCAATATCGTGAGGTTCTCCCTCTGGTAATCCTTGAAGGAGATCTGCTCTATGCCAATGTTGTTTGATATGGAGGTAATCATATTCTCAATCTTGTCGTTATCTTGTCCTTAGAAATTTACAATCGCTGATGTCGCGAACACCGAGTAGTCAGGATCATAAGTCCCGCAGCGACCGGAGAGACTCCACTCCGTGTAGGACTTTGCTTTGTAGATGAACAGCTCATACAGGCCGATGGCCCATTTGCTGCGCCCGTTGCACCGTCCCGGGAAATAGACTCGTCCGGATAGATAGGAGCCCGGAACGTCCTTGAATTTGCCGCTGATGCCGGCGACGTAGCCACTGTTGACCGAGTGCGCGTCCATTATAACAAGGGCGGAACCCGGAGCCTGCTCGATGTAGAGCTTGTCGACTGTCACATTGCTACTGAGCGAGGAGACGTTGTCAAGAGTCAGCTCGTTTCGAGGAGTGTAGATTGCCTTTTTCACCGCCGAAAGTTCCTGGCAGATGACCGACACCGCCATAGACTCCCCGGTGAACCCGGTCTCCGTGTCCATCCACCAGAACGACAGGAAATACTTCTGTCCCGCCACTGGCAGAAAACCGATTGTGGAAAGATAACTCTGCGTGATGTCGGCATCTCCCCAGTCGGGAGAGAACGCAGGAGCGACTATGACCGTGTTGCCCCAGCCGGAGGAAACTCCCGTGCTCTCGGTCCTCGACATCTTCATCACCAGGCGGTGATGTTCCGACGGCTGGTTGAGTCCCACGAATATTATCCTCTCGGGAGTGACCCAGAAATCGTCATAGTCCACCTCGGGGACATCGGAGGTATAGACCGGGGCGTTGGAAAGGGCCGGCATCCCTGCGAGCGCACGGTTGGTGTTGATGCGTACGAATGCGTTGTGCGCCGTCATCTTCGCCGCCTCCCCGAATGTGGAGATGCCCTTCATATGCTCTGACAGAGTCTCCCAGCCCTTCATCTGGGAATCGGAAAGCTGTCTGTATGACCGGGAGATTCTGGACAGAGTGTTTCTTCTCACCGCCTGCGCGGGAGTCTTGGTCTTGGATTGCTGAGATTTGCCGGAGAGGACGGTTCTGCCGTCCACGTCGCGTGCGGTGACTTCGCCCGCGCTGCCGGAGAACCCGTTGAATGCTATGGATGGCTTGACAATCATATCTTCTGATGTTGCCAGACAGCCTTACGATTCCATCGCAAATATACGAAATAAATTCTGATTGACAATGATTTATCCGCTATAATATCAAGCAAGACTTTAAGATTATGACGGAAAATAATCCGATTATCGCCGCATTCCCGATGATGCCGGAAATGCAGACGAAATCTTACAGACTGACCGTGAACTTTCCCTCAATCCGGTCGCCCGATAGCCGGTGACGGTGTCGATGAGGGTGAGGCGGCTGTGCATAGTGTAGGAAGTCAGCTCTAGTCCCCAGACGCTTTTGTAGTCCGGCACTCTGACTTCGACTATGCTCTCTTTGACGCCGCAGTTCTCCCCGGCCACGAACATACGCATATACCCCGGGCGTTTTCCTCCTCCCGGAGCGGTCAGCTGGATTTTCGTGTGGAGACGGTATCTTGTCGGCTCGGACTCCTGCGGCATATTCACCTTGAAGCGTATGACCAGAACCCCCTCGACATCTTCGCATCCTGCCAATTCCACCGAGAACGGCGGGAACGCTCTCCACGGCGCAGGCTCCGGAATATGCTCGTCCCCTGTCTGCGCGAAGCCGTGGTAAGCCGACACGAAGAGATTGTGCCCCGTGATGTGCGCCGACCCGTCGAACGGCGGGCGGTGCGGACGCACCGACATAGCGATGGAGTTCCATTTGAGCTGCACAACGTGGTTCAGTCCTCTCCAGGCCGCAAGCGCCCTCTTGTGGACATCCCCTGTGGCGATTTGCCCGGCAGAGCCGCCGTAGGCGCAGACCGGCCTCTTCCTAAAATAGCATACCCCGTCCCGGTGGTAGAATGTCACGTCCCCCACGGAAGACCAGCAGTCAGAAAACCTTGTGTTCGGAAGAAATCTCGGCATACTCCAATGATCTTTTTGTCATTGTAGATTCGGTTGTCAGCCGACATCCGGAAGTTCATTCGAAGCAGCTGACGATGCAGGATTGGAGGACTGCGCCCGGAAGCGGCGAGGAGCCTTGAAGTCTTCCCCACATAGGTAGTTCAGAGGGACTTCGAAAGTGCCTTGCCGGTACAAATTTACTGACAAAATTCGTGATAGCCGCAAGTCCGGGAGCGCAGTCTCTGCGCGACCGTTTTTTCCATTTGTATATATCCCGGCGACACCTTCGCGCGGGCGAAGACGCTGCAATCATTGACACCGCCGGAGCGTGTGCATATTCCACCGCTTGGCTCGTAGGAAGTCTGAAAGTGCGATGCGTCAGCATCGTTCTTTCTGTCTTCCGCAGAGCGAGCAGACAAGCCGATAGGCGCGTCAGGAGCCGGACGCACTAAGGTTCGAGCGAGGAGATGACGGTCTTTCCGGCTCAGGCATTGTCCTGCGAATGAAAGCACAATGTTAACCATCTTCGCACGTGAGGGCCAGGCCGGCGGAAGAGACTTGGGTGAGGTAGTGGAGGCGGAGAGGTCGGAGCCGGCAACGGAGATGAAACCGAAGGGTTCGTCGCAGTCGGCGGAAACCGACGCAGCGAGCGAGAGCAGAACAAGCTTGCTTGTTGTGCCGAGCCGCAAGGAGGAGAAGCCGCGGCTTAATCACGCAGCCGCAACGGACGCACCGAAGTCCCTGGAGCATCCAGGCCCGGCATAACAGGGAGCGGAGCGATTCCGCTGTGCGAGTCTGCGCCCGGAGTGCCGGAGTGAGGGACGAACGCAGGCGACGGAGGAAGCAGTCTCGCCTTTCCGCTCGCCCTCCGAAGAGGTGTGCGGAAACGAAGTGGACGACACTTATGGAGAGGAGAAAACGAGCGTGATGGAGGCAAGGCGCTCTGCGCCTTACCTTGCCGGAGGAGGGTGTTTCTTGAAGTCGAGGGCTTGCCCGAAGGCTTGAAGAACTCCCTCTGCAGGCCCGCAGCTTCGCTGCTAAGGCTGGCGACCCTTTCGGACTTCCGCCGTATGATGATAGACAAACCGTCCTTTACGCACTCACCTTCTGACAAGGGACAAGCCTTCGCACTTCTCGCCGGAAGTCCCGTGCTTCCTGACGGGCTTGGAGGCCGTTAGCCCTTGAAGGAAGCACGATGTCGCCAGCCGCCTCCGGCTCGCGGGCTACGAAGCACCCAACGGTCGAACTCACACTGACAGAGATAGTTAACATAATCGGGGTTGTGTAATCTGGCGGCGGAGCCGACTGTTACACAACTAAGCTCCGATTATGTCTAACTTTCGGATTTCGAGGTACTTACCCTCGCACTGCTCCGCACGGAGCGGGCCGGATTATGGCCCCTGTGGGGCGGTGGGGCATAGAAGGGTCGAGTCTTCTGGCTTTCGGAGAAAGACGGAAGTCTCGACACCTACTTCTCTTTAGTCCGGCGGCGGAAGCCGCCGTGTCTCTTCTTGGCGGCGCAGCCGGCAAAGAGGAGACTTTTGAACACCAGCCGTGCTGTCTGCGGCTGTCTTGCAGACGCAGAGAGTGCGGATGACCGCTTTATTCCCTTCGCACAAGGAAAACGCTCCAGCCCGAACGAGTGCCCGATAGTGAGGGCCTTGCACTGCGCCACGCACCGGCAGGACGCAAAATTTCGCCAAAGGCGGGAATCATCAAAACTATCAAAATTCCCAATAGCACTATAGAGCCGGTATGTCTTATCACAATATAGTAGAGAAACGCCAATAGCACTAATGCCGGTAACGCATATAGGTGAACACCCGCGCGCTTGGTCGTACCTGCTCACACCACTTCCATTATCAACAGCACCAATATCCACATCGACATCACGCAAGGCAGCACGATGAGCGGCGGCAGCCGCTGGTCGGTCCGCCTTTGGGAGGGAGTGCGGGGCCGCAGGCGGCGAAGCCGCCGATGATGTCGTGCGTGGGAACAAGCGAGTCTTCACGACCTGCTCGCAAGATGGGAAGTCTCGCTGTGCGTGGCAATGAATAAGGTCGGTGAGCTGGCAGTTATGGAGCATCGCGGAATAACTGACTGCTGACCGACACCGCTTTTCCTTTAAGCGACGTAGCCGAAGGCGGAGGCGCTGTGGAGCCCGAAGCAGGCTTTTACAACTGACGGTACGGCAGTTGGGAATGTCTGCCGGGCGGAACTCGATAGAGTGGAAGTCGGAGCCACGCGAAGTGTGGCGGAGGCTGGAACCAAGCCTTTCTGACGCAGCTTCAGCGGAGGAAAAAGGGCTTGACCGCTTACTTCTATTGCATTTTATCTGCCACCTCGTATAATTGGTCAATCCCTCTTGATTTCAATTGGCTAAATGCCAGTATTGGCAGTTCCAGATGCAATTTGCTGATATAGGAAAGTGGGATGACTTCTGACGTCATGATTATTGACTTGATTTCGAAGTCATTGTCTTTATCAACATAATTTTTGACTTGGTCATAGTTGTCTTTGAGCCATCGATCCCGATCAATATGCTTCTGGATGTATCCTTTCTTTTTCTCACCAGGAAGGCCGAAATACTTACCCAGCTCGGTTTTCATTTCTCTTATGTTCCTTGCCTTTTCAGTGTTCTTGCACTCAATTGCAAACAGAATCTTCCTGTTGGCATCGTAGGCCATAACATCAATGTCGCCATAGTTCTTATCTGCCGTCAGATTGCCATCTGTACTTATCTTGACTTCCCAATCCCATACCTTAAGCGATATATTTTCCTTTAAATACTCTCGGACATCTTCATTGAAGTCCTCCCCCTTAATGTCGTTGAACTTGGACCTTAATGCTTTGAGTTTGGCGGTTTCGGCTTGTAAGCGGCCATCGGACAACAATGTAGCAAGTTGTCTTAATGAAGCCATAGCACTTCTTGGCCCAAATATATACCTTTGATTGCCATCTCCTATATTGTAAGACAGAATAAATCTCCGGATATAACTCAATTCTCTATTGTATACCCAAGGGAATACTTCTTGGTTTTTATAACCTTCCGGTGCTGTAAGGAATTTGCCTCTCTCTGATAGGGAAAAATGGCTGATGCTTGTTTGTATCTTGCCTTTTGTCAAGCTGGGCTGTAGCGCCATAATTTCCTTTTCGAAAGTGTCACTATCTATATCCAGAGCTGATGTATTCTTGTTTATACACAGGCTGTAACATCCATAGCAGAATGCATCTATGTCGGTAAAACTGATACCCCAATCAGTTGCAAATGCGTTGTTGACATCTTCTGGCGTTATGCAATATGGATTGGCAATTTCCTGCGGTGACTTAGTGTCGGGGCTTTGCATTATTTGAAGCCTTGAGGGGAATGACGCTATATGGCGATTGATATCCTCTTCCACATACGCTCGAGAGAATTCCTCCATTCCTTCTTGGAATGCGTCATCAGTGATTGCATATCTTCCTGACCCCAGTTTCTCAATCTGCACGTTGGCTATTCCATAATGTAAAGAATCAGACTGTGAACCGAAGGTTATAATCGCCCGCATAAGTGCCATCATGTGCTCGATTTCTTCGCCCCCAGGTATAAGCGAACCGCCATTGTTATTTAGAGAAACCACATATTCCGCCAGGCATCTTGCCGCAAGGCTTGAATCAGTCAAAACCCTCTCGTGTTCCAGATACTCTTCTCTCTTTTCCTTTGTATCTGCCAAACAAAGGAATTTTGCCGGCACGATAATCCCATCATGCTCCCGGTCCCAAATCAGAGATTCATTAACGTCAACTATGTGTCTCAACAAAAAGACTTTACTATACTTAACGACCTCGTTATGAAGCTTCTCAAACAGCACATCCACAAGGCTGTTGAGAAAATTTATCTTCGCTTCGGTGCTTTCTATGCTTCCATCAATATCCAGATTCTTCTCTGCCATATATTCCGGCAGGCTTTCCAGAATCATCTGGTCCATTGCATTACTTATGTACAATGGCCGGTGCAAATTCCTTGGATCCATGATTTCATTCTTGCCAGTATCTGTAAGGAGAATCATCTTCGCAGAACTTAACGGCATATAATTATCCAATGCACAGGATATTACCACGTCATCTAAATTCAGCCATCTGGCGATAAGTTTTCTCATCAGATCCCGCTCTCCGGCATTCGTTCCGACTGCCATTGTTGACATGGAAGATCTATGTATTCTTAATGACAGGGTGGAGCCACAGGACGAAAATTCAAAGGCCTCTTCTGAACTCTCTGTAAAGTCATTTTCGTGTCGATACTGATCAAAGAGGTCTTCATCAAATATCAACTCTATATTGAAAGGACGGGTAAACCTTTCCGATACGGTTTTATATAATGCGGGTGAAAGTCTTGTCAGCCAAAAAGCGATGGCCGTTCCATATAAATCTGCCGCTTCGTATTCGTGTGAGCGTTTGCTCCGAACTTGATTGCAATGCACCCATATCGGGACAGAATATGCAATAGTCACCACATAGTAACTGCCTGAAGCAACATCCGGCTCGTAAATTGGCATGCCATCTAATGCGCATATTACTGGCATTGTAAAGGACTCGCCTTTTTTCACTATGTCCACCGCTCGGAAATCACGCTTGATTTTTGAATCAAAAATGAGGTGCATACCGTCATCTGGTGGTATAAAGATGCTTGTGTACTTTTCTTTGTCAGACAGATAGAAGCTTTCTTTCTTGGACTTATACAGCGAATACACATCCAGTGAGTTGAGCATTAATCCAAAACAGCTTTCGTGCCTTTTTTCCATTTGAGCAAACCTCAACAAGCTGAGCCTGTTCCAATGCTCAGATTGTGAAAGATCGATGAAATCGTATGCTGAGAATGACAAGCGATAATCTTCTAGTTCTCCGCCATTGTGAGGAAGCATGAATGTCTCTCCGGAGGATGAGTATAGCAACAGAGTAAGAATGTGGTAATCCTTGGTAATGGGATTATTCCTCAAGAAACCAACTGCCTCTTTGATGTGATCATCAACTTGATAGAAGAATTCCCCACCATTAACAGCATCCTTGAAGCTTTCACCCAAATCGTGGACATAGCATAAGTATGCAATCCAGTTCACATCGAACTGCGCGACAACTTCTTCTATGTATGGATCTTTATTTTCGGGAAGCTCAAATGTTGTCAACGGCCATTCCATCCTAGTGCATCCATACCTGATTCTATCCCAGATATGTTGCCGCATAGAATGGGCAATGCTGTCCTCGCATTTGCACGCGATGACCTTTTTCATTATAAATGAGCTTATTGCATTCGCCTCATTTGATATGAGAAGGAAATAATATTTCCCTCCGAACTCGACCAAAGGCTTTTGCAATAATGGGGAATGATCCGGATCTGCTATAGCGATATCAGGGTCGGCCATATCAAGGATGAAGTCCTTCAATACTTCAAGTCCAGTAATATTTTCAGCCCCAACTGACTGAATATCATCTGCAAGAATAGAATAATCCTTACCGCACTGACTATAGTCGAAGCGAGGGTCCTCATACTCGATTCCCTTATGATTGCCAACTACATCACCCAGTTTAGCATAATACTCTCCAAGGGTGAATATAAGCTGAACGGCAAAGCTCATTTCGTGCTCTATATTGCTCGGGATAGCATTCTTAGTTTTGAACACGGCTGATAGTAAGTCGTTCAAAATCTCTATGGATTTACATGTGATTCCAGGGAAAGTCGTGTGTGCCCCACCATAAAATGCCACATATTCGCTAAACATATTGCAAGGCAAATCTTCCATATGGTTCTGCCCGAAATCCCTATCAAGAATAGCTTCAAGCTCTGATTGGATTACCGGACCTCCTCCTGAATGGGCATACTGCACAGCCAGCCTTGCCAACTCTTCGATTCTGACATTTTTGCCATGGTTCGCTGGAGACAATTGCAGGCCGATTATGAAGTTGAAGATGTCTGCCGTTGAATGGGTCTTGAAATAATCCGATATTTCAGTACAGTCGTTGATTCCTGCATAACTACTGGCATTACTGCCATTATAAGGCACCACGTTGCCGGCGCTGAATTTTCTCAGACAACAATTTTTGTATTTCAAGCCACTCCCGCAAGGACACGGATCGTTACGCCCAATCTTGTTTGACATAGTTTTATATGCAATTTTCTATCTATTTCACAAATTTATGAAAAGAAATTATCAAAATATGCAACTTTGTTGAAATCTTTTGATATCTTTGTGATGCTAGCATGTAATTAATCGCCAATTCAAGTGAACAGTGCAACACTTGAGTGGTAGATGGCAAGGATGTGCGCGAGGGCGGTTATCCCCCGGCTGTTCGAGGAGAGCCATTACCCAGAGCTC
>CAVHYU010000035.1:0-17422 GCA_963640535.1 bacterium | reverse complement strand
TAGGCAGGCTGTATTCGCAGCCGTGATAGCTGATGGCGTTATTCTTATGGATCTTGTATTCCTTCATTGACCGCTGAGGCATTGAAGGAACGCTGGCGTAAGGGGTCAGATAAGCTTTCTCCTCTTCAAAGACCTCGTCGGGGATCAGCTTCGTGCCGCAGTGGGGAAGCCCGTTGGCTGTCCTCGACAGCCAACGGATACCTTCTTCGTTGAGCTGTTCGATGCTCACGAACGTGCGACCCCTGAGGAAGTTGTACTTCACATACTTAACGGCGTTCTCCACCTTGCCCTTCGATTCCGGGTCACTCTTACGGCAGAAGACCGGCTCGATGTGCGCCTGGTTTATGTACGCGTTGAAAGCTTTGGTGAGCACATAGTCGCCGAGATTCTCGTCGTGGATGAGGACTGCATCCTGGTCGTAGATTATCTTCTTCGGCTTCCCGCCATAGTATTCAAAGGCCTTCTCGTGGGCATATATGGCCAGTTCGGCAGAGTACGGGGTGCGGCTGAAATACACATACTTCTTGCGGCTGCGGCACATGACCATCACGAAGAAGTACACCTTCAACCGGCGGCCATCGTCATATTGCATCCACATCTCGCCGAAGTCGGCCTGCGCGAACTCGCCGAACGGAGTCTCCTCTATCCGGCAGTATTGGCGCGGGGATGACAACGCCGGCTTGGACACCCTGTACTTCGCGCGGATATACTTCACGAAGTTATATACCGTCTTGCCGTTTACCGCCGGCAGGCCCTCATGATGCTCGCGGAGCCAGTCGTGGATCTGACTGGCCGACAGGTCGGGATGGGCATCAAGCCACCCGAACACCTCGCTTTCATAAGGATCCAATATCTTGATATACATCCGTTTGTACGACTCGCTCGCCTTGAACTCATCATAACTCATCCGCAGGTAACGGCGGACTGTCTTTACATCCAGCCCGAGTTCCCTTGCAATCTGGGCCTTCGATAGGCCGGAATCAGATTTTTCTTTACATTTGTACCACATAACGAGTTTCCTTTCCGGACTCTCGAGTTTGTAAGCATTCATATTCCTTTGTTGTTTTGTTTTTGTTATTTACAAAGATATGAATGCTTTTTTCCGTCCCTTCAAACCGGGGAATTAACTTTGCGAAAATTCGGGGATTCAAAGTTACTGATTACACTACACCTGGGAAACGCTCGTGGACCCTTCCACCGGCAAGGTGAAATCCGATGCGCAGGCAGCCTGGGACGAGAACTGGATGGATGAAATCAGTAACAACAAGGCGTTCAGAACCGAGCACATCCTTTCAGTGAGCGGGGGAACGGAGAAGACAAGCTACCTTTACTCGATGGGTTACTACAAGGAAAACGGAACCCTTCAGAACACCGATTTCGACCGGTTCACGGCCCGTCTGAGCGGTGACGTTCAGGCCACCGACTGGTTCAAACTCGGAATGGGAGCGAACCTCGCGCATTCGGTTTCCGACTTCCAGGACGCAAGCGGCTCTTCCACATCCAACGTCTGGTACACCGCCCAGTTTATGGCCCCGGTCTATCCTGTCTATCTCAAGGACATTGACGGAAACAATGTTCTGGACCAGAACGGAAACCTCCAGTATGAATACGGAAGCGTGGACGACAACGGCTATGCGAACCGTGTCACCGCGCAGGGCTTCAACTCCAAGGCCGAGCTCTACAACAACAAAGCCTACTACAAGCGCAACTCCGTGTCAGCAAGGACATTCGCCAAGTTCGGAACCACTCATAAGGACTCTCCGATTTACGGATTGAACTTCACCGTGAACCTCGGAGTGGACTTCACCGACTACGGCCGCACGGGCGTGAACGACAAATATCACGGAAACGCCAAGAACCAGGGCGGTACGGTCACCAAGACTAACACGAGGACTCTGAGCTACACTCTGAACGAACTCCTTACCTATCAGAGAAAATTCGGAGACCACTCCATCGACCTTCTCGCCGGTCACGAGTACTACCGCTACAACTACAACTACGCTTCCGCTTCAAAGAGCGGAATCGTGGACGGAATCGATGAACTCGGCAGTGCGGTTACTACCGTGTCAAACACCTCATACTCAAACGATTATGCGATTGAGTCCGTGCTCGCGAGGGCGAACTACGGCTACGCAGACAAATACTACCTTGACGCCTCCTGGCGTATCGACGGGTCTTCCCGTTTCTACAGCGAGAACCGCTGGGGAAATTTCTGGTCCGTGGGCGCATCCTGGAGGGTTACCAACGAGGACTTTATGGCGGGAACGTCCAGCTGGCTTAGCAACCTCACAGCGAAGGTCTCCTATGGAGTGCAGGGTAACGACAACCTCGGCTCCTACTATGTATGGCAGGGGCTTTTCTCCTACGGCTGGCCGAACGGCACAAGGCCGGGCGCCGTGGCTTCCACAATCGAGAACAAGCTCGTGACCTGGGAGAAAAACGGCAACCTGAACGCCGGAATCGAGGCAAGCCTCTGGGGCGGAAGACTCTCCGCGACAGTGGAATACTACAACCGCTACACCCGCGATATGCTCCTTTCGAACCCGCTTGCAATTTCCTCCGGATTCTCCGGATATGACGACAATGTGGGAGCGATGGTGAACAACGGACTTGAGGCAACTTTCCGCGGAGTCATCTTCGAGAGGGAGAATTTCCACTGGGACGCCACCGCGATGTTCTCGCTGAACCGCAACAAGGTTAAGTCTCTCACCTCCTCGCAGAATGTAATCAACTACGGAAATATGGTGATAGAGGTGGGTAAACCAATCTACACCTTCTATATGTCCAAGTCCGCGGGAGTCTCTCCGACGACCGGTAAGCAGCTCTATTGGGCATACTACCGCTACGGAGTGGACGAGAGCGGCGCGGTGACCACCGAAAGGTGCGACGAATACGTCACCGATAACGTGGGCCTGGCTTCCCTGAGCAAATACTACTACGGCAGCCGTCAGGCTCTGTGGAGCGGCAGCATCGCATCCAACTTCATAATCTTCAAGAACTTCGACTTCTCTTTCCTCACTACATATTCTGTAGGCGGAAAAATTCTCGACAGCCTCTACGACGGAGCGATGAATGTTATGTATGCCGGCAACAACTGGCACCGCAACAAGCTCCGCAGGTGGAGAAAGCCGGGTGACATAACGGATGTTCCGCGCGTTGAAATCGGCGGAAGCTACAACGCCACCGGAGAGTCGCTCATCGATGCTTCATATTTTGCCATCAAGAACATAACTCTCGGGTACACAATCCCTACAGAGCTCACTCAGAGGGCACGAATCAAATCGTTCAGAATCTTTTTCACCGCCGACAACCTGGCGCTTTTCAGCCATCTTGACGGAATGGACCCTCAGTACAGCTTTGCCGGTACGGTTTCCTACACCTACACCCCTTCAAAGGTGTTCGCTCTCGGTCTTGACATAAATTTCTAAGGAGGACGGAATATGAAAACATATACAAAGTTTATTGCTTTTTGTGCAGGGGCCCTTTGCGCGGTTTCCTGCGAACTGAATTTCGCCCCCACCGACTCCGGCTCCGGCGACGACCTCCTGAAGAATGCCTCATCGGCTGTTTCCATCATTGACGGCATCTACAGCACGATGTGGACTGCCGGGTGGTCCACCGGAGGAAACACCCACCAGTGCTTTGGAATTTCAGCCTACAACATAGCCCTCGAAGCTATGGGAGACGACTTCATTATGCAGGGTCAGGGAAACGGATGGTTCTGGTATGACCACTGCTACAACATCAAATCCTACTACACCTCCGACTCCTTCCGCTCCTACGACGTTTGGAATGCGAATTACACCTGGATTTCCAACGTGAACTACGTCCTCGCGGCCTCTGAAACTATGCAGGGGAGCGAAGCTGACAAAGCATACGTTCTTGGAAGCGCTTACGCGATAAGGGCTCTGGGGTACTATAACCTCACCAACTGGTATGCCCGTCCGCCTTATAGCGCGCTTCAGGACAAGTCCCGCTGGCAGGACCCGGGAGTGCCGATTTACACATCCCCGACCTACAAGGACTTCACCGGAAACAAGAGGGAGAAACTTGACGTGGTGTTCGCCCAGATTGACTCCGACCTGGATAAGGCAATCGAACTTCTGGAAAAGGGCTACGGGGCTGCAGTCGCCGGCAACAAGTCCCACATCAATCTCTATGTTGCCCTCGGCATCCGTGTGAGGGTGGCTCTTGCTAAGGGAGACTGGCAGCAGGCTCTTGACGCGGCGGAGAGAATTATCAACTCCGGGGAATACACCATCGGAGGCGAGAGCGAACTTTTTGGCGGAATGAACGACCTGTCGGCTTCCAACGTTATGTGGGGCGCCGGCATCGAGACCACCGAGCAGGCGGGAGGTTACGCAAGTTTCTTCTCTCATATGGACAACTCCGACGGAGAGTATGCCAAATCCGCTCCGAAACTCATCAGTTCAACCCTTTACAAACACAGCTACCCGGGCGATATCCGCCGCCGCTGGTGGGACCCTTCCAACGAGGAGGCGCCATACATCTCGGACAAGTTCCATTTCTCGAACGTTTCTTCCTGGCTCGGAGACTACATCTATATGAGGGTGGAGGAAATGTATTTCGATGCTGCGGAGGCGGCCCTGAGACTTGGAGACAAGGATAAGGCGGTTAGGTATCTGAACGCCGTGATGACTAAGAGGGTCTCCGGTTACGATGCTTCCTCTTACTCGGGTCTTAATCTCGGTGCGACCACAAATTCCTGGACAGGGTCGCTTCTGGAGGAGATTCTGGTGGAGAAGAGAATCGAGCTCTGGGGCGAGTTCGGAAGGGTAGTGGATGTCCGAAGGCTTGGCCAGGGCATTGACCGCAGCGCTTCCGACGGGTTCGCCGACGAGTGTCTCACGACGATGAGCCGCAACGGTGTGACCCTCACCAACCCTGAGAATTACAACTGGGTTATGACCATCCCTCAGGACGAAATCAACAATAATCCGAACATCAACGAAGAGGACCAGAACCCTCTGTAACAATCTGCGCGGCCAGGCCCCGGAATGAAAAGAGGCCGGTTTGCCGTTTGAGAATTTTAGAGAATATGTATATGAAAAAGAATATAATTGTCTCACTTGCGATTGCCCTCCTGCTTGGAGCGGGGTGCTCTCAGGAACAGCTTGGAGTGACCGCGACGAGCACCGGCGACGACAGCCGCGAGATTCACTTCCTGCAGAGCAGCCTGAGCAAGGAATTCGAGCAGGGGCTCACCGAAGGCACCATCGCTGTGACCCTCGGCCGCAGCGGAAACGTAGGAACCTACAGGGTGCTTTTGGAAAAGAGCGGAAAGGACGCCGCGCTTTTCTCCATCCGCGACACCGTCGTCATTCCTGACGGGCAGTACACGGTGGATGTGCCGCTGAAGGTGGACCTTTCGAGCGTCATCCTCGGCTCTTCCGTGGACGTCTCGCTCTCAATCGTCGGAAGAGATGCAACCCTCGGAGAGGACTCCGCCTACATCGGCCAATACAGCGACTTCCTCACTGTGAGCGCATCCTTTGCCCTTGAGTGGGAGCCTTATATGCGCACCACCGAGACCGGAGAGAAGGTTCAGCAGACTGCGACCTACCATTTCTCGCAGTTCTACACAGGCTGGCAGAGCGGCATCCCTGTGGAGGTTGCCAAGGGTACGGACAACATCTTCCGCCTTGTGGACTGGGCTTCCGGCGCCTATTTCAACTTCAGGGTGAACTGGAGCAAGAAGACGGTTTCAGTGCCGGGCCAGTCAATCGGCTACTACGACGACTCGAGCGCTTCGTATGTCTATGTTGCGGACCTTGCGCAGTACCTCGGCGACGACAGCTACTACTCTTCTTTCCCGTGCACCTGGGACGGAGACAGGACCTTCACGATGACCCTCATTTACTACATCCCTGACGGGGGTTACTATGGCTACGGAGAGGAAAGTATCGTTTTCGCTGGTGACCACGACACCGACCCGGTGATTGAGAGCGCAACCTACGAGGGAGCGGGCAAATTCCGTTTCGAACTCGGGGACTATGTCTCTTACTGCAAGGCACTTGTAGCCGAAGGGGATATAAGCAAGGATTCCGCAAAGATTTCTTCTCTGGTTTCGGGGATATGTCTTGGAACGGCCGAAGGCGTGGAGACTTTCTCCTCAGACACTCTTTCTGTCACCGCGGCCGCAAAGGGAGCGAACACGCTGGTTGTCGTCCCGTTTGACTCAGAGGGAGTTCCGGGCGAGGAGACCGTTCTCCGCTTTACCTACGACCCCGACGGGACGCTCCTTCCCCAGGTTCTTGAGTGCGCCCTTTCTCTCCCCGAGGACGACCCGTACACGAGCGCCGAGTGGAGGCTGAAGGTGAAGAACGTGACAAGGGTGGAATATGTTATGGGCTACACCGAGATGCTGAATTCCTACAAGGAGCGTTACACGATGGACAAGATTTTCAGCGCCCTGGGCCACACACTTGAGGACGCATACGTCACCGCGGCGAACACCGAAGCGGGAGTGAAGCTCACCTACACCACCGACGAGGGCAAGGACTACACGATGCTTCTTCGCCTGTACAACGCTCTCGGCGACGTTCTGGAAACCTCTGCGAGCATCTGCACAAAATCCCACTCCGAGACCTACCTCGCAAAAAGCATCGACGATTTCACAGGCTCATATCTTCTGAGCGCCACAGTGGATGACTCGGAAGGTAACTCCACGAGCGAGGCGTTCAGGGTGGACATAATCAAGACGGGGGAGAACACCGTTTCGCTCAAGGGTCTTAGCAACTACAAGAACTATTGCCCTGAGGTGACCGGGACCTACATCCCCGAGGAGCACTGCATCAGGCTCTACTCCCAGAATCTCGGGACGTTCAGCTATATGACGGTGGTCTTCGGCTTCGTCTCCGACCTCTACAGCGGCATCTGGGGCCAGACCTCAGCCCTGGAACTTGGTTTCTCCTCCGACGGCTACGTCCGTTTCCGCCCGATGGAAGGCTCCGAATTCCCTGTAAACGGCTACAAATTCCTCCTTTTCGACGGCTCCTCCTACAGCGGCTACGCGGCCGGCGACAAAACCTACACCGACCTGCTGATGATGAAACTCTAAAGTGATTTGGATTTATTGCGGGAACTTTATATATTTGCGAACTGATAATCCAAATTTTTAGGATGATGAGTTCGCAAATCAATGTACTTGAAACCATATTGAAAAGCCCTAGGAGCGTTTTTAATGTTCAGTCAATCAGAATGTTGACTGGTATGGAGGGGAGCCGGCTCAGTAAATCTCTCAATTACTATGTAAAAACAGGAGAGATACTGAACCCCCGTAAGGGGATTTACGCCAAGGCGGGATATAACCCGGAAGAACTGGCGTGCAGCCTGTTCCGCCCGTCCTACATCTCGCTGGAGTATGTTCTGCAGCGCGCCGGAGTCATTTTCCAATACGATGAGGCCATAACCTGTGTAAGTTATCTCTGCCGTCAGGTTTCCGTTGACGGTAGGGATTATGGTTTCCGGATAATAAATCCGCAGATATGGATTGGCCTGGAGGGCATAGAAAGGCGGGATAATGTCTGCATCGCCTCGGCGGAGCGCGCCTTCATCGATCTGGTCTATCTCAGCGCCGGGAACTGCTATTTCGACAATCTGCGCCCGCTCAATAAGAAGAGAATCAAAGAGTTGCTCCCGCTGTACAATTCAAAAATTCTCTCGGAACGGGTCGCCGGGATACTGAATATGAAATTATAGAACTTAACTGCTGATTATGGACAAACAGAAACACAAATTCTATATGGCCCAGATTCTTACCCTGATTTTTAAGGATAACTGTAAATTGAAATTCAAGGATGGCAATATACGGGAAGGAATATGTGGAATTGCTGAATAAGATTGCAGACTTTAACAAAAAAGGAAAAATATGGAAAAGATAATCAGAAAAATAGCTGTATCTGATTTCTATGGCGCGGGAAAACCGGTGTATGAGGACGAACTCGGATGGTGGAAGGAGACGAAGGAGGAGTCCCATTCGCTTGTGTCACGCGACATTTTCGAATATGAAATTGTTAAAACCGGTCTCAATCTTGCTTTTTACTATGCTGACAACGGCATCTGCTATGGTCTGCATACGGAGTCTCTGCCCATAGAGTTCAAAATCCTCCCTATGAACAAGAGTTCAAAGTATCCTTGCTGGCAATGTAATTTTGACACGCACGATGACGGCGAGGTGCTCTACTCTTTTGATTCCCTGTCGATGGATATTTGGGACACTGTCCGCATTGACGGGAAAGGCCTCGGCGAGGTACTGGAACGCTCCGTCATTATGACTCTCAACTAAATTTCGAAAAATAACGGGGGGTGCCGGCATTTGGCTGACATTTTGACTTTGTTCCCTGCTTTTTAGGGGGTATGTTTGAAAAATTGCATAAATTTTTCGAATATGCCCCCTAAAAATTTGGGGGTATTGAAAAAATAGCTTACTTTTGTGCTCGGTTTTCGGGGAAATGCCCCGAATTAGTAGTGTTCATTATAATTATAGGGTATCCCCTCTGAAGGGGATGACAAAAACAACGGATTTTTATGAGAAATCAGCGTTTTGAGGCTCTCGGGATTATGCACTCGAGACCTTCGGTTCCGGAGAAGGAAGCGGCGCCTCTCAAGTCTGAAATTTTCGGACAGGACGTGTTCACCCGCACACAGATGCGGCGTTACCTCTCCAAGGGAGTTTATGACAGAGTGATTGAGGCGATTGAAAGCGGTCGCCGCATTGACCGGAGCATCGCCGACCAGGTGGCCGAAGGTATGAAAGTCTGGGCAATGGAGCACGGGGCAACCCATTACACCCACTGGTTCCAGCCCCTGAACGGATCCACAGCCGAAAAACACGACGCCTTTCTCTCCCCGGAGCTGGACGGCGACTCTTTCGAGTACTTCAGCGGAAGCCTCCTCTCTCAGCAGGAGCCTGACGCCTCTTCCTTCCCAAGCGGCGGACTGCGCAACACCTTCGAAGCCCGCGGCTACAGCGCCTGGGACCCGTCTTCTCCGGCTTTTATAATTGACGGAACTCTTTGTATCCCAAGCATTTTCGTTTCCTATACGGGTGAGGCTCTGGACTTCAAGACCCCGCTCCTTCGCTCAATGGCCGCGATCGACTCTTCCGCCGTCGGCGTGTGCTCTCTCTTCGACAAGGAAGTGGGAAGGGTCTATCCTACGCTCGGATGGGAACAGGAATATTTCCTTGTGGACGAGGCCCTCTACAACGCCCGTCCCGACCTTATGCAGACCGGCCGCACCCTTATGGGTCACACCGCCGCAAAGGACCAGCAGCTCGAAGACCACTACTGGGGAGCCATCCCCGAGAGGGTTGAGGCCTTTATGAAAGACTTTGAGGACGCAGCCTACAGGCTCGGCATCCCGGTCAAGACCCGCCACAACGAGGTGGCCCCGAACCAGTTCGAGTGCGCCCCTCAGTTCGAGGAAGCCAACGTCGCCGTGGACCACAACCTACTGCTTATGTCGCTGATGAGAAAAATCGCTCTCAAGCACCATCTCAAGGTCCTTTTCCACGAGAAACCTTTCGCAGGCATCAACGGTAGCGGCAAGCACTGCAACTGGTCTTTGGCAACTGACGGAGGACAGAACCTCCTCGCTCCGGGCCACACCCCGAAGAGCAATATGCAGTTCCTCGCCTTCTACGTCTGCGCGCTGAAGGCCGCCGCCGACTACGGCTCCCTCATTATGGCGTCCATCGCCTCCGAGACCAACTCGCACCGTCTGGGCGGCAACGAGGCACCTCCTGCAATTATGTCCGTCTTCACCGGCGCAACGCTTAACGCCATCCTGGACAACATCGAAGCGAAAATCAACGACAAGAAACTCTCGCCTGACGAGAAGACAGAGATAAAACTCAACATCGGGAAAATCCCTGAGATTCTGGTGGACAACACCGACCGCAACCGCACCTCTCCGTTCGCCTTCACCGGAAACCGATTCGAGTTTCGCGCGGCAGGCTCTTCCGCCAACTGCTCAATGCCGATGATTGTCCTGAATACCGCTGTGGCAGAGGAACTTACCGAGTTCAGAGAGACCGTTGACAAACTTGTCGAGGGGGGAGTGAAGAAGGACGAGGCCATTCTCCAGACAATCCGCCAGTTCATCATCGCATCGAAAAATATCCGCTTCGAGGGCAACGGCTACAGCGACGAGTGGATTGCCGAGGCGGGAAAGAGGGGACTTCGCAGCGCCAACAACGTCACCGAGGCCTTCAAAGAGTACCTTCGCCCGGAGAGCACCGAACTTTTCAAGAAATTCAAAGTGCTTAACGACACCGAACTTGCAGCCCGCTACGAAATCAAGAACGAGATTTTCCTCAAGAAAGTCCAGATTGAGTCCAGGGTCATAGCCGATATGGCCGCGAACCACATCATCCCGACCGCCATCCGCTACCAGAACGTCCTCATCGAGAACATCAAGGGCATCAACGAGGTGTTCCCCAAGGAGCTGGACGCCCTCGCAAAGGACGAAATCAGCACCCTGAAAGAAATCATCTCCCACGTGAACGCCATCCGCACGGCATCCGCCGAGATGACTCAGACTCGCCACAAACTCAATCGGAATTCGGATATCCCGGAGCGTGCCAAGGGCTATGAAAACGAGGTCCGCGCAAAGATGAACGAAATCCGCGAGCACATCGACGCTCTGGAGATGATTGTGGACGACGACCTGTGGCCGCTGCCTAAGTACCGCGAGCTCCTCGCAACCCTTTAAGGGCACAGGGGCGCAGGCTCCTTCCCCCGTAAGACTCAAATGAATGTCCCCGAAAGTGTCTAATTTTCGGGGATATTTGTATATTATTTCTTTGGCAAGTTAAAAATTAAGTCGTACCTTTGTCGCCGCTTTTGGCCTACAGACCGTGGTCCGAAGTATTACTGTATTATTAACAATCTAAACTTTTTTCAAATGGCTGAATATTTGGCACCAGAGAAAAAGCAGGAGATTTTCGCGAAATACGGAAAGTCCAACACCGACACCGGCTCGCCTGAGAGCCAGGTAGCGCTGTTCTCCTACCGTATCGCTCACCTCACAGAGCACCTCAAAACCAACAAGAAGGACTACGCAACCCGTCGTTCTCTGTTGAAGCTCGTAGGTAAAAGACGTCGTGTACTTGACTACCTCAAGGAAATTGACATCGAGAGATACAGGGCTATCGTCAAAGAGCTTGGTCTCCGTCGATAGCGAACCTCAAATGAAGGGGGTGACCCCAAAGCCGCACAAAAGGCTTTGTGGGCACCTCCGTTTTTTTTGAATGTGGTTTTAGTCTCTCAGCGAGGTTAAGACCGCGTTTTTGCAGTCAATCCCGGCAACGTTCACAACGTCAACCTGCGGCGATGCCCGGAACCAACATATAAATGTGAAAGTACGAAGCACAAGTATTACTAATCGGCTCCCAGAGGGGGAGGCAGGTTGAAAAACAGAATTAATGAACATTATCAACAAAAAAATCGAATTATCTGACGGAAGGGTAATCGAGATTGAGACCGGAAAGCTTGCAAAACAGGCTGACGGCGCAGTAGTGGTCAAGATGGGCGGCACAATGCTGCTCGCAACCGTAGTGGCAGCCAAAGACGCCAAAGATGACGTGGACTTTATGCCGCTTCAGGTGGACTACAAAGAGAAATTCTATTCAGCAGGACGCTTCCCTGGCGGATTTATGAAGAGGGAAGGCAAGGCTACGGACGCGGAGATTCTTACCGCACGCCTTGTGGACAGGGCCCTCAGACCGCTGTTCCCGGAGGACTTCCACGCTGAAGTTTACGTTCAGATTTCACTCATTTCAGCAGAAAAAGACATCCAGCCGGATGCACTCGCAGGACTTGCCGCTTCAGCAGCTCTTGCAGTGAGCGACATCCCGTTCGGCGGTCCTATCTCCGAAGTAAGGGTTGTCCGCATCGGCGGAGAGTTCAAGATTGACCCGACCTTCAGCGAGATGGAGAACGCAGACCTCGACCTTATGGTTGCCGCAACTTACGACAACATTATGATGGTTGAGGGCGAGATGAAGGAAGTGAGCGAGGCAGATATGCTCGAAGCAATCAAATTCGCGCACGAGGAAATCAAGAAACACTGCAAAGTGCAGATGGAACTCACCGAGGAGTGCGGCAAGACTGTCAAGAGGACTTACTGCCACGAGGTGAACGACGAGGAGCTTAAGAAGGCTGTAGAGGCATTCTGCTACGACAAATGCTACGCTGTCGCAAAGTCCGGCCAGGACAAGCACGCCCGCTCTGACGCCTTCGACGCCATCAAGGAAGAGTTTATGCAGACCATTCCTGAGGAGGAAAGGGAGGAGAAGCAGATGATGGTGGACCGCTACTATCACGCTGTCGAGAAGGCCGCAATGCGCAACCTCATCCTTGACGAGGGAATCCGTCTTGACGGACGCCACACCGCCGAGGTCCGCCCTATCTGGTGCGAGGCAGGTTATCTCCCTTGCGCACACGGCAGTGCAATCTTCACCCGTGGTGAGACTCAGTCCCTTGCGAGCGTCACCCTCGGAACAAAGATGGATATGAAAGAGCTGGACGAAGTTCTTGTTCAGGGAACCGAGCAGTTCGTCCTTCACTATAACTTCCCTCCGTTCGCAACCGGAGAGGCTAAGGCTCAGAGAGGCGTAGGCCGTCGTGAGATTGGTCACGGTAACCTTGCCTGGAGGGCCCTCAAACCGGTCGTTCCGCTTGCACCGGAGAACCCGTATGCAATCAGGGTAGTGTCCGACATCCTCGAGTCCAACGGTTCATCCTCTATGGCGAGCGTCTGCGGAGGCTGCCTCGCGCTTATGGACGCCGGCGTGAAGATTAAGAAACCTGTAGCAGGTGTTGCGATGGGTCTTATCACCGACGCCGAGAAGCCTAACGAGCGTTACGCAATCCTCACCGACATCCTCGGCGACGAGGACCACCTCGGAGATATGGACTTCAAGGTGACCGGTACAAAAGACGGAATCACCGCCACCCAGATGGACATCAAGGTGGACGGCCTTTCATACGAAGTTCTTGCAAAAGCTCTCGAGCAGGCACGCCAGGGCAGGATGCACATTATGGGCGAGATGATGAAAACCCTCAGCGAGCCTCGCGAGGACTACAAGCCGTTCGTTCCGCGTCTTGTTCAGATTAGGGTGCCGGGCGAGTTCATCGGCGCCATCATCGGAAAGGGCGGCGAGGTCATCCAGAAGATTCAGAGGGAGACCGGCACAACCGTCACCATCACCGAGGAGCAGAACAACGGTGTCAGCGAGGGTGTTGTGGACATCTTCGGCGACAACAAGGAGTGTATGGACAAGGCTCTCGAGTGGATCAACGGCATCTGCGCTGTGCCTGAGGTGGACAAGGTTTACCACGGCAAAGTGGTTTCCATCCTCGAGTTCGGCGCCTTCGTCGAGATTCTCCCTGGAAAGGAAGGCCTGCTGCACATCAGCGAGCTTGACTGGAAGAAGACCGAGAAGGTTGAGGACGTTCTGAGCGTCGGCGACGAGGTGGATGTGAAACTCCTCGAAATCGACTCCAAGACCGGCAAGATGCGTCTTAGCCGCAGGGCCCTCATCGAAAAGCCTGAGGGATATGTGGAGCCTGAGCGCAAGCCAAGGCCTGAAAGGGGTCGCGATGACCGTAGAGGAGGCCGTGACGACCGCCGTGGAGGCCGCGATGACCGCCGCAGGGACGACCGCCGTGGAGACAGGGGGGCGCGCCGCGACGACCGCCGTCCTCGCAGCGAGGAGAGCGCACCGGCAGCACCGGAGGCGCCTGCCCAGAACTCTTCTGACCCGGATATGTTTTAATTGAAACATCCAATACAAAATAATGGCTGTCCGAAAGGATGGCCATTATTTGTAATATATTGAATCATAAAACATTACGGAGGGGGTAAAGCGAGCGAAAAAATGTGCCCCGGGGCGAGGAAAGTCAGATTATAATTCGTAACTTTGTCTTCTTGTTTTGCGCTCCCAGCGGCGCAAACGGGATGTGCTGAAAGAGAAAACTGAAACCGTGGAAAAGACCGACTCCAACGAAATAAAATGGTACGTGCTTAACCTTCGTTATGTGCGCTCGGCTTCCCTCGCCCCCGTCCTTCAGGGAGCGGGCATCCGCGCCTTTGTCCCCCCGGTCGTGACCAACCTTCTTTTCGCGCAGGTTTCCCTCAGTGAGATTGAACAACACCTCCGGAGGAGCCCCCTCTGCGGCAAAGTCTTCCTTATGCGCTCCCGCTCGACCGGAGATCCGCTGGTTGTGAGGGACGCGGATATGGACCTATTCATCCGCATCTGCGAGGCAGCCTCCGAGGCTCCGATAATCCTCACCGAGCCGCCGGTGCTGAAGATAGGCGACCGCGTGAGAATAACCTCCGGGCCGTTTGCAGGCGCGGAAGGGAATGTCGTGAGGATGAAAAAGAGCAAGAGAGTTCTCATCAGCATATCGGACGTCGTGTGGGTCGCTACGGCCTACATCCCGCCCGCCCAGCTGGAACTGGTGGAGAAAGACGGAGCCGCAGAAAAATAAACCTGCACCCCCCCCAGCTGGAACTGGTGGAGGAAGCGGGAAAATAAACCTCCCCGTTTTCATTCCCAGCGAGTGAAGAATGCCCCCTTGTAAATGAGGCGGATTCTTCTTAAATTTGTGAATTTCGGGAAATCCCGAGCCGGACGCACAGAAAACTGGTGCTGTTAAGTCAAAGAGCTGAGTGTCTGTTCGCCCTGTCAGGTCTGACGGGGTGAACGGATCTTTTTGTGCTCCGCCTCCATAATCCCTCCACAGTTAATAATCAGACACATACACACATAATGAGGCAATTCAAAGACATTCAGATTGCGGTTGCGGGCACAGGCTATGTGGGCCTTAGCATCGCTACGCTCCTCTCCCAGCACCACAAGGTGACAGCCGTGGACGTTGTAGCACAGAAAGTGGAGAAAATCAACCGCCGCGAAAGCCCCATCCAGGACGAATACATAGAAAAATACTTCCGCGGAGAGTTCGGCGATTGGGAAAAGACCGGAAAGCCGGCCAAGCTCAATCTCACCGCCACACTCGACGGCGCAGCGGCCTACAGGGACGCGGACTTCGTAGTCATTGCGGCCCCGACGAACTACGACCCGCAGAAAAACTACTTCGACACCCACTGCATCGAGGACGTAATCAATCTGGTCCTGAGCGTCAACCCCGACGCCGTGATGGTCATCAAATCCACCATTCCCGTCGGCTACACCCGCAGCCTCTACGTCAAGTACGCCCTCAAATACCTCACGGACCCCTCCCTCGCAGGCAAGAAATTCAACCTGCTCTTCTCCCCGGAGTTCCTCCGCGAAAGCAAAGCCCTCTACGACAACCTCTACCCGTCCCGCATCATAGTGGGCTACCCGGAGGTCCTCCCCGCAGACCGCAACGCCAAATGGGACGAGGAGAACGCAGCCATAGCCTCCATCGGCAACCCCCAGGCTCGGGAATATGCCCGCACTTTCGCAGCCCTTCTTCAGGAAGGCGCCCTCAAACCGGAGATTGACACGCTCTTTATGGGAGTGAAGGAAGCCGAAGCAGTGAAGCTCTTCGCCAACACCTACCTCGCCCTCCGCGTGAGCTACTTCAACGAGCTGGACACCTACGCCGAGATGAAAGGCCTCGACACCAGCGCCATCATCAGCGGAGTCTGTCTCGACCCCCGAATAGGCACCCACTACAACAACCCGTCCTTCGGCTACGGCGGCTACTGCCTCCCGAAAGACACGAAGCAGCTCCTGGCGAACTACGCCGACGTCCCTGAGAACCTCATCGGCGCCATAGTGGAAAGCAACCGCACCAGGAAAGACTACATAGCCGACGCGGTCCTCCGCAAAGCCGGCTACTATTCCTACGAAAACGGCCAGTGGGACTCCGCGAAAGAGCACAAGTGCGTCATAGGAGTCTATCGCCTGACGATGAAATCCAACAGCGACAACTTCCGCCAGAGCGCCATCCAGGGCATAATGAAGCGCATCAAGGCCAAAGGCGCCGAGGTGATAGTCTATGAACCCACCCTGGAAAACGGCACCACCTTCTTCGGCTCCGAGGTAGTGAACGACCTTGAGGCCTTCAAATCCCGCAGCAACGCCATCATAGCCAACCGCTACGAAACCTGCCTCGACGACGTCCAGTCCAAGGTTTACACCCGAGACATTTTCCGCCGCGACTAAGCCGCCCCTCAAAAGCGGAGAATTGACCATATTTTCCACTGCACCACCCCCCCCGCCCAAGCTAACAATTAAATCTTAACATATTATGTCTATCTTTCAAGACAAAACTCTCCTCATAACCGGAGGCACAGGAAGTTTCGGCAACGCCGTCCTCAGGCGCTTTCTCGACTCCGACATAAAGGAAATCCGCATCCTCTCCCGCGACGAGAAGAAGCAGGACGATATGCGCCACTACCTCCAGGCTAACCGCTCCGAGGTGGCACATAAGGTCAAGTTCTACATCGGCAACGTCCGCGACCGCGAGTCAGTGGACTTCGTTATGGAAGGAGTTGACTATATCTTCTCCGCCGCCGCCCTCAAGCAGGTCCCAAGCTGCGAATTCTTCCCGATGGAGGCCGTAAGGACCAATGTAGAAGGCACCAACAACGTGCTGCTCAGCGCCATAGCCCACGGAGTCAAGAACGTCGTGGTTCTCTCCACCGACAAAGCCGCCTACCCAATCAACGCAATGGGCATCTCCAAGGCGATGATGGAAAAGGTAGCCATCGCACAGGGACGCGCTCTCGGCAAGGACGCGAAGACCACCATCTGCTGCACACGCTACGGCAATGTGATGGCAAGCAGAGGAAGCGTCATCCCCCTCTGGGTTGAGCAGATGATGGAAGGCAAGCCCATCACCATCACCGACCCGAATATGACCCGCTTTATGATGACGCTCGACGACGCTGTGGACCTAGTCATCTACGCCTTCACCCACGGCGAAAACGGCGACCTCTTCGTCCAGAAAGCCCCTGCCGCAACGCTTGACACCCTCGCCGAGGCCCTCAAGCAGACCTACGCCAAGATTGACCCTAAATACGGCGAGACCGAAGTCAAAGTCATCGGCACCCGCCACGGCGAGAAGCTCTACGAGACCCTCGTCACCCGTGAGGAAATGGCAAAAGCAATCGATATGGGAGGCTACTACCGCATCCCGTGCGACACCCGCGACCTCAACTACGACAAGTTCTTCACCAACGGAGACCACAAGGTGGAGCAGGTGGAGGAATATCACTCCCACAACACCCGCAGACTTGATGTCGAGGGAATGAAGGAGCTGCTTCTCAAGCTCAACTTCATCCGCGAAGACCTCGGCCTTCAGCCAAGAGCAAAGGCAAGAGATTACCGCTCAGAGTAACCATCCCCCACCACTCAGCTTTAAGTATTCGGATTTATGAAAATTCTCGTTACAGGCGC
>CAVHYU010000034.1:0-17536 GCA_963640535.1 bacterium | reverse complement strand
GGGAACGGAGCGGGGCTGTTGCCGAGGAGCCAGTCCTTGAACTGGTTCATTCCGGCGTTGGTGAACATAAGTGTCGGGTCGTTCTTTACGACCATCGGTGCGGACGGGACGATGGTGTGTCCCTTTGAAGCGAAAAAGTCAAGGTAGGCTTTTCTGATTTCCTTTGACGTCATCATATAATGTTGTATTTATTTGCGTTGGACTGCACCGGGGAAGGCTATACCCCCTTGGGCGCTATAAACGCGCAAAAATACAACATTTTTTGCATATCTTAAAATCTCCAGCCGAGCGTCGCGACAACTTTGACAAGTTTGCTTTTGCAGATGATTTCCGGAGTGTACGGGTCCGGGTCTCCGGTGGTCTCGTTGAAGATGTAGTCGGCGTACGGGGTGATGTAGCTCTTCGGGTAGATGTAGCATACGGCCGCAAGGTCAGCGAAGAACGAACCTTTTGAGGAGTAGCCCAGGCCGACGGATGCGGAGTGGGTGTATGGCACTTTCTTGATTTTGTCAAGGCCGTTGGAGGAGTTGTACTCGTAGGTCACTCCCGAGGACTTTGCGGTGTAGCCGGCGCGGATGGCAAGCTGCGAAAGGGGTTTTATCTCAGTTCCGAGGCGGAAATAGTGCTGAACCCCGCAGAGGTCCAAAATTTCGTTGTTCGCTTCGTCGAACTCGCTGTTGTCGGAGGTGCCTGGCACGCGGAAGGTCATCTTCCGGCAGTTCGTCAGCTCGTAGTCCGCGCTCAGAACGCCCCAGGTCCCGAAGGTCAGGGCCGCTCCGAAATTGGCTCTCATCGGGCTTCTTACGATGTATTCGAATGTTCCTTCCGGAGAAGTCTCGCTTCCGCCGTAGCGGGAGTTTTCAAACGCAGCCTCCGCCGTGTACCAGATCCGCTCCTTGATGGTGTTGATGGTAGGGGTCTGGATGGCCGCTCCGAGTCTGAGACCCTTCCACGGGGTCACTATGATTCCGAATTTTCCATAAACTCCGCTTCCGCTCACCCTGTCCTCGGTGCCTTTTCGGGCCGATTTGAAATAGGTCCGGGTGGTTGTGGTCCCGTCGGAGAAATCCACCGGCACTTCGCCCACTTCCACCGCCTCTTCCTTGAGGTATTCGTTGGAGCGGTAGTTGAAGCTTACAAAACCGAGGTTCGCTCCGAAATAGACTATGTCGGAAATGTTGAAGCCGAGGTTTACGATGAAGTCGCTCTTTCCGCCGGTCACAGTGCTTCCGAAATGCTGAGTGGTGCCTGAAGGGCCTGTGGAGATGGATGTGTCCTCACCGTCTTTGGTCGCGTATTCGCTGGCTCCGATGAACTCTTTGTCGGAGATGGCGCCGATTGCCCCGATCTTGTAGGCCGAGATGATGTCGTAGTAGCCGAAGCCCAGATTGTTGTAGGCGCTGCTGGAGTTAAGGTCCGTGGCGGTGAAATGTCCTCCCTCCGCAAGGTCTGTGGCGCTGGCCGCCATCTGCCCGAAGGCTGATGTCGTTGTGTTTACGCCCTTTGCGAAAACATCGCTGGTGTAGGAGGAGGTGCCGTTCACCACGAATCCTATCGCCCAGTTTTTCAGTCCGCGGCTTCTTCCGGTGTTGAAGTTTATCATTCCGCCGATGTTCGGCATATCGAACGCCGCCTTGGTGGTGCGCATCTTTTTCCCGAAACCTAGCGAGCCGTCAGGCATTTCGTTTCCCTGGGTGCGGGCGATTGAAATGTCCGGCCCGAGGCTTACGGTGAACTGGGTGTAACGGGCCACCGCGGAGCCTGCCGGGTTTATGCCGAGAGAGCCCATATCGCCTCCCAGAGCCGTGAATGCGTTACCCATCGCGAGAGTGCGGGCTGTTCCTTCGTATGTGTTGTCGCTGTAACGTAGCGCCTCAGTGTAGTTCTGTGCTCCGAGCGTAGTGCAAAGCGCGAGCAGTGCTGCGGTAAGTGCTGTCTTTTTCATATCTGTTTCCTTTTTACGCCTTTCTCCGGGGGGGGATGGGGCGATGGTGTGCTTATAATCCTTATCTGTTATCTTCTTGAGGATGAGGAACTTCTGCCCCCGCCACCTCCGCTGCTTCTGCCGCCGCCGGAATATGAACTTCCTCCGCCTGAGCGGCTGCTTCCGCTATATGAGGAGCCGCTTGAATGGTAGGATGAAGAGCTGCCGGAAGAACGGTAGGAGCTGCTTGAACTTCTGGATGAGGAGCCGCCGGAGTAGGAACTTCCGCTTGAACGGTAGGATGAACTGCTGCCGCTTGAGCGGTAAGAAGAACTGCTGCCGCTGGAACGGTAGGAACTTCCTGAAGAAGATGAGCCTGCAGGGCGGCTGTAGGTTGCCGTTCTGCGCGTTGTGCTTGAGGTGCTGCGCGTTGCGCTTGAGGTGCTGCGTGTTGCGCTTGAACTGCTGCGTGTTGCGCTTGAACTGCTGCGCGAAGAAGAGCTGACCGGCCTTGAAACTGAACCCGAGCTGCTGCGGGTTACGCTTCTCGAAGCTTGAACTCCGCTTCGCCTTGAGAGGGAGGAAGTTCTTGAAGCTGAACCGCTTACGCGTGAAGAAGGGGAGTAGCTTGCCCCTCCCGGAGATGTCGTGCCGCGTGAGCCGAAATGTACAGGACCGCTGCCGCCGGGGCCCCATCCGCCCCAGATGTCGTGGTGAGGACCGTGATGCGCGTAGTGATGCGGCCCGCCATACCAGCCTCTTCCCCAGTACCACGGGTCATAATACCCGCCCCAATACCAGGAGTAGTGTCCGCCCCAGTACCAGGAATCCCAATAAAATGAGTCCCAATACCACGGGTCATAGCACAGCGAACTCCAGTACCACGGGTCATAATACCTTCCGTACCAGGCTCCCCGATAATATGGGTCCCAGGCATAGTAGGCGGGGCCGTACATCCGGCTGCGCCATCCATAGTAATAAGGGTAAACTCCCATAAACGGGTCCACATAGACGGTCGTGACGGTGGCTCCGTCAAGATTGAGCGTGAGGGAATTTGAACTTCCTTTTGCCGCTGTCGCAGTTGAGGCCGTTTCACTCTCTGTGCCCCGTGCGTCAATGAGAGTGGACTTTGTTATTGAAGAGAGCGCGTCCGTCTGCTCCTTGTTTTTTTCGTAATCTGCCTTTGTGACAGTCGAAGACGGTTTTGTATAATAAATTCCGTCAGTGTACTGCTGACCGGAAGAGGACTGGGCCGCTGCTCCGCAGGAAGAAATGATGACCCCTGCAAGGGCGATGGCCATAAATCCCGACAGGGCTGATATATAACGCAATTTTACCATAAATCCATATATTTTTCGTAACTTCGCGGCGTTTTTCGGTTGCAAAGAATATACCTGTTTATTTTTGGTAAGTTGAATCCCACGCACCGAAAATAAACGCACTACCCGCAAATATAATAAAAAGAATACGATAATGGCAAAGGAAGTTACAAAGAGGAGTGAAAATTACTCCCAGTGGTATGATAACCTTGTGGTTAAGGCCGACCTTGCTGAAAGGTCAGCAGTTAGAGGCTGTATGGTCATCAAACCTTACGGCTACGCGATTTGGGAAAAAATGCAGCAGACCCTCGACAAAATGTTCAAGGAAACAGGTCACCAGAATGCTTATTTCCCGCTTTTTATTCCTAAGTCTTTCCTCAGCAGGGAAGCCGAGCACGTGGAAGGATTCGCGAAGGAGTGCGCTGTGGTAACACACCACCGCCTTATGAAAGACCCTAACGGAACCGGAGTCGTTGTTGACCCTTCAGCAAAGCTCGAAGAGGAGCTCATCGTCCGTCCGACTTCCGAAACCATCATTTGGAACACCTACAAAGGCTGGATTACCTCTTGGAGAGACCTTCCTATCCTCTGCAACCAGTGGGCTAACGTCGTTCGCTGGGAGATGAGAACAAGGCTTTTCCTCCGCACCGCAGAGTTCCTCTGGCAGGAGGGCCACACCGCTCACGCAACCCGTGAGGAGGCCGAGGCAGAGGCACAGAAGATGGTGGGCGTTTACGCCGACTTCGCGCGCAACACGATGGCGCTTCCTGTCGTCGTGGGCCACAAATCCCCGAACGAGAGATTCGCAGGTGCGCTTGACACCCTCACAATCGAGGCTATGATGCAGGACGGCAAGGCTCTTCAGGCCGGCACGTCCCACTTCCTCGGCCAGAACTTCGCAAAGGCGTTCAACGTCCAGTTTACGAACAAGGAAGGCAAGCAGGAGTATGTCTGGGCCACTTCCTGGGGCGTTTCCACCCGTCTTATGGGAGCTCTGATTATGGCTCACGGCGACGATAACGGACTCGTTCTTCCGCCGGCCCTCGCGCCTATCCAGGTCGTTATGGTGCCGATTTTCAAGACTGACGAGGAGCACACTGCAATTATCGCCCGAATGAATGAAATCAAGGCCGAGCTCGAAAAGGGCGGGGTGAGCGTCAAGATTGACGACCGCGACACCCTCCGTCCGGGATTCAAATTCGCAGAGTGGGAGCTCAAGGGTGTGCCGGTGCGCATCGCTATGGGGCCTCGCGACCTTGCCGGCGGAACACTCGAGATTGCCCGTCGTGACACCCTCGAGAAGGCTTCCATCGCTCAGGAAGGCGTAGCCGCTCACATCGAGCAGCTTCTGAAGGATATTCAGGAGAATATGTACAACAAGGCTCTTGCGTTCCGTGACGCCAATGTGCGCAAGGTTGACACCTGGGAGGAGTTCAAGGAGGAAATCCAGAAGGGAGGCTTCCTGCTTTGCCACTGGGACGGCACCACCGAGACCGAAGAGAGGATTAAGGAGGAGACCAAGGCCACAATCCGCTGCATTCCTGTGGACAGCTATGTCTGCGAGGAGGAGGGCAAGTGCATCTACTCCGGCAAACCTTCGCACCGCAGGGTCATATTCTCAATCGCATACTAATAGAAAGATTTTGGAAATAGCCATCGGGATAGGAGTGATTCTTATTCCAATGGCTTTAGTAGTAATTATACACCGATATTAAAAATGAAAAAGATTTTTACTCTCATCGCGACGATGACAGTTTTCGCCGGAGCAGTTTCGGCACAGACAGATGATGTCCAAAAAGCGGCTCAGGATGCCGTTGACGCCCTTTCCGCAGCTCCGGTTGTGGAGGCCGCTCCCGTGAAACCGAAGTATTGGACCAACTCTCTCACGACTCAGATCAATGTGGGCCAGACTGGCCTTAGCAACTGGGCTGCCGGTGGAGACAATACCTTCACTCTCAAGGGCTACATCGATGGAAGCTGCAACTGGGCAAAGGACAAAATGTTCTGGAACAATCGCCTCCAGATGGAGTACGGGATGCTCTACGCCTCTTCCAAACCGCTTTTCCAGAAGAGCAACGACCGATTCTACTTTGAGAGCAAATGGGGTCACAGGATTGTGGAGCAGCTCTATGCATCCGCCAACTTCGACTTCAAGACCCAGTTCTCAAAGGGTTATGACTACAAGACTCCGTCAGCCTCTCTGGAGGGGCTTGACAGAAAACAGCAGACTCAGGCCTGGAAAGCTGCCCGCGAGGCAAAGTCCGGTCTTCTTTCCCCGGGTTACGCAACTCTTGCGCTCGGTCTTGACTGGACCCCGGCAAAATGGGTTTCAGTGAGCCTCGCACCTCTCACCGGAGGTTACACAATCGTTGCCGACGAACAGTTCCGCAAGACCTACGGAATGAAACTCTCAAACGAGACAAAGAGCCTCCAAAAGCAGCTTGAGGGCTATGACGAGAGCACAGCAACTGAGGAGCAGAAGCAGTTGAAAGCGAAACTTGACCAGTCTTTGCTTGATGGTTCAGCCTATGACTCGGCTCTCTTCCAGCTCGGTGCCCAGATGAAGATTGACTTCAAGGTGAACGTAAACGACAACTTCAAGTACACCTCGCAGATTGTCCTCTTCACCGACTATCTTGCCAAAGACGACGTCACCAACAAGTATAAGGGCAACATCCGTTTTAACTGGGACAACAAGATTGACTGGAAGATCGCGAAATATTTCGCCCTCACCATCTCCACGAATATGATTTATGATACGAATGTGTTGAAGGAAGAGACCGTAACCAATGAAGCGGGCGAAAAGTCCACAGTGATGGTTAAGCGCGGCCTTCAGTTCGCGGAGTCCATTTCATTCGGCTTCACCTACACAATCGCTTCAAAGAAAAACTAACGGGTGGATTGAGCGTTGTCGCTCTCGGGAAATCCCTCCCTCCCTTTTTTTATTATGTCCGCTCCGCACTATATCGACATTCCTTCGCTTCTTTCGGAAGAAGGGGGAGGTTTTATTGTCGGAGTTAGCGGCGGAATAGATTCCATAACCCTTGCTGATATACTCTATCGGCAGGGGTTAACTCATTTTGCTCTTGCCCACTGCAACTTCCATCTCCGTGGCGAGGAGAGTGACGGCGATGCGGCTTTTGTCGAGGGGTGGGCCGAGGAAAGAGGCATCAAGTTTCTAAGAGCGGATTTTGATACGGCGGGTTACGCCGCCAGAAGGGGAGTGAGCATCGAGATGGCGGCCCGTGAACTTCGCTACGGCTGGTTTTCGCAGCTTTGCCGCCGGGAGGGCTACCGCGCAGTCGCAATCGCCCACAACGCCAACGACAATGCCGAGACCCTGCTTCTGAACCTTGTGAGGGGCACGGGCCTTAGGGGAATATGCGGGATGCAGACTCTCTCTTCCCAGACCGTTTGTTCCAGTGAGACTCTCTGCGATGCTCTTGGCTGCTCTCTGGAAGAACTCTCGGATGCCTCCCTACAGATTTGGCGCCCGCTGCTTCAGATGACCCGGCGGCAGATCGAGGGCTACGCTCTTTCGCATAATCTCCGCTGGAGAGAAGACCGCACCAACGCCGACTCCCGCTACAAACGCAACCTCATCCGCAACGAGGTGATGCCGCTTCTGGAGAGACTGAACCCATCCGTGGTGAAAACCCTTTCGAGGGATATGGAGCATTTCAGCTCCGCAGCCGCCGCTCTGGAGGTTCAGTTGGGAGACTTTTCAGGTGGGTTATCTGATTTGAAATCCTTTCAGGTGGATGATGAGGATCTTGCAAAAAGTCTCCAGGCGGAAGAAGAAAGCCTTTCGAGGATTAAAAAAATGGTCTTCCAAAGATCCGTGGGCTGGAAATATGCCCTCTTCTCTTTCCTTGAGGCCAGGGGTTTCAATCCCCGGGTGATCACCCAGGTGGAAGACCTTTTGGAATCTTCACGCACCCGCAGCGGCAAGGTTTTCCTGAGCCCGAAGTATCGTCTTCTAATGACCCGCGACTCCTTCATCCTCGAACCCTCACAGGGGGCGAAGAACAATGGGGCATATCCCGGAGAAGGGGAGCGTGCCTTCGCCGTTGCTGATGAAAGAACCGTTACGGAAGGGGAGCGCGCCGTTGCCGTTGCTGATGAAAGAACCGTTACGGAAGGGGAGCGCGCCGTTGCCGAAGACGAAGCAAGTGCCATTGGATACGAAATTATTGTTTCCACTGCTGGAATATATGTCATTGGAGACCAAGAAATTACGGTTGAAATTTTCGACCGTCCGGAAGGTTTTCCTCTGAGGCAGCCCCCCGGAGTAACAGCCCTTGATGCGGACAAAGTCCCCTTCCCGTTCAAGCTGCGCAGGTGGCAGCGGGGCGACTGGATGAGACCGCTTGGCTGCCGTGGCCGCAAAAAAATGAGCGACCTTTTCACTGACCTGAAGTTCAACAGTATCGAGAAGTGCTCGGCCCTTCTTCTTGACTCCTCTGTTGCTGACTCTTCCGCTTCTGATCCCTCCCACGTCCTTGCCCTTGTCGGCTCCCGCGTGGACGAAAGCGCCAAAATCACTCCCGACACTACCAGGGTACTCCGCCTGAGTTTTTAATTTTTTTTTCTGGAAATTTAGACTTTGGCACGGTAGTTGCAAAATCTTTTGCTCGGTTATTAGTTTTAGTGTTATTAATTATGTGGTTAGTATGAGGTGTCCTCGCGTGAGCGACGACAGCTCATTTTTTTTACAAAAAAAAATGAGCTGTCGCCGCTCCGCAGGCGAAGCCTGCGAACCTTCATACACCCCCCAACCCCCTCTGCAGGGGGAGTGGCACTCCATCAGCCCCATTCACTTTCTTCCCCTTCGCTGACTCCGTGCGGCGGCTTTTGCCGCCTTTTTTGTAAAAAAATGAGCTGTCGCCGCTCCGCAGGCGAAGCCTGCGAACCTTCATTTTTTTTGCTCATAACTGAGCAAAAAAAATGAGCGCAGGCGCGGGCGCCTGCACCTTCCACCCCCAGTCAGCTGAGCTGACAGCCCCGGTGGGGCACGCCGATTCCGCTTCGCTGCATCGGGCGACTCCAGTCCTCCGTTTCACTCCGTCCTTCCATCGCGGCGGCTTTTGCCGCCTTTTTTTGTTTACCTCTTTCGATTTTGCATAAAATTTGCTTATTGCGCGACTTGATTTGCACTTTATTCTTTTATGGAACCTCGTTATTACGATTTTACTACCTTGCCACAGTGGATTGATTTCACTGGGAAAAACCGGTTTTCTACTATAATCAGCAACATTCTGGACGTGGCTGGACTTGATGCCCGCCGTAACGGCTTCGGAATCGATGTGCTTGCCCCCCGCAATATGGGTTGGGTGCTTTCCCGCCTTTGCGTCGAACTGGAGCGCAGGCCTGTTGAGCACGAAAGCTATACTGTGGAGACCTGGGTGAACGAATATGCTTCGCTTCTTACCACCCGCTGCTTCCGTTTTCTCGATTCGGAGGGCAAATGCTTTGGCCGCGCTGTCTCCATCTGGTGCCTTCTGGATTATGAAAAGAGACGTCCGGTCCCGATGAGCGAGATTATGGATATAGCTCAGAAATCCCTCTCAGCAGTTGAAAACCCGTGCTCAACCCCGCGCAAACTACATCCTTTTGAGGCGCCTGTTTCAAGCACCCACAAGGTGAAATATATGGACATCGACTTCAACCGCCATATGAACACCCTGCGCTATGTGGACCTCATCGTTGACGAACTTCCGCTCGAAGTCTCTTCCGCCGATGTCCCCCTGAGGGTAGACATCCATTTTGTTAAAGAGTCCGTCTATGGCGAGTCGTTGAACGTCTATTGCGCAAAACAGGAGGCTGAAGGTGCCGACCCGGTTTACCGCACTGCCATCCGCAAGGAGGACGGCACGCTGGTCATCCTCGCCGACTTCCGCTCACTTAAGTAGGTCTGTGATTTTAAGGGCTATCTCTTTGACGCTGAGGCCGTCTGTCACCAGAGTGTGGCGGGCGGTTTTTTCGTAGATGGCCTCGCGCTCTGAAAGAAGCTCAGATAGTCGTGACTTTAAGGCTTTCCCGCTCAGCATCGGGCGGGAGGCGGCATCTTCGCCTTCAAGGTGACTTAGAAGAGTCTCAGGGCTGGCTTTGAGATAGATGCAGAGAGTCCCGGAGGAGATGATTTCGGCACACTCGGCCTTTGTCGGCGTGCCGCCTCCAAGAGCGAGGACAAGGCTTACCGCTCTGCCGCTCTGAGAGGGGGAGCCTGAGCTTTCAACCTCGCTTCTCTGGGTAGGGGAGTCTGAGCTTTCAACCTCGCTTCTCTGGGTAGGGGAGTCTGAGCTTTCAACCGCGCTGCTCCGGGCAGAGGAGCCTGAGCTTTCAAGACGGCCGCTCTGGGAGGGGGAGTCGCTCCACGCTGAGAGAACCTCGCGCAAGGCCGAGAGCTCAAGGGTGCGGAAATGCGCCTCGCCCTTCTCTCGGAAAATCTCGGGAATGGCCCTTCCCTCACTCTTTTCAATGTAGGAGTCAAGGTCTATGAAAGGGCATCCGAGCTGTGCGGCGAGTTCCCTCCCGACGCTGCTCTTCCCGCAGCCCATCATTCCTGTGAGGCTTATAATCATACCTTTGCTAGCTCAGTTTCTGGTAATATGCCCTCTTGAATACAATTAGAACAGCGTTGGCTCTGAGTCTATATTGAGGTCGAGGGGTTCCTCCGGAGCCTGCGGCGCTTCTTCCGCAATGTCTTCAGGGGTATCTTCCTCGTTCGAAGCGACATCCTCAGGTTTTATGAGCGGCTCAATGAAGCGGACTTTCTTCACGTCCATCGAGCTCACCTTCTTTCCCTTCGCGGAAATGCCTTTCTTAGCGATAAACTCCTCAGCGTCAACCTTTTCACTCTCTCTGTGGGCGTACTTGCCGCCGAAGGTGATTTCGAACTGCGGATGGAGGTCTTCGCTCAGCGCAACCAGATAGGAACCCTTGCCCTCGGCGATGAAAAGAACCGGGGAATTGTCGCTCACCTCGAAGGCGAACCTCTTCACATAGAAGGCCTTGGCCGCCTTGTCGTAGTAGAGGGCGGTGTAGGTCTTGCCAGGAGTGAACTTCTCCAGAAGAAGGAGGTCTCCCTGATAGCGGCTGCTCAGGTCGTAGCCCGTCGTGTAGTAGGTGCCGTCCTTGAACACCGCGAGAATGTGGTCCCCGGCGCTGAACTGTCCCAGCAACTGGCCCCTTCCTTCGTCGTTAAGTTTCTGAATGTCAGCATCGAACCAGATCTCTTTGCCTCCGATGGTAGAGACTCCCTTTGATTTGAGGGCAATCTTCTGGACGGCGTTTTTCCTCGCCACCACATTTCCCCTTGAGCCGCGCCCCTTGATGTCGAGGGTGGAGAAGTCGTACTCGTCGATGAGTTTCTTGAGTTTGAGCTTAGCCTTCAGATAGACCTTCACGGTCTCGGCCTCTCCGTTCGGATTGACAGTAAGCCACTGAATGAGCGAATCCGGCGTGCCCTGGGTGATGTCATATTCCTTGTCGCGGGTGATGGACGTGAGCGCGAACCTCTTCGCGTAGCTCACAGGGCCCTTTCCGTCGCGGTAGATTACATTGTAGATGGTTCTCTCGTCGCCCCTGTTGAACAGGCCTACATACAGGAAATCCTTCCCTACATAGACCTTCTCCCCGACCTTCATCACCTTGTAGAGACCGTTTTTGTGGATTACAACGAATTCGGACATATCCGAGCAGTCGCAGACGAACTCAGTGTTGTCGTCCTTCTTGAGTCCGATGCCCACAAAGCCCTCGACTCTGTTGGCGTAGAGCTTGGCGTTGTTGTTCACGACCTTTGTCGCCGCGATGCTCTCAAATCCCGTGATTTCGGTGAGCCTCGGCCACGCCTTGCCGTATTTTTTCTTGAGGGAGTTGAACCAGGAGATTGTGTACTCGGTGAGGTTGTCAAGATGGTTCTGAACCTCGTCCATTTCGTCCTCGATGCCCTTGATTTTCTCCTCGATTGCCTTCGTGTCGAACTTGGAAATCTTGCGCACAGGTTTTTCGACGAGCTTGAGGATGTCCTCCATCACGATTTCCCTCTTGAGCATACTCTGGTATTCCTTCATCTTCGCGAATACCTCCTCCAGCTGGCTTTCCCAGGTCTTGGCTTCGTCTTTTTCGAGAATCTTATAGACCTTCTCCTCGAAGAAAATGCGCTCCAGAGAGTTGTAGTGCCAGTCGTTCTCGAGTTCGGAGAGTCTGATGCCGAGCTCCTGACCCAGCAGGTCGCGGGTGTGGAGAGTGTCGTAGCGGAGCACGTCGTCCACTCCGAGGAACTGCGGCTTCTTGTCCACAATCACGCAGGTGTTCGGCGAAATCGACACCTCGCAGTCGGTGAAAGCATACAGCGCGTCGATTGTCTTGTCCGGGGACACGTCGTTCGGAAGGTGGATTAGGATGTTCGCCTTCTCCGTGGTGAGGTCCTCGATTTTGCGGATTTTGATTTTTCCCTTGTCCTTGGCCTTCAGGATGGAGTCAATCAGAAGGTGGGTGGTCTTCCCGTATGGAACCTCGGTGATGGAGATGGTATTCTTGTCGATTTTCTCAATTTTAGCCCTCACTTTCACTACTCCGCCCCTGCGGCCGTGATTGTATTTCGAGCAATCGGCGAATCCGCCGGTAGGGAAGTCCGGAAGCAGTTCGAACGGTTTGTCCTCGAGGATGGCAACCGAAGCGTCGAGCAGTTCGTTGAAATTGTGCGGAAGAATCTTCGATGCGAGTCCGGCCGCAATGCCCTCGGTGCCCTGTGCGAGCAGAAGCGGGAATTTAACCGGCAACTCCACCGGCTCCTGGTTGCGTCCGTCGTAGGAGGTCATCCACGGGGTGATTTTGGGGTTGAAAACGACTTCCTTCGCGAATTTGCTCAGGCGCGCTTCGATGTACCTCGGAGCGGCGTTGGCGTCGCCCGTGATGACACTTCCCCAGTTTCCCTGACAGTCAATGAGATAGCCCTTCTGGCCAAGCTGGACGAGCGCCCCTCCGATGGAAGCGTCTCCGTGCGGGTGGTACTGCATCGCCTGTCCGATTATGTTGGCGACTTTGGTGTATGCCCCGTCGTCAATCCTGCTCATAGCGTGGAGCACCCTTCGCTGAACAGGTTTCAGACCATCAACGATATGAGGCACGGCGCGGTAGAGGATGGTGTAGGAGGCATAGTCCAGATACCATTCCTTGAACATTCCTGAGAGTTTGAAACGCGAACTGTCCTCTCCGAGAAGCTTGTCGAATTTCCCCGACGGCTCCTCAGAGATTGCCTCGCCGTCAGCGGAGTCCATTTCTTCGCCTCCCTCAAAATCTTCCGCTCCCTCCTGCTCTAAGTTTTCCTGTCCTTCTACATCCTCAAAATCGTCTTTGCTCATATCTTGTTGATTGTTAAAAATAATTCTAATTTAGGCAAGGCGCGTGACGCGACAGTCCGCTTTTTCCCGCGCTGACCCTCACCATTCGTATCCGAATCTCTTCAGCTCCTTCTTGCTCTCTCTCCAGCCGTCATCCACCTTCACGAAGAGCCTGAGGAACACCTTCTTCTGGAAGAAATCCTCCATATCCACTCGGGCCTCTGTGCCGACTTTTTTTAGAGAAGCGCCGCCCCGTCCGATTATAATCCCTTTCTGGGACTCTCTCATCACATAGATTACAGCGCCAATCTCATACCTCTGCTCACCCTCCTTGAACTCCTCCACAGCCACTTCACAGCAATAGGGAACTTCCTGAGAGTAGTTGAGGAAGATTTTTTCGCGGATAATCTCCGAAGCGAAAAAGCGGAGGTTCTTGTCGGTGAACACGTCCTTGTCGTACCAGGGCGGCGCGACGGGAAGGTTCTCGACAATCGCATCGTAGATGTTGTCAAGATTGAATTTTTCCTGCGCCGAAGCGGGGAAAATTATAGCCTTTGGGAGTTTTTCCTTCCACCAGGCCATCAGTTCCATAACCTTTTCCTGTGTGGAAATGTCAATCTTGTTGATTACCAACACTATAGGGCACTCGATCCTCTGGAGTTTCTCCACCCATTCCTCGTTTTTGTCGGCTTTCTCCACCGTGTCGGTGACATAGAGGATAATGTCCGCATCCCCGATTGCCGTCTCCACGAAGTTCATCATACTCTCCTGAAGGCGGTAGTTGGGTTTGAGAATTCCCGGGGTGTCGGAATAGACAATCTGGTAGTCGTCCCCGTTCACGATGCCCATAATCCTGTGGCGGGTGGTCTGCGCCTTTGCCGTCACAATCGAGAGCTTTTCGCCCACCAGGGCATTCATAAGAGTGGATTTGCCGACATTCGGATTACCGATGATGTTGACAAATCCAGCCCTGTGATGTGTGTTAGTTTTCTTTTCTTCCATTTATAAAAGTCTGTGACCCTTATTATTTGCTAGATTGAGTAAAAATAGATGAAGTGCAAGGCTTGCGTTGAAGCCCAATACCGGAGCAACCTTAGTTTTGTGAGGATTTGGGCAAGACGCGTAACTAAGCAATTCGCTATTTCTTACTCAATCTAAATATAGGCTCCCATTTTGAGGATGTTCACTTCGCCTTCGGTGAGGTAGCGCCATTCGCCCCTCTTGAGCCCCTTCTTGGTGAGCCCGGCGAAATAAACCCTGTCAAGTGCCTTCACGTCGTAGCCAAGGGACTCGAAAATCCTGCGGACGATGCGGTTCTTCCCTGAATGGATCTCAATGCCGACCTTGCGCTTGTCATCGTCCTCGATATAGTCGAGAGCATCTGCGCAAACCTCTCCGTCAGAGAGAGTTACGCCGGCGATAATCTTGTCGTAGTCCTCCTGGGTGAGGTCCTTGTCGAGCGAAACCTGATAGATTTTCTTCTTGTCGTAGGCAGGGTGGGTGAGCCTTTCAGCAATCTCGCCGTCGTTTGTGAACATCAGCACTCCGGTTGTGTTCTTGTCCAGACGGCCGACCGGGAACACTCTTGCGGTGCATTTTTTCAGAAGCTCCATAACGGTTTTCTCCGCGTGCGGGTCTGAGGTGGTGGTGACAAATCCCTTAGGCTTGTTCATCACGATATAAACTTTCGCCTCTCCGTGAAGCCTCTCGCCGTTGAAGCGGACATCGTCGTTGAGGATATTGATTTTGCTTCCGAGCTCGGTGACGACGTTGCCGTTCACCGTAACGCAACCTGCGAGGATGAAGTTGTCGGCCTCCCTTCTTGAGCAGATGCCGGAATTTGCAATGAATTTGTTCAGACGAACCTCCTCCTTCATCGGGAATGTGACATTGTCGTTGTCTGAGAGCCTTTCGTTCTCAAATTCCCTCCTGCGGTCAATCATTCTGCTGATTCCGCTCTCGTCCTCTGACTTGAAGATAGGCTTTTTAGGGAACTTGTTGCCGCCTTTTGCTCCAGGACCTTTTTTGCCGCCCTTAGGCGCGCCTTTCTTGAATCCGCTCTTGCGGTCTGAGAAGTTGTTTCTGTGCTCGCCGTATGAATTTCCCTCGCCGCTGAAGTTCCTGCCTTCGCCGTTGAAGGAAGTGCGCGGGCGCCTCTGCTGAGTTTCGCCCTCGCCGCTCTGGAAACTTCTTCTTGGAGCGTCGTCGCCCTCTCCGCTATTGTAATACGGCCTTCTGTCGCCGTAGCTCTTTCTTTCTCCGTACTGTTTCCTCTCTGAGAATGACCTCTCGGACCTGTCGCCGTAGCTGCGCTTTTCTCCGTAGGAGCCGCCGTTCTGCCTGTCGCCGTATGACTTCCTGCCGCCGAACGAAGGCTTGCGGTCAGAGTAGCTGCGTCTTTCTCCTCCCTCGGAATGTCCGCCGTAAGATTTCCTCTCTGACGAGTAAGAAGAGAAATCGACTTTCTCCGCACTGCCGTGTGAGGATGAGTACGCCGGTTTGCTCTCTCCGTATGGACGATGATTCCGGCTGGTTGTGAAATGGCGCCTTTCGCCATTGCCTGATTTTGACCTCTCTCTGTAAGGTCTTGACTCGTTGCTGCCGTACTCCCTACGGCTTTCACTGCTGTGGTCGCTGCCACCGTTGTTGTTGTAATCCATTGTTTTATGCCTTTTCGGCCTTTTGGTGATTAAAATTTAGGCTCACGCCTGATTCATATATTCTCTACACTACTCTGCTTTGTTTTGCAGATTCATTTCCTGTATTGTCTTCGGAGTGACATTATTACCGCTAATCTCTTTTCGTGTGTCTTCTTTTCTCCTCGTTATCTGGTAGTGACTCGGTAGACGTATGTTATTTTACCATATTGGGTTGTCTTCGTAAGGTCTGTGGTGGGGGAGAACTTCGCCTCCATCGCCGCCTTTCTCGCCTCGTTCCAAAGCGTCTTGTCTGTTACTGTAGTCCCGATTTCGCCCGGGATGGCCTCCACCACCGCTCCGTTCTGGTTGACCTTGATTTTCACAACCACAACTCCGTTTCTTTGGAGAGCGCTGGCAGGCTTCTTCAAAGACCCTACCACACTTCTTCCCGCAAGCCTTGCATTAGGCTCTCCTGTGGCGCGGCCCTTCTCGATGTTGCCGCTCGCGTGCCCTGAGTCGAGTTCGTCGCTCGGAGTGCGGGCTGTCTGCGGCGCGAGGGTGTCTTTTGCCTCAGGGTTTGCCGCGGCGTGGAAAAGCGCCCTTTTGTTTATCTCTTTTTCGCGAGGCGGTTCGTTAACCTCGACATCTCCGTCGGGGCCCACGGTCGCTTCCTCGGCATAATTCTGTTTTGTACCCTCCAGCTGAGCCTTCGACATCTTCACAAGCTCGTCCGGGCGGGTCCTGTCCGGCTGAGGAGAGCGGAGACGGGTGTTGCTCAACCTTTTCTGTCTTTGTTGAACCACTTTGGGCTCAAAATCGTCGAAGTCTATGAGGATTTCCTCCCTCTCCGGCGGCGGAGGGTCGAGGTAGGTCATCCCCGAGAATACAAGAATGAGCGCAAAAACGACGTGCAGGGCTACCGTGAATCCGATTCCGGAAACGCGGGAGCGCTTAGTCTGTCTTTCTCTCTCTATCTTATATTCTTGCATCTTGTATATTTTTTACAATTAGCAGGGGAAATTCTCAGATTCCTGTTATTCAGGCTGGGTGGCCATTATGACCTTGTAATGGTTGCGTTTCGCTATATTCATCACTGCTACTACCTCCTTGATTGGCACCGTCTCGTCGGCGAAGATGGAGAAAGTCGGGTCCTCCTCGCTCTGGAGAAGCTCAATCAGCCCGTCTTCCACCTCGTTGAACGGAATCGGTTGCTTCTCTCCGTTGATGTGGTAGGTGTAGGCCCCGTTTCCGTGGTCAGCAATCGACACGCTCACCGTAGCCTTCGCGGAAACCTGTCCTGTGCTCTTTGGAAGCAAAAGTTTCAGGGCGTTCGGATTTATGAGCGTCGAAGTGACCAGGAAAAATATCAGAAGCAGGAACACGATGTCCGTCATAGAAGACATCGAAAATCCTGAATCTATCTTTGTAGTCCTTTTGATTGCCATAGTATTAACTTAAGTCTAACTTAAAGGTTATTCCTTGGCGCTTTCGGCCGGCTCGTTGAGAAGGTCCATAAAGTCGATGGTCACGCTCTCCATCTTGAACACGAGGTCTGAAATCTGGGAAGTGAGCCAGTTGTAGGCGAAGTAGGCGAGGATGCCGACGATAAGACCGCCCACGGTGGTTACCATCGCCTCGTAGATACCTCCGGAGAGGAGCGCGATGTCAATGTTGCTGCCTGCAGTGGACATATTGAAGAATGCACGGATCATACCGGTCACTGTGCCGAGGAATCCGATCATAGGGGCACCTCCGGCGATGGTGGCGAGCATAGGAAGACCCTTTTCAAGCCTTGCGACTTCTACGTTTCCGGTGTTCTCCACAGCGGTCTGGATGTCCTGGAGCGGACGTCCGATTCTTTCGATACCCTTTTCCACAAGCCTTGCGGACGGGGTGTCATATTTCTGGCACAGTGAAAGGGCGGACTTGATTTTTCCGTCGTGGATGTAGTCCCTGATTTCGTTCATAAAGTTTTTCTCGACCTTCCCGGCCTTGTGAATCATCCACCACTTGCTGGCGAAGATGTAAACTGCGATGATGGAAAGCAGCAGAAGCACAATCATAAGCCATCCGCCGGCTTTCGCAAGTTCGAAATAAGACATTTTGACCTGCTGCTGAACCGGCTCGGCGATTGCCTCCGACACCACGGCAGCGCTGTCCGCAATGCTCTGAAGTAAACTGAATAACATATCGATTAATTTTTAATTTTCCACAAAAACCAAATAACTCGCAAAGATAATAAAAAAATGGAAACGCCATCTCTCTTTTTATGGTGCGAGGGTAAAAGTCCGCATCAGCGGACGCGCG
>CAVHYU010000033.1:0-17861 GCA_963640535.1 bacterium | reverse complement strand
GCTATCAGAAGGTAAAGACCCAGATGGGATTCTTCCTCAATGAACTCGCCTACCGCAGCGACGAGTGCGTGCTTGAGTCTATGGCAGTCTCCACGCAGGACCGTTACGATTTGGATCATTTCCAGGAAAAAGCCAACAACGGAATTCTCAGCGACGTTTGGGACGCGTGGTACAACGGCGTTTACCGTTGCAACGACCTGCTCGTGAACCTTGAAGGGAAAGAGGGGATAAAGAACGCCGCGCAGTATCGCGGTGAGGCGCTTTTCCTGCGCTCCTGGTGGTACTTCAATCTCTACAACACTTTCGGAGGTGTTCCGCTCTCGACCACGGTGGTCTCTCCGGCGGAGGCAAAAACCATTGCAAGATGCAGCGATGAGCAGATGTTCAGCCGCCTGAGTGCAGACCTGAGTGAAGCAGCCGAGCTTCTCCCGGAGAAACGCAGCGCCGAGAAGGCCCGTGTGACCCGCATCGCCGCGCAGGCGCTCCTTGGGAAAGTCTATCTCACCTTCGGAAAATATCCTGAGGCCGAGGCTGTTCTCAAAGAGGCTCTCTCTGACAGCGGCTACGGTCTTATGGGGACGACCGGGGAAGTCTTCGACGTGGCAAACAAAATGAACCGCGAGATTATTTTCGCCATCTACTACGACAAGACCAACGACAACGGACACGGCTACTGGTACAGCGCAAACACCGGAGTTCTCGCGGACATCACCAATCCGACTCCGGCGTTCAAAGCTCTGTATGAGAGTGCCGACAACCGCCTCCCGCTTATCAGCACATACACGAAAATCAAGAGCACGCTCTACTCGATGAAAAAGTGGGACGACACCTACGACTCCGTCTACACCACCCAGGTGGGCAACGATTTCCCTATCCTCAGGTTCGCCGATGTCGTGCTTATGTATGCCGAGGCTCTCGGAATGCAGGGAAACATCTCCGGAGCGCTTGAATACCTCAACAAGACCCGCACAAGGGCTGGAATCGCCGCCCTCACTGAGACTGATGTCCCGGACGGAACCGCCTTTGTCAAGGCACTTGCGGATGAACGCGGAAGGGAATTCGCGCTGGAGGGACACAGATGGCTCGACCTCAAGAGACTGGGCCTCGCGGTGGATTTCTTCAAGGGAATGGGATATTCTGTTGATTCACACGAACTCGTATTCCCGATTCCTCAGGATCAGATTGAAATCGTGAACAACAGCGCCATCCTTTGGCAGAACACGGGATATTAGAATCAGGCGAAAAATAAACACGCCGATAAAATAAAATAGAGAAGAATATGAAAAGATTGATTATCAATATATTGTCTCTCAGCGCAATTATCTTCGGGGCAGTTTCCTGCGCAAGCGAAATTCTCCCGGAGGCCGGAGCGGGAAGACATCAGGTGACCTCTCTCAAGGCTGTGCCGGGAGATGAGGAGGTCGGGCTCTCCTGGGATATCCCCGAGGGCTGGAATCCTACTGAATACATCGTCACCTACACCGCAAGCGAAAAAGTCACGCTCAGAACCCCTGAAAAGGAAATTCTGATTGAAGGGCTCACCAACGCCAAGAACTACATCTTTCAGGTTCAGGCGGTCTATGGAGAGCTCATCTCCGGAGCAGTCTCCGTGCAGGCCACTCCATCCACTTCAAGATTCGCCGTCACAGACCTTAAGGCCGAGGGCAGCGCGAATATGATTATGCTCTCGTGGACAAGTCCTTCCGTGAACGTGCTTTCATACACCTTGAGCTACATCAAGGAGGGCGACGAAAACGCTCCGACAACCATCACGATCGAAGCTGACAAGACCTCCTACACTCTTGACGAGCTTGAAAACGACGTAAACTACACGCTCACCCTTACGGCGAATTACACAAAAGGCGCTTCCGAGGGGGCTGTCGTCAAGGCAATGCCAGCCCTTGCAACGCCATATTTCCTCAGTCGCAAGAGCGCTGCCGTAAATCAGCCGATTAAGTTCACCTTCAACACTGAAGGCTATCCGTCAGCGACGAACATCCGCTGGGAATTCCCTGACGGAACCACTCTAACTGGAACGGAAGTAAGCGCCGGCATATCTTCTGCCGGGGCAAAGCAGGTGAAACTTACCGTTACTCTCGGAGGCATCGAGAAGAGCTGGAACGTGGAAGTGGAAATCAGGGAATTCGTCCTGAACTACAACGACTGGGCTCTGCAAGGCACCACCTATGAAGGCTTCAAGGGCGGCTGCCCTGTGTTCTCTCCTGACGGAAGCACTGTTTACAACATAACCTTCAACAAGAAAACTTCCCTCTACGCCTTCTCTACCGAGAGCGGAGAACTAAAATGGACCTACTCCCCAGCTGACGACCTTCCGTCATACAATCCTATCACTGTGAACCCTGTAACCGGCGACATCTATTTCGGAGTGAACAAAGCGAATTATTTCTTTGCCGTCACATCTGCGGGAGCGCTGAAATGGACATTCAAAGCAGCCGGAGCGATGAAGAGTGCGGCTCCTGCCGTCAGCGCCGACGGGCAGACGGTGTTCATCGGTGATGCCTCAGGAAACATCTTCGCCATAAAGGCATCGGACGGAACACAGATTTGGACTGCCGCCCAGGGAAACGCCATCGCGGGACTTCTGGTTAGCGGGAACGAACTCGTCGCAGGTTCAACTGACGGAACAGTCAAGTTCTACTCTGTAGCGAACGGAAGCGCGATTGCCTCAATCAAATTCGCCGCGATGACAGACATCACCGGATTCGCTGTCGCAGCGGACAAAAAGACGGTTTATCTCCCGGCTAATGCCTCACTCGCTTCGTTCAGCCTTGAAACCCGCGCGGCCCTGGCAACTCTTGAGGTTGCAGGCAAAAGCCTCTACGAACCGATTGTGGCACCGAACGGAAGCGTATTCGTGGGAAGCAAGGACGGAAGCGTCTATTGCGTAAAGTCTGACTTGAGCGCCGTACTTTGGAAATACACCCACCCGGGAAGCAGCGGAGCCGCTCTTACCAACGCATTCAATTACTCTCACCCTTGTGTCGACTCGGAAGGAAACTTCTACATAACCTCAGGTCAGGAGTTAAACTGCAGCTACATTCTCGACAGCACCGGCAAAGTCAAGGAGCAGTTCTCCTACGGCTCCGACAGCGTCCAGAAACAGATGGGCGGCAACAATTACCTTAACGGGGTGCTTTACTCGGCATTCATCGGAGGCTCCGGCAAGAACGGCGCTTTTGTGGGCCGCTATGTCGGCGGGGAAAGAGCAGCCGGTTGGAGCAGCCACGGCGGAGACATCTGCGGAAGCTGCTGCGTGAAATAATCGTAATTAAGCTATATTTACATTATGAAAAGAAAGATGACAATCTCATCCCTTCTTGCACTTTCGCTTCTACCCCTCAGCCTTCTTTCCTGCCGGAAGGAGGCTGGGGAGCAGATGCTCGCGGGGACTGCCGACATAACACTCGGAGGCTATTATGACGCCTCCGGATCTCTCACGACCCCGGTCTGGACGGCTGAGGACAAGGGATCCATAATGCTCACCGCGGGCGGGAAACTTCAAAAGGCGGAGGCAGGAGTGCTGCTTCCCGGGAGCGCATCCTCGCACTTTGTTTTCAACATTCTCGCGGACCGCACAGAGACGACTGTCGTCAGCTGGTATCCGTTCGATGCGGATATATCCCTTGAAGGGGAAATAGTCACCTTGAACATTCCTTCGGAGCAGAACGGAACAGAAGTTCCTGTCCTTTACGATGCGCTGAAAGCTAACCTCAACGCCTATGGGGGCTGCAAATTTACTCTTGCTCCTGCCGGATGCGCTGTGTATGTGGACGTTGCGATGGGAGATTATGACCTTTCCAGCGTGGAGATCCGAGGAAATGAGGGGGAGAATCTTTCGGGAGAAGTGAAAATCAACACCTCCGACGGCTCTGTCTCTGCAAGCGTTCCATACGCGAAGACCAAACTGGAAACGCCTCTTGACTGCCGTGGGGCAGCCGTAAGAGTGAAGGTGTACTGCGCTCCTGCAGAGCTCGCCAAAGGCATAACCATTAAGGCCACTTTCGCTGACGGTCGTTCTGCAACAACCAGCATAAACTCTCCTGTCACCTTCGCGGAGGGAGAGAAATTCCTCACCGGCAAGGTTGCGGAGGCCGAGTCCACGATACTCACCGTCTGCGGAGACAATCATATCTTTGTCATCGACGCCGACCTCGCCCAGACCTCCTACAAGGGGGGAATCATCTGGGAATGGGACGCGAAGAGCGCAGCTTCGGTGCTCGGCCTTGCGGAAAGCAAGTGCGACCATCTGGACGACTGCAAAATGGTGGACAACGGAAGCAAACTTCTTCTGACCAGTTCCTACGGCTGGTGCGTCCTTCTGGACTATGAGACCAAGGAAGTGCTTTTCCACACCACGAAGACCCCGAACGCCCATTCGGCCGAGTTCATCCCTGGCGGCTACATCGCAGTGGCAACATCCGACGGCTCTACCGCCAATCACAACAGTCTCCAGCTCTACAGCGTTTCAAGGAGCGAGACCCTCCTCAGTTCAGCGGAGCTTAGCTCTGGTCACGGAGTAGTTTGGAACCGTCGAAGGAGTCTTCTGTACGCAGCCGGAGCCCAGGCCATAAAAGTATTCGAACTCCAGGGCCTTGAAAGCGGGAATCCGCAGTTGAACCTTAAGAAAACGATAAAAACTCCTACAGGCGGAGTGCACGATCTGATGAGTATCGATAACAACCGTCTCAGTGTGGCGGGGAATAAGGCGTACATCTTCAATGTGGAAACTGAAGTCTTTGAGGAAATGTCACTTTTCAGCGCCTCCACCGCCATCAAGTCTCTCAATTACAACGGAGAAACCGGTGAGATTTGGTACACCGACGCCACCGTTCCGGAAGGCAACGAGACCTGGTCCTCACACAAGATCCGCCACAGCTCCAGCAAGGACGCTTCCTCGGAGGATAGAGCGATTACCGTGGACTTCGATATGTATAAGGTCCGCGTAAAGGAGTGGTAATCAAAGAATACTCCAGATGTTGATACAAAATGACTTCTGAAGACCATAAACTTCTTTGTCAGATAGCACAGGGGGATGTCAAGTCGCTTGGCATCCTCTATGTGCTGTATTCTGCAAAGGTCTATAACTTCGCCCTGTCGCTTCTGCAGAACCAGGTTGAAGCAGAAGATATCACCCAGGAAATTTTCCTGAAAATCTGGAACAGAAGGGAAACTCTCCCGGAAGTAAGGTCGCTGAAGTCATATCTTTTCGGGATGACGCACAATGCGGTCCTGAACCTTATAAAGAGCAAGGACGTTCGTAGCCGCTACAGCAAGAGCGCCGCGGAGAGCCTCCTGCCGGAAAGTGTGGAAGTAAGTTCCCCGCTTGAAACCGCAGAATTGGAAAAAAGCATCGCCGAAGCGCTGGAGGAGATGAGCGAACTGCGCAAAACAATTTTCCGCCTGAGCCGCGAAGAACACAAGACCTATCAGGAGATTGCGGACCTTCTGATGATAAGCCCCAAGACCGTGCAATACCACATTTCCTGCGCACTCGCCGCCCTGCGGGAGATTATATAGCTTTTTGTTTCTTAATGCCTGCTTATGGTTTTTGAGAAACGAAGGAAATTGGTTATTTTTGTCGGATTATAACAATTTTTGTTTCGCGCTTGCGGGACTTGATTTTTGGGATATGAAGACACATTCTTGGAAATATGCGGCTGCCTCTCTCCTGATTGGCGCTTTGGCTTCGGGAGCGTTCTGCTCCTGCGGCGGAGGCGGGAAGAGGGCGGCCGATGAGGGAATTGAGCGGGCTTTTCCGCAAATAGCTGTTCCGGCATTGATTGAGGATGATGACGAGAGACTGGAGTATGTCGCTCTGCACTATTTCGATGATTTCCTTAAACCCCTGAATGCTACTTCCCATAGGGGACAATCCTCACCGGAAGAGTCTGGCCGCTCACGCAAAGAGGCATCCGCGGCTCGCTTTCTCTGCGACTCCTCCCACATTGCCGGAGTTCCAGCAAACAAGTTCGAACAGGCCTTCGCGACCTGGTGCGGCACTTTGGATATGGTGCCTCTTCCTGTGGCGGAGAAGGCCGTAGGGCGTCTTTTTGAAAAATCTGCCGCCTGCGAGAAAGCGGACTCCGCGCTCAATGTTCTGGAGGCTGTGGACGAGATTATCGCGAAATATCTCTATGACCCTAACTCTCCTATGCGAAACGAGGACTACTACCGTCCTTTCCTTGAGGCGAAAGCCTCCTGTGACCTGTTCTCTCCCGAAGTCCGCGAAAGATCTACTGAAACTGCCAGAAAGTGCGCTCTCAACAAGGTGGGCACAAGGGCAGCGGATTTCCGCTTTTCAGACAAGAATGGCCGGACCTATTCTCTCTACGGCATAAAGGCCGAAACCACTCTTCTTTTCTTCTCGAACCCCGGCTGCAATGCCTGCAAGGAGATTATCGACGCCCTGAAGGGGTATGAAGAAATGGAGCCTATGATTGAAAGCGGGGAGCTTGCTGTTCTTAACATCTACATCGATGAAGACCTCGGGGAATGGTACAATTATATGCCGATATACCCCGAGTCCTGGTATAATGGATATGACCCTAACTATGTGATACGCACCGATTTGCTTTATGATGTGAGGGCCATACCGTCGCTTTATCTTCTGAATCGGGATAAGGTGGTGCTGATGAAGGATGCGCCGGTGGAGAAAGTGCTGCCTGCAATTTTTGGACATTAGGGGGCATATTGCCCTAAAAGGCGGATTACTGCGTTACTCTCCTAGCAAAAAAACATTGAAAATAATACACATACAATTATGGCAACTATAACCAAAGAACTTTGGGGCACGGCCCCTTCTGGAAAAGAGATTTTCCGCTATACGCTTAAAAACGCTTCGGGCGCATACGCGCAGGTGTCATCGGTGGGAGCCGGTATCGTCTCCATCGTTGTTCCGGACAGGGACGGGAAACTTGCCGATGTCGTTCTGGGCTATCCTGACCCGCTGAGCTACTTTGGCGACGGACCTTGCGCCGGGAAAGTGCCGGGAAGGTACGCCAACCGCATTGCCGGGGGGCATTTCAGCCTTGACGGAGCGGAATACACTCTCCCTGTAAACAACGGCCCGAACCACCTTCACGGCGGCCCCGAGGGCTTCCAGAATCAGGTCTGGGAAAGCCGCATCGAGGGCGACGGAGTGGAGTTTCTCTACTATGCCGAGGACGGCGAAATGGGCTACCCGGGTGCTTTGAAGGCTATTGCAAGGTATGAGTGGAGCGAGGAGAATGAACTCAGGCTTACCCTCACCGCCGAGTGCGACGCTCCAACCGTGGTAAACCTCACGAACCACGCCTATTTCAACCTCAACGGCGAGGGCTCCGGTTCCGTTCTTGACCACACTTTGAGGCTCAATGCTTCCGAGTGGCTTCCGACCGACTCCACGCTGATTCCTCTCGGGGAGAGCGTTCCTGTGGCGGGGACTCCGATGGATTTCGTTGAGGCTAAGATGCTCGGACGCGACATAAATGAGAAATTCTCCGCTCTCGAGTACGGCAAGGGCTACGACAACTGCTGGGTCATTGACGGAGGCACTCCGGGGCAGATTTCCGAGGCTGCGGAGCTCCACAGCGAGGCTTCCGGCCGTACGCTTAAGGTTTACACCACTCAGCCAGGCGTTCAGGTCTATACCGGAAACTGGCTTGCAGGCTGTCCTGTGGGTAAGTGCGGACGCTCTTACAACGACTACGAGGGCGTAGCTTTGGAGTGCCAGAATTTCCCTGATGCGCCGAACAAGGCGGAGTATCCTTCGCCGGTGCTGAGGCCTGGCGAGACATACGAGCAGGCCATCATCTTTGCTTTCAAAAATTAAATCATAGGGCGGATTACTGCGTTGTCGCTCGTGGAAAATCCTCACAACCCCAAGGTTGCTCCGGTGTTTCCCCTTCGCTCCGCCTTGTACTCCATCCCTATATTTAATTTTGATGAATTAGTCCTTTCTTTTAATTTATGCAACAATATTTAGACTTACTTCAGCATATCCGGACGGACGGGGTGATGAAACACGACCGGACCGGGGTGGGTACCCAGAGCGTTTTCGGCTACCAGATGCGCTTCAATCTCGCGGAGGGCTTCCCGCTGCTTACGACCAAGAAGGTGCACCTCAAGTCCATCATCTATGAGCTTCTTTGGTTCATCGCCGGAGACACCAACATCAAATATCTCAAGGACCACGGAGTCTCCATCTGGGATGAGTGGGCCGACGAAAATGGCGACCTGGGCCCGGTCTATGGCCACCAGTGGAGAAGCTGGCCGACTCCTGACGGACGCACAATAGACCAGCTCTCGCAGGTCATAGAGACCATTAAGAACAACCCTGACTCCCGAAGGATGATAGTTTCCGCGTGGAATGTTGCCGAAGTGGAGAAAATGGCCCTGCCTCCCTGCCACACGCTGTTCCAGTTCTATGTGGCTGACGGGAAACTTTCCTGCCAGCTCTACCAGAGAAGCGCGGACGTTTTCCTTGGAGTGCCGTTCAACATCGCTTCCTACGCGCTGCTGACGATGATGGTCGCTCAGGTTTGCGGCTTGCAGCCCGGCGAGTTCATCCACACCACCGGCGACACGCACATCTACCTCAACCACTTCGACCAGGTCGCAGAGCAGCTCTCGCGCACGCCTCGGCCGCTGCCGCGGATGGTGCTGAACCCTGAGGTGAAGAGCATTTTTGACTTTAAGTATGAGGACTTTACGCTGGAAAATTACGATCCGTATCCAGCCATAAAAGCCCCAGTAGCAGTGTAAATCCGCATAGAGGGCGGATTACTGCGTTGTCGCTCGGGGAAAATCCTCACAACCCCAAGGTTGCTCCGGTGTTTCCCCTTCGCTCCGCCTTGTACTCCATCCCTTTATGCGAATTTACAGATATGGATAAATCGAGGGCGGATTACTGCGTTGTCGCTCGGGGAAAATCCTCACAACCGAAAATATAAAATCACATAATTGATATGAAAAAGATTGACATAATTTTGACGGCTATGGCTGTGCTTGGTGTTGTTTCCTCTTGCGGAGACGGCGGGGTGAAACCTGCAATTCCAAGAGATTCAAAAATCGAAAAAAATGTTGAGAAAACCCTCTCACGGATGACTCTGGACGAGAAAATCGGCCAGATGACTCAGATTACCCTTGACGCTCTCGCTGCCCCTGCGGACAATGAGGACGGATTCATTCTCCCGGAGGACAAACTTGACCTTTTCATCGGGAAATACAAGGTGGGCTCGTTCCTCAACCTTCCGCGTGGATATGCCGAATCGGCTGCGACTTGGAACAAGATAGTCCGTCAGCTCAACGACAAGTCCCTGGAGGTTATGGGCATACCGACCCTCTACGGGCTTGACCACATCCACGGCACCACCTACCTCAGCGACGGAACGCTCTTCCCTCAGCCAATCGCGGTCGCCGCCTCCTTCAATAGGGAGATTGCACGCCGCGCAGGAGAGGTCACAGCGTACGAATCCCGCGCTGCAGGCGTTCCGTGGTCCTTCAACCCGACGCTCGACTGCGGAAGAGACCCGAGATGGTCAAGAATGTGGGAAAACTACGGCGAGGACTGGTACGTTAACGCCGAGATGGGACGCGAAACCATCCTCGGAGAACAGGGCTCAGACCCGAACCACGTTGACGCTCAGCACATTGCGGTCTCAGTGAAGCACTACATCGGCTACGGCTCCCCTTTCTCAGGAAAGGACCGCACCCCGGCATACATCTCCCCGCTTGACCTGAGGGAGAAATACTTCGCCCCTTACCTTGAGGCCGCCCGCGCCGGTGCTCTCACCTTTATGGTGAACTCCGGCTCCATCAACGGCACTCCTGTCCACTGCAACCCTGTCCTTCTGACCGGGTGGCTCAAGGAAGAACTCAATTGGGACGGAATGATCGTGACCGACTGGTCCGACATCAACAACCTCTACCAGAGGGAGAAAGTGGCCGCCAACGTTAAGGAGGCCGTGAAACTTGCCATCAACGCCGGCATAGATATGTCGATGGTCCCTTACAGCTGCGACTTCTGCGATGCTCTTAAGGAACTCGTTGAGGAAGGAGAAGTGCCGATGGAGAGGGTGGACGACGCCGTGAGAAGGATTCTCCGTCTGAAGTATCGCTTGGGCCTTTTCGACACTCCGAACACATCTGTCCAGGATTATCCTAAACTGGGCAGCGCGGAATTCAGCGAGGCTTCCCTTCACGCCGCCGAGGAGACCATAGTTCTTCTTAAAAACGAGAACAGCACTCTTCCTATAAAGCAGGGTACCAGGATTCTTGTGACCGGTCCTAACTCCAACGAGATGCGCTGCCTCAACGGAGGTTGGAGCTACACCTGGCAGGGAAATCTTGCGGACGACTTCGCAGGGAAGTACAACACAATCTACGAGGCCCTTTGCGAGAAGTTCGGCCGCCGCAACGTAACTCTTGAAAAAGGCGTTTCCTACAAGCCATACGGCAAATATGACGAGGAAATTTTCAAAATTGAGGATGTGCGCAGGGCAGTTGCAGCCGCAGAAGGAGTGGACATAATCGTTGCCTGCATCGGAGAAAACAGCTACTGCGAGACTCCCGGCAACCTTTCGGACCTCAACATCTCAGAGAATCAGAAATATCTCGTGAATGAACTCTCCAAGACCGGGAAACCGATTGTTCTTGTTCTGAACGAGGGACGTCCGCGTCTTATCGGGGAACTCGTCCCTAAGGCTTCGGCAGTTGTTGACGCAATTCTTCCGGGAAATAGGGGAGGCGATGCTCTTGCCGCTCTTCTTTCGGGCGAAGTTAATTTCAGCGCGAAGCTTCCGTTCACCTACCCGAAGGAAATCAACTCCATCATAAGCTACGACTACAAAGTGAGCGAGGAGACCGACAAGATGGAAGGAGCCTACGACTACAACGCCGTGGTTTCAGTTCAGTGGGCATTCGGCTACGGCTTGAGCTACACCACTTTCGCCTACAGCAACCTTTCTGTGGACCGTCTCGAGTTCAAACAGGGAGATGTTCTGATGGTGAGCGTGGATGTTACGAACACAGGAAAGGTTGCGGGCAAGGAGCCTGTGCTTCTTTTCACAAGCGACCTTGTGGCCTCCGTCGTTCCTGACAACCGCCGTCTGAGGGATTTCACAAAGATTGAACTTCAGCCGGGCGAGACCAAGACTGTCACCTTCGACCTCCCTGCCGAAAAGATGGCGTTCGTGGGCTTCGACGGCCGCTGGACCCTCGAAAAAGGCGATTTCCGCATCCAGGCCGGCACCGAGGTGGCCACAGTCCGCTGCACCGAGACTCACACTTGGGACACCCCGAACATCTAAGTAGTAGACATCCAGGGAGGAAAATACTCCTCCGTCACCGAGTACTGGTCCTACGTGAGGCAAGTCGGTAAAGATACCGCAAAAAAACTGGAACAGAATGCCGCAGGAATCTGGAACGAGTAATCGTTCCAGATTCTTTTCTTGAGCCATAGACGGAGGATGGGATCTGTGATTTATTTTTAACAAACCTGTTTATAACTACCTTGTGAAATTTATTGAAGTGCTGCAAAAAGAACAGCAACATTGGTCTTTTCAGAAGAAAGATGCTCTATAATCAGCGGAAAGCCGTTTTTTTGTTATCATAAATTTGATTATTATAAATATGATAATTATATTTGTGGTAAAATTTAGCGGGTATGGCGGATATTGAACTTGAAAATCCTTTTGTTGTCGGGAAATATGTTGCCGACAAGTACTTCTGCGACAGGGAAATCGAAACGAAATTCCTTGTGAAACAGATTGTTAACGGCCGTAATGTCGCACTGATTTCGGAACGTAGAATGGGGAAGAGCGGATTGATTCAACATACTTTTGCTCAGGAAGAAATCACAGCCTCTTACGAGTCCATCTATATAGACATCTATGCAACAAGCAGTCTCACTGAATTTGTCTATCTGTTCGGGAAGGCTGTATTTGGCCGGCTCAAACCTCGGAAAGCCAAGTTGTTGGAGAATTTTTTCTCCATTGTGTCGTCTTTGAGAGTCGGCTTCAGAATGGACCCGGTGAGCGGAGAGCCCGGTCTGGATATAGGCGTCGGGGACATAAAGACTCCGGAAGTCACTCTTGACGAGATTTTCCGGTATCTTGAGCAGGCAGCAAAGCCCTGCATTGTGGCGATTGACGAGTTTCAGCAGATAGGCGCGTACTCGCAGAAGAATGTTGAGGCGCTCCTCAGGACAAAGATACAGCAGTGCCGGCGGACGCAGTTCATTTTTTCAGGAAGCAAAAGGCATCTGATGAGCAATATGTTCAATTCGCCGGCAAAACCATTCTATCAGAGCGCTATCCTTATGGGGCTGGAGGCCATACCTTTGGATAAGTACACCACTTTCGCGGAGGATATGTTTCTGGGCGGAGGGAAAGACATTGAGGATGAAGTAATATCCGAGGTGTATCAGGAATATGACGGGACAACCTGGTTCGTGCAGATGATGATGAACGAATTGTACAGTTTGACTCCGAAGGGAGGGAAATGCACTCTGGATATGCTGGAGAAAGCAAAAATGAATATTATTCAAGTCCAGGAATATGGCTACAGGGAAATCCTTTCGCGTCTCTCCCTGAAACAGAAGCAGCTTGTGCAGGTGATTGCAAAGGAAAAGAAGGTGAGCGGGATCAGTTCCGCCGAGTTCATTTCAAGTCACGGACTGTCTTCGTCCAGCTCTGTGCAATCAGCGCTTAACCCGCTTATGGACAGAGATTTAGTAGTAAAATCAGGAGGCAGCTACAGGATTTATGACTATTTCCTGTCAGAATGGATAAGGATGAATTACTGATCTGCAAAATCCTCAAATCACCGAATGAAATACCTTTAAATAACCGAACAAATTAACCACAAATGACCGAAAAATTTTGTAAATATTTAATTTTCAGATAAAACTATCTATAGTCAGTTTTGTCAAGAAGCCGCCAGTTGATTGAGCTCAGTCCGGATGTACAGATTCTCAAAATGTTCGGGGCGAGAGCCGCGCATTTTAAGGAATTTTTGTGGGCGGTTTTTGTCAAAATAAGGAAATAACTATCGGTGTTTTTGTCAAAATAAGGAAATAGTTTTATATCTTTGCGCTGAAATACACTTAGTTATGAATGAGAAGATAATTGCCGTGGTTCTTTCTGAACAGAAGGAAGAAATTCAGAAATACAAAAGGAGCGTGATGGTGCCTCGAAAAGAAGAAGAGCTCTTTGAGTGGGACAGCGATATGGCTCAGGTCGTGACCGGGGTGCGGCGCAGCGGAAAATCAACTCTTTGCCACCTTGCTCTGCAGCACCACGGGGTGCGATATGCGTATGTCAACCTCGATGATGATCGCCTGCTTGATCTGAAGACGGAGGATTTGAACACTGTTTTAAGCTGCATATATCAAATCTATGGGACGGACATCGAATATCTCTTTCTTGATGAGATTCAGGATGTGAGAGGATGGCATCTTTTCGTTAATAGACTCCTTAGGCAAGGAATGCATATTTTCATCACCGGAAGCAATGCCAAACTGCTCAGTGGTGAACTCGCGACGCATCTGACTGGAAGATACAATGAAATAAAGCTGTATCCATTCAGTTTTTCTGAGTATTGTTCTGCCAAATATGTTGATACAAAGTCCATTACAACGAAGGCTGATGCCGCCCGCAAAATAGCTTTGAGAGAATACCTGCAGGAGGGAGGTTTCCCAGAGTTTACGCTTATGACGAATGTGAGGCTTCGCAAAACCTATGTGGAGGGGTTGATAGAGACCATAATTTCCAAAGATATAGTTAGGCGCTTCAAACTTCGTAACGCTGAGAGCCTCAGACGCATAGCACATCATCTCATAAACAACACCTGCCAAGTTATTGACTATGTTTCGCTCGCCGGGATTGCGGGATTGAAGTCAGCTGCCACTGCCCAGAAGTACGCTTCTTATCTGGCGCAAGCCTATCTTATCCACCGCGTTCAGAAATTCTCCTATAAGAGCCGGGTGCGGATAACAGAAGAAAAAAGTTATGTTGTCGATCCCGGATTCATAGCAAACAGAGAAAATTCGCTGCTGGGAGAAGACTCCGGATGGCATCTTGAAAATGCTGTATTCATAGAGCTGATGAGACGCAATTCTTCTCTGGCCAACGACATCTACTACTATAAGCCGTCCACTCGCCAGAAGGAGGTTGATTTTGTGATATGTACTCAAAGCGTGGTTCAGGAACTTATTCAGGTGGCCTACAGCGTCAATGAAGATAAGACTTTCAAAAGGGAGACGGACGCACTGGTTCTCGCCGGGGAAAAACTCGGATGTAAAGTCCTTAAACTGATTTGTTCCGACCAAACGAGAACCATCACGGTAAAAGGAGTTAAAATTCAGATTATCAACATAATAGATTGGCTGTTAATGTAGAAAACCTGTATTGCAACTGGTGCGCCTTGGTATTTGAGCACCTGTGCTTCCTTCACATAAATCAGATTAAGCAGTCTCTCGGAATCACCGGTGTAGTGAGCAATGTCTGCGCCTGGCGTTCTTCATAAGAATCGGGAACAAAGAGAGAGGGTGACCCGGAAGTCAAAAATTGACTTCCGGGTCACCCTCTTTGTGCTATAATGGGCTGTCGGAACTACCTCAGGGTGAAGAGGGACGGGAAGCTGAAGTAGTCGGCGTCGAACTCTCCGTAGAGGTCTACATAGTCACCATCGTAGTCACGGAACTCGACATTGAGGCCCTCGTCTGTGAGGCTGAACACTACAACGGCTTCGCCGAGAGACTCCGTGTCGGCGCTGAATGCGCGGTTGGCGCTGGAGAGTTTGTAGTAGGTGTTGTACTGATAGGCGCTTGCGTTTTCATCATTTGCGACATACATATTGCCTTCTATCGCAGTGTGCTTTCCGAGAATTGTGGTATCTGGTGTTTTGGTGATGTTCATCGGCTCGGCGAGAGTTACTGTGCACTCGCGGAAGAAATTAGAGAAATCGCCTTTGCCGCTTGGGGTGAGTTTCACTGAGCCGTCAGACTCCTTGGTGAAGGTTAGTGTGAATCCGTCATTGTGGATTGGAAGTTCGCTGCCGTCCACTGAAGTTTCAAACAATTCGTTCAAGTCGGAAATGATTTCATCCGTTGAATATACTTTGCTGAAATCCCAGGTGCCGACGAGTTTGTCAGGGGTCTGAAGGCCGCGGACTGCAATATTTACATAGCTGTAATTTCCTTCAATTACTCTTGAATCGCTTTCTGTGTCGAAGGTGAGCTGGAGCTCTCCACCGCCGGAGCAGTTGTCTGCGACATTGAACTTCACATAAGCCTTTGTCTGCCCTGCCGGAATGACTGCATATGGTGCTGTGGCTCCCTCCGGTGCGTTCTCCGGGGCAACGAACTGAAGCTCGGAAGAATTTTCACCCTCGAGTTTGAGAGGGATTAAGAGGTCGGTTGAAGGTTTGAACTCCTTTCCGCTCACGCTTCCGGTGACGCTGACCTTGACTACGAGGCTCTCGTAGGCGTATGCCCTGACTGTGTTGAACTCGGCCACATAGCCTTCCTGATTGTCCGGAGCCACGACAGTAACTGTCTTTGTCCCAAGGCTGAGTCCTGACGGAGCTGAAACGATGGAAATGTTGAGACTTTTGCCGTTTCCCGTGCCGAGGTCCTCAATTGTGAGGGAACCGGAAGATTTGTCTTTATCAATCTTTACTGCGCACTGAACCTGTTCTTCGCTTTCGGCCTTGTACTCCTTGTCGGCATAGACCATATAGTCTTCGCCGAGAATAGCCGGACCTTTAAGCAGAACATTCACTTCCACATCCTCGCTCACCGGACGGCTGGTGCGTAAGATTACATCCACCTTGCCTTTCTGATAGACGGTGTAGAGATTTTTGCTGAATTCGATGTTGATTGGCTCATTTCCCGCCTTTTCGCAGGAAGAGAGGGCGAGGCTCGCTACGGCTGCCGTCGCCAGAAAATTGATGATTCTCTTGACCATAATAAAATAAACCTAAATAATACACTGCTACTTTTTGTTGATGCTCCAAAGTGGGCATCGTGCTTTGAAACTTTAAGAAAATAGTTTTCTTTAGTTTCAAATCATTCTTTGTTGGCCTTTATCGCAGCCTCGTATTCGGCTTTGGCAGCGGCCACGAGGGCTTTTTCCTCGGCTGTCGGCACCTCTCCTTTCGGTTTTATATAGCTTTTGGAGGCATCCGAAGTCTTCGGAGGGAGCTCGTTATAGGTGCATCCACAAAGACTTGCGAGCGCAAAACCAAGCGCGAATATAGCAATTATATTTTTTTTCATACTCATTTTACTTAAAAATCATAACATTTCTCCGTGGCAGGGTAACTCCACGGAAGCGTATCTGCTAATAAACATACCCCGGGTTCTGTTGCAGAGAAGAGTTGAGGTCTATGTCGGCCTTGTAAATGGGCGAGGTGTAAAGATAGGCCTTGGTCGTGTACTTCAGACCGTTATTGATGACCCACCACTCCGGCCGGCCGTTGCGTTTGAGCTCATACCAGCGGTCTCCCTCCATAAACATTTCCTTGCGCCTCTCGTCGAAAATCGCCTGCAGAAGCGGCGTGAGAGTCTCTCCGTAGCAGTCGACGCTGATTCTGTCTCCGGTGCGGACCGGGGGAAGAGAGCCCTCTGTAAGGTCAGCGGCGTCCTCGATGCGGTTGCGGCGAAGGGAGTTCAGCTGCTCCAGGGCCTTTGCCGTCTCGCCCCTGTGGGCGTATGCCTCCGAGAGCATCAGCACCACCTCGGAGAGTCTCACCTTGCAGGCTGGGTATTTCGCGTTCATCCTCCTGGAGTCGAAAAAGCAGGTGTAGCGGATGTCCTTCTTGGGCTCTGTGCCGAAAAGAGACATCAGAGCAGAGCAGGCAGGCCGGGAGGAAAGATAGCCTTTCGTGTAGCTGAAATACCAGTCCAGCTCGCTGGAGTTGTTGATGTGCGAGCGCACGAGTACCTCACCCTTGGTGTCGGTCTTGGCGTTAATCATCTCGGCGTATTCGGAGCGGGGAGTAAGGCTCATTCCGCTGCCCGAGAGAATCTCCTCCCCGAGCGAAGTGACCCTGTCCCACTTGCAGCACCAGAAGTCGAGTTTCATCTCGTACGCCTTTATAATCCAGGTGGTGAAGATGTATTTGGGGTCCGTAGGGTTAAGGGCGAGGGCACTTTCGAACTGGGCGCGGGCGTAGTCGTAGGTCTGGCGGATGGTGCCCCTGAGGGGTTTGTCGCTTATGTCGAACTTGTCTACAATGGGGATGCCCGGAAGTTCGTCCGCCTCCCCTTCGCTCCAGGGCTGACAGAACTCGCGAAGAAGGTTGTAGTAGATGATTCCCTTCATCGAATATGCCGCCGCAAGAGAGCCCTTTGCTACATCGGTGTCCCTTCCCGTTAGGTTCTCGATTACTATGTTGCAGTCACGGACGATTTCCCAGCTCTCGCGATAGACCCTCTGGCGGCTGTCCAGCTCCTCCCCGGCGAAGAAAGTGAGCGAAGTGCCTGGGCGAAGATTCGCGTCCAGGTCGTCAGCGCAGCCTTCCAGGTGCTTCAGAAGGTCCATATTCCCGATTACATACTCGTCTCCTCCACCCTCGATGTCCCGCAGGCGGTTGTGGATTATGGCGGCGAACTCCTCGTCGGTCTCGGGGATGACCTCCCCCTGCGGCTGAACGTTGAGATAGTTCTTGCAGCTGCATAAGACGCCGAGAGCAAGTAATAAGATATATATTTTTTTCATACTCATATAATAATTCAATATTATTAGGAAAGAGGTTGGATAAAAAGATGGGATACAAGGCTCTCGACGACGCCCAATACCGGAGCAACCTTTGGGTTGTGAGGATTTGGGCTAGGAGAGGAACGCAGTAGACCGCTT
>CAVHYU010000032.1:0-19146 GCA_963640535.1 bacterium | reverse complement strand
CCTGATTCTTCGTGTGAAGTTTTATAACAAAGGAATATTTGCTGAGGTCGGTCTGCTTCATCGCGCAGATGAACGGCCAGACGTCGTAGCCGACGTTGGGGGTCTCTATAAGCCTGGCGTCGCTTTTCAGATCCAGAACTTTACGTTTGGTCTCCTCGCTGAGATTGTGCCCGGTCACGACTAAATCCCACTCTGCTCCGGAAATGTTTCCGAGGTAGGAGAGATAGTTGTCGGCGTACTCTTCATAGTATATGTGCAGGGAAACCAGGACCCTTTCCGGGGCGGTTTTCCCGCCGATTGAAACGGCGTCAGTGCTTTTTGGAGAGTTTTCCATAGAGGTAGAGAATGTGTCTGAGGGCGGCTTCACACCTGCCCATATTGATTAGTTTGCTGATATATTCCTCGCCGAAAGTTTCCCTTGCTTCGCAAAGCATAGCGTCTGTCCCGGGAGTCGGAAATTCCTTCGCTATTCGGAAGATTTGTCTTCCGAGGCTGCCTCCGTGACGGGTGAAGGAGGATTTCTTGACAAATGGGAGTCCTTTCCGGACATATTTTAAGGGACTGTTGTAGATGCTTTTATGCGGGGCTGTGAGGGCGTACCCGAGCGCAATCCCCTTGGAACGAAGAAGGTCCGTAAAGCCTGTTTCGTATTTTCGGCAGACATCGCTCTTGCTTCCCTCGCTTGAGACGGAGAGAAGAAAACTGTCGAACCAGTCCGTGAGAAAAACCTCCTTCCCTAGGCCTATGAACCACGACTGCAGATGCGGGGTCTTCTTGTGGGGGTTATACACCAGACCGAACGCCCCATTCCCCTGATTTTCAAGATTTTCCAAAAGAGGCTTAAGGTCCGAGAGAGGGCCGAAAACGGAATCGTTCACAAGGTAGAGGAAGTCGTAACCGCTCAGGAGGTCCCCTATGTTCGCCTTTGCCCATTCCCAGTCCCTTTTGTAGGAGCCGAAGTCGTATTCCCCGTGATGGAGAGCCTCGCAGTGCAGGACATATTCCCCGATTTTCTCCTTTTCTTCCTCCGCAAGAGGTGAATCGGCGCAGAAAACGACATCTCCAAGAGCCGAAAGGGCACTTAGGTACCCGCTCAGCGATGCACCCACTTTCCCGTTGAGGGAGTAGGCGGCGAAAAGGAATATGCGTTTTGTCTGCATCGTTAGGATAATAGTTTGCCTTGTGCGCCGAGGGGGGCGCAAAATTGCCGCAAATTTAGACAAATTGAAGAATATATGCTACTTTTGCAAAGATGAAAAGTTCGGGACCCCGTTTCCCGGACCCTGAATCAAGTCTATAATGCCCCGCGAAAATTGAACGTAAATATGGTTTCCGTAGTTATCCCTGCCTATAACGCTGAAAAATACATTGCCCGTTGTCTTCAAAGTCTTCAAAATCAGACATATGGCGATTGGGAAGCCGTTTGCATCGACGACGGAAGCACTGACGGAACCCCATCGCTTTTGGACTCCCTTGCCGGCACCGAAGCGAGGATAAGAGTCATCCACACTCCCAACGGAGGCGTTTCCCGTGCGAGGAACCGTGCTCTTGAAGAGGTGAGAGGAGAGTATATCCTGTTTTTGGACAGCGACGATTTTTTGCATCCGCAGACGATGGAACTCTGTGTCGGGAGGATTGAGAAGGACTCGTCGGACATAGTCGCGTTCACCTACAATCGCCCCTACAGGACGCGGAATATGATTCTTGAGTTTCTGGGGCTGAAGACTCGAAAAAATGTGAAGTTCACCTCCTATGATGTTGAGAAGGTGCCTTTTAAGGTGGTGGACAATATATATGACTATGCTTCGGAGTATTCCCATCCGGAGGGAGTGGACCCAAAGTGGGCGGTGAAACACTGTCAGCCCTGGCGCTGTCTTTACCGCACCGACCGCATAAGGGGCATACGTTTTACCGAGGGCATAATTTACGAGGATTTCCCCTGGTGGGGAGCAGTTCTTCTTCAGTGCAGAAAGGCTACAATACTCAATCTTCCGCTGTATTTCTACTATCCGAACCTTCGCAGCTACATAACTTCTTCATCCGAGGACTTCAAAATCCGCAGTCTCCAAACGGCTCTGTCCGAGGCCGAGGCGGTTTATGCCGGGGAGAGTGTTCCGAAAGAAAAGCGTGAGAAGTGGGAGCGGAATTTCCTAGTTCCTTTCAGGGACAAGCTTGCTTCCAAACTCGCTAAACAATAGAGACGGGATTCCAAGGGAGGAGGCTTTAGAGAGGCTCCGTTAGCTTCGCTCACTTCGGTTGTGAGGATTTTCGCTAGGAGCATAACTCGGTAGACTGCTTTTTAGTCAGCCTCTTTTAGTCGATTTCGTTTATCAGGTGGTAGGCGTTCGTGCCGGGAAGAGGGTCTGTGGCAAGGCGGGATTTGAACTCGGTCTTCTGGAAGAGCGCGGCTGAAGTCATTTCGTTCCATTTCTCCGGGTCAAACGCGTCGTCTGCGTGAGCGAACCAGACTTCGTGTGTGGGGTCCTGACAAAGGTGCGGCATCTTCTCGAACTCCTTTGCCGCCAGAGCGTTATTCTCTACAAGCATCTTGAAAAGCAGCTGGTGGATGAAGTAGTCCATCGGACCATCTTCCCGCTTCCAGTATTCATAGATGAGGCTCAGCCAGGCCCCCGCGAGGAATGACCCCCTCTCGGCGCGGATGAAGCAGTTCTGGATGAACGAATGGCAGCCTCTTTGGCGGTCGCCGCTCAGATAGACGAAAAAATCGCTCTCCCAGAGCCACTGGGGGAACTCCGCGCTCACATAATCGGTGGCATCCACCCACACGCCGCCGTAGCGCACCAGAAGGGCCAGGCGGCAGATGTCGGCAAAGTGTGCAGGGCGGATTTTACCCTCTTTCCATTTGCTTACAACGTGCTCGGGAAGGTCAATCCAGTCGAATACGCTCTCGGAGTCCAAGATGGTGAGCGGCTCCGGGCAATTTCTCCGGACGCTTTCCCAGCAGGCTTTCACAAGAGGAGGCGCTGCCTGCTCGCCCTGAAACCAGATGCTGAAGATGTGCCGTGAGGCGTCTTTCTCGACGCTCTCCACTGTGAGGCCCTCGATGAAGCCCCTGTAGGACCCGAGGTAGCGGCACACGGCATTTGCAATGGCCTCCCCCCGCGTGCGGCGACGCTCCAGACGCGAATGCCAGAGGGGATTCAGAAGATGACCTTTCGTGAAGATTTCTGCCTTGCAGATTAGCCGGTTGAATTTTTTGTTGCCCATTTTAGAAGCTGTTTGTAAGCGAAACAGCGCAAATTTAGGGAAAATGATATCAAAAAGAGGGTAAATGCTCAAAAATAATCGTGTCGAGAGTAAAATCGGTTGAAAAAATTCTAGTAAAATCCGAAAAATCACTACCTTTGCCCCGCTTTGTGCGTACTTTGCAACCCCATTGCAGGCATATTGAGAGACTTGTTGCAACCAGAGGAAGGGAGCGGGAGGCGCAGAAAGCGACTGAATGACGAAATCAGCTCACATTCAAGTGACTAAATAATATTGATTTTTTAAGTTATGGTTTATTCTCACGAAGTGCAGCAGATGTGCTGCGTCGCAAAGGGTCCGAATCACGGTCCCGCACCAATTCCTGAAGAAGGGAAATGGGTTAAGGCTAAGGAAGTTACGGACATTTCCGGACTCACTCACGGTATCGGTTGGTGCGCACCTCAGCAGGGTGCCTGCAAACTTACCCTCAATGTTAAGGACGGCATCATTCAGGAGGCTCTTGTCGAGACGCTCGGCTGCTCAGGTATGACCCACTCAGCTGCAATGGCTGCAGAAATCCTCCCTGGCAAAACTATCCTCGAAGCACTCAACACTGACCTCGTCTGCGACGCAATCAACACTGCGATGCGCGAGCTTTTCCTCCAGATTGTCTATGGACGTACCCAGTCAGCATTCTCTGAGGGCGGTCTTATGATCGGAGCCGGTCTCGAGGACCTCGGAAAGGGACTCCGCAGCCAGGTCGGCACACTCTACGGCACACTTGCCAAGGGTCCGCGCTACCTCGAAATGGCAGAGGGCTACATCAAGACCATCGCTCTTGACAAGAACGACGAAATCTGCGGATATGAGTTCGTTCACCTCGGCAAGATGATGGACCTCGTAAAGAAGGGAGTTGACGCAAACGAGGCTCTCAAGCAGGTAACCAGCACCTATGGCCGTTTCACCGCTGAGGCAGGTGCAGTGAAGTTCATTGACCCACGTAAAGAATAAGGAGATTTAGCAATGATAAGAGAAGTTAAGTTCGAAAGCCAGGATCGCCGTATCAAACAGATACTCTCTGCGCTCAACGAGAACGGAATCAAAGACATCGAAGAGGCAAACGCAATCTGCGACAAATATGGCCTCGATCCATACAAGACTTGCGAAGAAACCCAGCCTATCTGCTTCGAGAACGCGAAGTGGGCATACGTTGTGGGCTCTGCCATCGCTCTGAAGAGGGGCTGCAAGAATGCCGCTGAGGCTGCCGAGGCAATCGGAGTGGGCCTTCAGTCATTCTGCATCCCGGGTTCTGTCGCTGACGACCGTAAAGTCGGCCTCGGCCACGGTAACCTCGCAGCAATGCTTCTTCGCGAGGAGACCAAGTGCTTCGCATTCCTCGCAGGCCACGAGTCTTTCGCAGCCGCAGAGGGCGCAATCAAGATTGCCGCAAAGGCTGACAAAGTCCGCAAGGAGCCTCTCCGCTGCATCCTCAACGGTCTCGGAAAGGACGCTGCACAGATTATCTCCCGCATCAACGGATTTACATACGTTCAGACCAAGTTCGACTATTTCACAGGCAAACTTGAGATCGTACGTGAAATCGCTTACAGCGACGGCCCTAGAGCAAAGGTTAAGTGCTATGGCGCTGACGATGTCCGCGAGGGCGTTGCAATTATGTGGCACGAGGGCGTTGACGTTTCCATTACAGGTAACTCAACCAACCCTACCCGTTTCCAGCACCCTGTAGCCGGCACTTACAAGAAGGAGCGCATCCTTGCCGGCAAGCCGTATTTCTCAGTAGCATCCGGCGGCGGTACAGGCCGTACCCTTCACCCGGACAACATGGCCGCAGGTCCTGCTTCATACGGTATGACCGACACAATGGGCCGTATGCACTCTGACGCACAGTTCGCAGGTTCATCATCAGTTCCGGCACACGTCGAGATGATGGGCTTCCTCGGCATCGGTAACAACCCTATGGTGGGCTGCACCGTAGCTTGCGCTGTGGACGTTGCAACTGCGCTTAACAAATAGTAATCAAGCATAAATTAAAAATCCCGGGCATCAACCCGGGATTTTTTTATTTCCGCTTTGCCATCTCGTGGAGGACGTAGTCGGCCTCTTTATAGTCCCAGCAGCCACTTCCAGACCGGAACGACTCTTATCTTGAGGGTGTCTGCGGCGATTTCCATCTCGTCGTCAAGGGTGATGATTTCGGCTTTGGCGAGCGGGCTTTGCCTATGCAGGGCGACAAGAGCGTTAACCTCCCTTTCGCGGGTATCGTAATCCGTTATGTCGCAGGAGACTTGCACGGCGTAGGCCTCGTCCGGGACGAAGAAATCCACTTCGGAGTCGCGACTATAGAAATAGAGCCTTGGCAACAGGGAGTCTTTATTGTATTTCCTCTGCAGCTGTATCGCACAGAGATTTTCCAGTCTCGGCGCCTTTTCCTCGGAGAGAAATATGCTGAGAAGCCCGTTGTCAGTGAAATAGTGCTTTTTTACCGTTTCCTTCTCCGCGAACTTTGACGCGTAATTCGTCAGGGTGAACATCACGCAGGCATCTTTCACATAATCTATGTAATCGATTATGGACGCGACATTTGTGTTTACTCCTGAGGCTTTTACCATATTGGTGAGCCGGTTGTAGGAAACCGGCTGCATAGTATTTTCCGCGAGCCGTTTTACCGCGAGCCGGAGCGCGTGTTCGTTTTTTACTTTGTTCCGCATAATCACGTCGCCGAGAATTATCTTTTCGTAGAGCCCGTTGAGCCAGTATCGCTTGTTGGCATAGTGTTTCAACTCTGGAAATCCGCCCCAGAGGAAATATTCATCGAATTTCTGTCGCACCGGATCTTTCCCCTTCCCGTACTCCCATCCTTTTTCGAGTGTAACACCTTGAGAGGAGACATATTCACTGAAGGAATAAGGGTATACCTTCTCGTCAAAATATCGTGCGCCCAAAGTCGTGGCGATGTCGCGGCTGAGCATTTTTGCGTTCGAACCGGTTATATAGACATAGTATTTCTGGTTGGCAAGTCTTCTGGCAAAATGTTCCCAACCGTCAATGTTCTGGATTTCGTCGAAAAAAAGTAGCGGTTTACCGGGAAACATCGCGCCGTAAGCCTGGAGGATGAGGTCGAAATCTTCCGCCCGCATCCCCAAAAGCCTCTCGTCGTCGAAGTTGATATAGACTATCTCGTGGATGGAATGTCCCTCGCTGAGCAGCATTTTTGCCCTCTGATAGAGCAGGTACGACTTCCCTGCCTGCCTGATTCCGACAAGAACATAACGCCCCTCCTTTTCAAAGTTAAATTCCCTCGGGAAGACTTCCAGCGCCTGAAGTGTATTCTGACCTTCCTTAATCAGAGTTTTAAAGGTTTCTGTGTTCATAAATGTGAGTATTTATCAGCACCAAGGTATTCAAAACCTGGATATGTTGTCTTCCGCAAAGGTAATATTTTATTTATTGCCAGCAAATAAAAATGGCTAAATTTATTTATTGCTAATAAATAAAGTAGCCATTATTTTCTGCTGTCAAATGAAAATCTGCTGATTATTTCCGCTTTGCCATTTCGTGGAGGACGTAGTCGGCTTTGATGAGGTCGATTATGGAGCAGACCAGCTCGAACGTGCGGCTGTCGGCCGTGTAGCGGGCGGGGGTGATGAAATTCACGCGGCCCTGCTTCAGGAGCTGCGCGGCACCCTTGACCTTCTGTGGCTTGTCGGGATTATAGACCGCGATGGAATGGCCTCCGAACATCTTTACGATTTTCATACACGGCACATCCGTCTCCCCGTCGCCGAAATAAATCATATGCGGGAACGGAATCCTCTTCTTGTCCTCCATCTGGCTCTCGTTCACCTTCTTGTTGTCGCGGATGCTGAGGATGCCCTTGTTGATTTTGAAAAGGAACTGGGTCTTCGCAGTGTAGTCTACCGCCACGCCCGGCCAGATGGCCTCGCCCCGCTCGTCGTAGAGGTAGGAGCAGGCGAAAATCCGCTTGAACTCGTGGGCTATCGGCGTGCCCTCAATCATCTCGGCAAGCCCTGAGGAGTTGATGTAGTGCTCCACGACGACTCCGTGGTCTTCGCCGTATTTGTTCACGAGACTGAACCATTCCTTCACTCCGTCAAAGAGCTCGATGCCCTTTCCGAATGAGCGGAAGCCCTCCCTGGTGAGGCGTATTCCCTGGCGGCGAGCCTCGTCGAACATCAGTTTCATATAGCTGAGGATGTTGCTGGCGTCCTGCCCGATGGCGATGTCGTCACTTTCGGTCCAGAACTCGTCCGGCCGTTTTCCGATGGCCTGGATGAATCCGAATTCCTGCATATTTCCGGGGGAGAGGGTGCCGTCAAAGTCATAGACGAGCGCGACGATAGGTTTCTTTCTCATAATGTCTGGGTTTGCGCCGGATGTGGCTGACCTTCCGGGGGGCTTTCTCTGATGATTTTTACAGACTATTTCACCACAAATCGGCGAAGTTTCACCACAAATATAGGAAAAAATAAAATCCTCTATCTCTCTTTCCCTACTTTTGCACCGAATTTGCATAAAGGCGCCGGGCTCAGGGGAAAACCCTCTCCGTTAAGGCGGGAAAATTATCGCCGGTGGGGGCCGGGACATTGAAGAATATACCCCCCCCCTGGGGATATTTGAATCCCCCCGGGATTATTGAAGAATATAAATAAAAGGTAAAAATATGTACACAGGACCAATGAAACATTATTTCACAAGGCTCACAGAGGCTATCCGCGATAACTGGGAAAAGCCGGCCTTGTGCAATTACAGGGGCGACGTCTTCACTTTTCAGCAGGTGGCAACGCTCATCGCGAAGTTCCACCTCTGCTTCGAGAAGGCAGGAGTGAAGAAGGGCGACAAAATCGCCATCTGCGCCAAGAACTCGGCAAAATGGGGCATCTCATTCCTCGCTGCCAACACCTACGAGGCAGTGGTCGTCCCTATTCTCGCCGACTTCAAGCCGGACAGCATCGACTCCCTCGTGGACCACTCAGAGAGCAGCATCCTATTCACAAACAAGGACATATGGAAGCAGCTCAATGTGGCTTCAACCCCGCGTCTTAAAGCCGTCATCTCTGTTGACGACTTCTCGCTTCTCTACTGCACAGAACCTGCGATGCAGGAGGCGATGGACAACCTTCAGGAGGCGTTTGACAAGAAATATCCGCTCGGGTTTACCCGCGAAAACGTCGATTATCCGACCGACAACGCAAGCGACCTCGCCATCATCAACTACACTTCCGGCACCACCAGCGCTCCCAAGGGCGTAATGATCCGCTACGAGTGCCTCAGCGCCAATGTCGAGTTCGGCCAGAAGTACATCCCGTCCTCTTCTGAAGACAAGATGGTCTCAATGCTCCCGATGGCGCATATGTACGGACTTATGTTCGAACTCATCTATCCTCTGTGCGGCGGCACGGCTATCTACTATCTGGGCAAGACCCCGACTCCGCAGCTGCTTCTGGGGGCGATGGCTCAGGTCCATCCCTACCTTGTCATCACGGTTCCGCTCGTGATGGAAAAGATCTTCAAGTCCGCTGTGCTCCCTGTCGTAAGCAAGCCTGCGATGAAGGCGGCTCTCAAAATTCCTGGAATCAACTCAATAATATACAAGAAGATACGCGAAAAGCTCATCGCTGCCTTCGGCGGAAAGATAAGGATGATAATTATGGGCGGCGCCGCCCTCAATCCTGACGTGGAGCAGTGGTTCAAGAAAATCGGGCTTCCGTTCACCATCGGCTACGGTATGACCGAGGCCGCTCCGCTTCTTGCCTACGAGAGCTGCGACAAGTTCGTGGTCCGCTCCTGCGGTAAGGTAGTGGACAGGGCAGAGGCCAGGATCGATTCCGAAGACCCTCAGCACATCGTGGGCGAGATTCAGGCCCGCGGAACCAGCATTATGAGCGGCTACTACAAGAACGAGGAGGCCACCAAGGCCGCCTTCACCGAGGACGGCTGGCTCAGAACCGGTGACCTCGGTGTCATTGACGCCGACGGAAACATCTTCATCAGAGGCAGGAGCAAGAATATGATTCTCTCTTCTTCAGGTCAGAATATCTACCCTGAGGAAATAGAGGCTATGGTGAACAATCAGCCGTATGTGGTTGAGTCAGTGGTGGTTGACAGGGCATCCAAGATTGTCGCCCTTGTCTATCTCGACTCAAAGAAGCTTGAAGCCGACGGTCTTGACGGCGAAGCGGTGTCCGAGCAGATGCACCAGATGCAGGTTCTTCTGAACAAGGAACTCCCTGCCTATAGCCAGATTACGAAGGTCGAGGTTGTGGACGCTCCGTTCGAGAAGACCCCGAAGATGAGTATCAAGAGATTCCTCTATAAATAAAAGAAGTCTCGCTGTCATTTATGTCTCGAAGTGTGATTGGACCCAATCACACTTTTTTTTGCCCTCTGCAACATTTTTCCCCCTGTTTCATCTATATTCTCGGTTTATGAATTCTTACAGAGCCGATTGCAATGAAAATGAACAGGAAAATATTCGCAGCCGCTTTCGCTCTGCTGCTTTTGGGCCTCGGCGCTGAGGCTTCTTTGGGTGCGAGGGGAATCCCTCTCCAAAAACGCTATCAGGTCAACATCACTTGGGGTGGCTACTCAAGTGGGATGCTTGTGGACAGCAATCTCTTGCCATCCGTATGTTGTGGCTACGTGGAATCGAACTATTGTTCCTCCCTTTCTTCCTTATATTCCTCCTACCACGGACCGGTGCGCACGACAGGGATAATCTCCGCCGACTTTGTCTACCATTTCCGCACCTGGTTCTCTCTGGAGGCGTCTCTCGGCTACGACTGCGTCTGGGCACGTAACTATTCTGCGGATGACGGCCGCGTCTGCTCAGAAACGAACGAACACTATCTCGACCTCAGCGTAATGGCCAGGTTCACCTGGGTCAACAGACGCTATTTCAGGGGCTATTCTGCTGTGGGACTGTGCGGAGTAGTCGGCGGCGAGTGGGAAAAGATGTCCCCTCTCTATGTTCTTCCGCAGGTGGATCTTGTGGGGCTCGAAGTGGGATCTTCGGTTTTCGGCATCCTGGAATTCGGCCTTGGCGCGGAATACTGCGGGGCGAAGATAGGCGTAGGCTACCGCTTTTAATTTGGGTCTATGGCAACAGAAATCTGGAATATGAAAAAGACGACTATAATTATTCTCTCCCTCCTTTCCCTCGTTCTTTCCTCCTGCAAACTCGACGACGGGAACAGCGACTCCCGTATGGATGCCTCCGCGCTTTCCTACTATGGAAACAGAACGTATGAACTGGCACTCTCCTATGCGAAGGGCGATGCGGCGGACTGGCTTGAAATCCAGGATTTTCTGAAACTTTCCGCCGAGGAGCAGAACTCCGATGCGTATTATTCGATGCGAAAGAGAATCTCCACTCTGGATGGGGACGGATATATAATTGTGGAGGGGTATGGAAAAATCACAGTTTCCTCCACTCCGCTTGATGAACCGGGGGGAGTTTGGAGCTCTGAAGCGATAAAGATGGAGTGTACCGGTGAGGGGCAGTGGAGCATCGGAGTGTCTGAAGAGGGAGTGGAACGCTATGACGACAAGCTCGATTTTAAGGCTGTGCTCCTGTGTCTTTCCGGCTCAATATCAGATAGAAATCAGTGGAACGTCACCATTACCGACGGATTTTATGACGAGGGAGACGGCTACTTCCTTACTTTCTGCACCGAGCCGGACCTTGTTATAGACGACTCTCTGGAGACGGTTTCCGGAAGTTTCTACTCGGAGGTATTCTGTGGGGAAATCCGCAAGGACTGGGTACGGATGGTTTTCAAACCGCGTTCGACTAAGGGCTACTGGCTGACCATTAATACCAGTCGAGGCGAAGTTAAATAACCCACACACATTATTTTGAGATTGCCGCGAGGTAACCGCATAGACATAATTATGACAGGGAGACTGACAGTTTGTCGGTCTCTTTTTTTACCCCTCCCGTCCCCTTAAAAGGGGAAGTGGTGCTCCATTTGCCCTATCAACGCAACCCCCTCCCTTCGCAAACTCCGCACGGCGCTGTAGCGCCTTTTCTAATCTTAGTCTTTTATGCCAATCTGGCGCTCAAGCCTTTTATGGCTTTATAATTGAGGATAATAGGGGGAGAAACTAAAAAATACAAATAGTTATGGCAAACGGAAAAATAGGTGTGACTACGGAAAATATATTCCCGGTCATTAAAAAATTCCTTTATTCGGATCACGAGATATTCCTCAGAGAATTGATAGCCAATGCGGTGGACGCAGAAGAGAAAATGAAAGCGCTCGCCTCATCCGGCGAATTCAAAGACGAACTTGATGACCTCAAGGTCCGGGTTGAACTCGATGAGAAGGAGAAGACTCTTCGGATCATCGACAACGGTATAGGTATGACCGCCGAGGAGATTGACAAATACATCAACCAGATTGCATTCTCCTCTGCCGGAGAGTTCCTCGAGAAATACAAGGACCAGATCGGCAGCATCATCGGCCACTTCGGACTCGGCTTCTACTCCGCCTTTATGGTAGCCGACAAGGTCACCATCGAATCCCTCAGCTGGAAGGACGGTGCGAAGGCCGTACGGTGGACCTGCGACGGCTCCCCTGAGTACACGATGGAAGATTGCGAGAAGACGGGCAGAGGCACTGTCATAACGCTCTACATCTCAAAGGACGAGGAAGAATTCGCCGCCAAAGGCAGGATTCAGACCCTTCTGGACAAATACTGCAAGTTTATGCCTGTCCCGATTGTTTTCGGAAAGAAACAGGAGTGGAAGGACGGAAAATATGTGGACACTGAGGAGGACAATGTAGTCAACACCGTGGAGCCGCTCTGGACCCGCAAACCTTCGGAGCTCACCGACGAGGACTACAACAAGTTCTACAAGGCCCTCTACCCGTACGCTGACGAGCCTCTTTTCCACATCCACCTCAATGTGGACTTTCCGTTCAACCTCACCGGCATCCTCTATTTCCCGAAGATCAAGGATCAGATGGAGATTACCCGCAACAAGATTCAGCTGTACTGCAACCAAATGTTCGTCACTGACTCCGTGGAGGCGATAGTTCCGGACTACCTCACTCTGCTTCACGGCGTCATCGACTCCCCGGACATCCCGCTTAACGTGTCCAGAAGCTACCTGCAGGCCGACTCCAATGTGAAGAAGATTTCCGGCTACATCACCAAAAAGGTAGCCGACCGTCTGGAGGAAATTTTCAAGAACGAGAGGGCTTCTTTCGAGGAGAAATGGGACAATGTGAAGATATTCATCGAGTACGGAATGATTTCCGACGAGTCCTTCTGCGAAAGGGCTATGAAATTCTGTCTCCTGAAGAATACGGATGGAAAGTATTTCGGAATCGAGGACTACCGCAAGGCAGTGGAGGCAGAGCAGACCGACAAGGACAAGAAGCTCGTTATCCTCTATGCCACCGATGCCGAGGCTCAGTACTCAGCCATCGAGGCGGCAAAGAACAAGGGCTACGACGTTCTTCTTCTGGACTGCCATCTCGACTCCTATTTCGTCAACACTCTTGAGGCGAAGATGGAGAATGTCCGCTTCGCGAGGGTGGACTCCGACAGCGTTGACCGCCTCATCGTGAAGGAAGAGGTGAAAAAGCCGGAACTTTCTGACGACGAGAAGAAGGCTCTCGACGAGATTTTCAAGGGCGGACTTCCGGAAGGAATCGAGTGGAATGTGGAGGCCGACAATCTCGGTAAGGACGCCGCTCCGGTGCAGATTACCCAGTCGGAGTTTATGAGAAGGTACAGGGAGATGTCCAAACTTGGCGGCGGCCTGAACTTCTACGGCTCTATGCCTGAGTCCTACAATCTGGTCGTGAACCTTGAGAATCCTCTCGTGGAATCTCTCCGCGCTGAGGACGCTTCTACCGACGAGACCAAAGCCGCCCGCGCCGAAAGAGCCCGTCAGATTACCGATCTTGCTCTTCTTGGCAGCGGCCTTCTCAAGGGCAAAGCTCTCTCCGACTTTATTGCCCGTAGCTATAAACTTCTGTAGGATAGATAGTTATGATAATAAAAGCGGGTTGCTACAGCTGTAGCAACCCGCTTTTATTATAAGTGTCTAATTGTGCGCGGATAAGGCGATAAAAAGATGGGATACAAGGCTCTCTACGACGCCCAAACAGGAGCAACCTTATGGTTGTTAGGATTTGGGATAGGAGAGGAACGCAGTAGACCGCTTTTTAGTCGGCCTCTTTTATCCGATAGTGGCGCCGTTGACAAGAGCTTCCTGAGGAGTAATAAACCGCATCTTGCCGTCCCCCTGGCGCGCCATAAGAATCATCCCCTTGGACTCGATGCCGCGGATTTTGCGCGGAGCGAGGTTGGCGAGGATGCAGATCTGCTTTCCGACCATCTCCTCCGGAGTGTAATACTCGGCGATGCCGGAAACAATCGTGCGCTTGTCAATTCCTGTGTCAATGGTGAGCTTGAGGAGTTTGTCAGTCTTCGGCACCCTTTCGGCCTCCAGAACTGTGGCGGTGCGGATGTCCATCTTCTCGAAATCCTCGAAACTGCACTCGGCTTTCTGAGGCTCAATCTTTGCCGCGGCCTCTTCCGCCGCTGCCTTTGCGGCTGCCGCCTCCCTCTCTGCCCTGATGGCGTTGAGGCGGGCAATTTGCGCGTCCACAACCTCGTCTTCAATCTTCGCGAAGAGAAGCTCCGCCTCTCCGAGAGCGTGACCCTCCGGAAGAATCCTCCCGGCGGTGGTGAGGTCGCTCCAGCTAAGTGTCACATCATATGCCTCGCCGGCCGCGGTCAGCGTTCCATATTCGCCGCAGGCGTTGCAGTCAGTGGAGCCTCCTACGGTGTGCAGCGCGGCGCACTCTCCGGCCTTGAAGATGTTTACTCCCTGAGTGCCTTCTTCTCCGGCGCGGTGGTCAGTGCCGGCGAGAACTCCGGTGCGCAGAATCTTGCGGAGTTTCCCCGCAGAGAACGGCAGGAACGGCTCGAAGGCAATCGCGAGAGCGGCGCAAATCTGAAGCGAAACGTTCAGGATGGATGCAGTCCGGTCCATATCGGTTTTCGCCACCTTCCACGGCTCGGTGTCAGTGAGGTATTTGTTCCCCAGACGCGCGAGGTTCATAGCGGCTTTCAAGGCCTCTCTGAAGCGGTAGGACTCGATGTTGGACTCAATCTCGGCGGCAATCTGCGGAATCTGGGCGAGCGTCTCGGTGTCAATAGCCTCGCTCTTGAGGTCGGCAGGAACTTTACCCCCGAAGTATTTATGGGTGAGCACCACGGCTCTGTTTACGAAGTTTCCGAAAATGGCCACGAGTTCGCTGTTGTTGCGGGCCTGAAAGTCTTTCCACGAGAAGTCGTTGTCCTTGGTCTCAGGAGCGTTGGCGCAGAGCACATAGCGGAGCACGTCCTGCTTGCCAGGGAATTCCTCCAGGTATTCGTTGAGCCATACGGCCCAGCCGCGCGAGGTGGAAATTTTGTCGCCCTCAAGGTTGAGGAACTCGTTTGCAGGCACATTGTCCGGAAGGATGTACTCTCCGTGGGCCTTCAGCATTGAAGGGAAGACGATGCAGTGGAAGACTATGTTATCCTTGCCGATGAAATGCACGAGCTTGGTGTCCGGGCTCTTCCACCACTTCTCCCAGCTCTCGGGAAGCAGCTCCTTGGTGTTGGAAATGTAGCCTATAGGCGCGTCAAACCACACGTAGAGCACTTTTCCCTCGGCTCCTTCCACCGGAACAGGCACGCCCCATTCAAGGTCGCGGCTAACTGCCCTCGGCTGAAGACCTCCGTCAATCCAGCTCTTGCACTGGCCGTAAACATTGGTTTTCCACTCCTTGTGAGAAGTGAGAATCCACTCGGAGAGCCATTTCTCGTACTGGTCCAGAGGAAGATACCAGTGCTTGGTCATCCTTTTCACAAGCGGAGAACCGCTCAGGGAAGATTTCGGGTTTATGAGTTCGTCCGGACTGAGCGTAGCGCCACATTTTTCGCACTGGTCGCCGTAGGCCCCTTCCGATCCGCAACGCGGGCAGGTTCCCGTGATGTAGCGGTCTGCAAGGAAGGTGTGAGCCTGCTCGTCGTAGTACTGCTCGCTTTCCTTGACGATGAATTTTCCCTCGTCATAGAGCTTGCGGAAAAAGTCCGAAGCCGTTTTCTCGTGCACTGCGGAGGTGGTCCTGGAATAGATGTCGAAATTGATTCCCAGCCCTGCGAAAGACTTCTTGATTATGGAGTGATACCTGTCCACAATGTCCTGTGGCGTCACTCCCTCCTTCTTGGCCTTGATAGTAATCGGCACTCCGTGCTCGTCGGAGCCGCAGATGAAAAGCACGTCGTGGCCCTTCATCCTCAGATACCTTACATATATGTCCGCAGGCACATAAACCCCAGCAAGGTGGCCGATGTGCACCGGACCGTTTGCGTAGGGGAGTGCGCAGGTCACCAAATCCCTTTTGTACTCTTTATTTTCCATATATCAGTTGTTTTTTTTATTCCATTTAACATTTGTCAGTCAAGACCTTGCCGCCTCCAAGTTTCCTACTCCTCGCGGGAGATGCAGGCGCCGAGAGCGTTGAGCCTCAGGTCTATGTCCTCATATCCCCTGTCAATCTGCTCGATGTTGGAAATGACGCTCGTGCCCTTTGCCGACATCGCGGCTATAAGAAGCGCGATTCCCGCCCTGATGTCAGGGGAGAGCATCCGTCCGGCCTTAAGGCGAATGCGGTGGTCGTGCCCTATCACCACAGCCCTGTGCGGGTCGCAGAGGATAATCTGCGCGCCCATATCAATGAGTTTGTCCACGAAGAACAGCCTGCTCTCGAACATCTTCTGGTGGATTAGTACGCTGCCCTTGCACTGGGTCGCCACGACAAGCATCACCGAAAGCAGGTCCGGCGTCAGTCCAGGCCAAGGCGCGTCGGCAATCGAAAGAATGGACCCGTCGAGGAAGGACTCTATCTCATAGCACTCCTGCGAAGGGACGAAAATGTCGTCGCCCCGCTGCTCCAGCTTTATTCCGAGCCTGCGGAAACACTCCGGGATGATGCCCAGATTCTCGTAGGAAACGTCCTTAATTGTAATCGAACTCTGGTTCATAGCCGCCATCCCGATGAACGAGCCCACCTCAATCATATCCGGCAGAATCCTGTGAGTCGTCCCGTGCAGAGACTTCACTCCGTTGATTGTGAGGAGATTGGACCCTATGCCCTGAATGTCCGCTCCCATCCCTACGAGCATTTTCGAAAGCTGCTGGATGTATGGCTCGCACGCGGCGTTGTAAATCGTCGTTTTCCCCTCGGCGAGGGTGGCTGCCATAAGAATGTTTGCCGTGCCGGTCACGGAAGCCTCGTCAAGCAGCATATATGCTCCCTTGAGGCCGTCGGATTTGAGGTAGAAAGCCCTGTAGTTCTGGTCGTATGAGAGTTCCGCCCCGAGGTTCACCATTCCCTGAATGTGGGTGTCAACCCTGCGGCGGCCGATTTTGTCTCCGCCCGGTTTCGGAAAATACGCGTGGCCGAAGCGCGAGAGAAGCGGACCGACTACCATTACGGAACCTCTCAGACGGGCGCATTTTCTCACAAAGTCCTCGCTGGAAATATATTCCTCGTCAATGTTCGCCGCCCGGAAGGCGTAGACTCCCTTTTCCCTGCGGGAAATTTCCACTCCCATATCCTGCAGGAGCTGAAGCAGGTTCTTTACGTCAAGAATTTCAGGCACATTGCTGATGGTCACCTCGTCCGAAGTCAAAAGCACTGCGCTGATGACCTCCAAAGCCTCATTTTTGGCTCCCTGCGGGCGAATGGACCCGCTCAGGCGATGTCCGCCCTCGATTACAAACGAACTCATAATTCCCAAGTTTTATTTGACTTTTGCCGGAGCTTCTGAGGATCATCCTCGGTGAAATCCCGTCAATCTGCAAATTTAACGAAAATATGCCATACGGCAATACCTTCCTGTTCTAAGTTAGGGGCTACTGCACGACGCTCATATCAGTTACTACACGGCGCTCAGAAGAATTATCAGCTGGGCGGAAATGACGCGAAGGAAAATGCAGATCGGATAGACCGTAGCGTAGGCCACTGAAGGCTCGTCGTCGTCAACGGTGCTCAGGGCATAGTTCAGCGCTATCGGGTTCGCCATCGCGCCGCAGAGCATACCCACATTGGTGGCATATTCTGTCCTGCAGGCCTTCCCCGCGATGAATCCCATAACCAGAACAGGCACAACTGCAAGGGCGACGCTTATCCCGATCCACAGCAGTCCCTCCGGGCGGAAAACGGTCTCGAAAAAGCCCGGTCCTGCGCTAAGGCCCAGCCCGGCGAGATAGACAGTAAGACCCAGCTGACGGAGCATCAGGCTGGCGCTGTGGGTCGTGTAGGTCATAATGTGAAGCCTCGGTCCGAATGCGCCCATAAGGATTCCGACGACAATCGGGCCTCCGGCTATTCCCAGTTTAATCGGCACGCTCATTCCCGGCAGGGCGAGCGGAATGCTTCCCAGAACAAGGCCAAGGATTATTCCGACAAAAAGCGAGAAAAGGTTCGGGTTGCGGAGCTCTTTCACCTGATTACCAAGCACACCCGCCACTCTTTCTATGGCCTGGGACTGTCCCACTATGGTGAGCCGGTCGCCCATCTGGAGCCTCAGGCTGCTGGAGGGGAGAATGTCGATTCCGGCGCGGTTTACCCTAGTTATGTTGATGCCGTAGGTGTTGCGAAGATGCAGGTCGCCGAGTTTCGCTCCATTCACTTTGGCCTTGGTGACCAGTACGTGGCGGGAAACCAGTTGCCCGTCAAGGGCGTTCCAATCGATGTCCTTCTTGTTCCAGTCCTTGTCCACCACCTCGCCGAAAAGTTTCTCCGCGAGTCCTTTTTCCTTCTCCTTGCAGAGGACAAGAAGATGTTCGCCTTCTTCCAGGACGGTGTCTCCGTTAGGGAAAATTACTTTTCCTCCGGAGGTGACTCTGCAATCCTCCTCCGAAGCGAATTTCCACACCCTTGAAACCACAAGATGGAAGGGAAGCCCGTGCATTATTTCTTTTATGGTCTTGCCGAAAATGGCAGGGTTACTCACCCTGAATTCAGTTACGAAAGTTGGATTGTCGTGATTGTCAATGGGTTGTGAACTCTTTTTCTGGAATGCTGCTTTGAGGATAATAACGCACAGGATGACTCCAATGACGCCGAAAGGGTAGCCCACGGCGCAGGCCATAGCCATCTCGTTGGAGATGTTGACCGCCCCGGGAACGGAGTCCAGAAGGGCCTGCTGGGCTGCACCGAGCATAGGAGTGTTGGTCACTGCTCCCGAAAGAAGGCCCATCGACACCGGTACGCTGACTCCGCACACCGCCCCCAGCACCAGACACAGCCCGGTTCCGAGTGCAAGCACCCCGAAGGCGAGCAGATTGAGTTTGATTCCGCCCTTTTTCAGCGAAGGGAAGAAACTCGGGCCCACCTGCACACCGAGCGAATAGACAAAGAGTATGAGGCCGAAGTTCTGTGCGAGCGAGAGCATCTGAGGGTCAATAGTAAGACCGAGATGTCCTGCCACGATGCCCGCGAAGAACACGAAGGTCACTCCGAGAGAGACACCTTTTATTTTTATCTTATTGCAGAGCAGCCCCACCGCGCAGATGAGCGAAAGGACCACAATCGCCTGAATGAATGTCTGTTGCCGAAATAAATCCAAAAACCAGGACATAAAACTTACCTTATATTGCGTTTGCGGCGACAAAAGTAGAAAATTTTTTACAAAAAAATCGAGAAAATGTTTGGCGGTTTCCAAAAAGTCCTTACCTTTGCAGTCCCTTTCGGAAAAGAGGGTACAACAGAGGCCGCGAGGCGCTGTAAAATCAGTTTTCCGAGAGACTTTCTGAATAAGAAAGGAGTTCATTGAAAAGACTGCGAGGAAGAAACCTGTAAGCTCAATCGACGCGAGTCG
>CAVHYU010000031.1:0-19623 GCA_963640535.1 bacterium | reverse complement strand
CAGAGCGTCTGCCTTACAAGCAGAGGGTCGGGGGTTCGACTCCCTCTGCTCCCACCAGTTCTTTAAATTCTTTGGCGTAGCCTGGCGCGGCATTCTTTTGCGAAGCCCAACGCGGCAGACGCCAAAAAGAAACGCAAAACAAGGGGGTATAGCTCAGTTGGCTAGAGCATCTGCTTTGCAAGCAGAGGGTCGTCGGTTCGAATCCGTCTATCTCCACAAAAACGAGACGAATACAATCAGTATCCGCCTCGTTTTTTTATGTCTTCCAACCTTCCGCTCCTGACTCCTTATTACATAAAATCGCGAACGTTCGTTGCTATCGAAAAAAACAATAGCAAAGTGAGACTTACGGCAAGACTTTTGTATAATTTCCCGCCCGCTAAATAAAGTAAGTGTAAGTTGAATGGAAATAATCGCTATTAAATCGTAATTATTATTGTAGTAAAAATTACGATTGTTAAGCGAAAGCCAAAATCGGCTCAGTGAGAAAAATAGTAGTAGTGCTGCCTTGGTCGGCAGAATAAACACAATATCAATAAAATGAAGTCGGGCTCCGAATCAATAATACGGCGCTGCTCGCTCTGCGCGTATGCCTTTTTGTGCCTTAGTGTCGCTCTTCTTTGCTCCGGCGTGGAGGCGAAGGCGCAGGACTGGGCCGTAAAAACCAACCTTCTCTATGATGTCACCACCACTCTCAATGTTGGTGGCGAATGGCGTTTCGCCCCAGAATGGACTCTCGATGTTAGCGGAAACCTCAACCCCTGGGGCTTCAAGGACAATACGGTGAAGTTCAAACACTGGATCGTTCAGCCTGAAGTTCGCTGGTGGCTTTGCGATGCCTGGATGGGCAGTTTTTTCGCAGTGCACGGCATTGTGGGGCAGATGAATGTCGGCGGATGGAATTCCTCCGTAAAAATGCCTGTGGGCAATGATTTTTCTCTTCTAAAGGACTACCGCTACCAGGGCTGGATGACAGGACTGGGCCTCGCATACGGCTATGCCTGGGTTCTCGACCGACACTGGGACATCGAGGTGGAGGCAGGAGCCGGTTGGATATATTCCCGCACCGACACCTACCGCTGCGCAGATTGCGGAAAAAAGGTTGAAGAGGGTGTAAATCATCATTATTTCGGTCCTACGAAATTCTCTGTGGGCCTTGTCTATGTATTTTAAGAGGGAGGAATGAATATGAAAAAGACAGTTTCAAATAACATTTTCGCAGCCCTCTGCCTCCTTGTCTTCAGTGCCTTCTTCTGGACATTCTCAGAAAATGATGCCGCAGCCGACAGCCGCCTCAGGATGAAAAAGCACTCCGAAGTTTACACCTACTCCGTTGACAGTGTCAGTGTGCTTCGAAGCGGAGACTATGTCACGGTGGGACTTTCCATAGACCTTGACTCCCTTAAGGTCAGGAGCACCCGCGCAATTCTTTTCACTCCCTGCCTTACAAACGGACAGGACTCGCTCGTCCTCCCTTCAGTGGGCGTTTACGGGCGTCAGAGGTACTACTACTATCTTCGTCAGGACAACGGGGCAATGATTTCAGGAAAGGATGAAATCACATTCCGCGCCGACCAGACCGACTCTTTGCGCGTCCCGTACCGCACTACAACGGCCTATCGTGACTGGATGGGCGGATGCTCCCTCATCCTTTCCAGTGAGGAATATGCCTGCTGCGGCATAGGAACTAAAAAGGACAAGCGCTCCCTTTTGGAGGATGCGATGTATATGCCTTCCTACCACTTCATTCGCCCCGCTGCCGAGGGGCCGAAGAACCGCAGCCTTGCGGGAAAGGCGTATGTGGACTTCCGTGTGAACAAGACCGACATCGACCCTTCCTACCACACCAACGCCATCGAACTCGGAAAAATCCGCGCGACCATTGACTCCGTGCGTTCGGACTCCGATGTCACCGTCACGAAACTTTGGATGAAGGGCTATGCCTCACCGGAGGGAAACTATAAACATAACGACGAACTCGCCCGCGACCGAACCCAGACCATCAGCAACTATGTCCGTATGCTCTGCAGCCTTGACCCTTCAGTCGTAGTGACCGAACACGAGGCCGAGGACTGGGGAGGATTCATCGAGTGGCTTCGCGACAGCAGCACTCTTTCCACAACCGAGGCAATCCTTAAAATCGCCGAGGACAGCGCGATGGCTCCGGACACCAAGGAGAAAACTCTCCGCCGCAAATTCCCTAAGGAGACCAAATACCTCATATCCGATGTCTTCCCTTCACTCCGGCGCACCGAGTACCGCATCGAGTATTCTATCCGGTCTTTCGACGACCCTGTGGAAATCCTCGAGAAGGTGAAGACCGAGCCGGGCAAGCTTTCCCTCAGGGAGTTCTTCATCGCTGCAAACTCACTTGAGCCGGGCAGCGCTGACTTCAACCGGGTGTTCGAGGTTGCCGCGGCGATGTTCCCGAACAATGAGACCGCGAACCTCAATGCTGCGAATGCCGCTCTTGAAAGCGGAGACCGCGCTCTTGCCGCACGCCACCTCGAGAAGGCGGGTGAGGGCGGAGAGGCCGAATACTCAAGGGGGATTTACTTCGCGCAGGCAAATGACTTCGCTTCAGCTGTAGAGCACTTTGACGCCGCCGCCGAGATGGGTGTTCCTGATGCGGCCGAGGCTGCGGCGATTTACCGTAAATATATCGGCAAAAACAAGTAGCCGCCCTCCCCGACAGGCTCAGCGGATTGAAATCCTGAGCATTGAAACGACTGATATTGAAAACAAATAACAATAACAATTTAATTAAAGTACAATTATGAAAACAAAGAATCTTCTTCTTGCAGCAGCGGCTCTCCTCTTGCTCGCTTCCTGCAACAAAGAGAACCCGGCAGAAACCAAGGCTCCTGTCTACTCAAACTCGGACGTTGCCTACCTCTCTGTCTCAGTGGTAAGCTCTGACGCTGACGTTCCCTCCAAGGCCACCGGCACGACAACCGAGTCCGGCTTCTTCTACGGCTCTGCAGACGACAATGTCGTGAGCGTTGCAGACTTCTTCTTCTACAAGGCTGACGGAGCTTTCTTCTCACACGTGAGCCAGAAAATTTCAGGCACAGCAAAAGAGGGCGAAGGCTCAGACAATACTTCCTGGGTAGGCAAGGACATCGTGATTCTTAAGGGTCTCTCCGAGAAGAGCAGCCCGGCCTATATGAGCGTAATTCTCAATGACAACGACCTTGCAACCTCTCTCGAAGGTCTCAGCCTTACAGATGCTCAGAAAACCGTGACAAAGAGAATCGCTGAGGAGGGAACGACCACCGCTCTCACCAAATTCACTATGACCAGCTCGACTTTCTCCAACTCTGACGCCGCTTCAGGCTACTTCTGCACGAAACTTACATCTTCAATGTTCAAGGATTCCGAGGCTGACGCAGAGGCAGCAACCGGAGATGATATTGCTGTTTCATACGTTGAGAGACTTGCAGCCAAGGTTCAGCTTTCCCTCGGCTCCACAATCGGTGACGGTTCTTCCGTTTCTCTGGGAAATTTCAAGGTCTATCCTTCCGTAGACAGTGTCGCTCTCTATGTGAAAGTCGGCAAATGGGGTCTTAACGCAACTGCGCAGAACACCTACGCCTACAAGGCTATCGACCCTACCTGGGAATTCGCAAGATTCACTTGGAACGATGAGGGAAACTACAGAAGCTACTGGGCAAAATCCACCAACTATGGCGATGCAACTTGTGTTTATGCCGACAGCTACTCAAATTCCGAGTCAACTCCTGCAAACAACTACAAGGGAAACGAGGCCGCTCAGACTCTCAGCTACATTACCTACAACGAGTGCGGCGTAACCCCATCACAGTATGCCTACTGCCGTGAGAACACCAACACCCTTGATGTCCTGAGCGCGAATAACTTCAACACCACCGCAACCTCCGCTCTTCTTTCAGCTCAGATTGTGGACAAGGACGGGAACGCTCTCACTCTTGTAAACTACGAGAACAATCTCTGGACTGCAGAGGCATATAAAACCCGTGTGCTCGAAAAATACTCGACCATTTCATCTGAAACCTACATTCCGTACCTCTCAAACGACGAGCAGACCTACACCCAGATAACCACAGCGAACTTCGCTGAAGTCAATGCCGGTGACGGTCTTGTTTATCTCCAGATTGCCGATGCTCCGGAGGGTTACAAATACTATATGAAGACAGGTTCATCCTACACTGAAACCACAGCGGAGCAGCTCAATACCAATGTCTGGAAGAGGGACAAGTCAGAGTGCAGCTACTACAACGAAGGCCGTATGTATTACAACATCCCTGTAGAGCACCTCAACCAGATCGGCACGTTCGCTTCCAACGACTACGTGGAGGCTGACTACGGAGTTGTCCGCAACCACTGGTATCGTCTTACCGTGAATTCCATCAAGAATCTCGGTGTGGCAGTCTATGACCCGGATGAGCAGATTCTCCCGAACGACGCGAAGAGCAAGAAGTACTATGTCGGCGCTCAGGTCAACATCCTCTCCTGGAAGGTTGTAAACCAGTCTGTAGACCTTTAGTCCTACGAGGGGACCCGCTCCGATGGGCGGATTCCCTTCAAGGATAGAAATAGAATTACAATAGGGTTATTTTGTAATTTTTTTGGTTATCATCGGCTGCCGGCGGCTGATCCCCTCCGGCAGTCACAAATCGGGCGGAAAGAGAAACTTTCCTGCTGCCCGCGAAATTGAAAAGAAAATTCAGGACTATGGTGTCTAAACTAAGACATATATTTTCAGTGGCGCTTGTATCGCTTGTCTGCGGGAGTCTGCTCTCCTCCTGCAACTTCCTGATATACGACTACGAGGGAGACTGCTCTGTCCACTACAGGGTGAAGTTCCGCTATGATGTGAATATGCTTTATGCCGATGCTTTCGCGCACTCGGTGAAGGCTGTGACGCTCTATGTCCTTGACAGCGAAAGCGGTGACGTTCTCTACAAGACCTCCGAAAGCGGAGAGGCCCTTTCAAGGGAGAACTACTTCATAGAGATTCCTGAAGGAGTTCTCAAACCGGGCCGCTACGACCTTCTCGCCTGGTGCGACGCCGACTCTCTCTCCTCCTTCACTCTCGCCCCGTCCGACAATAAGTCCGGTCTCACTGCAGCTCTGAACTTCAAATCGGACTCTTCGACTGGAAAGGATTATGTCGATTCCCGTCTTGACGATCTTTTCTACGGCTACTACAGCGGAGCGGATTTCACCGTCGACGAGGGCACGGCAGAGGTTACAATGTCGCTTATGAAGGATACTAAAAACTACAAGGTTTTCCTTCAGCACATTTCCGGCGACCCGATTTCGGCCGACAAGTTCGACTTTACAATCACCGACGACAATTCACTTCTAAACTGGGACAATACGATTATTCCTTCGGGCGAGGTTTCCTACAAGCCTTGGACGGTTTACACAGGTTCAACTTCCGTGACGACCTCATCTCTTGCCGGAGCCTCTGCGGGAGACGTCCTCACCAAGTCAGAAACAGTTGAAAGAGGCATCGCGTGCGCGGAAATCAACGCTTCGCGCCTTATGCTCACCAGCCGTGACTCGGCGCGCCTTACGGTTTCCCGTAAAAGCGACGGCAAAATTATACTTTCCGTTCCACTCGTTGACTATGCTCTTCTTTTCAAAGGCGCCGTCAACGCGAAGATGGGCGACCAGGACTTTCTCGACCGTCAGGGGGACTTCGATATGATTTTCTTCCTCAATGCCGACGACACCTGGATGAACGCATATATCTACATCAACTCGTGGAAGATCGTTCTTTCGGATATAAATTTATAGCACGGAGATAACGGACTTAAAGTATACTGCGCGCACCTGTAAAACAGCGCCTTCAAAATAGGTAAAAAATGTTCAGAAAATGGTTTAATATCGCTCTCGCTCTCCTTGCAATGGGAGTTGCAGCCTGCTCGAAGGGGTCTTTGACCTCGGAAGGGGAGACTCGGGAGGGGGGTATGCCATCTGAACTCACGCTGAAGATTTCCTCCGGATCATCGCTTCGGAGCACCAAGGCAATAAATGAGACTGATGAAGCTGCCGCGGGGTATGAGAACTACATCGATGTCCAGAATCATCTTTCGGTGCTTTTCTTCGACCTCTCCGACAAGTTTATGTTCCAGTTCACCCCGACCGAAACTCTTCCTGTCGGAAGTGATCGTTATCCTTCCGAATGGACTCTTCGCGGCCCTGTAGAAAATCCTCCTACGGGCGGATTCAAGGTTGTGATTCTCGCCAACTGTCCGTCTTCTCCCGAGGGACTCACCAAGGGCGAAACCACCATTGAGGATGTCTGCAAGGCCTCCTGGACAATGTACAGTTACTCCGCTCCTTTCACACCTTCAGAGACTTCGCTCATCCCGATGTACGGAGTGAAGACATTCTCCTCCGCTCTTCGTTTCCGCGAAAACCTCGCTACTGATCTCGGCCGGATTGACCTTCTCAGAGCTATGGCAAAGGTCGAAGTGTCCCTTGGCGATGACGTGGACGAGACGCTCTCTGACGTGCGCCTTGTGAACTACAACCCCAACGGAGCCTGCGCGCCGCTGGATATGTACGAAACCACCGGGAATCAGAACTATGAGCACTCCGTTCACCTTTACGCCGGCGCAGACGACAACCCTTCAGAGTCCTCCAGCCTTTCCTTTACTTCCGCCTCCGGGGGCAGAGTCTGGACAATCTACGTTCCCGAGTACCGCAACAAGGACATTTACGGTCACCGCCGGAGCGACTGCTCCTTCATTGAGCTTGATTTCGAGGGAATTACGAAGACTTACACTCTGGATTTCAGGGATTATTCCCTCGGCTCCGACAACAACCGGCGTTTCAATCTTCTTCGCAACCACATCTACCGCTTCACTATAGCGAGCGTCGGCGGATATGAACTTTCCCTTTCCCTGAAGGCTCAGCCGTGGACTCTCACCGAGTTCAGCTACGACTACAAGAAGACGGTCAGCGTCACGGAGCAGCTCAAGTGGACGGACACGAACCACCTCACTCCTATTGAAAACGGAAGGGTGCTTGCTACTGGAGCCGGAAATCTCACCTGCACTTTCACCATCGACACCCCTTACGGAGCCACCTGGTATGCCGTTTTCGAGGAAAAGAGCGGGGATTTGAACCACTTCCGCTTCCGCACCTCGGATGGGACGCTCAGCGACTATGCCACCGGAGAGGTAGACGGAAATCCTGTGAACCTTGAGATTGTTCAGCAGGCGGAGACGGTGGGGACGGCGAAACTGGTGATTTACGCCACCTACGGCAATGTGAATCTTGCGGCATCCGATGTTCTCGGAGGACCGTGGGTGCTGGTAAAAGACTGATAGGATGGTTTAAGAATGCAGGTTTTGGAATGATAATGAAGAAATTTATCTCATATATTTTCGCTTCGCTCGCTTTTGCGGCTCTTTTCTGCAGCTGTTCAAAGGACAGTCTGACGGAGCCTGCCCTTTGGGACGGGGACGGTGCGGTGGTGAGTCTGTCTCTTAGTGTGAGCGAGTCTCCCCTTGCAAGCAAGGCTTCTTCCGCATACGGCGAAGACAAATGGAATGAGAACCTCATCAAAGGCTTCCGGCTCTATTTCTTTAACGGCGCTTCCTCATCCGAGGATACTCCTGCAGCTTATGTCTGGCCGGAGGGCGGCTGGGCGAGCCTAAACAACAGCGGCGCGGTGATTTCTGACGGAACAGCCGTTTCGGGTGAGACGCCTTCAGCGGGCAAGGTTTCCGTTAAATTCGTGATGAAAAAAGACGCCGTCTCGAAACTTTTTACGACTCTAAGCAGCTGCAGGGTCTATGCCGTTGCAAATCTCGACGGGGTCGCCTCTCTTCCTTTGTCGGAGTCCCCGACTCTCTCGGAACTTAAAAACACAGTAATAGAAACGTCTTTCGCTCCCTCTCTTTCCGAGGACCCATACGCTGCCGCTCCCGAGTCTTTCCCGATGAGCGGGGAGGGGACGCTCGTTAAGGACGATGCCGCACGAACTCTTTCGGGGGGTGAAATCCCGATGGAAAGAGCCGCCTCCAAAATCTCCTTCTATGTCACCCGCGTTGACAACAGCGATGTCGATGACAAGAACTGGACTCCTGACACGGAGAATATGAAGGTGAGCTACATCGGCGGCATAGACAGGGGGTATCTTGACGCGAATATGAGCTGGGAAGACAGAAGCGCGGGGCTATTCTCCTACAAAGGGAAGGCGCGTCTGCTCTCCGCCTGCACATCGGAGGATGGCACCGCCGCAGGATGGACCTGTGAAATGCCTTTCTGGTCGCTCTACACTGCCTGGGGTTCATCCTCTGAGGGCGAAGCTCCGTATCTGATGCTTTCCGTTCCGTGGAAACATACCTCGACGGATGAGGAAGGGAACACTTCCACGCGCTACTTCACCTGCTACTACGCCGTGCCGTTCAACTCCATCTCCAAAAGCCTCGAGCGCAACGCCTGGTACAAAGTGAGCCTTTCCGTGAGCATCCTCGGAAGCGGCGACCCTGACAACCCTACTGTCGTGGCGCCTTCCTATATGATTCTGCCTTGGGGCAACGAGACTGTGAAAACCAATGCGGAACTTCTGCGTTACCGCTACCTGATGGTGGACGAGAATTCCTACGTGATGAACAACGTGAACTCGCTGAGCATCCCTTACTACACTTCGCACCCGATTTCCGTGCAGAGCGCATCAATGACGCGCACTGTCCTCGCGCCATCTTCTGGATATCAGCCATACGAGGAGACCGTTTCCTCTTCAGAGTACTCCATCACAGCGAATTCCGACAATTCAGCGGTAGTCTTCACTCACAATCTCGAGAACGACTATTCCGCTGACTACGATGTTACGGCCTACACGCTGACTTTCACCATCCGTCACACTGACAACTCGAATTTCACCGAGACTCTCACCGTGACCCAGTATCCGGCGCTTTATGTCGTGGCTGAGCTTAATTCGGACTGTGCCAATCCAAGTTCCTCCAATGGTATATCTGCAAACGGAAATAATCGGCATCACGGTTATCTTTACATCAATAACAAGCAGCAGACAAGTTCCAGTCTTGCATGGGACAAGGTAACGAGCAATCCGGGCAATAAGGATCCGTATAGATATGTCATACGCGTAAGCTCGTTGCCGGTAGGCAGTTCCTACACTATCGGAGACCCTCGGACTGCCGATGTCTCTATCCCAACATTGAGTTCCGGAGAATGGTGGGGAGGTGGTAGTAGTCGTAGCGAGAGTTGGGCTACTGCCAAAGATATGGATGGAGAATCCCGCACAATCAAATATTACTATCCTACTGATACTGATGGAACTCGTGTCAACAATATGATCGCTCCAGCTTTCCGCATAGCTTCATCATACGGTGCGACTAGCTCTATGACATACGCCAATGCAAAGAAAAGATGTGCTTCCTATCAGGAGGACGGTTACCCTGCAGGAAGATGGAGAATCCCGACGAAAGCAGAGATTGAATATATGGTAATGCTTGCCAATGATGGTAAAATCCCTGTTTTGTTGTCAAGTGATTCCTACTATTGGGGAAGCAATTCTACTGCATACCGTCCTAATGGAACAACCACAACAAGTAACTCCTACATCCGTTGCGTTTACGACGAGTGGTACTGGACAGACACCTGCGACAAGTCAACCTTCACCTGGGGTGACCGGGCAAGGTAGGCTGCTGAATTTTTCCGCGGAAGGGGAGAGGGAAACATCCCGCCCCACAAACGAATGATTGAAATGAAAAATAGAACTATCATATTTCTTCTCGCTCTGGCTTGGATTTTCACAGGCTGCGCAAAGGAAAATGTCCCGAACTCCGGAGAGAACTCCTCCACTCCGATGGGCCTTGAGTTTTCCGTGAGCGTCCCTCAGGCCTCGTCAATGATGACAAGGTCCTTTTCTTCGGAGGCTCTGTCCGAACTTTGGGTGCTTGTTTTCGACGACCAGGGATTTTATGTGGAGTCCCAGAAGGCAACTCCGGTTGACCCTACCACCTTTTCTACCGACGAACGCACCGAATACAAGTTCTCCGTTTCTCTTCAAGCCTCTCCTTCCCCCCGTACTCTCCACTTTATCGCGAACTACGATTTCAAGGCAAATCCACTCACCTACGGAACTGAGTATTATGTCCTGCGTCAGCTGACGGTCAGAGGCGGCCAGGATGCCTACTGGCAGAGGGTAGCCCTTCCGGGAGGAATCATCTCAACGGATGAAATGGGCGAAATGACTCTCTCTGAGAGGGAAACCTACCTGGAGAGCATAGGCCTAAAGAGAATCCCTCTTGTGAGAAATTTTGCCCGCGTTCACGTGGAATCCTCGACTGACGATTTCAAAATCACAGGATATGCCCTCTGGAATGTTCCTGACAGGGGCTGCGTCGCTCCCTGCGTAATGAGCCACAACTCTTTCGCAACCTACGCAAAGACCGACTCGGAGGGTGACGGCAATGCCGACAACCCGTGGGTGAGCCGTTCCTATGACGAACTCACCGCCTCCTACGACGGCAAGACCTCCGCAGGTTTTCTCGGCTATCTCCCTCAGGACGCGGAAATTATCCAGTCCGACGCCTCAGCTCTTTCGTTCGACACCTCCGACAAATTCCTCTACGAGAGACCTTATTCCGAGGATGTCACCAACACCGCCATCATCGTCAAGGGCAGTTTCGACGGCAATGCTGACACCTACTACAAGATTGATTTCGTGAAGGCTGCCGAGAACGGTTTCGTCACCTACTACAACATCCTCCGAAATTTCATCTATTCCGCCACCATAGTCTCCTGCTCGAGCGACGGATATGCTTCGGCCGCAGAAGCCGCAGCGGCTCCCGCATCCAACAACTTCGTTTCTTCGGTTGTGACTCAGGACATCGTAAACATTTCCGACGGAACAAGCAGACTGTATGTGAGTTACACAGACACGACCGTGGTAAGCACCGGCGCCTTCAATTTCCGATACAAGTATATTCCGGACTACCGCAATGCTCCGACAGCGGTCGACAACAGCAAGATAAGTCCCTACGATGTCGCAACCGGCGCAGCCCCGGCAAATGACGGAACAGGGTCAGTCTTTAAGTCCTACTCCTCCTCCGATGACTCCAACGGATGGAAAGTCGTTACAATCAACCCTCAGACTCCGACGGATGAGGAGAAAACACAGACAGTCATTTTTTATGAGCCACGGGAAGAGGGCGGCGCGGTGAAAATCGCAAGAACAGTCATATTCCGCCTCCGTAAGCCTTACACTATGGTCCTGGAGTGCAGCCCTTCGACGGTCTCTTCTTCAGTGGGTCAGGCAGTTACTTTGAACATTAAAATTCCGACAGGTCTCCGGTCCCATCTTTTCCCTCTTGAATTCAAGATGGAGGCAGAGGAAAATTCCCTCACTCCGGACAACTCCAAGGCGGAGGATGCCTACAAGAGCGGCTATATGTCAACCTGGTACGGAGCGTCTATGCTGGACAGCTCAAAGCGTTCCTACGGTTTCACAAAAACCATAACCTACGCCGAGTATATGGCTCTGGAGTCCACCGGGGACAATTCCTACAAAATCCTTCCCTGTGCCTTCAAGACCACAAAAGCCGCTTCCGCGACAAAGGTCTGGGTCTACAACAAGTATTTCTATTACGGCGACAGCCTTTCCACCGTCTCCTTCAATAATTAAAAAAAAGAGAAATCTGAATTTCAGATTTCTCTTTTTTCTTGTTAAGTAATATTTACCAGATGACTACCCGGTCCTGCGGTGCGCGGTACATCGCGTCGCCCTCCTTGATGTCGAACGCCTTGAAGAAGGTGTCGAGATTGCGGAGGGTCACATTGACCCTGTTGCGGCCGAGAGAGTGGACGTCGAGCTTGGTGCGGCGGGCAATCTCCTCGTCGGTGATGTTGTCGGCCCAGAGCTTCGCGTAGGCGAGATAGAATCTCTCCTCGGCCGTGAAACCGTCGATGTCTGCAGGATATTTCCCTCCGAATGAGTTCTGCATTGCCGTGTAGGCTACCCTCAGACCGCCCTGGTCAGCGATGTTCTCTCCGAGGCAGAGAGCGCCGTTCGCTTTCACGCCCGGAAGAACCTCCACTGCGTTGAACTGCTCCACGAGCTTTGCGGTTTTCTCCTTGAATGCCTTGGCATCTGCCTCTGTCCACCAGTCGGCGAGATTGCCGTCCTTGTCGAAGAGGCGTCCCTGGTCGTCGAATCCGTGGGTCATTTCGTGGCTGATTACAACTCCTATGGCTCCGTAGTTTACGGCGTCGTCAGCTGAAGGATTGAAGAACGGCGGCTGAAGAATCGCTGCAGGGAAGCAGATTTCATTGGTCGTAGGGTTGTAGTAGGCGTTCACGGTCTGCGGGCTCATTAGCCACTCCTCCTTGTCTACCGGCTTTCCGAGGCGGTCCAGATTGTCGCGCACATACCACTGTGAAGCGTTCTTTATGTTCGCATAGTAGCTCAGCGCCGGGTCAATCTCAAGGCTGGAATAGTCCTTCCACTTGTCCGGGTAGCCGATTTTTACAGTGAAGGCGGCGAGTTTCTCCTGCGCCTTAGCCTTAGTCTCGGGGCTCATCCAGTCGAGAGAGTCGATGTGCTCAGAAAGGGCGGTCTGGATGTTGCGGACCATCTGCGCCATCTTCTCCTTGTCCTTTGCCGGGAAGTATTTCTCAACATACATCTTACCCACGGCCTCTGAAAGGAGGGCGTTAGGTACGGCCATTGCGCGTTTCCAGCGCGGTTTCTGCTGCTGCACTCCGGCCATCTGGCGTGAGAAGAAGTCAAAACTTGCAGTGCTGAACTCGTCGCTCAGCGCTCCGCAGGCTCCGCTCACCGTCCGGGCGAGAAGATAGTCCTTCAGGACTTCGAGGTCGTTGTTTGCAATGATGTTGTTCAGCGCCTTAAAATAGGACGGCTGACTGACGATGATTTTGCAGGAAGGATTGATCTTGAGGCCGAGGAAATAGCGGCTGAAGGCAAGATTCGGGTAGGTGGAGTTAAGCTCCCCGAAGGTTGTCGGGTTGTACTGTCTCTGGATGTCTCTCTGCTCCACGCTTGTCCACGAAGCCTCTGCAATCTGGTCTTCGATTTTAAGAGCGTTTGCGGCCTTCTGCTCCGCGTTGTCAATCCCAGCGAGAGTAAGAACCTTTGCGAGGAAAGCCTTGTAGCCCTCTTTGAGAGAGGCATCGCAGCCTTTTACGTAATAGTCCCTGTCGCCCATTCCGAGGCCGGACTGATTGAGGTAGAACACGTTTGTGCTGCTGTCAATCATATCCGAAGACACACCGGCTGCAAAGAAGACGTCTTCGCCGCTAAGGTGAAGTGCAGCCACTTCGTCGATGAGAGAGGCCTTGTCCTGAATGGCGAGAATGGTGTTGAGATCTGCCTTCAGAGGCTCAGCCCCAGCGGCATTGTTACGCAGGGAGTCGAGCCCCATCTTGTAGAGGTCGGCGATTTTCTGGTCGCTGCTGCCTTTGGGCGCGGCAATTTGAGTCATTGACTGGAAAAGCTCGTTAAGCCTTTTTTCGTTGTTCTCTCCGAGGATGTCGAAGGAACCGTAGCGTGCGTATTCCGGTTTGAGCGGGTTCTTTTTCTGCCATCCGCCGGTGGCGTAGGCATAGAAATTCGTTTTCGGTGAAACTGTGGTGTCAAGGTCCGTCGGGTCAATTCCGGGGACAGGCTCGCCACTCCGAGCCCCGCTTCCGCAGGAGCAGAGCGCAATCAGAGGAAAAATCATTGTCCAAATCTTTTTCATAATATATAGAACTAAATATTGTCTTTTTCTTTCGACCCCGAAACCCTCATCGGAGCCTCCCTAAATGCTAGTCTTTTGCAAAGTCCCTCGGAGTGAACTCCGCAGGGGTCGGCATATCGTAAACCGAGCCGCGCAGGAACGCCCTGTATTCGTTAAGGTCTTTGAAGGCGTCCTGAGCCTCCACGCTGATGGTTTCTCCAATCACCACGCGGTGTTTGCCCTTGTTCTTATTGAGAAGCTCGCGCGGGAGCCTTAGGAGCCGCACTTTCCAGTCGATGAGTCCCAGGGAGTAGTAGAGGCGGGAATTATGGTCGATAAAGTGCACTGGAACAATTGGCACGCGGGCCTTTTTAATGAGTCTGATCATACTTTCCTGCCACTCCCTGTCGGAAATGTCCTTGGTCTTAGGATGAAGATCCGAGACTGCTCCGGAAGGGAAAAAGCCCACCGGATGCCCGTCCATAAGGCAGAGAAGCGTCTCCTTCACTCCGCGGAGCGTTGTGCTTGTGGGTTCGCCCTTTTGGGTCGTCGTCGGGTTCACCGTTATGAACGCCGGCAGAAGGGGTTTCACCCTGGAGAGAATGTCGTTCACCATCACGCGGTAGTCGGGCCTTAGGTGTCGGAATATGTCGATGAGAATTATACCGTCAAGACCGCCGTAGGGGTGGTTGCTGATGGTGATGAACGCTCCTTCGGGGAGATTTTCCAGCCTCTCGGGGTTGCCGACAAGGTAGTCGCAACCCATATTTTTCAGAATCTCGGTCGAACATTCGGCGGCATCGGTGCAGTCCGCCACGCTGTCGTACAGGCGGTTGAGCTTGTCAATGCCCACAAGCGACATAAGCGCCTTTCCGAACCACTGTCCCCACGCTCCCTTGAAAATAGGGGCCATCTCGCCGAGCTCCTCGATGCTGAGTACTTCGTTCTTGGGGCGTCGGTTGATTTTCCTGAAAACCACCAGTTCAGCGAGGAAGTAGTTGAGTATGCCGGAGATGCAGACTGCCACCAGGTTGCACAGCCACGCGTCCCAGCCGAAAATCCTCTCGAAAAGCACGAGGAAAACCATCTTCACGACAAAGCCGAAGATGCACGAAACGTTGAAACCCCAGAAGTGGCGCGAGAAACTTTTTGAGGAGCCCAGGTCGCTCACCCTGTTCTTCCAGATCCAGTAGTAGGACATCAGGAAGTTCGCGAAGGTCGCCACCTCGAAGGAAATCGCAGGCCCTATCCAGTATTCTCCCCAGTAGGAGAAGCCGCTCCAGAACCCGCTTGCGGGGTGCGCTACCATCATCTGTTTGAGGGCCCATCCTACAAACCAAAGGACAGCCGTGTCAACGACCGTCCCGAGAGCTCTGCTCACCACGAACTCAACCCATTTTTTTAGACTCAGGGTCTTGTCCTTTCCCCCTTTTTTCTTCTTCTCTCCCCGTGGAGTCTCTTCCTCCTGCGGGTCATTCTGCATCTGCGTCATCAGCGGAGTTTTCCTGTGGTGAATTAGTCTTCTATGTGTCCGTCAAAAGGTTTCGGCGGGTCAAGCTTCGAGAGAAGCCTCTCGTCCTTGAACTGGGAGTGGATAAGGAGTGCGAAAATTATGCATCCCAGGCCTATTGCCACCCAGTCGAACGGAGTGTAGGCGCCGTTCAGTGTCTCAAGTCCGCCGCCAAAGCAATTCACGTCCACCGTGTAGTTCTGCCACGGGATGTAGATGAGGCAGATTACGCACACAGCGGCGATAATTCTGAACTCGGTCGGTCCGAGTTTGCCGTAGGTGAGTTTGAATTCATTCTTGAGAATTGTTCCGATGTAGGTGTGTGCGGAAATCGCGAGATATGCGACGAGCACGAAAAGCGCTACGTCCATCCTCACGATAGGGGAGAGACCGGCACCGACACACATAAGGATGATTGTGAATATGTCGATGTTATGGTCGATGAAAAAGCCGTAAACCGGCCTCTGAGTATGCCTTACGCGGGCCATCGAGCCGTCGAGGCTGTCGCCGTACCAGTTCACTGCAAGGCCGCCCACCGCAAGCCAGAGCCACTGGAGATTATAATTTGCAAGGGCAAAGCCCGCCGCGCACATCACTGCGCCCATAGTTCCGATGAATGTAAGCATATTGGATGTAGCCCATTTCGGAAGATGCTTCGCAAGATAAACCAAAGCCTTCTTTTCTGCGGCATTAAGGATGGATGTCTGAATCCTTGTCGCTTTTTCGTTTCCCATATTTTTCTTTCTAATTGTAACGGAGCACCTCCGCCCGCAGGGGAAATGCTCCGCAAATTTAATGATTTTTCAAAATAAATCCATAATGCAAGGGGTCATATAGGGGATGGAGTACAACACAGCAATCCGCCCATATACGGACCCGGTTACAGAACAGCCATAATAGCGCCGACAAGCGAAAGAATTGCATAGAACTCAGGAAGGGCGGCGTAGATGAGGGTGTTTGTCATAACGTTGTGGCCCTGGCTCTCACCGACGATACCGTTTGCGCAGACCTGACCCTGACGGATGGCTGAAAGAAGGCAGACAAGACCCACTGCAAGGCCGACTCCGAAGAGCTTAGGACCCATAACTGCGAAGTCCGGCTTGAAGACAACCAGCCAAAGCAGGAAGCCTACGAAACCGTAAAGACCCTGGGTTGCAGGAAGTGCTGAAAGCACCATATAGGTAGAAGATTTTTCAGGAGTCTTCTTGAGTGCTCCTTCAGCTGCGTTTGCAGCGATGGTTGTTCCGTAGCAGGAACCGATACCGGCCAGTCCAAGCATAAGACCGAGGCCGAGATAACCGAGAATTTCGTTCATAATTTTATAAAATTTATTGTTACTATTTCTTTTCCCGAAGGCAAAATCCCAACACAGCTCCTACTTTTTCAGAGGGTTGTATTTGAGTCCGGTGCCTTCGTAGCCGGAGTTTTTGAAGTACTCGACAAAGGTAAGCCTGAGCGGATGCACGAATGCTCCGAGGCAGCTCATCGCGAGGTTGAGAATGTGTCCGAAGATGAGGATGATGACAAAGAACACCCAGTTCAGTCCCGGAACAGGAATCTCAAGAATCATATTGCCCATAAGGTTGAACGCGTTTCCGAGCATTCCGCCCGCAAGCCCGAGGGCGTAGAGACGGATGTAGCTGAGGGTGTCGCTCATAAGGCCCGTGACCATATTGTAGGTGTCCCAGAGACCAGAACCTATGTTCAGAAGCGGGTTGCGGCCCGGCTTGTTGAAGATGTAGATTCCAAGTCCGCTGACAACGGCAAGGGCGATTACAGTCCATTTGAATGCCTCCGCTGAGAGAACATCGCTCATAAGAAGCGCCGCCGCGATGATTCCGCCCACGATGAGAAGAGTCCATCCCCAGGTGCTGATTGTCTCCTTGAAACCGAATCTGCGGGTGTAGCCCACCGTCTTTATGATCATAGCAAGACAGATGTGGAATACTCCGATGCCGATTGCAAGAACCATTTGGGCAGGGAATCCGGCAATCTTCGCGTCCTGGAACCATCCGTCGACGCAGACTGCCTTGAGCCAGGCTGGAGTCCACGATGCGGACAGCAGGCTGATTCCGAAGAATGTCCCGAGCATCGTGCCCACTACTATTGTCGTGGCGCCGAGGAATATGACGAGCCTGTACATTTTTCCGAGACTCGACCCCTGCATCTTGAATTTCATAAACAGTCCGATGAGTACGAGCAGGATTCCGTATCCGGCGTCCCCGAGGCACATCGCGAAGAACAGCATAAAGAACGGAGCGAGCACCGGAGTCGGGTCGAACTCGTCATAAACCGGCATTCCGTACATCCCGGTGAGGACTTCAAAATTGCGCGCGAACCAGTTGTTCTTCAGTTTAATCGGCGGATTGTCCTCCTTTGTGGCCGGTTCGCTGCTGTACCAGATGTCCAGAGAGTCGAATTCCTTTTTCAGCCTCTCGTCGTCTTCGGTAGGGGCAAAGCCAGTGAATACGGAGAGGTGATCTTCTGCGGCCTTTTCTGTTGCGGCGTTCGCAAGGTAGAGGTCAAGGGAAGAGAGTTTGTCGGAGTAGATTTTCTCTATCTCCCCTTTGCAGTCCTTTAGAGCCGCAAGGTCTCCCCGCGCCTCGGAAAGTTGCTTTTCCTCTTCCTTAAGTTTAGCCTCAGCCTCGTTCACGCTGATCTCCGGCGTTCCGGTGGCCTCAATAGGGAAACTATAGTCTTCATCAGCCGGGGCGACGGTCACGAAATAGACTTTCTGCGCGTCCTCGCTGATGACCTGAAGGGCCTGAATTTCTCCCCACGCGGGGTCGAATTTCTTTTTCAGACAGGAGTAGAAGCGGATTTTCAATCCCTTTGATTCAAGGGAAGCGATGCTCGCAGAATCGAAATCTCCCCACGGGCGCAGCGCGTCCACCTGTTTCATTGCGGCGGCAACGGCACTTGAGAGGTTTGCAATCCTGGAGTCGGCATCCAGCACGGCTTTCACCGGGCACTCTTCCGGGGCGGCCTTGCCGACTGAGGTCTCCTTGCATCCCTTGAGAATGGAAAGCGCCTTCTTCGCGTCAGAGGCCTCGGAAAGCATCTCGGATGACTTGTCGTCAACGGGTTTAAGCGACCTTGTTATGTCGATGATTCCGAGTGACTGAAGCTTTTCCAAAAATCCTTCGGTCTGCTCGCTGAGCAGGATGAAGGAATATTTTGTCATTTTAATTACCACTTTCTGCGTCCTCCTCTTCCGCGTGCCTTTGCTTTACGATTTTAGATGAAGCCTTGGTAAGGTTTTCCTCGTCCTCCATATACCTTTTTATCTTGCGGATTGCTTCCTGGTAGCCCGGAATCTGCACTTTTTCGTAAAGATTCACCTTCTGGGTGGTCTTTTTCCGGTTGTAGTCCAGAATCCGGCTCTTTTCCCGATAGACTTCCGATTCAATCCCCAGGCGCGAAAGCTCCTTGAGAATTGCCACACCGTCAGCGTACCAGGCCGGCCGGGCGAAAGCGTTGAAGTCGTGAATCTCGTAGGAAATGCCCCGAAGGTCCGGAGTTTTCACTCCCGCCACCTTCACCGTCACGAGCTCTATGTCCGTGATTGAAATGAGGCCCGGGTCAAACTCGTTCCACAGGGCTGCAAGATAGTCGTATTTTTTCAGGGAGGCTTCAAGGTCTTCAATCAACTTCTCCGAATAATCCTTCGCGCGGCGCACCTCGAGCCTCAGCGCGCTCTCCTTGTTCTTCAGAGTCGGGAGGGCGTTCTGACGCATCTTGAGCTGCTTCGTGGTCTCATTCAGCGAGGTTTTGTTATATTGAAACTTTACAGCCATAATCTGTGTAGATTTGTTATTCTTTTTGGTCTATATTCATTTTTTATCGGTCATTTAGTCCGCTAAACTCCCTCTTCCAAAATGGATCTATCCTCAAAAATCTTTAACAAATATGTTTGTATAATTATTAATTCTTCCAGTATTTATCGATGAGGGCCTGCTTGATACCGGTCTCTGCCTTGGTGAAGTACTTGCTGAAGAGCTCCCAGGCGGTGTCGAGCATCTCGTCGAGAGTGAGGTTGACATCGATGGAAAGAAGCCTTGTGGCATATTCCTTCGCGTAGTCGAGACAGCGGTGGTCGTAGTCTGAAAGGTCGAAACCATTCTCGAGTTTGGTCTTCGCGTTCTGAGCGTCGGCGTACAGACGCACGGAGGCGTTCATAACCTGTGAGTGGTCCTCGCGGGTCTTTTTGCCCTGAACGTGCTGCTTCAGACGGGAAAGTGAACGGAACGGATCAATGATGACTTTGCCTGAATCGGCGTCCGCGCGGAGGTAGAGCTGACCCTCGGTGATGTAACCGGTATTGTCCGGGATGGCGTGAGTGATGTCTCCGTCGTTCAGGGTGGTCACCGCGATGATGGTGATGGAGCCGCCGTCAGGCAGCTGAAC
>CAVHYU010000030.1:0-19989 GCA_963640535.1 bacterium | reverse complement strand
AAAAGTCCGCATCAGCGGACGCGCGAAGCCTGCGAAGGTGAGGGCAAGTGTAATAGGGCAGGTGTAGCGCCACTCCCCCTACAGAGGGGGCTGGGGGGTGTATAAAGGAAGGGGTGGCCCCCCCCCTGAGCCATCTCTCTTTTTATGGCTCAGCCATAAAAAGAGAGATGGCTCCTGATTCACACCGGGAGCCATCCAATTCTAACCTAAAACTTAACCTATGAAAAAACTATTCGAATAATTAACCTTGCAATGACTGTGCCAAATCTGGAATTTTAGATGATATTTTGATGAAAAATAGCATTTTTCTTTAAAATCCCAGGTACATCGGCAATGCTCTTCGCTTCAAAGACCCTCTCGGACTCCGGCATCGGCGCCATTTCGTGAACCCAGACGCTTTTGTAGGGAATGTAGATGGCACGGCCTCCAATCTCAATCACGGGCGCTATGTCCGACTTCACCGAATTTCCTATCATAATAAGGTCTTCCGGCGCGATGTCAAATTTTGCGCAGAGCTCCAGATAATTCTTCGTGTCCTTGTTTTCAAGAACCTCGATGTGATGGAAAAACCTTGACAGGCCGCTTTGACGATATTTCAGCAGCTGCTCCGTAAGGTCGCCTTTTGTGGCCACAGCGAGCTCAAAGCCCATCTCCTTCACCTGCCCCAGCGCTTTCTCCACCCCGTCGATGAGGTCGAAACGGTGGTAGGCAAGGTTGGTGATGATTTTTTTGATGCCCTGATATATTTCCGCGCTGAGATTTCCTCCGCACACGTCAAGAGCCGTGTCCAACATTCCAAGCATATATGTCTTTGAACCATATCCGAAAATTGGGATGTTCCCCTCCTGACGGGCCCAGAGAATCTGCTGTATCGTGGAAAAGTCCGCATTCTTGTGAAGCAGAGCGGCGAAATCTTTTTCGGCTTGACGGAAGTATTCCTCATTTTCCCAGAGGGTGTCGTCCGCATCGAAAAAGACTATGTTTTTCTTCATTTTTAGCCCTCCCTATTTCTTGATTTCTTCCTCGGGCGTGGCGATTTTTATGGAAGGAGCTCCGGAGGCGAGGCTGTCGGATGGCGCACTGGTCAAAGCGCTGTCTCCCTCTGCGGCGAGGCTGTCGGCTGGAGCGGCGGCCTCTGGGACAACCGGCCGGATGGTTATAATTCGGATGTCCTGCATCGGGCGGTCCCTGCGGTCGGTCGGCGAAGCGGCGATTTTGTCGATTACGTCCAGCCCGTCAATCGTTTCGCCGAAGACGGTGTACTGCCCGTCGAGGTGGATGCAGTTCATCTCGTCCTGCACGATGTAGAACTGCGAACCGCTGGAGGATTTGCGCGGATTGGCGATGTCGCCCCTTCTGGCTGCGGCGAGCGCCCCTTTCTTGTGATAGTATTCGCTGACGAACTCAGCCGGGATTGTGTAGTCCGGACCGCCCTGCCCGTAAAGGTCCGCCTTGCTCTCATCGCGGGTATTGGGGTCTCCGGTCTGAATCATAAATCCGTTTATGACCCTGTGGAAAAGCAGGCTGTCATAGTAGTGGTCTGCAACCAATTTGCAGAAATTCTCCCTGTGCTTCGGGGTCTTCTCGTAGAGTTTGACGCGGATTGTTCCTTCCGTGGTGACGATGTCAAACTCGGGTTCGCTGTTCCTGTTCATAATTATACTGTCTTTACTTTCTTCCGCAGATTTTTTCTCGCCACGGCGGTTGCCGCAGCCTGCAGCGAATGTAATAATAAGGATAACCGCTGCCGCAAAAATAAGATTCCTGTTTTTCATATTTTGACCACTTTAGGAAGCGGCAAAGGTAATAAAAAATGCTTAATTTTGCGGACTCTTTCCCCGCGGGAATGCCGCTTTGCTGGGGAAGAATGACCAAAAACAAAAAAATACGCCCACAGATGGCAAAAAATCCGTTGAAACAGCTGGCAGGGGAGACTGCCATTTACGGGATGAGCACCATACTCGCCCGGATAATAAATTTCCTTTTCGTTCCGTTCTACACCCGATTGCTCACCACCGCAAGCTACGGTGTGGTCACCGAGTTTATGGCGTATATCGCTGTGCTTCAGGTGGTTCTGGCACTCGGGCTGGAGACTGGCTGTTTCCGCTTCGCTAACAAGGAGGGGGCTCAGCCCAACCGGGTCTATTCCAGTGCGCTTACCGCAGTGAGCGCGCTTAGTTTCGCGTTCCTTGCGCTGATGATTGTCTTCGCCCGCCCTCTTGCCTCCCTTCTGGGCTACGACGGCTACGGAAGTTGCATAGCCTATATGGGCGGAATCCTTGCTCTGGACAGCATCACGGCCATTCTTTTTGCAAAACTCAGGCAGGAGCACCGGGCCCTTAAGTTCGCGATTTTCAAGACAATAAAAATTCTTGTGGAGACCGGGGCGAACATCCTTCTTTTCTTCCCGTTCGTGAACTTCTGCGCCCGCAAGGCCGCCTCTCTTGGGGTCGCTCCCCAGGCGCTTACCCCGAGCGATGTGTGGCTGCTGCACTTCGTGAGCCCTACTCCGGACTTCAGCTATGTGATTTTCTCGATTTTCCTGAGCTGCTGCGTCTGCGCCCTGCTTTTCATTCCGTCGCTTCTGAAGTTGAACTTCGAGTTTGACGGCCGCCTTCTTCGTGATATGCTCCGCTACTCCCTTCCGCTTATGGTGGCGGCGCTCCCGGGAGTTGTCAACGACTTTCTCGACCGCATTCTTTTCCGTTTCCTCGACACCAACCCGGAGGCCTGGCAGAGCAGCCTCGGCATATTCCAGGCGGCGGTGAAGCTCTCCGTGATTATGAACCTTTTCATCCAGATGTTCCGTTTCGCGGCCGAGCCGTTCTTCTTTCAGAGGGCTAAGGACAGGGGAAGCAAGACGCTGTATGCCAGGGTGATGGAGCTCTTTACGGCATTCTGCGGAGTGGTTTTCCTGGGTGTGATTTTCTACATCGACATCATCTCGCTGCTTCTTGGAAGGGACTTCCGGAGCGGAGTGGGCGTGGTGCCGATAATGCTGTTTTCCTATATGCTGCTGGGGATGCTGTTCAATGTGTCGATGTGGTACAAGCTTTCGGGAAAGACGAATATGGCAATCTGGATTACCTCGGCGGGACTTGTGGTGACGGTGGTTGTGAACTGCTGTCTTATGCCGCAGATTTCCTATTGGGCGGCGGCTCTGGGGCATCTTGCAAGTTATTCGGTTATGTTCATTTTGAGCGCGGTCCTCGGCCAGAAATACTATCCGATTCCATACCGCTGGGGAAAAATCGCCGCCACTCTCGCTCTGATGCTGCTTTTCTACGGTGCGGCAACTCTCTGTGACCATTTCTTCTTCGCCGGAGCCGGCTGGGACGCCGACAGGGCGCTTCTTCTCGGGAAACTCCTTGCTCACACAGCCCTTCTTCTCGGCTACCTCGCCTCAGTATATTTCCTCTTAAGAAAAGGAATCCCCGAAACGACTAACGAGTCGAATTAACGAAGTGCCGGGGTTGAATAAAAAGATGGGATACAAGGCTCAGAGGCGAGCCAAAGGCGTTTGAGCACCGTGCGGAGTCTTTAATCTATCCCCGATCAAGTTCGCGGCGGAGATCTTTCTCCTTAATAGACTGCCGCTTATCATACTCCTTCTTACCCCGCGCAAGAGCGATAAGAAGCTTTGCGTAGCCGTTGTCGGCGATGTAGAGCTTAACTGCAACGATAGTGAGCCCCTTCTCCTTCACGGCCCTCTGAAGCTTGCCGAGTTCTTTTTTGGTAAGAAGCAGTTTGCGGTCGCGTCTCGGGTCGTGCTTTCCCCAGCTTCCCCACCAATAGTCCGCCACGTGCATATTCTTGACATAGAGCTCCCCGGCGTTGAAGTAGCAGAAGGCGTCCACAAGGGATGCCTTTCCCGCCCGGATGGACTTGATTTCCGTCCCGGTGAGCACAATCCCGGCCTGGTAGGTCTCGATGAACTCAAAGTCAAACGAAGCCCGCCTGTTCTTAATCTCTATGTTGCTCTTTTTCTTAGGCATATAAACTTTTTGAAGAGTGCAAAAGTAGAAAAATATTCAGTCATAACAAAAACATATTTTATCTTTGTATTTGATATGAAAAAGAATTTTGTGCCTGTGCCGCCTGAGGCTCCGCTGCCTGAGGGAGAGGAAATAGACGTCGCCTATATATATAATAGGTATATGGCGGGCGATATTGACATTATTTGTGTGCTGGGGCCTACCGCTTCGGGAAAGACCCGCTATGCCGTGGGCTTGGCGCGGAAGATTAACTCTCTTGCGGGAAAAAGCATTGCGGAGATAATTTCTGCGGACTCGAGGCAGGTTTACCGGGGGATGGACATCGGAACGGGAAAGGATCTTTCTGAGTATGAGGAGATTCCTTCTCATCTTATGGACATTGTACCTGCGGGGGCGAAATACAATATCTATGAATACCAGCGGGATTTTGAGGCGGCTTACCGGGATATACGCGAGAGGGGAGGGGTACCGATTCTTTGCGGAGGGAGCGGGCTCTATATCGAGGCTGCAACCTGCGGATATTCCCTGCCGGACGTGCCTGAAAACCCGGAATTCCGCGCCTGGGCAGAGGAACAGACTACCGAGGCGCTCATCTCCAGGCTCGCTTCGCTAAAAAGTCTTCACAACACAACGGACTACGACACCCGCAAGCGCCTGGTCCGCGCTCTTGAAATCGCTGAGTATGAAGCAGTTCACCCCGTGAACAGGACCGCTTACCTTCCGAAGTCGGTGTATTACATTGGCACTCTGGTTTCTCGCGAGGAGAGGAACCGCCGGATTGACGCGCGGCTGGATGCGCGGCTCCGTGAGGGGATGGTTGAAGAAGTGCGGGGGCTGCTGGAGGGAGAGCCTTGTGGCGAGAGTGGAGGCGAGGCCTTCGAGTGGGGTGCCTCCGGAGAGTGCTGCGAGAAAAATCAAGCCCCCCGCGCGCCCATCCCTGCCGAGGACCTGATTTATTACGGGCTGGAGTATAAATTCGTTACCTTATATATAAAAGGAGACCTCACTTTCGAACAAATGAGGTCTCGTCTTGCCATCGCCATCCATCAGTTTGCAAAGCGCCAGATGACCTGGTTCCGCGGGATGGAGCGGCGTGGAGTCAAAATCCACTGGACTAAAGTTTAAAAGCTTCCTTGACGGCGGGAACGCTGTCGAGAAGCTCCCAGCCGAAGAACTGGACTTCCTTTTTGACAGTTTTGCCGTCGCGGATGAGTTCCACCTCGGCGCGGTACGGTTTTCTTCCCACGTGGCCGTAGGCTGCGGTAGGCTCGTAAATAGGGTTCTTGAGGCCGAACTTCTCGATGATTTTCGCAGGCCTGAGGTCGAAAAGCTCTCCGATTTTCTCCGCGATGAATCCGTCGTTAAATTTCTCTCCCTTGTGCCCTGCGCCCTGCACTCCGGCCTGGTCAACTGCGGCCGTGCCGTATGTGTTGACGAAAATGCTCACCGGGCGGGCGACTCCTATGGCGTAGGAAACCTGCACCAGAAGCTCGTCGGCAACTCCTGCCGCAACGAGATTCTTCGCGATGTAGCGCGCGGCGTAGGCGGCCGAACGGTCAACCTTTGAAGGGTCTTTCCCGGAGAAAGCTCCGCCGCCGTGGGCGCCCCTTCCGCCGTAGGTGTCAACGATAATCTTGCGCCCCGTAAGGCCGGTGTCTCCGTGAGGGCCGCCGATTACGAATTTTCCGGTCGGGTTGACGTGAAGGATGAACCCCTCTGGGTTAGTGGAAGGGTCATAGACGCCCTTGAAAAGCGCCGCTGTTTCTTCGGGGAGCTGACTAAGGAGCTCCGGAAGCAGGATTTCCTCCACATCCTTGCGGATTTTGCTCTGCATAAAATAGTCGTCCGGAAGGAACTCGTCGTGCTGGGTGGAAATCACCACCGTGTGTACGCGAAGAGGCCTACCCGTCTGCCCGTCATATTCGATGGTGAACTGGGATTTTGCGTCAGGACGAAGATAAGGCATCCTGGAGTTTTTCTCCCTGCGGATTGTGGCGAGGACCTTCAGAGCGAGATGTGAAAGGTACAGCGGGAGCGGCATATAATCTTCGGTTTCCCTGCAGGCATAGCCGAACATCATTCCCTGGTCTCCGGCGCCCTGGGCGTCAGCCTCGTCCTCTTCGTTTCTTCCCAGCCCCACGACTCCGCGGTTGATGTCGGCTGACTGCTCGTGAAGGGTGCTCATCACTCCGCAGGAGTTGCCGTCGAAGCGGTACTCCGCCTTGTCGTAGCCGATTCTGTTCACAGTCTCGCGCACCACCTTCTGGATGTCCACGTATGCGTCGTCGGAGCGGACCTCGCCGCCCACAATCACAAGACCCGTCGAGCAGAATGTCTCGCAGGCCACTTTAGCCTCCGGGTCCTGGCGGAGGAATTCGTCGAGTATGGCGTCTGAAATCTGGTCGGAGACTTTGTCAGGGTGTCCCTCTGACACCGACTCGGATGTAAAAAGATAGTTGTTCATATAGCGTATAAAAATAAAAAAAACTCCACATATAATATGTGAAGCCGCTATAAAAACACACTGTCAGGTCTCGTGAGACCTTCATCACGATTTTAGCATTTTTTCGAGTGGTTGCAAGCAGACAAATCTCTCCACATATTTTTTTGTAATCTTTAAGCGAGGTTCAAGCCATTTCTTAAAGCTTACTTTTTTTGAGCCCCGAATCGGAATTGCTTCCTTTTCGATTGGGATTGCAAAGGTACTAATAAAATTGACACCTCAAAGAAAAAATCGAATAAAACTGCAAATTTTACTAAAAACTCAACAAAATTTTTAATTGCCGTAATCTTGAAATATCTTTGCGCGCTGGGAGTTGTCCGTCCAAAAGGTCAGCTCCCGAGCCAACAAAACTTATTTAACAATTAAACCCTTATGAGACAAACAATCAAATGTTTCCTTACTGCAGTCGCAGTGGTTCTTTTGGGTGTGACCGCCTACGCGCAGGTCACGACATCAAGTCTTAATGGCCGAATCCTCGATGAAAACGGGCAAGCTGTCATCGGAGCTGCGGTCATCGCAACACACACGGAGTCAGGTACTCAGTATGCTGCAATCACAAACAATCAGGGCCGTTATGTAATCAACGGTATGCGTGCCGGCGGTCCTTATGAGGTGGAGATTTCCTGCCTGGGCTATCAGACAGTGACCTACACCGACATCACTCTTCAGCTTGCAGAGGCGTTCAGCCTCAACGCTGACCTCGCAGAAACCAAACTTCAGATTGGTGAGGCCATCGTAATCGCGGCTCCGGCATCGAAATTCTCCGCAGAGAAGACCGGCGCCGCAACCAACATCTCCGGCAAACAGATCGAGTCACTCCCGACCGTAAGCCGCAGCATCACTGATGTCACCCGTCTTTCACCTTACGGCGGTAACGGAATGAGCTTCGCAGGTGCTGACGGAAGAACCGCAAACTTCACGGTCGACGGTGCGAACTTCAACAATAACTTCGGTCTTTCATCCAACCTCCCGGGCGGCGGTTCACCTATCTCTATCGACGCAATCGATGAGCTTCAGGTTGTAATCTCCCCATACGACGTGCGTCAGACCAACTTCATCGGCGGCGGTGTGAATGCCATCACCAAGTCCGGTACCAACACCTTCAAGGGAACGGCATACGTTTACCACACCAACGAGAATATGCGCGGTAACCAGGTGGCCGGCGTCGAAATCGCAGGCGCGCGTGACCGTGACCGCAGCACCACATACGGTTTCACCTTCGGCGGTCCTATCGTGAAGAACAAACTCTTCTTCTTCGTCAATGCAGAGTACTCCAAGGTTCCTACAGTCGCTGTGAACTGGAGAGCTTCTCAGGACGGAAAGGGCGACAGCAACAAATACCTTTCCTACACCACAGTTTCAGATATGGAGAGGGTTTCGAACCACGTGAAGGAGAAATATGGCTACGATCCGGGTTCATACACCAGCTTCCCTGCTGACGAGAGCAACCTCAAGGTACTCGCCCGTCTGGACTGGAACATCAACGACAAGAATCACCTCGCTGTCCGTTACAACTACACCGGCAACACCGCCTGGAACGCTCCTAACTCCTCCTCAATGGACGGCGGTACACGTTCTGCATTCGGACGTACTTCCCTCTATTCAATGTCTTTCGCGAACTCTATGTATTCCATCCGGAACATCGTGCACACCGCATCTGTTGACTTGAACAGCAAAATTTCCGACAATCTCTCCAACCAGTTCCTCGCAACTTTCTCCAAGCTCGACGATGTCCGCGGCACCAACTCCGCTGAATTCCCATTCATCGACATCCAGGACGGCACCGGCACGAACACCCAGTATATGTCTCTCGGTTACGAGCTCTTCACCTGGAACAACGCAGTTCACAACACCATCGCTAATGTGAAAGATGACCTCGTATATTATGTGGGCAACCACAAGGTGACCGGAGGTCTGAACTACGAATACCAGATGGCCGACAACTCCTATATGAGAAACGGAACAGGCTACTACCGCTATGCAAGCGTTGACGATTTCATCAACGGCGCAGCTCCTGAGGTTGTCTGCCTCACTTACGGCTACGACGGCGAGAAGAACCCTACCGCCCGCGTACAGTTCCACAAAGTCGGCCTTTACGCTCAGGACGAGTGGACCCCGGTGGAGAACTTCAAGCTCACCTACGGTCTTCGTCTTGACGGCCTCTTCTTCGACAACGGTGACCTCAAGACCAATAACGCCATCTATGAGATCGCTTACTATCCTAAGTCCCATAACTACGAGGAAACCCACATCGACACCGGCAAATGGCCGACTGCAAATGTCACCGTTTCTCCTCGCGTAGGTTTCAACTGGGACATCCTCAAGGACAAGAGCCTCACTCTCCGTGGCGGTACAGGTCTTTTCTCAGGCCGTCTTCCGCTTGTGTTCTTTACCAATATGCCTACCAACTCCGGTATGGTTCAGTATCAGGCACAGCTCAACGGCAGCACCAATGTTTCCAAGATTAATGGCTATTCAGGCACGCAAACAGCTGACGGCAAGATTGATATGAGCCAGTTCGCCGGCGGACTTGTTGTTGACGGCAACGGCAAGGCAACCACTCAGGCACTTCTGGACAAACTCATCTCAATGGGTTATCCTTCAACGATTTCTTCAGATAAGGGAACAGTACCTTCCTCAATCTCTGCGGTTGACCCTAAATTCAAGATGCCTCAGGTTTGGAAGACTTCCCTCGCTCTTGACTACAACTTCCCTACATCATTCCCGTTCTCTATCTCTGCAGAAGGCATCTTCAACAAGACCGTGAACGGAGTGACAATCTCAGACTGGTCAATGAGGCCTGTGAACGGTTACGCAAGGTGGAACGGAGCAGACAACCGTCCTATCTATCCGAGCGACTTCCGCGTCTATACCAAGGCGTTCGTCCTCGAGAACACCAACAAGGGCTACGGCTACTCAGCAAACGTCACTTTGAAGATGCGCCCTATCAGCGCAATCAGCCTTATGGCCGCTTACACTCACACCGCATCTAAGGAACTTACCGGTATGCCTGGTTCTGCAGCCGAGTCTGCATTCACCTACGTTCCTACCTCAGAGGGTCCGAACAACATCAAGCTTCACAACTCTCAGTACGTAACTCCTGACCGTGTAGTTGCTTCCGCAACCGCCCACGACAAGTGCGGCAACCACTTCAGCCTCATCTACGAAGCTTGGAGAGGCGGGTACAACTACTCCTATATGCTTTCCAACGATATGAACGGTGACGGTTACGCGTACGACGCACTCTACATCCCTACAGACGAACAGGTTGCAAACAAAGAGTTCCGTTTCGCTTCCGAGAGCGACCGCGACCGCTTTATGGACTATGTCCACAACGACAAATACCTCAGCAAGCATCAGGGCGAGTATGCAGAGGGCTACAGCGTTTACTCTCCGTGGGTACACCGCGTTGACTTCAGCTACAAGCACGACTTCACTGTGAAGATCGGCAAGACCACCAACACCCTCCAGCTCTGCTTCGACCTCAAGAATGTGATGAACATCTTCAATTCAAGGTACGGCGTAAGCAAGTATATGAACCCGAATCTCAACTCCGGACGTATACTTACCTACGAAAAGACCGATGCTGACGGATATCCGGTATTCTCTACTCCGGCTGCCGTGAAGAGCGGAGTTCAGACATTCGTCCCTTATACCAATATCGGCCAGTGCTGGTATGCTTCTGTAGGAATCAAGTATCTGTTCAACTAATTAATCGGGACCAATATTATGAAAATCAGAAATATAATCACTATTGCCCTCGCAGGCTCACTCGCAATGGCAGCCTGCACCAAGGAAATGGCAACCGATTCCTTTGAGGACATCAAGCTCAGCAGCACATTCGTTTCCATACCGGTTTCCGGCGGCTCACAGGAGGTCACAGTTACTTCGACTGCCGATTGGAAATTTATCGTGGACGAAAACTTCCCGGAAGTCATAACTTTCAATAAGAAAGATGGCAACACTATAAAGGCCAAGCACGACTATTATGGAAATTTCACCAATGAGGAGTCGGACATCAAATCGCGTAAGGCTTCCTGGCTTACGGCTTCAGTTCTTGAAGGCAAGGCCGGAGTGACTACCGTCAAATTCACTGCCGAGGCCAATGATGCGGGTCGTGAAATTACTATCGCCATTCTCTGCGGCACTCACAAACAGTACCTTACTTTCCGTCAGGGTGAGATGGAACCGACAGTTGCGTCCTGCCAAGATCTTCTCGAGGGAAAATATCCGCAGGGTAAGACCATAATTCTGGAGGGAGTCTGCTCTGATATCTATAATACAACTTACGGCAACTGGCATCTCAACGACGGTACAGGAGATATCACTATCTATGGAACCCTTGACAAAGACGGGAAAACAGCGAATTTTGCATCTCTCGGAATTGAGGCTGGAGACAAGGTGAAAGTTCAGGGCCCGTTCTCCATTTACAATGGTACCTACGAACTTTCCAATGTGACCGTGCTTAAAATCACCAAGTCTCTTTTGAAAATTGAGTCCGAATCTCAGAAAGTGGCAAAAGCCGGTGGCAAACTCGAAGTGAAAATTTCCTACAAAGGTAGCAGCCTGCTGCCTTCCGTGCCTGAGGAGTATCAGGACTGGGTATCTATAACAGGGATGAAGACTATTGAGGGCAAAGTTACGAAAATTGAGACCAATCCTGCAGATACGGCTGTGGTTTACCTCAAAGTTGCAGCCAACGAAGGCGAGCCTCGTGAGGCGTCAGTCGACTTCACTTCGTCAACTTCCTCCGCCTCCTACATCTTCTCTCAGGACGGCGTGCTTCTCGCTGCGACAGTCGCTGAACTTACTGCTCAGATTACCGGCACAAGTAGTAGCTCTTCAAGCTCATACACCGTGAAGTTCGCAGATAATGCCCCTGCAGTGGTTTCGTATGTGAACGGCAAAAATGTGTTCATCGAAGACTCAACCGGCGGCATCCTGTATTATAAGAGTAGTGATGACAAGACTGACTACAAGGCCGGTCAGAAGATTACCGGCAAGATTACCGGTTCCGGCTATAAGTTTAGTGGTCTTCCTGAGATTACCTCTCTTGATGGCGCTACAATAACTGACGGTACCGATGTCCCTTGCACCGAGATTACCATTGCGGAGCTTCTTAAAAACTACGAGCGTTACATCAGCTGCCGCGTTCTCCTCAAGAATGTGACTGTAACTGATGCGATTGCGACAACTGACAGGGACGGTAAGATTAAGCAGGGCGAGTCTGAAATTGCAGTCCGCGCACAGTCGAGGACACTCAATCTTGCTGCAAACCAGACCGGTGATTTTATCACTTTCCCAGCAGTGTATAACACGACGAAACAGCTTTACCTCTACAATGAAGACCAGTTCACGCCAGCGAATTAATTCTGCTGCAAGATAAATGTCGAAAATACCCCGAGGGCACAACCCCCGGGGTATTTTTTTATGAAAAATATCACTAACTTTGGCACAGTGTTTTTATTAGTGGTTTTCAGATGGCTTCTCAGAACTCCCGAGAAAGTTTCGGCGGCAGGGCTGCCGCAATTATGGCGCTTGCAGGCTCGGCAATCGGGCTTGGCAATGTGTGGAGATTCCCCTATATGGTGGGGGAATATGGCGGCGCGGCCTTCGTGCTCGTCTATGTACTGTGTTCGTTTCTTCTCTCTCTGCCGATATTTCTTGCGGAGTCGGTAATCGGCCGAAGAAGCCGCTCCAATGCAATCGGGGCGATGAAACGGCTTACCGGCGGCTCCTGGTGGCAAACTCTTGGGTATCTCTCGGTCATAACCCCGATGATTATCGTCTCCTACTACAGCGTAGTGGGCGGCTGGTCGATGGAATATTTTCTGAAGTCCTTCTCCCTTGATTTCGGCTCCTTCGAGCCTTCGGGATGGAGGGTGCTCGCTTTCAATACGGTTTTTCTCGGCATTTCGGCCGCAATCGTGGCCTTCGGGGTGGAGAAAGGAATTGAGAAATTCAACAAATTTTCCATCCCTATGCTCTTTGTCTTGATTGTGCTCATCACTGTGTTCTCGCTCAATATGGACGGAGCCTCGCGCGGAGTGGACTACCTGCTCCGTCCGGATTTTTCAAAACTCTCCGCCAAGACATTCACCTTTGCCCTCGGGCAGAGTTTCTATTCCCTGTCGCTTGGAATGGGAATAATCCTGACTTATTCTTCTTATCTGAAAAAGGATGAAAACCTCCTTGTGACTGCATCCGGCACGGCGGTGGCCGACCTTCTCTTCGCCATTCTGGCGGGTTTTGCAGTGATGCCGGCGGTTTTCGCCTCGGGTGTGGAGCCGAGCTGCGGTCCGGGGCTCATCTTCGAGACTCTTCCGAGCGTTTTCGAGAGCATCGGGGCGCAGACCTCTCGCGGTCTGAGCGCGGTTGTCTCGGCGGCGTTCTTTTTCGCTATGATTGTGGCGGCTATGACTTCGAGCGTTTCACTGCTTGAAGTGGGAGTGGCCTATTTGACGGAGGAGCGGGGGATGAAAAGGGGAGCTGCCTGCGCTGTGGTCTTTGCTCTCACCTGGGCGCTCGGGCTTGTCAGCGTGTTCTCCATCAGCGCCTTCGGCACTCTGGACGCATTTTCTTCCAATATCCTTCTCACCGTCGGGGCGCTTTTGGTGGTGCTTTTCGTGGGCTGGAAGATGAAAAAGGAGGATGTGCGGAGCGAACTCACCAACGGCGGAACAGTCAACGGGAAGTATTTCCCGCTGCTGTATTTCGCAATCCGCTACCTCGCTCCGGTGACTGTTCTGGTGATTTTCCTTTCAAACCTGATTTTTCAATAGATAATTTCTTAACTTTGCGCCCGATTGGCTCCGATGCTTTGGAATTGCACCGTGCCCGTTTTATAAGATGGGGGGGGGAGTTCGCACCGGCCCTGTCGCATAAGAATAATTGGTTATGCTGGATTTTTTGACTGTCACCTGGAATGTCGACCCCGAGATTTTTCACATCGGTGGGCTGTCCATAAGGTATTACTCCCTGCTTTTCGTGTCGGGGTTCATCATCGGCTGGTATATTTTCCGCCATTTCTTCCGCAACGAGGGCATTAAGGAGAGTCCGCTTCTGGACTATCTTCTCTACACTCTGCTGATTGCCACAATCGTGGGTTCGCGCCTCGGACACTGTCTTTTCTACCAGCCGGACTACTATTTCGGCTCCTGGGACGGCTTCCTCGAGATTTTTATGCCGTGGAAGGGCGGTCTCGCAAGCCACGGTGGAGCTATCGCGCTGATTGCCGCAATGATCTGGTTCGCGCATAAATATGGCCGCAAAAACGGTTTTGACTTCGTCTGGATTATGGACCGTCTCGCCATTACGGTGTGCTTTGCCGGTGCGCTGATCCGTCTTGGAAACCTCTTCAATTCAGAGATTTTCGGCGGCCCGACCACCCTCCCGTGGGGATTCCGTTTCCCGCGCTCCTACGAGTGGATGCAGCTCTACGGCCCTTCTGCAGAGAATCCCGAAGGTCTTGCCTGCCACCCGACCCAGCTCTATGAAGCCCTGTGCTACCTCATCCTGGGAGTGGTCCTTGTGCTTGTCTATGAGAAAAAACTCGACAAGGTGCACCGCGGCTTTTTCATCGGCACGTTCCTCATCGGCTGCTTCGGTTCCCGTTTCCTTATCGAATTCATAAAGAACCCGCAGGTTGAGTTCGAGCAGAATATGCTCCTGGATATGGGCCAGTGGTTGAGCATCCCGTTCATTCTTCTGGGAATAGGCTTCATAGTTTACGCCGCCGTCCGCAAAGTCCCGTCAAGAGCCTGCAAGTAGGTCTTTTTGTCCTTTTTTCGCTACTTTTTGTAAATGCCCCGTTGCGGCATAGATATTGATTAACGCAATAGCCTTTTGTGCAGGAGCGTTTTGCTGGGATTGCAAGTCACTGATGCACAGAAGGTTATATTTTAGTGTAGTAACAATATAGGTATGAAGAAAATTTTTGTTTGCGGATTTTTCGTGACCGCTATGCTGCTCCTTCCTCTGGGCGCTGAGGCTCAGTACAAGGACAAGGCGGCCGCCAAGGCAGAAAATCCGAAGTCGGAGACAGAGCTAATTCTCGAGAAGGCCGACTCAAGCGAGGAGGCTGTGGTGATTTCACTTGAGCAGGCTCTTAAAATCGCGCTTAGCGAGAACATCGCCGTGAAGGTGGCTGACAAAGAAATTGAAAGGACTAAGTATGCCAAGAAGGGCACCTACGCCGCGCTTTTCCCGCAGATTGACGCAAGCGGCTCGTTCCAGAGAACCATCAAGAAGCAGGTGATGTATATGGATTTTGATATGAGCAGCCTCGGCGGCGGCTCATCTTCCGCAGCAGGCTCAGGTTCCTCCGCATCAGGTGACGGCTCCGCGTCTTCCTCTTCCGGTTCCTCCTCATCAAGCAGCTCCTCCTCATCTTCTTCAGGCGGACTCGAGGTCGGCCGTTGGAACACCTGGAGCGCCGGAGTGAGCGCTTCTATGCCCCTTGTAAACGCTCAGCTTTGGAAGAGCATCAAAATTTCCGGGATGGACGTGGAACTCGCTGTGGAAAAGGCCCGTTCTTCACGCCTCGATATGGTAAACTCCGTAAAATCAGCATATTACGCTGTCCTTCTTGCGAAGGAATCCTTCGACGTTTATAAGGAGGTCTATGAGAACGCGATGACAAACTTCGCAGAGACCGAGAAAAAATACAACGTCCAGAAGGCTACCGAGCTCGATATGGCCCGCGCCAAGACTACCGTTGCGAACGCAATTCCGAACGTGTATAACGCCGAAAGTTCCATAATCCTCACCCTCTGGCAGCTTAAGGCCGTGATGGGAGTGGACCTGGAGATGAACCTCGACGTTGAGGGCCGGCTTGAGGACTACGCCGAGTATATGACCTGCGCCATCACAAGCTCAGACACCATTTCCCTGGACCGCAGTTCCACAATGAAACAGCTTGAAATTCAGGCGAATGAGCTTGCGCAGACCATCAAGAACCAGGAACTCGCATACGTTCCGACCCTTTCCCTCGCGTTCAACTACAGCTATAACGCGATGGCGAACGACTTCAATTTCAAGGAATACAAATGGACCCCGTATTCATACGCCGGCATCTCCCTTTCCATCCCTATCTTTTCGGGCGGAAAGAGGCTCAACCAGGTGCGTCAGGCGAAGAATAACTATGAGCAGATGCGCCTTCAGATGACCTCTACCGAGAGGAACCTGCGCATCTCCATCCGGCAGTCTCTCAACACGATGGAGACGAATGTCAAGAGTTATGACGCAGCCCTCGATGCGGTGACTTCAGCCGAAAAGGCCTACAGCATCGCCGAGAAATCCTATGAGGTGGGAAGGGCTACTCTCACGGACCTCAACGACGCTCAGCTTGCCCTCACGCAGGCGCGTCTCACCCAGTCGCAGGCCGTTTACAACTATGTTGTCGCCAAGGCGCAGCTTGAGAAGAACCTTGGATATGACTTCTCCGAAGACGGTCAGTCACTATAAGCAGAAAGGCCTGAAGACTCTTTGACAAGCGCCTTCAACTCTTAAAAACATTAGAAGAAAAAATAGACAAGATATGAACAAGACAGTAAGAAACATCGCATTCGTTGCAACTGCCATCGCTCTCGTTTCCTGCGGCAACTCCGGCAGCAAGAGCAGTGAGCAGGCCTCTTCCTCCGCTGAGGCGACCGCTACAGAGGCCGCAGCCGAGGTGGCTCCCCTTGTAACCGTCCAGACGGTTTCCCTTCAGGACGTTCCCCAGACTTCAGTTTACACCGCAACCGTGGAACCTTACGCCAAGAACAACATCGCTCCGCAGTCATCCCTGAGGATTACCAAAATCAATGTTGAGGTGGGCGATTTTGTCCGCGCTGGACAGGTGCTCGCCGAGATGGACCGCCTTTCCCTTCAGCAGGCAGAGCTCCAGATGAAGAATAACGAGACCGAGTACAAGCGTCTCCAGGGCCTTTATGATGCAGGCGGACTTTCAAAGAGCGACCTCGATGCCGCTGAGCTTAGCTACAAGGTCAGCAAGACCAATTACGACAACCTCCTCCAGAACACGATTCTCCGCAGCCCTATCAGCGGAGTGATTACCGCCCGCAACTACGACAAGGGCGATATGTTCACGATGGGACAGGCCATCTACACTGTCGAGCAGATTACTCCGGTGAAGCTCCTTGTGGGCATCTCCGAGAGCGAATATACCTGTGTAAAGAAGGGAAACGAGGTCAGCATCACAGTTGACGCGTTCCCGGGAAGGACTTTCACAGGCAAAATCAACCGTATCTATCCTACAATCAACGAGAACACCCACACATTCAATGTGGAGGTCATCGTCACCAACACCGACAGGGTTCTCCGTCCGGGGATGTATGCCCGCGTGACCGTTCAGTTCGGCGTGAACAGGAGCGTGGTCGTTCCTGACTCGGCTGTGGTCAAGCAGACCGGCTCCGGCGAGAGATTTATCTATGTTCTCAATGAGGACGGCACCGTCACCTATCAGAACGTTAAGCTCGGCCGCCACATCGGAGCCACCTACGAGGTTCTTTCCGGCGTTGAGGACGGCGCGCGCGTCGTGACAGAGGGACAGGTACGTCTGCGTGACGGTGTAAAAGTGACCGTGTCCGAATAAGCCGTGTCTGAATAAGAAGCGGTCTACTTCGTTACGCGCCTTGTCCAAATCCTCACAACCCTTAGGTTGCTCCGGTATTGGGCTTCGCCGCAAGCCTCGTATCCCATCTTTTTATTCGAACACTGCCATAGCGTTTTTTCTTAGATTTTAAACGATATTTTTAATAAGTCAATATGAGCATATATCGTAAAGCGGTTGACAATCCGGTGACGACGGCCCTTGTGTTCACGGCGTTTGCCATCTTCGGCATATTCTCGCTGATGAACCTGTCCATCAACAACTACCCGGAATTCGACGCCAACACCATTATGGTGATGTCCTCCTACCAGGGGGCGAGCGCCGAGGATATAGAAACGAACCTTACCAAGGTGCTGGAAAACTCCCTCAACGGAGTCAGCGACCTTAAGCATATCACCTCCCAGTCAAAGGAGAATGTCAGCATTATAACCCTCGAATTCGAGTACGGAGTGGACATCGACGAGGCGACGAACAATGTCCGCGACAAGCTGGATATGGTGAACTCCTCCCTTCCGGACGGAGCGTCGGTGCCTGTCATCTTCAAGTTCAGCGCAGACGATATGCCGATCATCATTTTCTCGGCAACCGCTGACCAGAGTATCCCCGCGCTTGAGAAAATCCTGGACGACAAGGTCTCAACCCCTCTCGCAAGGGTTTCCGGAGTGGGTACGGTCTCAGTCTCCGGTGCCCCGAAACGTGAAATCCAGGTTTATTGCGACCCTAACAAGCTTCAGGCATACGGACTTTCCATCTCCACGATTTCATCCGTAATCGCCTACGAGAACAAGAACGTCCCATCGGGAAACATCGACATCGGATCCGACAACTACACCCTCAGAATCGAGAAGGAGTTCAATGACGCGCAGGAAATGCTTGACGTCGTAGTGGGCTACTCCGGCGGAAAGGCAATCTACCTTCGCGACGTCGCAACGGTTCAGGATGCCCTTGAGGAGAAATCTCAGGAAGCCTACACCAACGGAATTCAGGGAGCGCAGATTATCATCCAGAAACAGTCCGGCGCCAACACCGTGAATGTAATCCGCAAGGTGAAGAAGACGATGGCCCAGATTCAGAAGACTCTGCCTTCCGACATCAAGATTACCACCGTCGTGGACAGCTCCCGAAACATCATCAACTCCATCAACTCCCTGAAGGAGACCATCATAATCACCTTCCTGGTCGTAGCGCTCATCGTGTTCCTCTTCCTCGGAAGATGGAGGGCGACGTTCATAATCGTGCTGGCGATTCCTATATCCCTGCTCGCCTCAATCATCTATCTGTTCGCTACGGGAAACACTCTGAACATAATTTCAATGTCCGCTCTCTCCATCGCAATCGGTATGGTCGTGGACGATGCGATTGTGGTCCTGGAGAATGTCACTACCCACATCGAGAGGGGAGAGAAGCCTAAGGAGGCGGCCGTGCACGGCACTCAGGAGGTGGGTATCTCAGTCATCGCTTCCACCCTTACGATGCTTGCGGTGTTCCTCCCGCTTACGATGATTCAGGGTATGTCCGGAATTATGTTCCGCCAGCTCGGATGGATTGTCTCAATCATTATGATTGTCTCCACCGCCGGCGCCCTCACCCTCGTGCCGATGATGTGCTCAAGGATGCTTCGCCTGAAACTCAGCCACGGCAAGTTCTATAATTTCTTCTTCGGCAACTTCAACAAGTTCATCGCTTGGATAACCCGCGGCTACGGACACATAATCCATTGGGCCGTAAGGCACAGGGTTGTTGTGATCTGCACCGCATTCGCAATCTTCATCGGGTCCATCCTTCTGTATCTCCCTAAAATGAAGACCGAGTACTTCCCGCAGTCCGACTCTGGAAGGCTCCGTGCTACGATTGAACTTCCTGTCGGAACCGGTCAGGACGTTACCCGCGCACTTGCGGCTGAAATTTACGAGAAAGTCACCGCCGCCGCTCCTGAAATCCGAGTTTACAGCTACTCTCTCGGTCAGGCGGACTCTGACAACGCGTTCGCCTCAATGCAGAGCAACGGTACGCACATCATCTCGGTGAATATCGACTGCGGCTCTATGGAGGAGCGTGAAAGGTCATCTTCCCAGATTGCAGACGATATGAGAGCCATTCTCAACTCCTATCCTCAGATTAAGAAGTTCACCGTCACCGAAGGCGGAATGGGTATGGGAGGTTCCACATCCGTGAAACTTGAGGTGTATGGATATGATTTCGAGACCACCGACAACATCGCAGCTCAACTCGCAACCAAGATGAAGGAAGACCCTGCGTTCAGCGAGGCTGTCGTCAGCCGTGATGAGTACACCCCTGAGTATCAGGTAGATTTCGACCGCACGAAGCTCGCTCTCAACGGTCTTAACAGCACCACCGCGGCATCTGCCGTGAGTGCCGCCATCAAGGGTTCCGTCCAGTCCTACTACCGCGAGGACGGTGAGGAGTACAACATCAGGGTGCGTTACGCCCCAGAGTTCAGAACCAGCGTAGAGGACATCGAGAACATTGTGGTCAACACCCCGACGGGCACGGCCATAAAGGTTCGTGACCTCGGACAGGTAGTAGAGACTTCCACTCCGCCTACCATCGAAAGAAAGGACCGCCAGAGGCTTGTGACAGTGACCGGATATGTGGACAGAGGATATGCTCTTTCCGAGGCCGCCGCTGTGGCACAGAAGGCTATCGACAGCATAGGCATTCCTTCGGAGATTTCAGTGTCCATCGCTGGAGATATTGAGGATCAGCAGGATACGTTCTCAGACCTTATCACCCTCCTCATCCTCATCGTCATACTCGTCTATATGGTGATGGCGTCCCAGTTCGAGTCGCTGATGAGTCCGTTCGTGATAATGTTCTCCATTCCGTTCGCCCTCACGGGTGTAGCTATCGGCTGT
>CAVHYU010000029.1:0-20367 GCA_963640535.1 bacterium | reverse complement strand
GTGATGTCAGAAAATTAGCTTATGTTTGAGTTTATAGCGTCTCGCGGATATTGTACGAATTGCGCTCGGCGCTGTTGCGTGAAATCATTTCGCAGATGAATCCTGCGAGGAACAGCTGCACTCCAATCACCAGCGCCACGAGGGCGAGGTGGAATAGCGGCTGGTCGGTGACCGGGCGGAATGCCTCGTGGTTGGCCTGCTGGACCAGTTTTTCTATTATGACCCAAAGGGCGATTACCCCACCGATGAAGAAGGTCACCAGACCGGTGAAACCGAAAAAGTGCATCGGCTTTTTGCCGAACGTGCTGAGGAACCACAGGGAGAGTAGGTCGAGAAAACCGTTAATGAAACGGTTGAGACCGAACTTGCTCTTGCCGTATTTGCGTTTCTGATGGTGTACTGGCTTCTCTGTGATGCGGGTGTAGCCGGCGTTCTTTGCAAGATAGGGGATATAGCGGTGCATCTCGCCATAGACCTCGATGTCCTTTACTACCTCGTTCCTGTAGGCCTTGAGCCCGCAGTTCATATCGTGCAGCTTTATCCCCGTGATTTTTCTCGCAGTGGCGTTGTAGAGCTTTGACGGCAGATTCTTTGTCAGTTTGTTGTCCTGACGGTGCTGCTTCCAGCCCGAAACGATGTCCCACCCTTCCTCGGTAATCATCCTGTACATTTCCGGAATTTCCTCCGGAGAGTCCTGCAGGTCCGCGTCCATAGTCACCACGACCCTGCCCTCGGCGGCCTTGAAACCGCAGTAGAGCGCGGCGGATTTGCCGTAGTTGCGGCGGAACGAGATGCCCCGGATTCGGGAGTCTTCCTTCGCAAGGGACTCGATTTGGGCCCAGGAACCATCCGTGCTTCCGTCGTCCACCATAATGATTTCATAGTTCCATCCCCTGGAGTCTATGGAGGAATGAATCCATCTTATGAGCTCCGGGAGCGACTCCACCTCGTTGAAGAGTGAGATTACTATTGAAAGGTCCTTTGCGTATTCCATATCTGCGAATTTACAAGTTTATTGTTCCTCCACATTGTCCTCCCCGTTTTCTTTCCGAAAAGAAGCGAACGGGTCGCAGCGCGGGATGTAGCGGCAGAGTATTCCGGAAAGGGCTGTGCCGTAGAGGGCGCAGTAGATGAAGTTCGAGAAGAAGGAAATCTGCGGAATCCTGTCCTGAACCGACTCCATTGCCGCGAGGGAATTGGAGTCAAGGATGGACGCGTACTGGCTTTTTACAAGCGCGAACGCCTCTTCGATGGATTCGGGGTTGATGTAGAGAATGTATGCAAGGTCCGCCGCAGCGAAAATCAGCGCTGAGAATATGGCCGCGTACATCCCCAGACGGAATGTGTGCGAGGCTGTGGCTCCGCTTTCCTCCTGAACCAGTTTCTGCATAAATGTCTTCATAAGAAGTATGCATCCCACAAACTTCAGCCCCCAGAGAACCGTGTCTATAGCGGTGACGGCGACGGCTGAGTCAATGAATTTCGGAAGATACTGAGTGATAAAGAAATAGGCAGTGGAGACCGCTCCGAGTGCAAGGCCCGCAACTGACGCCCAGTTGAGTATCGAATTTTTTGAGATGTCGCTTTTTTCCATAATTATTGAGGTGGGTTCTAAAATTTTCCGCGGGCCCGGATTCATATCCTTATCCCCGCAGATTTATCCCTTTGAGGTGTGCAAAGATAGAAAAAAATTCCTACCTTTGTCCGCTTATTTGAAAACATTGTCCGCCGTGTTTGTAGATGGCGGGATTAACCAGTCGCCGAGTTTGTAGTCGGCGGCATAAAAAATTCAAGTATTATGATTAATATTACATTCCCCGACGGTAGCGTAAAGTCCTTTGAGAAAGGCACTACCGGTTATCAGATTGCCCAGAGCATCAGCCCTCGGCTCGCTTCAGATGTTCTTGCTATGTCCCTTAAGACAAAGGACGACACGGCGCAGGGGAAAGGCACGATATACGACCTCGACAGGCCGATCGAAGAAGACTGCTCCATCGTTTTCCACAAATGGGAGGATGAAGAGGCTAAGAAGGTTTTCTGGCATTCCACTTCACACCTTATGGCCCAGGCCCTCGAAGCTCTCTATCCGGGAGTGAAATTCGGAATCGGCCCGGCTGTGGAGAACGGATTCTATTATGATGTTGACTTTGGCGGAAGGCAGATTGCCGAGAGCGACCTCAAAGCCATCGAGGACAAGATGATGGAGTTCGCGCGCACGAAAGAGGCTTTCGTAAGAAAAGATGTTTCCAAGGCTGACGCCATCAAGGCTTTCACCGAGAAGGGCGACGAGTACAAACTCGAGCTCATCAGCGAACTTGAGGACGGTCACATCACCTTCTACACCAACGGAAGTTTCACCGACCTCTGCCGTGGCCCGCACCTTCGCGACACCTCCGTGATTAAGGCAGTGAAGCTTACCGCCATCGCCGGAGCATACTGGAGAGGCGACCAGAACCGTCAGCAGCTCACCCGTATCTACGGTATCTCATTCCCGAAGAAGTCGCTTCTTGACGAGTACCTCGTTCTTCTTGAAGAGGCCAAAAAGCGCGACCACAGGAAGATCGGAAAGGAAATGGAACTCTTCACCTTCTCTTCAAAGGTGGGTATGGGACTTCCTTTGTGGCTCCCTAAGGGTGCAGACCTGAGAGGACGTCTGGAGGAATTCCTCAAGAAGATCCAGAAGCAGTACGGCTATCTCCCGGTCATCACTCCGCACATCGGAAACAAGGAACTTTATGTGACTTCAGGTCACTACGCAAAATACGGCAAGGACTCTTTCCAGCCGATTCACACTCCGCAGGAAGGCGAGGAATACCTTCTCAAGCCGATGAACTGCCCTCACCACTGCGAGATTTACCGCAGCAAACCGCGCTCCTACAAAGACCTCCCTCTCCGCTTCGCCGAGTTCGGAACAGTCTATCGTTACGAGCAGAGCGGTGAGCTCCACGGACTTACCCGCGTGAGGAGTTTTACACAGGATGACGCGCACCTTTTCGTCCGTCCAGACCAGCTGAAGGAAGAGTTCGAGAAGGTCATCGACATCATTCTCTATGTGTTCAAGACCCTGAATTTCAAGGAATACACCGCCCAGGTTTCCCTTCGTGACCCGAAGAACCCGTCAAAATACATCGGTTCTGACGAGAATTGGGAGAAGGCTGAGTCCGCAATCATCGAGGCTTCCGCCGAGAAAGGTCTTCCAACCGTTGTCGAGTATGGCGAGGCTGCCTTCTACGGCCCTAAGCTCGACTTTATGGTGAAGGATGCAATCGGAAGAAAGTGGCAGCTCGGCACAATTCAGGTGGACTACAACCTCCCGGAGCGATTCGGACTTGAGTATGTGGGCGCAGACGGCCAGAAGCACCGTCCTGTTATGATTCACCGCGCACCGTTCGGCTCCCTTGAGCGTTTCGTGGCAGTGCTCCTCGAGCACACCGCCGGAAAACTTCCTCTGTGGCTGACTCCGGACCAGGTCAACATAGTGCCTGTGAGCGAAAAATACAGCGATTATGCAAAAAAAGTTTGTACTTTGCTGAATAATTCCGATATTCGCGCCTCAATAGACGACCGCAATGAAACGCTCGGCAAGAGAATCCGTGAGTCAGAACTCAAGAGGATTCCTTTCCTTGTCATCGTAGGTGAAAAGGAGGAGGCCGAGGGACTGGTTTCAGTGCGCCGTCAGGGTGGAAAAGATGAAGGCTCAATGAAGGTTGAAGATTTCATCTCGTTGGTTACCAATGAGGTGAAGGCTCAGCTCGCTTAAGCCTTGCAATATATTTTATTAACTAATTTATAGGAGGATTTACCTATCGCAGCACCATTTAAACCTACGCCGCGCCCTCAGGGTCCAAGACCGCAGCAGGGCCGTCCGGCTCCTCAGCAGAAGAAGGACGAAGGCGGATTGAGAATCAATGACGAAATCAGAGGAGTACCGCAAGTGCGGCTCGTCGGAGAGAATATCCCTGAACAGGGGGTATATCCGATTGCAAAAGCTCTGAAACTCGCTGATGAACTCGAACTTGACCTGGTGGAGATAAGTGCAAAGGCTGATCCCCCGGTTTGTAAAATACTTGACTACCAGAAATATCTCTATCAGCAAAAGAAAAAGGCCAAGGAGATGAAGTCCAATGCGGCTAAGGTGGTCATTAAGGAAATCAGGTTCGGTCCTAATACCGATGAGCACGACTTCCAGTTCAAACTCAAGCACGCTCAGGAGTTCCTGCAGGAAGGCTCGAAGGTCAAGTCCTCCGTTTTCTTCAAGGGGCGCTCCATTATCTACTCCGAGCAGGGTGAGAAGCTTCTTCTGAGGTTCGCTCTCGAACTGGAGGAGTACGGAAGGGCCGAGCAGATGCCGAAACTTGAGGGAAAGAGGATGATTATGATGATTGCCCCTCTTCCTAAAAAGAAGTAATACAGCGGTTCTTGTAAGCGCTTTGCGGCGCCGGGGAACCAGCCGGTTAACAGGAATGTCCTTTTAGGATATACATATTTATTATTAACAAGTTAAATTATTTAACTATGCCAAAAATGAAAACCAACTCCGGTTCAAAAAAGCGCTTTGCACTTACCGGAACGGGAAAAATCAAGAGGAAGCACGCTTACAAGAGCCACATCCTCACAAAGAAGACCAAAAAGCAGAAGAGAAATTTGACTCACTTCGGACTCGTTGCAGCTCCGGATGTAAAGAGAGTTAAAGCTTTGTTGGCACTCTAGTATTTTTTATGTTAAACTTGGAATGCAGTAAAAAAGCTCCTGAAAGACTGGACACTGCCTCCATAACACAGTTAAATTTATGCCAAGATCGGTAAATTCTGTAGCCTCAAGGGCTCGCCGCAAGAAGGTCCTCAAACAGACCCGCGGTTACTTCCTGTCAAGAAAAAATGTCTGGACGGTAGCGAAGAACACCTACGAAAAAGGTTTGACTTACGCCTATCGTGACCGCAAGGCAAAGAAGCGCTCATTCCGTGCACTTTGGATCCAGAGAATCAACGCTGCCGCACGTCAGTACGGTATGACCTATTCGCAGTTTATGGGTAAGGTCGCAAAGCAGAACATCGGACTCAACCGCAAGGTTCTCGCTGACCTCGCTATGAATAATCCGAAGGCTTTCGAAGCAATCATCAACTCTGTAAAATAGTCTGATGATGAGCCTGAAGGAATTCTTCCGCAACCGCTGGGTGAAGTTCTCATTCTGGGCTTTGCTCTATGTGCTGTGGGTGATCTGGCTCGGAAACTGGTGGTGGCTCCTCGGCCTTGCAATCATTTTTGACCTTTTCGTCACCAGGAAAGTCAAATGGCTTTTCTGGAAAAAGGAATACAAGGAGGGAGAAAAACACAATGCGGCCCTTGACTGGCTGGATGCAATCATCTTCGCGGTCGTAGTGGTAACATTCATCAACATCTTCTTTTTTCAGGCGTTCAAGATTCCTTCATCCTCAATGGAAAGCACGCTGTACACCGGCGACCACCTATTCGTGAGCAAGCTCGCTTACGGTCCCCGGATGCCGCAGACCCCGCTGACCATCCCCTTCACCCACAACACGATAGGAAGCAAAGAGTCCTATTCGACAGCGTGGCAGCGCCCATACCGAAGGCTCAAAGGCCTGGGTAGCGTAAAAAGAGGCGATTGCGTGGTTTTCGGTTTCCCGAATGGAGATACGGTTCTCGTCAAGGCTCCCGCCGATGACTACTATATGCTCTGCAGGCTTTACGGCCGCGAATACACTTTGAAGAATTTCGGACCTGTGAAGGTTCGTCCTTCCGACAAGAAAGACCACTATGTCAAAAGATGCGTCGCTCTCGCGGGTGACACTCTCGAGGTCAGAAACGGGGTCGTATTCGTAAACTCAGAGGCTGAAAAGCGCCTCAAGGGGATGCAGAACAGCTATTGCGTCACAACCACCGGAGGACGGATAAACTCCCGCCATCTTGACAAAATCGGTCTCAACAAGTCTGAACTCTGGTTCGACCCCTCCCTTCCGGGCTATCCGGCAATGCCTCTTACTGAGGCGATGGTGGAGGAGGTAAGGAGCCTTCAGGGCGTAGAAAGCGTCGAGGAGAACATTGACTCCTACCCGCCGGACTATCCCGACTCCTGGAAGACCATTTTCCCGTTTGCGGAGAATTTCGAGTGGACAAGGGACAATTTCGGACCCCTGTGGATTCCGAAAAAAGGCGAGACGGTCGCTCTTTCTACAGAGAATCTTCCCCTCTACCGCAGGATAATCACTTCCTACGAGGGAAATACTCTGGAAGAAGATGAGGACGGCACGATAAGGATAAACGGTGAAACGGCAGTAAGCTACACTTTCCGGCAGGACTATTACTTTATGATGGGAGACAACAGGCACAACTCTCTCGACTCGCGCTACTGGGGCTTCGTTCCCGAGGATCACATAGTCGGAAAGCCTTCCCTCGTATGGCTCTCAATCGACGGGAACAAGAAGTTCCCCGGTAATGTAAGATGGCGGAGATTTTTTAAGTCGGATTTTTCAAAATGATTTAATCTCTTGCAAATTAGCTTTTTTTAGGCGATATTTGCAGCCGCTAAATTTTGAATAATATTAAAAAGTATATAAAATGGCAAAGGTTTGTCAAGTAACAGGAAGAAAGAGAATGGTCGGCAACAACGTCGCTCACTCTAAACTGCGCACCAAGCGTGTGTTTGCCCTGAACCTCAAGACCAAGAAATTCTGGTCAGAGGAAGAGCAGCGCTTCATCACCCTCAAGGTGTCCTGCAAAGGAATGAGGCATATTGAAAAGAACGGTCTCGATGCAACAATCAGGGACGCTCAGAAGAAAGGATACATTAACCTTGTTTAATTGAATTGAATTATGGCAAAGAAAGCTAAAGGTAACAGGGTGCAGGTCATCCTCGAGTGCACCGAGCAGAGAGAAAGCGGTGTACCGGGCATTTCAAGGTACATCACCACAAAGAACAAGAAGAACACGACAGAGCGTCTTGAGAGGAAGAAATACAATCCGTTCCTCAAGAAGGTTACTCTTCACCGTGAGATTAAATAACGAAGGAGGATTAAACTATGGCAAAGAAAGCAGTCGCAACCTTCGCTGCCGGTAAGGGCGGTAAGAAAATGGTAAAGTGCATCCGTATGGACAAGTCTCCGAAGACTGGTGCTTACGTGTTCAACGAGCTTCTTGTTGAGGAGTCTGAGGTTAAGGACTTCTTCAATCACAAAAAATAAGTAAATTCTACTTGGATTGATAATTGGGTTGGCCTTCGCGGTCAACCCTTTTTTGCGTTTTATTGAATGCTGCGCTGAGAACTGAAATTGAATTGGGAATAATGGGGGATTTTCAGTATATTTGCAGATTTGAAATACACGAGATTTTATGGGTATATTTGACAAGGGGGTGAAGAACACAAACCGCAGTTTCTTCGACAAGCTTTCACGGGCGATTGTGGGACATTCGCGCGTGGACGATTCTGTGCTTGACGCTATGGAAGAGGCTCTGGTAGAGACAGATATGGGGGTTGACACCACTTTGAAAATTATCGACAATCTTGAAGAAAGAGTGAGCCGCGACAAATATATGTCGCTCGAGGAACTCACCGCGATGCTTCGCGAGGAGATTGCCGCTCTGTTGAAAGTGGACGAGGTTTCCACGGCGGAAGATGGCTCAGCTTCGGGGGACGGTTCTTCGGCGGGGGACGCCATTTCAGCCGCCGATGGCGGGGCTCCTTCAAGTGACTCCCCGAAGAGCGATTTGGAGAGAATGATTGACCCGACAAAGAAGCCATACGTCATTCTGGTTGTGGGAGTGAACGGCGTGGGGAAAACCACCACGATAGGAAAAATCGCGTCCAAACTCGCAAGGGCGGGGAAGAAGGTCGTTCTCGGCGCTGCCGACACGTTTAGGGCCGCGGCCGTTGACCAGCTGGTTATATGGGCAGAGAGGGCCGGGGTTGACATCGTTCGCCAGGAAATGGGTGCAGACCCCGCATCGGTCGCCTACGACAGCGTTAAATCAGCTGTGGCAAAGGGGGCTGATGTTGTGATAATTGACACTGCAGGAAGGCTCCACAATAGAGTGGACCTGATGAACGAGCTCACTAAAATCCGCAACGTAATCTCGAAGGTCGTTCCGGACGGCCCGAACGAGGTGCTTCTCGTCCTGGATGCATCCACAGGCCAGAACGCCTTCCAGCAGGCTCGAGAGTTCTCGCGGGCGACGAAGGTGACTTCTCTCGCGCTTACAAAACTGGATGGGTCCGCTAAGGGTGGCGTGGTCGTCGGAATCGTGGACCAGCTTCAGATTCCGCTCAAGTACATTGGCATCGGAGAGGGGGTTGACGACCTCAAACTCTTCGACCGGAAGGAGTTCGCCGCCTCGCTGTTTGACATATCCTCAATCAAGTAGTCCGTTGGCGAATTTGAAAGAGATATAAATGATTTTGAATCAATAGAATAAGTAAAAAATAACTGAATATGACTATTTCGTATAACTGGCTTAAGGATTACATCAAGTGTAATCTTACTCCCGATGAGGTGGCCGAGGCGCTGACTTCCATCGGACTTGAAGTTGACTCGGTTGAAACCGTAGAGGCGGTGCCCGGCGGCCTTGCCGGAGTCATTGTCGCAGAGGTTGTCGAATGTGTGCCTCATCCGGACTCTGACCACCTCCACATTACGAAGGTGAACACCGGGGAGGGCGAGCTTCTCCAGGTTGTCTGCGGAGCTCCGAATGTCGCTGCTGGAGAAAAAGTGCTTCTCGCGACAATAGGAACCACACTTGGAGAGGATTTCAAAATCAAGAAATCCAAGATCCGCGGCGTGGAGTCATTCGGAATGCTGTGCGCCGAGGACGAACTTGGAATCGGCGACTCCCACGACGGAATTATGGTGCTTGAACCTTCCGCCGTTCCGGGAACTCCGGCCAAGGACTACCTCCACCTCGAGTGCGACACGGTCATCGAAATAGGCCTCACGGCAAACAGAGTGGACGCAGCCTCCCACATCGGAGTGGCGCGCGATCTCTACGCCTTTCTTAAGCACAACGGCATTCCTTGCAGCCTCGAAATTCCTTCCGTGGACGCTTTCAGTGAGCCTTCTTCGGCTGCGGAGTCAATGCCAGTGGAGGTGATTGCGACCTCCGACGCGCCGCGCTACTGGGGAGCCACCCTCAGGGGCGCCAAAATAGGCCCGTCACCGGAGTGGCTTCAGAAAAAGCTCCACAGCATCGGACTTCGCCCGATCAACAATGTGGTGGATGTCACCAACTTCCTTCTTATGGAGCTCGGACAGCCTTTCCACACTTTTGACGCGGCTAAAATCAAGGGAGGCAAGGCGATTGTCCGCAGAGCTGCCGAGGGAGAGAAGCTTGTGACACTCGACGGAGTTGAGCGCAGCCTCAGCGCGGAGGACCTTGTAATCGCGAATGCTGACGGAGCGATGTGCCTTGCAGGAGTGTTCGGCGGCGAGGATTCCGGAATTTCCCCATCCACGACCGACATCTTCCTTGAGATAGCCTACTTCAACCCTGTCACCATCCGCAAAACCTCAAAGCGCCACACCCTCAAGACTGACGCCTCCTTCCGCTATGAAAGGGGAATCGATCCGCTCGGAATCGAATATGCCGCAAAAAGGGCCATCCTTCTTCTGGAGGAACTTTCCGGGTGTAAGCTTGTGGGGGCAATCCAGAGAGTGGAGTCGGCTCCGTTCGAGAGGAAGAGGGTGGAGCTGGACTACAACCGCATCGAGGCGTTCATCGGCAAGAAAATCGGCCACTCCACCATCGAGGAAATCCTCACGAACCTCGGCTACGAGTTTATCGAGCGTCACGAGGGCGGTTCCACAGTCGGAGTGCCGACCTATATGATTGACGTTTACCGGGAATGCGACGTTGTGGAGGAGATTCTCCGCATCTACGGCTACAACAATGTTGAGCTTCCGCGCTCAATGCACCTTTCCATCAACACTGCGGAAAAACCGGAGCCTGAGCAGGTGAGGAACATAATTTCCGACTACCTTGCCGCCAACGGTTTTGTGGAGACGATGAATAATTCCCTCACCAGGGGAGAGTACTATTCCCGCCTTACGACCTTCCCTGAACAGAAGTGCGTACGCATTCTGAACCCTCTCAGCTCAGACCTTAACGTTATGCGTCAGACCCTCATCTTGAACGGACTTGAGGTAGTCGCGCGCAATATAAACCACCAGTGCACTTCTCTCAGGACCTTCGAGTACGGTTCGGTTTACTCTCTGAAGAACATCGTGGAGGAGCCGACCCTAAGTGACATCGACGAGCACCAGTGCTTCGCGCTTTTCATTTCCGGTTCTCCGGAGAAATCCTGGAGGGCTGACGCCGGGAAAGGCAATTTCTTCCAGCTCAAGGGCTATCTGGAGGCTCTCCTTCGCCGCTTCGGAGCGGATCTTTATCAGATGGAGACTGCTTCCGCTCCTGCGGACCTCTTCTCCGACGGACAAACCTACCTTCTCCCTGGCAGCCACAAGCCTCTTGCAGTGCTCGGAGTTGTGGCCCAGCCGCTTCTGAAGTCATTTGGCATCAAGCAACCGGTTTTCGCGGCCGAAATCAACTGGCAGGTTCTCTTTGAACTCATAAAGAGAGACAAGATTTCCTACAAGGAACTCCCTAAATATCCTGAAGTCAGGCGTGACCTCGCTCTTCTTTTGGACGAGGGCGTAAGTTTCGCGGATCTTCGCAAGACCGCCTACCATACGGGTAAGAAGCTCCTAAAGAACGTATCCCTCTTCGACGTTTACAAGGGCGACAAAATTCCTCAGGGAAAGAAGCAGTATGCCCTCAGCTTCACTCTTCAGGATGTGGAGAAAACCCTCACCGACAGCGATGTGGAGAGGATTATGGAGAAATTGCTCGCAACATTCCAAAAGGAGAACGGCGCTACTTTGAGATAGGCTACATTCGGGCGGATAAGCCAGCGGGGGCGGATAAGTCCTGTATTCGGGAAATGCGTATAGATTAAATTATGTAAATGAGCAAACGGATTTTTGAAGGTTTTGTGGCCTTTGCTTTGGCCTCTTTGCTGCTTCTTTCCTGCGGGAAAGGGGACGGCGGGAAGGTCATACCCAAGGATAAACTTTCTGAAATCTATGCCGAAATGTTCGTCCTGGACCAGTGGGTGGGCACAGAGAGCCGTCTAAGGAGGGAGGCTGACACCTCGATGGTCTATGCCCCGATACTCGAAAGGTATGGCTACAACTACGACGACTACCTCGCGAGCGTGGACTATTATATGAAGGATCCCGAGAGGTATTCGAGGATTCTTAGGACCACATCAGAGATTCTTAACCGCCGTCTCTCCGAGCTTCAGGCGCAGAAAAAGGAGATGGTCTCAGCCGAAAAAGCGGCTCACCGCAGGGATTCGCTCCTGAACCTGGTGCATTTCGACCTCGACTCGGCAATCGTGGCGATGTCCAGGGTTAATCCTTCCGACAGCGTTGTCTCTGAGATTCAGCCATTCGGAGTGCTTTCCATCCGCTTTGTCCAGCGGGGTGACACTTCCTACGCTGGACCGGAGGTGATTGTCCGCAGGGACACCTTGAAGGCCGCTTCCGACAGCCTCGGCGCGGTAGATAAGGGTCTCGGAGCCGTTTCAGACAGTTCCAAAACCGACCAGGACAAGACAAAAGCCGCCAAGGAACAGTTGAAATTGACCCCGGGGAATCTGAAAAAGGCGCCCGACAGCTCGCTTGTTCTGCCGGAAAATGATGGGAAGTTCCGCCGCGCTCCCCTCAAACTCCGCAAAAGCGAGGGGGAGGCAGCTAAAATAAAGGAATAGAATGCTCCATTTTGACTCTATAGTTTTCGGCCCGGTGCGGAGCCGGCGTCTTGGCGTGTCGCTGGGAATCAATCTGCTTCCCACCGACGGCAAACTCTGCAATTTCGACTGCATCTACTGCGAGTGCGGCTGGAACAGGGAAGGAGTGGCGAAGGCTCCGTTCCCGAGCGTTGAGGCTGTGGAGGAGGCTCTTAGGGCGAAGCTTACAGCTATGGCATCGGAAGGCGTAAAGCCCGATTCCATAACCTTTTCAGGCGACGGTGAGCCAACGCTTCATCCCCATTTCCCGGAAATTGTGGATGTGGTGCTCTCTCTTCGGGATGTACTCGCTCCGGGGGCGAAAGTTTCGGTTCTTTCCAATGCCACCACCTGCGGGAAACCTGCTGTGGCAGAGGCTCTTAGAAGAGTGGATAATCCCATTTTGAAAATAGATGCCCCAACTTCCCCTCTTGCAGGGAAAATAAATCAGCCTCAGGGAGTATATAATATAGAGGATGTCGTTCACAATCTGGAGGCATTCGGGGGAGATTTCATACTTCAGACAATGTTCCTCCGCTCTCCATCTTTCGACTCAGCCTCGCCGGAGGTGCTTCTACCCTGGATGGATATTGTCCGAAGGCTCCATCCGCGGCAGACGATGGTATATTCCCTCGACAGGGAGACTCCTCAGAAGGGACTGGTGAAATATGACGCCGAGACTCTTCGCAGGCTGGTCGCCCCGCTTGTTGAGGAAGGGTACAACATAAGCATAAATGCCTGAAAATTTAGTGGCAAAGCAAATGCGGTGACACAATAAGTTAATTCTTACATCTATATAGACTGATAAAACTTAAAAATATGGTAAATTATATGGAAAAATACGGCTACAGCCCTCTGATGGAGGAAATCGACGGGGCGATAGCCAATATCTCGGCAAATGTCGACGGGTTTATGACTGAGGATGTTCTGAAGAACTGCTTTTCGATGCTGGACCTCACTTCGCTCAAAACCAACGACACCGAGAACTCGATTGCCGCTCTCGTCGGCAAGGTGAATGCATTCAGGGAGAATTTTCCTACCTGGCCGCTCCCGGCTTCGGTTTGCGTTTATCCTAATTTCGCATCCACAGTGAAACTTGTCCGCAAGGAGGATTTCCACATCACCGTGGTTTCCGCCTGCTTCCCTTCATCGCAGAGTTTCCTCGAAGTGAAGCTCCTCGAGTGCAAAAAAGCCGTTGAGGCCGGAGCCGACGAAGTGGACATCGTTCTTGCGCTCAACGCTTTCCTTTCCGGGGACTGGGAGAGGGCATCCTCTGAAATCAAGGCCGTGCGGGAGTGCATCGACGCTGCCGCTGCTGCTCAGGGCCGCAAGGTATGCCTCAAGGTCATTCTTGAAACGGGACTCCTCGGTTCGGCGGAGAACATCGCAAACGCTTCCTTCCTCGCAATGGAGGCCGGAGCGGATTTCATCAAGACTTCAACCGGCAAGGTGGATGTGAACGCGACTCCGATGGCGGCGTTTGTAATGTGCCAGTGTATCGCCAAGTACTGCTCTGCGACCGGCCGCAAGGTGGGATTCAAGCCTGCGGGAGGCATCGCTTCCGCCAAAGACGCCGTCTGCTACTACCTCATAGTTTCAACGGTTCTGGGCAAAGATTGGCTCTCCAAGGATTTCTTCAGATTCGGCGTGAGCCGCGTTGCAAACAGCATTTTGTCCGCTGTGGAGCAGAAAACCGTCACATACTTTTAGCGATTTTTCCTCAATCGTTTTACAACGATTTGTAGTTTTTTATTAAAAAATCAAGCGCTCAGAAGGCTACAGAGCCTTTTTTGAAAAATTAGCCGTTGACACTTCATTCAACGGCTAATTGCTTTTAGCTTTGTCCCGAACTTAAAAACCGTACGAAATGAAACGTATTCTATTTTTAATCGGGACAGTGGCTGCTGTGCTGTCGTGTGAAAGGGTTGACGACGGCTTCGGCACTCTGACCGAAAACAAGGGCGAGGTGGCCGTGGAGCACGGCTGCATCGTGCTCGGAAACCAGCTTGAAGACCCTTACAAGACCGAAAACATCACGAAAGCCATCGCCGCTCTCTATCCGACCAAGGCAGCGAGCATCCTTCCGGTCGAGACAACAGACTATTATGTCCGCTTCCTGCCGGGGAGCGAGGAGGAGTTCGACAGGTTGAAGGAGCTGGGAATCACCCTTCTGGACCACCCTGTGGACTATGAAATCGTCCGCGAGGGCGACTGGTATCACGACCCTTCCATCGAACAGGAGAGCATAACCTGGCAGTATGCCGTCGTGCCCAAGGACTTCGAGTTTCCCGAGGATATTCCCCATCAGATTCTGCACGAGTGCTGTCTGCCGGACGGCGTCTCCTCCACAAAGGCCGGCTCTCTGGACTGGGAGGCCATAGAGGCGAAGGCCTACGAGATTACTGGGAACGCCGCGATGCTTTCCGGCGGACTCACAAAGGCCGCGAAGGTCTCTCCTTCCGGGCGCATCACCATCGTGGATGACGACCTTAATGGCGGAAAGCCTTTCGGAGTCGCCGGCGTCAAGGTGAGCTGCAACGCTTTCGTGAAGTTCGCCTCCGCCTACACCGACCGCGACGGCTACTACACGATGGGCAAGTCCTTCTCTTCCAAAATCCGCTACCGCCTGGTGTTCAAGAACGAGAAAAACTTCTCGATCGGTTTCAATCTCATTCTCGTTCCGGCCTCAGTGTCCACTCTCGGAAAGGCTGAGCCTGACGGGATAAGTCTCTCGGTGTCAGAGGATTCGGAGGAAAAACTTTTCCGCCGCTGCGTGGTGAACAACGCCGTCTATGACTACATCGCCCGCTGCGAAGAGGCGGATATGAATATAGGGGCTCCGCCTGCTGACCTGAGGCTCTGGATTTTTAATTCCCTCGAGTCCAGCAGTTCCCCGATGATTCATCAGGGAGCGGTGGTTTCTCACGCCCTCATAGCCGGGTTCCTCGGTCTGTATGCCCCTCTTGTGAAACTGTTCGCCCCGGACATAACTCTCGGTACCTCGGGCAGGGAGGACTACAAGTCTCTCTATTCTGAGGTTATGCACGAACTCGCGCACGCGAGCCACTATGCGAAGGTGGGGAACGATTACTGGAACAAGTATGTGGAGTATATTCTCACTTCATTCGCGTCCTCGGGGGCCTGCTACGGCACGGGAAAGGACGATGGAGCCGGCTATTGCGAGGTGGGGGAGATGTGGGCCTACTATCTTGAGTGTGAGATGTTCAAGGACCGCTACGGGGTGTATCCGCCGGCAAAGGGCGAGTCGTTCTGGTTCTATCCGCAGATTCTTCGCTACATTGACGCGAGGGGAGTGGGCCGGGACAAGATTTTCGAGGCTATGGACGAGAATGTCACCTCCCGCACTGCCCTTAAGGAGTCGCTGGTGAGTCTTTGTCCGGCGAAGCGGCTGGTCATTGAGCAGGCCTTTGACAGATACTCCGAGTAAACTTCCACAGAAGGCGCATTACTGGGTTATGCTCCTATCCCAAATCCTCACAACCTTGCTTTTATCTTGATGAAAAAAATACTGTTTTTTCGCCGGCTGCTTCGCTTTGCGGCAGCAGCGGCGGTGGCTCTGCTTTGCCTTTCGCGCGGCCCTTGCGCGGCGCAGAGATTCAATATCTACACCAATCTTCTCGACTATGCCAACCTCGGCACGCTCAATCTCGGCGCTTCCTTCGGCGTGGCGAAGAACTGGTCGCTTGAGGCGGGGGCGAGATACAACCCGTTCAGCTTCGAGGGCCGGACGAAGGGCACATTCTACTCCAAGCAGCAGTCCTACTCGCTGGGAGTGCGTTACTGGCCCTGGCACATCAACTCCGGCTGGTGGATGGGCAGCAAGCTCCGCTACCAGGAGTATAGCTCCGGCGGGCTGTGGAAGTCCACATCGGAGGAGGGCGACCGCTACGGAGTAGGGCTCTACGGGGGATATTCCTATATGCTGCTGCCGCACCTTAATCTGGAGTTCGGACTGGGACTGTGGATGGGCGGAGGAACCTTTCGGAGCTATTCCTGTCCGGTCTGTGGCCTTACGGAGGCTGTCGGAAGCAAGATGTTTGTCCTGCCGGACGATTTTATGATAGCCCTCGCCTACATTTTCTAAGGTGTGAATGTGGGCTATAGAGTGCATCCATCCGCGATGTAAATGCGGGCATAGAGTGCATCCCCCCCCCGCGGCGTGAATGCTGGCCCTCCAGCTCAGGCCTTCGATAACTAAGCTTTTATCTTGAAAATGCGTAAACTCTTTCATTGCTTTTCCAGCCCCCGGGGATTTGTACCCCTTCTCGCTCTTACACTTTTCTTCGCCCTCTCGTGCTCTACGGCGGTGAAGGTGAGGAAGATGTTCGACAGCGGGATTGTGGCTGACATCGCCATTCCTTCCTCCTCCGAGGAGCCTGAAGATGAATTTTCGGCCCCTTCTCCCTCTCTTTCCCCTGAGGAGGAGAGGGAAGAGGGGGAGCCGATAATTATGAACGCCATCCGCGACTCCGAAACCGGGGAGATGGTGGCGACGGACATAATCAGCGAATCACGGGTGGTGGCGCGGTTCAATCACGTCAGCGAGAGGCTCGGCAACGTCAGCATCAGTTTCGACATCATCGTTCCCTCCTCGCTGATGGAGTCGGACTGGCAGCTGCGGTTCTGCCCGGTGATGAGAATTGCGGGGGAGGACAGGGCGCTGGAGACTCTGAACATAACCGGGGCGAAATACCGCGACCGACAGCTTCGGGGTTATCAGCGCTACCGGGAGTTTCTCGCCTCAATCGTCACTGACACGACGGATCTTGTGATGATGCGGCAGCTGGAAGTTTTTCTCAGCCGCTATTTCCCAGAAACCTACGCGATGCGCCGAGACTCCTCCATAGTTCCCGCTCCCTCTGCAGAAAATCTTTTCGGGGTCACCCAGAGGCAGGCTCTGGAGCATTATTCCCACACTCTCAAACGCTATGTCAACGACTGGAAGAAGAAAAACCGTGAGAAGATGTTCCGGCGTTATGTCCCTTCACCGATGGAAGTGGACAACCTCAGGCTGGACACTGTCATCGTGGCGGGCAGCGGCGACCTCATCTACCGCTACACCCAGTCTTTCCGGAGTCAGCCGCGTCTGAAAAAGGTCACAGTCGGGGTGAGCGGCAGTCTGCACCGCTTCGGGGAGTATATCTGCGACTTTCCTGCGCCGGACAGCCTGGAGTTCTATATAAGCTCCCTTTCCACACTTGCGGACACCTCTCCGCGCTACAAGATGATTGTTCGGGAAAGGGTCGTGAGGGACAATACTCTCGCGTTCATTGACTTCCGGGTGGGAAAAGCGGCGGTGGACACTCTTCTGGGGAATAATCCCGGGGAGCTGGAGAGAATCCGGCGGTGCATCGGGGACGTGTTCGATAGGGAAGAATTGGAACTGGACTCCCTGGTCGTCTGTGCGACCTGCTCTCCGGAGGGAAGCTGGGCGGCTAACGCGAAGCTCTCCAGGGCGCGCTCGGCCGCGATGAAGGACTACCTGCTGCCGCTTTTTGAATACGGGGCGGACTCGCTCCTGAGGACTTCCTGTCTTCCGGAGGACTGGGGGAGGCTCTCACGGATGGTGGTCTCAGATTCACTTCTGAGCGAGGGCGCAAAGCTTTTTTATGCGGAAAAAGTTGCTCCGGTTTCCGACCCGGACCGCAGGGAAGCGGTTCTTCGCCGTGCTCCGGACTACCGCTACATCCGCGAGAGGCTCTATCCGAGGCTTCGCACCGTGAGCTTTGATTTCCACCTGCACCGCCGGGGAATGGTGAAGGATACTGTGCACACGACGGAGCTGGACACGCTCTATGCCCGCGGGGTGGAAAGGCTTCGGGAGTTGGACTATCCGGAGGCGGTGAGGATTCTTCGGCCCTATCGCGACTATAACACCGCGCTGGCCTTCGCCTCGGCGGGGTATGACCACTCGGCGTGGGATGTACTGGAGGAGTTGAAGGAGAGTTCTGGGAAGATTTGCTACCTGAAGGCCCTGGTGCTCTCGCGACTTGGACGGAGAGCTGAGGCGCGGCGAGAGTTTGCCGCCGCGCTGGAGATGGAGCCTTCGCTGCGATATAGGGCCAATCTTGATCCTGAAATGGAACATCTTCGGGGCGAATAAAAAGTGGCCTGCTTTGTTGTGCTCAGGTTTTCAGTCCTCACAACCGAAAGGTTGCTCCGGGTGAAAACCTTCGCGAGCCTCGCATCCCATCTTTTTCTTCATCCCCTCGCGTGTTAGTTTTTTAAATCAATTTTTTAACAACTTAAAATTATGAGAACAAAATTCATTTTGCTTTTGGCTGCGGCGGCTTTTGGGACTGCGGCCTGTACTAAAAATCTTGACAATTCCTCAGAGACGGCGGGCGCTGTGCCTGGCGGAGAGGAAACTGTGACTTTGAATGTCAATTTGCCTTTTGGGACACCTTCCAAGGCTTCGGGGAGTGCAACGGATGCGAATGAGACGGCTTTGAAGTCGGTGCAGGTCTTCGTTTTTAACTCTTCGGACAATCTGGAGGCCTATCAGAGCACCGCTACCGGCTCTGTCAATCTCACCTGCACCAAGGGAACGAAGACCATTGCGGCCCTCGTGAACGGAGAGGCTTTAAGCGGCATCAAGACTCTCTCGGAACTCTCCGGAACTGTTTCCAAGTTTTCCGAGAATTCCGCTGCTGGGCTTGTTATGTTCGGGACAGTCACCGAAACCATCGAAACCGACACTTCGGTAACCCTTGAGGTGGCGCGCCTTGCGGCAAAAGTGGTGATAGGAAAAATCACTAACAGCATCGCGATGGCCCAGTATCAGTCCTCACCGATTGCGGTTAACGCAATTTACCTTATAAATGTTGCCGGCGAAGCTAAATTCTCGGGCGAATATACCCCCTCTCTCTGGCTTAACCAGTCAAAGAACAGCGTCACGGCTGGCAATCTCTACTACGAGAAGCCATCTTCGCTCAGCATTGCCTATAACGCCTCAGATGCCTCCGGACACTATTTTTACTGCTACCCGAATCCGACTTCGGAGGACAGCACCGCCTCCGAATGGTCGGCTCGCCACACCCGCCTTGTCGTTGAGGCCACGGTGGGCGGACAGACCTGCTACTATCCGATTACCCTCCCTGTGGTCAATGCCAACACGGTTTACACCATCGGAGAACTCAAGATTACTATGATCGGCACCGATTCCCCGGATGTGGTTGACGCAAAGGGGAGCGCTTCGTTCACAATCACCGTCGCTCCGTGGAAGGAACAGTCGGTCGGAGATGTTACCATATAATAAAGCATTTTTGGGGGAGTACTCGCTCTCCACTTGGAGACATACGCTTTGAGAACAATTTAAACAATAGATAGTTATGAAACTTTTCCCTGCAAGTCTGAGGACGCGGGCTATCTTCCTGCTGCTCCTCCCTCTGCCACTTCTGCTTGTTTCCTGCTCCATCAAGGAGGACAGGAGCGCGTGCCCGTGCCTGTTGAGGCTGGACTTTTCCGCTCTTTCGCCCGAGGACCGAGAGGGAATGCTGCTTTTGGGGGTGCGGGCGGAGGAGGGCGGGGGGTTCTCCCTCTCGGAGACGGTGGACCTTGGGAGCGTTGGGGATGTGTATGAAATCCGGGTACCGCGCTGCGGGGTGTGGGTGAATCTTTGGACGGAGACTGCGGCCTCCTGCATCGGGGAGAGCGGGCTCGTGATTCCGTTCGGGGCAGACTGTCCGCCGGTGAGGATGTTCTCCTCCTTTGTGGAGACTGACTGCGAGTGCGCGACGGCGGCGGTGTCGCTCCTGAAGAACTATTGCCGCCTCACGGTGAATTTTAGCGAGGAGAGGACTTCGTTCCCCTTCGACATCGCCGTTCGAAGCAATGTGGACGGCTACGGGATGGACGGCGAGCCGCACAGCGGGGAGTTTAGCCACTATATGCGGGCTACTCTGAAAAGCGTGGCTCAGGGGAGCGGCGCGGGCGCTTTCCCCGGAAGCCTCCCCGGTGGCGCTCAAACCTTATCTGACGCCGCCCGGGCCGCCACCGAGGTGAGCTGCTCGCTCTGCCTTCCGCGGCAGACGGATTCGAGTCTCTCGCTGGAAATCGCTGAGGAGGCGTCGGTGCTGAAGAGTTTCGCTCTGGGAAATTACATCGAGGGGAGCGGTTACGACTGGAGCGCGCCGGAGCTGGACGACATCGTGGTCACGATTGACTACGCCCGTACGCGCCTTAGCATCAGCATTGGCGAGTGGGAGCGAAGTTATAGTTTTGACGTCGTGTTCTAGAAAACATTTTTGGAAAAACAAAAAATGTTGTATCTTTGCACTCCATTCTGAGCGCGGGTGGCGAAATTGGTAGACGCGCTACTCTCAGAAGGTAGTGCCAGCAATGGCGTGCCAGTTCGACTCTGGTCTCGCGCACAAAAAAAGAAGCGATTTTTCGCTTCTTTTTTTTGTACGCGTGTTCGTAAGTTTTTTTCTCCCATACTTTTCCCTAGCTGAGCGCCCTCCCCAATTACCTTTTTCTCTATTTCGAACCTGTATTCTCTTCTCAGGCGACTACCCAGCCGTCGAGGGTGCGGGCTGTGGAGGAGATGTTGA
>CAVHYU010000028.1:0-21374 GCA_963640535.1 bacterium | reverse complement strand
CCCAAGGGCCGGCGGGCAGAAGCCCTTGTCAAGTTTCGCACTTGCGAAACTTGAGTTATGTAAATTTCTTCCATCCTAAAAAACAACATTCATTTACAACAACGCAGCAATGCGCTTTTTAAGATATTTTTACTACTCGTGTGATACTTCTTTAAGTTGGGTCCGGTATGCTGAGAAAATTTTCGACTTCGACACAAAGCCCACATATTTCCTCTCCCGGGTCACAACCGGCAGGTTCCAGGCCCCGGTCTTCTCGAACTTAGCCATAACGCTGTCCATCTTTTCGTCCATATAGACGTATGCAGGGGCGGATTTCATATAGTTATACACATACCTTGTCCCGTAAAGGTCCGTCTTGAACATATCCGGGCGGATGTCGTCCAGAAGCACATAGCCCTGAAATTTGTTCTGAGAGTCCACCACCGGGAAAATGTTCCTGCGGGAGGCTGAAACCGTGTCGAGAAGCGTTCCGAAGGTGTCGTCAATTTTGACGCTGTTGAAGTCATCTTCAATCAAGTCGCTGATTTTCAAAAGGGTAAGCACAGCCTGATCGCTGTCGTGAGTGAGAAGTTCTCCGCGCTTTGCAATACGCTTGGTGTAGATGGAGTACGGCTCGAAAAAGCGGGTCACTCCGAAGGCAATAGTAGCGGTTATAATCAGCGGGATGAAAAGGTCGTAACCTCCTGATATTTCGGCGATAAGGAAGATTGCTGTCATCGGGGCCTGCATCACTCCCGCCATAAGCCCCGCCATCCCCACGAGCACGAAATTCTGCTCAGGGACACTCAGCGACGAGCCCGCAAGAAGCAGATTCAGAGACCTTGCGACCACGAATCCCGCCAGCGCGCCGATGAAAAGCGTAGGTCCGAAGGTTCCTCCCACTCCCCCTCCGGCATTGGTAAAGGACATTGAGAACACCTTCACTACAAGAACGACAAGGAAAAACAGCGGAATTGCCCAGGGATATTTCAGAAGCGGAGAAAGAACCGTCTGCCCGTCATAATTAATCTGAGTCCCTGCAAGCAGTTCGTTCACAGTGCCGTAGCCCTCGCCGTAAAGCGGCGGAAAAAGGAAGATGAGAAGTCCAAGGCCAAGCGCCGAGACCGCCCAGCGGAAATAGGGAGACTTTATGGACTTTATCTTGTCCTCAATCCAGAGGGTGCAGCGGGTAAAATAGACGGAGCACCCCGCACAGAACAGCCCCAGGATGATGTAGAACGGAATGTTCTGCATCGAAAACTTGGTGAGGTTGCACTCGAAGGTCGCGTCCAGCCCGAGGAAGATGTAGGAAACCACCGTCGCCGAAACCGTTGAAATCAGAAGCGGCAGGATGGAGGACATCGAGATGTTGAAAAGCAGGATTTCGAGGGTGAAGAGCACTCCGGCAAGCGGTGCCTTGAAGATGCCCGCGACCGCACCCGCTGCGCCGCAGCCAAGAAGTATGGTTATGTTCTTGTACGACAGCCCCATAAACCGCCCGAGGTTGGACCCGATGGCAGCTCCGGTGTAAACAATCGGAGCCTCGGCTCCCACAGAACCACCGAATCCGATGGTCACCGAACTTGCCACAAGCGAGGTCCAGGTGTTGTGCGGCTTAATCTTCGATTCGTTTTTCGAGACGGCAAGCAGCACTTTGGTGACTCCGTGGCCGATGTTGTCCTTGACTATGTATTTTACGAAAAGAAGCGAAAGGAGCATACCGATTCCGGGGTAGATGAGGTAGAGGAAGTTGTATTTCCCGCTGCCCTCGAACCAGCCGGTAAGCCCCGAATGGATATGTTCGATGGAAAGTTTGAGCACCACGGCGGCAAGTCCGCACAAAATGCCCACCACAAGGGACAAGACAAGCATCAGGTTGCGTTCCGGCATCCTGTTGAGCAGCGTGCGGACGGGAGCCGCGGCAGCCTTGAGTTTGAGCTTGTGATGTTTTTTCATAACCTAAACATTCTACCTGTGGTAAAGACGCAAAGGTAGCAAAAAAAAAGGTGACTCGAAAGTCACCATATAAGAAGCGGGAGGGGAAGATATCGAACTAAAAGATGGACTAGGAAAAGAAAGCCGTAGCCCTCTTTTTATTCGGCATCTGAAGAATCGTCGTCGCCGCTGGAATACTGTGAAATATTATCATCAGGAAGCGCATCGCCGTTCTCCTCGCCTGAAGCGTCATCCTCCTCGTCTCCGTCTCCGCTGTCGAGCCACCTCTCGATGTCCTCGGCATCGTCGGTCTTGACCTTTATCTTCACGAGGCAGTTGGCGTCCTCCGTCTCCACCATCACGGCATAGAAAGATGTGCCGTCCGGCTTCGGATATTCCTTGATGTCAGGAAGATAGTCAGCGAATCCCTTAGGATATTTCTCATTGAAAGCCGCTGCAAGCGCCTCATCCATTTTCTCGTAGCTTACGATACGTCCTTTTTTCTGTTGCATATCTTATTCTTTTTTTCTCTAAATGTTACTTCACTTAACTTTCGCAAGTATCTAACTCACTATATATAAACCTTTTCTCTCTAATCTCACTCTCAAAGTCCCACGCACTTTTTCCCTCACACTTTCCTCCCCTCTTTTTTATCTGAACCCCCTGCACCCCCTGTCAGGGGGATTTTTTACGGCCCCCTGGGCCGGCGGGCAGGGGAGAAGCCCTTGTCAAGTTTCGAGCGAAACTTGAGTTACTAAATTGCGGTGCAAGTATAAGACTATTTTTCTATATGGCAAAAAAAATCTTTTAGATTTTATAAATTTGCAGCCGCTTAAAAAGAAAGAGGGATATGGGGAGCGTGGCGGAAGCGTTAAACAAACATTTTTTGATATGAAAACAGCATTGGTAACGGGCGGAAGCCGCGGAATCGGACGGGCAATCTGCCTGGAACTCGCCAGCAAGGGATATAAGGTCATAATAAACTATGTCTCCAACGAGGAGAAAGCCCTCGAGACCCTCGCCCTTGTAAGGGAGGCGGGAGCGGAAGGGGAACTACTCCGCTTCGATGTGGGGAACCGCGAGGAAACCTCCGCAGCGCTCGCATCCTGGGCCGAAAGCCACAAGGGGGAATATATCTCTGTTCTTGTGAACAATGCCGGAGTGCGGCGGGACAATCTTCTTGTCTGGATGGAGGGCGAAGACTGGGACAAGGTGCTCGAAACCAGCCTCGGAGGGTTCTACAATGTCACCCGTCCGCTTCTTAAGCCGATGATTCTGAATAAATGGGGACGAATCATCAACATCGCTTCGCTTTCGGGAGTGAAGGGACTGCCGGGGCAGTGCAACTACTCTGCGGCAAAGGGCGGAATGATTGCCGCCACAAAGGCTCTCTCGCAGGAGGTCGCCCGCAAGGGAGTGACCGTAAACGCTGTGGCTCCGGGCTTTATCCGCACGGATATGGTGGAGGGGCTTGACGAGGCGGAGCTTCGGAAGAATATCCCTGCAGGGAGGTTCGGCGAGAGCGAGGAAGTGGCACAACTGGTGGGCTTTCTTGCGGGCGATGGGGCCGCGTATATCACTGGCCAGTGCATCGGCATCAACGGCGGGCTGTATTAGAGGCGAATTACTGCGTTACGCTCCTAGCGAAAATCCTCACAACCCTTAGGTTGCTGCGGTTTTCGCGTCGTCGCAAGCCTTGTACTTCATCCTCTAATACAGCCCGCCCTCACAGAATGATTAGAGGCGAATTACTGCGTTACGCTCCTAGCGAAAATCCTCACAACCCTTAGGTTGCTGCGGTTTTCGCGTCGTCGCAAGCCTTGTACTTCATCCTCTAATACAGCCCGCCCTCACAGAATGATTAGAGGCGAATTACTGCGTTACGCTCCTAGCGAAAATCCTCACAACCCTTAGGTTGCTGCGGTTTTCGCGTCGTCGCAAGCCTTGTACTTCATCCTCTAATACAGCCCGCCCTCACAGAATGATTAGAGGCGAATTACTGCGTTACGCTCCTAGCGAAAATCCTCTGGGCCCCTACTACTGGAGAAAATCCTTTACGATAAGCGTGGAGTTGGTGCCTCCGAAGCCGAAAGAATTGGAGAGAAAGGTGTCGAAATGTTTCTCCACCCTTTCGGAAGGGATAAGAAGATGCACTGAATCCTCGTCCGGGTTCTCGAAATTGAGATTTGGGGCTATGAACCCGCCCTTCATCATCAAAATGGAATAAATCACCTCGCTCGCCCCGGCCATCCACATTTCGTGACCGGTCTGGCTCTTGGTGCTGGTGACTTCCACGCTCCGCTCCCCGAAAACACGGTAGATTGCCTTAGCCTCGTTCGCGTCCCCCACGTGCGTAGAAGTAGCGTGGGCATTGATGTAGCCAATGTCGGAAGTCTTCAGACCGGAGAGCCTCAGGGCCATTTCCAGCGACCTTGCCGGACCGTCCACATTCGGGGAAGAGATGTGGTCGCCGTTGGAAGAGAAACCATAGGAGAGCACCTCGGCAAGAATCGGCGCTCCCCTTTTCACCGCCGACTCATAACTTTCAAGAATCAAGGTTGCCGCGCCGCCTCCCGGCACAAGGCCGTCACGGTCGCGGTCAAACGGACGGGAAGCCTTCGCGGGGGCGTCCTCACGGGTGGAAAAGGCCGAGATGCCGTCGAAAGAGCAGACCGACCACGGATTCACCTCCTGCGCACCTCCGCAGATTACCATATCCTGAAGGCCGTCCGCGATAAGAAGCGAGCCGAGCCCTATGGCGTGAGAACCGCTGGCGCAGGCCCCTGAGATGGTCATATTTATGCCCTTGAGGTGGAATATACAGCTGAGGTTCATAGTCACGGTGGAGTTCATCGACTGGAAAATCGCCCCCGAGCCGCACATAACCGTGTCCTTTTTCTCCCTCACCGTGTCCACGGCCTTCACCGCCGGCTCCACCGAACTGTCGCTGCCGTAGAGAAGTCCCACCTCGTGGGAATCAAGCCAGTCCTGGTCGATGCGAGCTTCCCTAAGTGCCTCAGCCGTTGCACAATAGGCATACTGGGCCTGTTGGGGCATATAGACTCTCTGGGAGCGGGAAAGCGCTTTCTTCAGGTCGGGAGTCGGGACATTGCCGGTGAGACCGCTTCGGAAGCCGAGTTCCTTGCGGGAAGGGTCAAAAACTATCCCTGAACGGCCGTTCCACAAAGAGTCGCGCACCTCAGACAAATTCTGCCCGATGCACGACCATATTCCCATTCCGGTTATGACTACGCGGTTCTTCATATTCTGTATTATTTGCCTCCCTCGGCGGGGAGATGTTCTTTTCTCTGGATGAATAAAAATTACTCGTTCTTTCCCCGAAGGTCAATGAATTTCACCGGTTTACGGGCCTTTGCAGGGAAGTTTATAGCTTGGATTTCTCCCACCGGGCAAACCTCCACAATCGGTGCCACTCTAACCCTTGAACGGAAGCGGTCCTTGAGGTCCTTCACTGCATCGAAGGCCGGCTCACACTTCAACCCGACCTTCACCACGACCTCGTCCGTGCCGGCGTCGCTGTCGCGAACAATCACAACGTAGTTCTCCACATAGTCGGTGTTGTCCAGAACGTCGTTCAGCGCAGGCGGATAAAGTGTCGTTCCCTTGAGCTTAATCATATTGTTCTTTCTTCCGGCAAGCGGAGTGAGACGGTAGGAATTGCGCCCGCAGCGGCACGGAGCCGTAATTTTCGCCGCGATGTCCCCAGTTCTGAAACGGAGAAGCGGCATAGCCTCCACGCCCAGAGTCGTCACAACAATCTCGCCCTGCTCCCCGTCGGGAACAGGTTTGTTGTCCTCCCCTATAATCTCCACGATAATGAGCTCCGGATGCACGTGCCCTCCGCAGCCCCACTCGCACTCGGAGAAGGTTGCTCCCATCTCCGTTGAAGAATAGGTGGCATACAGGTCCACATCCCACTTTTCCTTGATTTTGCGGCCGAGAAGATTGAGATTGAAGTCCTGGTCACGGAGTCCCTCGCCGATGCCGATGATTTTCTTCACCGAACATCCCTTCCAGTCGATTCCGTGCTCCTCCGCATACTGGAGAAGCCTCAGAATGAAGGACGGCACGCACATAATCGTGTCCGGATGAAGCCTCTGGATGGTGTCCCACTGAAGCTCGGGGATGCCGTTGCCGACCCTTATGATGCTCGCCCCGAGTTCCCTGATTCCCAGGAAATATGCAAGCCCCGCCATAAATCTCTTGTCGATGGTGGTCATAAGCTGGAGGATGTTCCCCGGGCCAAGACCTGCGCACTTGAAGGATTTCATCTCGTTGTAGGCGAGACGGTCAAGGTCGTGGTCGGAGCAGCCGAAGGTGACCGGTTCGCCAAGAGTGCCGGAAGTGGTGATGTAGTCCACGATTTTTTCCTTGGGGCAGCAGAGAAAATCCGCGTTGTAAAGCTGCAGGTCCTTCTTTTCGGTGAATGGAAGCTTCTGCAGGTCGTCTATTGTCCGAATCTGCGTCGGGTCAACCCCGCAGGAAGAGAACATTCTTTTGTAGTAGGGCGAGTTCGCGGCAAGATAGGCGATGTCCTCGCGAAGAAGCCCGTTCTGATATTCCCTGATTTCCTCAGGGCTTTTGAACTCTATGTCTTCAGTAATTTTTCTGTAATCGGTCATATATATTCCAATCTATTATTTATCAATAGCGCGGATGTCCTCCAAAGTGGAGTCAAACTCCCCGCCCACCACCTCCCGGCAGGCAAGAAGAGAGGACATCATCACCCCGCAAAAGCCGTGCAGAAAAACGCTCTGACCGGTCTGAAAGAGGTTCGGAAGGTAGGTTTTCGCTCCGAAACGGGAAAAAAGCGGGTTGGTCTCGTCCACCCCGAAGCCGTAGGCAGCTCCGTCCGGGGAGCCGTAGCGGGAGTGTGTCGCCGGAGTAGCCGCCCAGGCGCCCTCAATGTTGTCCGCGAGAAGCTCCGGGAAAGCCTCCTCCGCCCTTTTGAGGATTTTCTCTGTCATACTTTGTTTCCACCGGCTGTAGTCCTCAGTTTGGTACGCGGGGCAGGAAGCGACCTCAGATGGGGTCATAATCGTCAGCGAGCGGCCTTCCGAAGTAAGAAGCATTTCCTCTCCGCTTTTCCACGGGGAGTCCGCTCCGGGAAGGAGAAACTCGGCACGAGAGCTCTTCGGGGCGGATTTAAGTTTCACATAGACGCAGAACATCGAAATTCCCGGCCGCTGAGCGAGTACCCTACGGCAGAAAACCTTCGGAAAGGTGCCTTCGGAGCAAAGGGAAAGAAGAGAGAGAGGGCTAAGGTCCGAGATGTAAGTCTCCGCCTCATAGACTTTTCCGCCGCGAGTCCGCACTCCTCTCACTCTTTTGCCGCTCCGGCGTTTCTTCTCCGCCGCTCTGTCGCTTTCACAATTCTCCTCCGAATCCTCCTCAGTAAGGATTTGAGTCACCTCCTCGCCCGCGATGACACCTCCGCCTCCGCCCTTGATTATGCGGGTAAGGGAGTTCACCAGAGGAAGAGTGCCCCCTTTGAAACGGTAGGAGCCGCAAAGGTAGAGGGAGGAAATTATTGCGCCGATAAAGGCCGGAGTGCGCCCTGCTTCCGCCCCGGAAAGAGGGTTTAGCCAGGCGAGAATGCCGCACAGACGGGCGTCGCTTATATATTTTGCTATAAATTCATCAAAGGGAAGAAGAGAGTCGCCCTCCGCTTTGAATTCCCCCTTTTCAAGGCGAAGCATCGGGACGCTTTCAAAAATTTCGCGGACGCGGGAGAGGAAGTTGTGAATTTCGTCCCCTCTTTCGGGGAAAAACTCCGAGAGGCGCTGCCCGAAGGCCTCAAATCCAATGGGAATGTCTATTTCAAGTGCCTCAGAAGGGGTTGCTTTGGAGGCCGCGAATGATTTTCCACAGGAGGAGTCTTCCGGAAGCAGATGAAGCCGTTGCGGGCAAGAAACGACCTCAACGCCCTCAACGCCGAGCCATTTTAAAAGTTTTGCGGCGGCGCCCCCCTCCCCGAATCCTCCAACGATGTGCATTCCCGGGCTGAAAGGCACTCCGCCACGACGGAAAGTCTGAAGTCCCCCGCCGACATTCACGTTCCTCTCCAGAACTGTGACCTTCCAGCCAAGACGCGAAAGGACCGCCCCGGTGAGAAGGCCTCCCGTTCCGCCGCCAAGAATGAGAGCCGTATGTTGTTTCCCGCCCTCTGTCATTGCGCTTCAACTGAATTTTCGTATGGACTTCCAGTGGAGTCGAGATAATGCAGGTTTTCCGGCACCAGGGCGCAGGAGGCCGCTATTGCAAGTTTATCAGTTTCGGCCTCGCGGGCATAGACCTGGGTCTCGGGATGAGAAAGAGCGAGGGCAAGGGCTCCGGCGCCGATTCCGCAGGAGTCCAGCGCATACTGAGCCGTGTTCCCGGGGATTTCATCAACCCAGCGAAGGTCCCTGAGCTGTTCCCGGCACTCCCCTTCAGCATCTTTTCCCTTGTAAGCATATTGCAGGGTTATGTACGGACGGAAATATTCGGCATTTTCCCTTTCAGCGCGAACTCTCGAATACTCCCTCTGGTAATATGCTCTGAACCAGCGGGTTCTCTCCCTCGCGTCATCGCCCGCCACGGAAAGCGGAATCCTCGGCAGGACCTCGGCGTAGAAAGTGCCCCTTCGGAGCATAAATTCCTTTTTCGGGAATATGTGTCCGAAGCCGTGGATGACCACCGGAAGGATGTCCAGACCGAATTTTTCCGCTATTTCGAAGGCTCCGCGGTGGAAGCGCTGTATGTGGCAATCTTCACTACGGGTGCCCTCTGGGAAGACCACGATGGAATATCCTCTTTCAATCAGCCCCGCTATCCTCTGCTCATTGCGGGCAAGGCCGTCGGAAACCGGGTAGCACTCTGCCGCGCGAAGAATCGGCGAAAAGACGGGGTTGTTCCACACCCAGTCATTGGTGAGAAAAACAACCTTGTCGGAAAGAGTCATAATCAGTATGGTGTCAAGCTGGGACTGGTGGTTGCAGATGATGACCGAAGGTCTGCTGAAGTCTTCCCCGCCCTTGTTTTTAATCTCCAGACGGGTCCCGGGGATGTGCGAAAGCAGGAAAGATGTAATGCGGTGAATCTGATGATGATAGCGCCTTTTCCGCTCCTCTCCTTTTCCGAAAAGGAAATAGAGTTTTGTCCACGGAATGAAAAACAGGAAGGCGAAAAAGAATGAAAGTTCCGCTCCGAGAGAAGCCAGAAGGCGGGAGAATGTAATCGGGCACTGCCGCCGGACACCGTTTTTCTGAGTAAGGAAACGGAAGACAAGCGGCGGGAGATAATAGGCAAGGAGCACCACTGAGAGCATCCCGATGATGGTAACCTGGGCAAGCGAGCGCATCGCAGGGTGGCGGGCCAAGATGAGTGTGCCGATGCCGATGAACATAATCATCGCGGAGAAGGCGACGCTGCTTTTGTAGGAGTCAAGAATCTTTTTCTTCGTAGCGTATTCATACATAAGGCCTTCCGTTATGAAAATCGTGTAGTCGTCGCCCTGGCCGAAGATGAATGTGGCGAGGATTACGTTGACTATGTTGAAGTTGATGGAGAAAATTCCCATCAGCCCCAGGATCCATACCCAGCTCACTGCAAGCGGGAGAAAGGCGAGGAGACTGAGTTCAAGACGGCCGAATGAAATCCACAGGAAAACGAAGACTATGAGGCCGCAGACAAGGCCGATGTAGTCAAATTCCTCCGAGAGCATTCCGACGAGCTGCCCGTTAAGGTCCGGGGCGCTGAAAAAGTAGGTGTCAGGGTCTGCAAGGCGGCTGTTCCACCCCTTCTCGACAGCTTCGCGCTGCCCTGAGGGGACGTGGAGGTAGTTTACGAGGGTGACTGCTCCGGGAGAGGCCGCAGGGGTTAGGGCTTCCGGGGCGTGCTCCGGGGTTAGGGCTTTCCGGGCGTGCTCCGGGGTTTGAGCCTGAAGGACGAATTCTGAGTTTTGAGCTTTCCCCACGGCATCACTGAGGATGAACTGGCGGCAGAGAGTTTCGCTTAGAGGGGAAAAATACTCCGGGGGGAGGGTCTCCCAAGGAGCGTCAATCGCCTCAAGGAACGGGCGGAAAGCCTTGGAGGAGAATCCCTCCTTGTCCGCAAGGGCCTGAAACTCAGGAATAATGCCCTTATGCCGCGTCCAGAAATCCTTCCAGAGGGCAATTCTTCTGTTCTGCTCCTGCTCTGACGGAATGAGGGAGCTTACGGAGTTCACTTCGAATTTTCCTCCCAGGTCCGCAAGCAGCCGTTCGTTCCTTTCGAGAGCCTCACCGAGGGTCGGGGCGGAGCAGACTGCGTAGATGACTTCGGTACTGTCCTCGCGGCTTCCAAGCGAGGTAAGGGCCTCAAGGTCAGTACTTTGCTGCTCCGTAATGTAGTTTATGGAGTGCATATCCGGATCGAAGCCTGTGCGGCTGCCTGTCCAGGCGAAAAGGGCAGTAAGAAGAAGAAAAGGAAGGAGAAGTCGACGGCGAGTTTTTTCACTGAGGCGGTTTTCGAACCTGAGTTTCAGCGCCTTGGGGCTTCTCTGCCGCCTGGAAGGCATCAGGACAGGGAGGAAAACCAGAGTGAAAATTATCGTTCCCACCAGCATCATCGCGCCCACAAGGCCAAAATCCCTGAGGGCCGAGGTGCGCATAAACACGAGCGAAAGGAAGGCGAGCACGGTGGTGAGGTTGCCTATGGTGAGCGGAGTTACGATGCTCTGAAGGGCCAGTCGTGTGTCGGATTCGTATTTAAGGTAATCGACATAGTGCAGAGGGTAATTGACTGCTATACCGATGATTATGCTTCCGATTCCAAGAATTATTATGGAAATGGATGATTTGAAAATAGCAATCAGGCCGAGTGAAAAAAGGCTACCGCAAAGTATCGTGAGGGCTATCCAGAGGATGTCCCGGAAGTTTCTGAACTGGAGAAAGAGCAGGGCGAAAATTAGAAGGAGGGCCACTGCGACGGCGATGATGCTGTCGCGCTTTATGGTCGATGCGTTTTCAACGGCAATTACGGGGCCTCCGGTGTAGGAAACGGTGACAGAAGGATAGTCGCACCGGGTCTGGGACGCCACATTCTGCAGGAGGTTAACCAATAGGGAGTTGCGGCCGCTTTCGCTTCCTCCAAAGGGAGAATTCAGGAAGGCTACGGCGCCGCTTCCGTCAGGAAGGAATATGTGACCGTCCACTATGTTACCCCGCCCCGCAGGATTTAGGCTCTGGAGGCTCTTGAATACGGGAGAATAGAGGTTGAGAGGGTCGTAGCGGAGGTTTACGGCGGCAAGGGATGCTCCGGGAAGGCTCAAGGTCTGTTTTGCGGCTGCTAGTCTTTCTTCCATATATCCCGCCGCGTTCAGAAGGGAGTCCATTCGCCCGTAGTCAGCCTCGGTGAGAAAATAGGGATAATTTTCTCTGATAAAGCTCATTACGTCAAGGACCACCCCCTCATCGACCCGGATTTGGAGGTCGCGGACCATTCCCGTGCTGTCAGCCTCTTCAAGCCTTTCGCCGAAGCTGTCCATAGCCTCCCCGATAGCCTCCGGGTCATCTCCGCGGAAGAAAACAGCAATTTTTTCCTGTCCGCCAAGTCGCTGATAGACTGAGGAATACTTGCTGGTCTGCTCGTTTTGAGGGAGGAAGGAGTAGATGTCCTCGTCGTAGTGCATCCCGAGGATCGCTACGGCGCAAAGGGTCATCGCCGCAAGCAAAGCGGCGACTGCAAGGGCTTTGCGGCGGGAGAGGAAATCATATATTCTGAGAAATATCCTTGACATCTTTATCTTGCAATTTTATTCTCCCGAGGGCTTTTTCCCGAGGTCATTCACGGCGCTTTCGGTTTTGGCGGCGCGTCTTTTCGCCCAGTTCACCACTCTGCAGGGAAGGCCGTAGAGGATGCTGACAAAAAGGAGGACCGTATTGAGAAGGGATATGCGTCCGAAGTCCCGGAATGGGCGGAAGTGGGAAACTCTTTCTTCTTCAGGGGGATAGTAGACTTTTATTGGTATGCTTTCAATGGGGGTTCCTTTCCAGGCGGCAAAGACGAGGAGTTCGAGTTCGGCTTCGTAGCGGGAGGTCAGAAGGCCCAGACCCGAGAGGCCGCCCAGCGGGTAGGCTCTGTAGCCTGTCTGGGTGTCGGAGAGGTTCACTCCGGTGTAGAGGCGGAACCAGAAGTTGGAGAAGCGGTTGGCGAAGGTGTTGCGCTGGGGCATTCCATCGGCCGCAATGTTGCGGCTGCCCACGATCAGGGCGCGGGGGTTTCTTTTGATGGCGGCGAAGAAGCCGGGGAGGTCGTCCGGGTAGTGCTGGAGGTCGGAGTCGATGGTGACGGCGTGGGTGTAGCCGAGGGAGCGGGCCTTTAGGAAGCCGGTTCTAAGCGCTGCGCCTTTACCCCTGTTGCGCTCGTGGGTGACTACTCTCAGGGCACTCGGGGAGGTTTGGGCGGCGAGGAGCGAGGCGAGGATTTGAGAGGTGGAGTCGGTGCTGCCGTCGTCGATGACGAGAACGTCGCTGCTGTAGCGGAGGACTTCCGTTACGACTTCGGCGAGGGTTCCGGCATTATTGTATGTCGGTACCAGAATGCATATTTTCAAACTTTCCGTCTCCATAATTCACGCCGCTGCGCTCCTTTCGTATTGCAGTTTAAATTTGGCGCAGAGGTTTTCTCCTGATTTAATTTCGGCTTTCACCTCTATTATTGCGTTCTTGTTTTCGTCTTTATTTTCGCTCCTATCGTCCTCTATATCTTTCTTCTTTCCGTCCACTGCGATATACACTTCAATTTGCCCCGCTTCCGGAGTTACAACCCGAACATATTTCGCTTCCTTCACCGTTTTGAGGCTCATTTTTTCTCCACGGAGGCTTTCAGTGAGTTCCCTTACGATGCTCAGAAGGCAGACTCCCGGAGTTATCGGACAGTCGGGAAAATGGCCCCGGTAGATTGGCGAAGCCGGAATAAGGCTCAGAGTGAACTTCGCCTCCCCTTCGGGAGCAACTTCCTTGCTTTCAACTATATATAAATTTCCTTCAAACATATATTTTCTTCACTCGTATCCGTTTTTCTTCAATTTTGTTTCTTAAAGACCGCCTCACGATTCGGCGATTAAAATTCAAACAGGGCGGCGTCGATCTCGGGATTTAGCTTTATATTGCGGCAGACAATGGTGGTGCGGTCACCGTTCTTCTCCTCGATTTCTATTTTGGTGGCAACGCCTGTCTTTTTGTCTAAGAGGACTCTGACTTCCCTAAAAAGCCTTTTCGCGCTTTGCTCGAAGGGGACAAGTTTAAGGTGCAGGCCATCGCCGCACTCCTCGGCAGTGCAGTCAAAGCCTTCTGCCTTGATGGAGGGTGCAGTTTTGAGATTTTCGGCTGCGGCGCCTTCAGAGGAACACGCAGAGTGGGCCCCGGCGGAAACAAGTCCTGTCATCAGTTTTGAGATTCTCGCATAGAGGCTTCCGGCTTTGGCTTTGGACTGTTTCTCGCCGGAGGAATTTCTCGTGAGGACTTTGTCTCCGTTCATTATGAAGAGGCTCTTGTAGGGGGTGGTGTATTCCCAGCGGAGTTTGTCCGGGGCTATATAGGCCATTTTTCCCTGCGAGACTATGTCCTTTTCCAGCATTTCGGAAGACTTGGTCTGCGTAAAGTCGAAGGTGAGCGAGTTCGGAGAGGATAGCTCGGTGGCGGCATTCTGGCTGGGCTTGGAGGGGGCGTTAGGGTGGGACTGCGCGGGAGCGTTAGTTTTTGACTGGGCGGGGGCGCTCAAGATTGACTGGGCGGGGGTGCTCTTAGGCGCGGCCGGAAGTATTCCTGAGGCGAGCAGGATTAAAACAGGCGCTAAAATATATTTGGGAAAAATTCTGCTTCTCATCGTCTCAAAACTCTATTTTGCAATCAGCGCGCAGCCGGCCATAATCAGGAGAACTCCCACCCACTGGGCGGCGGAAACGGGTTCGTGGAAAACAAGCAGGGCGGCGACCAGGCCGAAAAGATAGCTCAGACAGCTTAGCGGATAGGCGACCCCGAATGGGTAGTTCTTTAGGATATAGAGCCAGAGGACCGTGGCTACCGCGAAGGTGAGCCCGCAGCCGAGAAACCACCAGTTGGTGAGCTGGGCGAGGAAAAATTTCCAGGTCCAGGAGAACGCGCCCATTTTGTTCAGAGCCATTTTAAGCAGAACCTGCCCTCCGCAAAGGAAGACAGCCTGAATGACCGACAGTGTCAAGAGTCTCAGCATATTTTTCTTTTGTTAATGCCCCGATGATGGAAGGTCCGAACCTTTCAAAGCGGCAGAAGGCTTCCGTTGCGGCAAAACCCCACAAATTTACGAATTTTTTGCAAGTAGCGTAAGGCTCCAGTGGCGTCCCCGAGAGTGATTGACTATAAGGACATTACGAGCAGTGTTCTTTGCAGCGTTTTTTTTCAGCCCCGGCTCGTCTTCCCAGGCGGAGTCTTCCCCGGCGGAGTCTTCCCCGGCGAAAAGGCAGGAAGGGACTGTGCCGCGTCTTAGGAGAGCCTCGGCGGCGCAGAAGGCGGAGGCACAAGAGCAGAAGCCTTCGCCCCAGAGATGTTTCCATCGGGCGGAGGGGATGCCGCTAAGAAGCGGAGCTATGGCGTCATAGAGGGCGTCATTCGCTCTGTTGCCGCTGCGCCCTTCAAGGACAAGGTCTATTTCTTCGCGCCCGACCCCTGCCTTGCTGCAAAGAGCGGAGAGCGCGTTCTGAAAGGCTTCCGGGAGGGATTCGGTGTCCTTGCACCAGAAAGTGCGGCAGTCAAGCAGCCGGACCGGAGCGGGGACTGAGGGTTCATCGGCTTGGGCGGCAGGGTCAGTTCCGACTTCGCAGGAGAGCCCGGCGTCATCGCCTGAGGCCGCCACCAGGAGCACTGAGGCGGCGGTTTCGCCCGCCTTGCAGAGCTCGCCGCTGAAAAGGTCGCGCCGCTGCATTGCATAGACATTCTCACTCAGTTCGTCAAAAGCGCCGACAAGGACGTTTTCCATCCTCCCGAGTCGCAACCTAGTCAGGGCGTCGCAGAGGGCGGTCTCAAAGGAGAGGGACTCCTGCGACCAGGTGCAGTTGTAGCCGTGGGTGCTGGTCTTGATGGCTATGAGGGAGCTGAGTGTGTTGTGGGTGGACTGCATAAATGCCGTCGGGCTCACCGCAGCGGCGGAGTCGTCCCCGCCAAGGAGCGCGCCCATCACGGTTTCCATATCCTTGACGCTGCCGAGGGCTGTGCCGGTTATGATAGCCTGAGGGCGTTCGAGTCCCGCCCTTTGAAGCGCCGTGAGGGAGACTGCAAGGGCTCTTTTGCTGAGTTTTCCCATCCGTCGTCCCTCGAGAGGCGAAATGAAGGCGGAGTAGTCCGCTTCGACAGTGGGGAGTTTTTCCTCTTCGGAGAAAAGAGCCTCCTGCATCCAGTCGTCAGAGAGGGGCGGCTGAGCCGAGATGAGGGCCGTTGAGCGGATGTATATTTGTTTTGTTTTCATCGTCATTCCAGTTTCATTTGCAAGGAAGAAGGGCTCCCGGGGTCAAAGGCTTGAGAATATCAGCGAGGAGTCGTTCCCTCCGAATCCGAAGGCGTTGCAGAGGACGTTGCGGAGCTGCAGTTTTTCTTCTCCCATATATGGGCTCAGAGTGTCATCGCCGGATTCGGTCCAGCCGAGGTTCACCGGGATGAAATCATTTTGCATTGCAAGCAGACAGAAGACCGACTCTATTGAGCCTGAGGCACTTGTGGTGTGGCCGGTGAAAGATTTGGTGGAGGAAAAGCGGGCCCCGGGGCCGAATACCCTAAGGATTGCGGCGGATTCGCTCGCGTCGTTGTTCGGGGTGCCGGTGCCGTGGGCGTTGATGTAGTCGATCTCCTCCGGGCGAAGTCCTGCCATCGCGAGAGCCGCCGTCATTGAAAGACAGGCTCCTTCGCCTTCAGGGGAGGATGCCGTCTGGTGGAAGGCGTCGCAGGAGTTGGCGTAGCCACTAAGACGGGCGAGGATTTTCGCTCCCCTTTTTCTTGCGTGTTCTTCGCTTTCAAGGATGAGGAAGCCGGCGCCTTCTCCGAGGTTGAGACCGCGGCGAGTCCGGTCGAACGGGCGGCACTGCTCGCTGTCGAGAATCATCAGGGAGTTGAAACCGTTCAGATGGAATACCGAGAGACATTCGCTTCCGCCGGCGGCTGCCACCTGAGTTTCGCCGCAGAGAATCATCTCGGCGGCTCTAATTATGGCGTTTGCGGCGGATGAGCAGGCTGTGGACGGGGTCTGGATGTCACAGAAGCAGTCAAAGCAGGAGGCCATCAGCTCAGTTGTGGCGCCGCAGCCCTGCAGGGGGAGGTATTCGGAGTGGAGAGGCGAAGTGAGAAAGTCGGAGTAGTACTGCTCGGTTTTCTCCATTCCGCCGACGGTCGTGCCGCTGACAAGTGGGAACTTCTCATCGCCTCTCCCGGAAAGTCCGGCTTCCGCGAGGGCCTCTCTGAGGGCGAGGACGCCGAGGAGGGCTGTGCGGGTGAAGGGCTGCTGAGGAGGGATGCCGAGAGAGGAGCGCATCTGCTCGTCGCTCAGCTTGACCTCCCCGACCGGAAGTTCAGTGTGGGAGGTCGCAAGGTAGCGGACCTCTCCGACGCCGGTTTTGCGCTCCCTCAGGCTTCGGAGCGTCTGCTCCTTACCCACTCCGATTGCGGAAACTACCCCGCTTCCTGTTACGACTATATTCATTGCTACTTTGTGCGGTGTTTCTCGATGTAGTCGGCCATTACGTTTACCGACTTGAAGACGTCCTTGCCTTCTGCGGGGCTCTTGAGGCGGATTCCGTACTGCTTTTCGAGAAGAACGATGAGTTCGAGAGCGTCGATTGAGTCCAGACCCAGTCCCTTGTCGAAAAGCGGAGCGTCAGAGTCGATGTCCGCAGGGGTCATACCGTCGAAATTCAGCGCAGTGATAATCTGCTGCTTGAGTTCATTTACAAAATTTTCGTCCATATTTTTTCTTTTATTTCAAATACCTAATTTATGAGTCAACTTCCTGACAGTAGCCTATCTCACAGCGAATTACCCCGCCTCCTCCGCACAAGCGAAAGATGGGCTTCGAACTCGTCTTCATCCGTGCACTCGAGGTAGCCGCAAAGAGCGGAATTCAGCCCGGAATCCATAAACTCACGCCGGACAGTCTGCATAAACGCTTCACTGTCATAGTTCTCACTGATGAAGAACATCGTTTCGCCGTACCATTTGTTGCGGATGGCGATTTCGCCGCAGGAAATGTTCGGAAGGGTGTAAACGAAAAGCGCCGGGGACGGAAACCAGTTGGAAGGGTCCTCGATGGTCTTTTCGTAGTGGAGGTCGTTGCAGAGGGAGGCGCTGCGATTGCACAGGATCACTCCCCTGTCCTTTCTCGGAACCGGCCTCTCTCCGGGCTCCACGCCGTTAAGGAGCAGCTCGGAGGCTACAAAGCCGAGTTTAGAGAGCGGGTCCATTTTGAAAAACTTCACATAATCAATCCCCAGCGAGCGGAAAGCCTCGTGGACTTTTTCGCGTCCGGTGCCCCGGATGTCGAGGCGGTTGCCATTAAGTGAAATGGTGTCGGGGGTTATGTCAATTGTGCCGAGAGTCTCAAGTTCAATTCCTCGGCTCCCAGAGGATGCGGAGAGGGTGTCTGACACAGCGTCGAGGCCGCCTTGCGCACAAGGGGTCTCTTCTCCGCCTCCAAGACGGAAGGCAACGGCGGCGTTGCAGCCTCCGAAGCCGGAGATTAATTTTATGAAGGAGCGTTTGGAAGTAGGGCGAAGGTGCGCGCTGACATTCACCGGGCAGGAAACCCCGAGAGACTCAAAACCGCGGGTCGGAAGAACAAGGCCGCGGGCGGTGGCGTGCATCGAAAGAATGGTCTCAAGAACGCCGGCTGCGCCCATCGTGTGGCCGAAAAAGCCTTTGAGAGAGTTCACAGGGACTTCAGAAAGCCCTGCGCGGGAAAGCGCGATGGACTCCATCTCGTCGTTGTAGGCCGTTGCAGTGCCGTGAACATTGACTGCTGCAAGTTCATCGGCCTTAATCGCCCCGTTCTCCAGAAGGTATTCCAGAGCGAGAAAGCTGCCCTCTCCCGTGCGCGAAGGACCGGAAATGTGGTTTGCGTCGTTGCGGATGCACCCATCGACGATTTCCCAGTCTGAGCCCAAAGGTTCGGCCGAGTCTTCACGCTTTTGGGCCTTTGTGCCGTCAGTAGAAGAACATTCGCTCCGCTGAAGAATCAGCGTTGCGGCAGCCTCCCCGAGGTTGAGCCCGCAGCGGTCGCGGTCGAATGGACGGCACAATTCCGGCGAAAGCGCCTTGAAGGACTGGAAGCCCGAAACTATGAATTTGCTCTGAATGTCCACTCCCACAACTACCGCTGTCCGGAACTCTCCGGCCCGAAGAAGCCTGAGCGCCTCAATTTCGGCGCAAACTCCTGAGATACAGGCGTTTGAGATGGCAACAGGAGTCGAGGGGTTGCCAAACCAGGAGGCAATCTTGCGGGCTGAACTTCCGATGGTCGTCCAGATGTTGCCCTTGGTGGAGGAAAGGATGAAAACGGTGTCGGGGGACGAGGGGTCTATGCCGGATGAGGCAATTGCGCGGGAGGCGGAAAGGATGGAAATTCTCTCAAGGAAACTGTAGCCCTCAGTCTCTGAGGGGATGCCCTCACGGGATAAAACTTCCGCCATCTTCTCCCTGTCGAAAAGCGAGGCCACAAAAGGCTCCGGAAGGCCGAAAGTGCCCTTGTGTAGATGCACAGAGCCGTTCCAGGGCTTCCCGTCCTCGGCCGTCTCATCGCCAGGAAGAGCCCAAGGAGCGCTCGGAGACTCGCCTCTTGAGATGGCAAGCATAGCCTCCAGCGTCTCCTCGCTTCCGATTCCAAGCGGCGAGACTACATCGTCTGCAATGACCCTAACCTTCATATTTTCGTTTCTTTCCATCATTCCCCGATTCGACTCTTTCAAGTATATATTATCATCAAACTTCCAAAGTTTGCAATCCCCGGGAGGCTCCACTGCTATCAGTCTTCCATCTTTATTGCGATTTTCATAGTCCCTTCGGCCACGAGTTCCCCCGTAGCCCCATCGCGAACCTCGGCTTTCACGAGCGAAATGCCGAAAAACTCGCTCTGCACAGTGGAAGTGGTCTTTAGAAGCGTCCCCACTGCAGGAGATGAATATATCTGAAAGCCCTTTACAGCCCCGATATACCCTATTTTCACCGGCACATTCAGCACAAAATGGTCGTAGTAGCCGATGCGGGCGGCGCAGGTCTGTGCGACATTTTCAATGATGCCCTCCTCCTTCATAGTCCCGTCCTCCACAAAAATGCAATCTTCCCTCACAAGGAACTCAGTCAGCGCGTATCCCTCCGCGTAATCCGCCAGGAAGTCCACCATAAGCATAGGGGGCCTCTGCGGAAGCAAATTTTTTATGTCTATATCTCTATATTCTTCCATCCTGTAACTTTTCCTCTCCGGATTCCTCATCCACCCTCATTCAATCATTTACTTCGCTCCCCTGTTTCCAGAACTCAAAGAAATTGAACCACTGCTCGGGATACTCCCTCAGGACCTCTTCAAGAGCGGCGACATATTCCCCAAGAAGCGTCCGCTCCCTCTCCCGGGAACTCCCGTATGAGTCGGACGGCAGGGGCAGTGGTCTGAAAATGACCCTATAGGACTTATAGCCCGTTTTAAGCGCGAACATCGCGAAAGTCGGCACATTCCTTTGGACCGCAAGCGTGAAGGGGCCGCGAGGGAAAAGAGCCGGAGCGCCGAGAAGTGAAGCCTCAATGCCTTTTGTGGAGCCGAAAAGCCGGTCGGCGTGGATTGTGACTATCTCCCCCTCTGCAAGAGCCGAGTTCACCGCGAATATGTGGGACATATCCTCCCTCACAGGAATCATTCTTATGTTGTTGCCGGAGAATGACTTGGCGCGGTTCTCCTGCACGGTCCTGGTTTCACCTGCGAAAACGACGGAATTCACCCTGTGGTTCCCGGCGGAAAAGGAATAGCCGGATATTTCAAGGTTTCCGATGTGGGAGCACAGCAGCAGCACGCCTTTTTCCTCGTCGCAGCGCCCCTGAAATTCCTCCAGGCCGTCCTGAACGAAGTCGAACTTGACCCCGGCATAGACTGCGAAACGGTCCAGAATGACCTGCCCGAAGCGGTAGTAGTCCCGGAAGGTGTAGCGCGCAGCCTTCAGAGGGGAGTAGCCCTGACGGAGGTGGAAGTAGCGCCAGATGGCCCTTCTGTGCTCGGCGTTGAAAAGAATGTACCAGGGAATCAGCAGCGCCATCACCGCATACAGCGAGCGGAGGCTGAAATGTCTCAGCCACACAATCAGACAGCGCTGCATCCAGGGGGTGCCGCCTGTCGTGCCTTTCCAGTTTTGGTGCTGAAGCTCTGCCATAGAGTGCTTTGCAGGGCTACAAATTGCTCTGGATGAAGTCGCAGAACTCTCCGTAGGTCTTGACGGTCTTGAAATCCTCAGGTTTCATCCTCAGACCGAAATTCTCCTCCACCAGCACCACGACGTCAACGACCTCCAGGCTGTCGATGCCAAGATCGTCCTTCAAGGATGCTTCAGGGGTTATTTTCTCCTCGTCCACTTCGAGTTCATCCACAAGAAAAGTCTTTATCGTCTTTTCAATTTCTGCTCTGTCCATATCTGTTCTTTTTGTGTGTATCGCAAAAGAATTGCGAATTTTATTAAAACCTGCAAATATAGTCATTCTACGCGAAATTCTATCCTGGCGCTATCGCTGTGTTATAAAAAAGCTCACGTTCCTGTCGCAGGGACGTGAGCTTTAAATATTAAGGTATTATGTTTTGTTTAACTAAATCCGGTTCCATATTTATTCAAACAGCGTACCAAACCCCAAAGTCCCATTCTCATAAGCCTAAATTGTACATATTCTTCAACTTTTCGACATCTTTTCAAACTGGGGGCGCGCGGGGTGAAAGAGAGGACTACCGAATGAATTTCTCTGATGTGGGACAACAAAAAAAAATCGCTACCTTTGCGCGGTTAATTATTAGGTAATTATGGAAACAGCTTATTCAGCTCCCGATATGGAGCAGATTAATTTTGAAGTCGAGTCCTGCTGCATCGCCACAAGTGGAGTTCAACAAGTAGAGACCTCGATAAAGTATGGCAGCATCTCTGATGAAGAAAATTGGTAGTGTTATGAAGAAAATTGCAAATTTTAACCGTGCACTCTGTCTCGTTCCGTGTGCGGTTGCAGTGCTCCTCGCTGCCCCATCCTGCAACAAGGAAACTCCGAAAGAGAGCGGAGAACATTATGTGGTTCTTGGAACAACGATTTCGGAAGGACCCGAGACTCGCGTAAATTTCATCAAGGACTCCGCCGACAACAACAAAGCGATATTCGGCTGGCAGCTCAGCGACCAGGTCGGCGTTTCAATAAACGGAGAGGAAGGGTTTGCAAAACTTG
>CAVHYU010000027.1:5402-26639 GCA_963640535.1 bacterium | reverse complement strand
CGATGGTGATGACTCGCTCGCGCGGGTCGCGGTTCACTTCCGAGAAACAGCCGAACTGTTCAATGTAGTCCGGCTGCAGCCCCGTCTCTTTCGCGAGCTCGCACCTGGCGCCCGTCTCGGCGTCCTCGTCTATCCCCAGAAAGCCGCCCGGGAACGCCCATTGGCCTTTATATGGGTCGATACCTCGTTCAATAAGCAGGACCGACAGGCCGTCTTTCTGATCGTAACCGAAGATAACGCAGTCCGTTGTCACTGCAGGATGGGGATGTTCGTAAGTGTATGGCATATCTGATATCTTTTAAAAAGTGAGGTGCAAACGCTTGGCTGTGCCTCACTCGATATGTGCAAAATTAACACATTATTCCAATATATCCAACTTAGCGATTCGCGCGCTCAAGATTTTCTTACCTTCATACCCTTTTCATATATTCTAAAAAAATGCGAATTCCCGGTTTACATTCCGGGCATATCGTGCATTATACTATGCAGGCGGTCATAGTGGAGAAAAGCAGCAGAAATTTGGTCCAGCCTGAGACCTGCCGGGCGGGTGCACACGGGGAACGGGGCTGAGTGTTGTCCGCTCGCGCAGGCATTCCGTGATAACAACAACCAATACAATAACACAATGAAAAAAAGAATTAAAATTACACTGTCAGTAATACTAACCATCATCTTAGTTGTATTTATAAACGGTTGCTATTATGTTTTCTTCGGACAGGAGAAGTCTATGAAGAAACTCAATGCCGGCAAGGAACTCAATCTGTATGAATGCTGCTCAATCTACACCATGCATACCGCCGTGTGGATGTTTGGTTGGGTCATCAGCCCAGAAGCGGCTTTCGAAGCTTTGCTGCTCCACGTCCCGCACGACGAACCAGTAGTTATAGACGGTGTGGATGCATATGTTCTGAATGGTTATACGACAAAATTAGATGCGAAAGGGGCAAGCTATGCAGATATGGAATTCAAAGACCTACGGGCAGCCCTTGCCTTAAATTCAATCAATACTACATTTGACGTAAATGACTCTTATTCGATGTGTCAAATTCAAGTGCGCTATACCGATGCCGTACACAAGATAGGATCTATGCCCCTGAACACTACGCTTTTTAGGTATTTACAGGATAAGAACTGGTTGCACCCATATACGCTCGTCTACCTGTATATGTACAAGTAAACTATTTTCCTTCCTGCATTTTGTAATATACATCCCAAGGAATCAGGTATACTTGCGTGTTTGTATTGCCAGCACGATATTTCGTATTCATTTCTGCCCTCGTCTCATTATAACCAGTTCCCTGCGCATCGGAGATTACAACGCGTTTTGGATCTGCCTTAAATTGATAGCCATCTGATATTTCAATTCCGGCTGGTGTCGTCCTCCACATATAATTACCAATTGTTCCTCTGCTCGGTTGACTAAGGCTAGTGGCAATCTTCCATAAAAGCCCAGATCGCTTCTTCGTTATTTTGGATAAAGCCGACAGCAATTATTCGTGATTGATTTCTCTCGCTTCGATTCTTTGTTTTCCAATGAAATATACATATATTTGAGAGACTTTTATAACTCATCAAGATGAAACTGTTCCACGGATTTCCATTTCTTTTCGACAAGTTTGACCTCATTCCTGGGCCAGGGTGGAGATACGGAGGGCAGTTAGGAACAAAATATATACTCCCAAGAAAATATGAAAATAATAGCGACAAGTGACTGGCATTTGGGGAATCTTTTCCACGGGAATGACCGGCTGAGCGAGCATCGGGATTTTCTTTCCTGGCTGCTTGCGCGGCTGGAGGAGGAGCGGCCGGATGCGCTTTTGGTGGCCGGGGACGTGTTTGACAACGGAAATCCTTCGGCGGCGGCGCAGGAAGCCTACTATGAGTTCCTTGCGGATGCCACTCAGAGATGCCCGGAAATGACCATTGTCATTACGGCCGGGAACCACGACTCCGCCAGCAGGCTGGAGGCGCCGCGCTCCCTTCTGTCACGCCACCGTGTGGAGATTCGCGGGAATGTGCATCGCGAATGGACGTCGGACGAAGATGCCGGAGGGCATTGGGTCGTGAACTATGAGGACCTTATGATTCCGCTGAAGGGGAAAGACGGGAGTGAAGTCATAATCCTTGCCGTGCCTTTCCTGCGCAGCGACGTTGTTCTGAACTCCAGCTATTCGGCCGGTGTGAATCAGTTTCTGAGCACCCTCACCGACGAGGCAAGGGCGATATTTCCAGGCAAACCGCTCCTGATGATGGCCCATCTTTACGCCACCGGCGCCACCATCGCTTCGTCCGACGCCAGCGAGAAAATCATCATCGGCGGCCAGGAGCAGGTCGATATGGGAGACTGGACCGCCCATCCCGACTACCTCACCTGCGGCCACATACACAAGCGTCAGGAAATAGGCGGCTGGGCCCGCTACACCGGGAGCGTTCTTCCGATGTCGTTCGCGGAGTGCGACTACTGTCACGGAGTGGACCTCCTGACTTTCGGAAGCGGTACAGCGACTCCCGAGGTCCGGTTCATTGAATACACCCCTCAGCACAAACTGCGCGTGCTCCCTCAGGGTGACGGCGCTCTTACGCTCAAGCAGCTCGAAAAACTCATCGGGACGGAACTGGAGGACCGCCACGACGGGAAACTGGACGGGAACTTCGTGTACCTTTCCCTCAAGGTCAAAATGGACAAGGTCAACAATGACGAGATTAAAAGACTTGAGGCTCTCGTGGAGACGAAAAACGCCGTTCTCTGTAAGATTCAGAAAATCCTCCCGGCAATCGATCTTTCCGCAGTCGGGGGAGGGGAGAAGATACAGAGCGTCGATGACATCCTAAGCAGGGATCCGCTCTCTACGCTTGAGGAGACGTTTTCTCTGATTGCCAAAAAGAAAATGAGTCCCCATCAGAGGCAGCTGCTCTCGGATCTTTTGAAAACTGTCTGATATCCCCCGAGGCCCGAAACTCCATATCCCCGGTTAATCTGAAACCCACCATATCCGATGAAATTCATAAAACTCGAAATACTCCATCTTGCTTCCCTCGATTCCGACAGGGGGGAAGTCATCAATTTTGAGGAAGGCGCTCTTGGCGAAAGCACCATCTTCAGCATCGTCGGACCCACCGGCAGCGGCAAATCCACCATTCTCGACGCCATCTGCCTCGCCCTCTACAACTGTGCTCCGCGCTATCCCAGAAGAAAGAACACAAGCGGGAAAATCGCTGTATTCGGCGAGCGGGATGCGGAAGAGGATGCCCGTCTTTCTCCCACCGACGGCAGGAACATCCTTTCCAGAGGCAAAAAACAGGGCTACAGCAAGCTTACTTTTCTGTCGAATAACGGGAATCTTTACCGTGCGGAATGGTTCGTCTCAAAGAAGGTTAAGCTATATGGCAACGTCGTCACTTCGCTTTACAGAATCACCTCCGAGGGCGGGCGTTCTGTCGAAACTCCGGACAACTGGGACAGGCTACCCGAGATTATAGGCCTGGATTATGAGCAGTTCCTGCGCACGGTCCTGATTGCCCAGGGCTCATTCGCGTCTTTCCTCACATCCTCCGACGATGAACGCTATGTCCTTCTGGAGAAGCTCATCGGCTGCAGGGAACTCTATTCTTCCATCGCCGAAAAGATTTCGGAAGCGAAGGATGCGGCTGTCGAAGAATATAATAAAGTTTCCTCCGACCTGAAGGCTTGGGAGGGTGCGGTCATCCCGGACGGGCAGCTTGCCGCTCTGAAAGAGAAAATCGCCTCTCTGGCTGCTCTGGAAGAGAAGGCCAAGGAGGAACTCTCCGCTGTGGAGAAGGAACTGGGGTGGTATGATGCGGAAGACAAATATGCGAAGAGCATCGCTGATTTTGAAACCGCCCTTGACAGCGCTAAGAAAAAGGAGGAGGGAATGAGGCAGGAGAAGGAGAGGCTTGCTCTTCACGACGACACTCAGGACGCTGTCGCTCTTTATCGGGACGCTCAGACCTTTCGGAGTAGGGCCGATGAGCTCTTGAAATACTTGAAGGAGCTTGAAGAAAAATCTGCCGGGAAGTCTGGGCAAATAAACGCTGAAGAAAAGCTCCTTGATTCTCTGAAGGAGGCCGCCGCAAAGGCTGCAGCAGCACTCAATGAGCAAAAGCCTCACATCGACAGGGCCCGCGAGATTAAGGCCCGGCTTCAGGAGGCCTCAAAAAATGCCGAAGAAAAGTCTGAAGCACAGAAAACCGCCGGGAACGCTCTGACGGCGGCAACTGAGACTCTTTCGAAGAATGGCGAAAACATCCGGAAGGCAGGTGAGGCTCTCGCAAAGGCTCAGGAGGAGATGGATACTCTTGCAAAGGAGGCGGAGAACAGGCTCAAAGTCCTCGCGGAGAAAGCCGATGAGGCCGGAAGGAAATGGACCGAAGAAAACGGGAAGCTGAAGGGCTCCGATCCTGCGGCGCTCCAGAAGGCTCAATCGGAGGCGGAGAAAAGACAGAAGGCACTCACGGATGCCCTTAGAGTCCGGCGCTCTCTCGGAGAAAAGCTTAAACAGATAAATGCCAATGGCTCCAGGCAAGCAGAGCTTATTTCCCGCAACGCCGAGATTGACTCAGCTCTTGCCGCCATCGATCTTAAAAAGCTCCGGAGCGACCTTGACACGCTCAAAGCTTCGTATGCCCTGATGACAAGCGAGAACTGGGAGCAGCATCGGGGAGCTCTGAAAGACGGGGAGCCTTGCCCGCTCTGCGGCTCCAGGGAGCACGTTTACCGCTGCCCGGCGGATGTCCAGCCGGTCGTTGACGACCTAAGGCGCCTTGTAGGGGAGCAGCAGAGTCTTTACAACGCCAGGGAAACTGAGGTGCAGAATCTTAGTAATGAAAAGAGCCGGAACGAAGGCGAGCTGAACACTCTTAAAAAGGCTCAGACGCAGCTTTCCGGCGAAATAGAAGCACTCGGAAAGGAGTGGAGCGCCCTCCACGCCCATTACCCGGACTGCCCTGAAGATGCGGAGGCTATTGCTCCTTTGCAGAGTGGGGCGGATGAGGCCGTGAAAAAGGCTAAGGCGGAACTCTCCGAGTACAACGCTCTCTCCAAGGCTGTTGAAGAACTTCGCAGCGCGAAAGAAAAAGCGGAAAAGGCGCAGCAGGAGGAAGAGAAAGACTCTGCCTTAAAGAAAGAGGCTGCAGAAAAAAAACGGGCCGGGGCCTCTTCGCTTCTTGAAACGGAAAAGGCGAAGAGAGAAAACCTGGCGGAGCAGGTGAAGGAAAAGGAGGCCGCGCTTGAAGCCTCCAAGAAGAATCTGCAGGCGGCGCGGGATGAAATTTTAGCCAAAAAGAATGCTCTGAAAGAGGAGATCGGAGACAATGACCCCGATGCTCTTGAAAAGCGGCTGACTCTGGAAAAAGAAACGGCCGAAAAGAACCTCGCGAAGAAGACTGATGACATTTCTGCGCTACGGGGCGACCTCAAGCTGTTGGAGGGCGAAATCGGCGCTACGAAAAAGACGGAGGCAGAGGATAGGGCCAATCAGGGAGTAAAAGAGAAGTCTCTGGAGCAGTGGATCGCCTCCTACAATGACACTCACCAGACGAAGCTCTCCTCCGGGGATATTGCCACTCTTTCCGCCTCACCGGAAAACTGGGAGGACATCCGCAGCCGCCTGAAAGAGGCCCGGGATGCCACCCTTGCTGCAGACATCACCCTCTCCAATGCACGGAGAGACCATTCGGAGCATCAGAAGACCCGCCCGGGAAAGGACAGGGAGTCGCTCCTGGGGCGCAAAGCGGAATTGGAATCCCGCTCGAATAAAGAGCTGATAGAGGCTCAGACCTCTCTCCAAAGGCACGAGGAGGCCCTCGCCCGGATGGGCTCTATGGCCGAGAAGCTGAAGGCGGCCTCACAGTTGAAGACTGAATGGGAGGAGATTTTTAATGCCATAGGAAAAACGGAAGGGAAGACTCTTCGCAAAATCGCCCAGAGCTACACCCTCCGCTTCCTCGTTGAGCACGCCAACGCCGAAATCCGCAAGTTCAACTCCCGCTATGAGCTCCAGCAGGTCAAAAACTCCCTGGGTCTAAGGGTCATAGACCACGACCGTGCCGACGACATCCGTGACACCACCTCTCTTTCCGGCGGCGAGACCTTCATCGTGAGCCTGGGGCTTGCGCTGGGCCTGTCGTCTCTCTCCTCCAAGAACATCTCCTTCGAGAACCTGTTCATTGACGAAGGTTTCGGCACCCTTGACCCGGACACTCTCGCCACGGTCATTGATTCCCTCTCGATGCTCCAGTCTTCTCAGGGCAAGAAAGTCGGGGTCATAAGCCACACCGACACGATGTCCGAAAGGATCACCACCCAGATCCGCATAATCAAGAACGGCCACTCCGGCAGCAGCCACATCGAGGTTTATCCATAATCCCTATTTATTACTGATTTTCAAGCGTAACCTACCATTACGAAAATTAAGGCTAAATTTGTCCCGTTTTTGTTATTCGAAACATTATGAAATCGATTCGGGAAATATACAGGATTGGAAAGGGCCCTTCAAGCAGCCATACTATGGGGCCTCATTTTGCGGCCAAGGCCTATCTTTCGCACCATAGCGACGCACACCGCTTCCACGTCAGACTTTACGGCTCTTTGGCGGCGACGGGAAAGGGGCATTTGACCGATGTGGCCGTCAATGAGGTGCTTTCGCCTTCGGGCCCGGTGGAGATTGAGTGGCTGCCGAAGGTGTTTTTACCTGAGCATCCCAACGGGATGAGCATCGCCGTGGTGGAGGATGACGGGTCGCTTCGCGACGAGTGGACTTTCTTCAGCGTCGGGGGAGGGGCCATTACCTGCGACAGACTGCCTGAGGCCGAGTCGCAGGACATCTATCCTCTGAACACTATGACTGAGCTTCTGGAGTGGTGCAACCGCAACGGAAAGGCCTACTGGGAGTATGTGGAGGAGATTGAGGACGAGGGCATCCTGGACTATCTCGCAGAGGTCTGGCAAACTATGCAGGCGTCAATCGAGAGGGGTCTGGACCGGGAGGGAGTGCTCCCCGGGCCGCTGCACCTCAGGCGCAAAGCCGCGTCCTATTTCATCCGGGCCGAGGGCTATAAGGATGTTCTGCGTACGCGCGGGCTCATTTTCGCTTATGCCCTTGCCGTGAGCGAGGAGAATGCCTCCGGAGGGACTATTGTCACCGCGCCGACCTGCGGGTCCTGCGGAGTGCTTCCTAGCGTGCTCTACCACCTGAAGAAGGTCTATGATTTCAGCGACAGCAGAATCGTCCGCTCGCTTGCAACGGCAGCCCTCGTGGGTAATGTCGTGAAGACCAATGCCTCCATCTCGGGCGCCGAAGTGGGCTGCCAGGGAGAGGTCGGTGTGGCCTGCGCGATGACGGCCGCGGCTGCGAACCAGCTGATGGGCGGCACCCCGGCGCAGATTGAGTATGCGGCAGAGATGGGGCTGGAGCATCACCTTGGAATGACCTGCGACCCTGTGTGCGGCCTTGTGCAGATTCCGTGCATCGAACGCAACGCCTATGCTGCCGCCCGCGCTCTGGACGCGAACATCTACGCCTCCTACACAGACGGCCTGCACCGCGTTTCCTTTGACCAGGTGGTGAAGGTTATGAAGCAGACCGGCAAGGACCTTCCGTCGCTCTATAAAGAAACCGGCGAAGGCGGCCTTGCAAAGGAAATTGAATAGGGAGGATGTATTTTGTTTATTGTTTTGTGCTTTGTGTGTTTTTTAGTACATTTGTAAAGTAGGTAATAATAAAAATCTATGCGCATATAAAAAATGTTAGAGGTTAGACAATAAAAAGAGGCTTGCCTTTGGGAGAGACAAGCCTCATAGGATTCAAGCGATGAGGGTGCGACCTCCCCACTTGGTTTTAAAATTGTTGTGCAAAAGTATAATTTTTTTTGCATAAAATCAATAAGTCACCGCTGATTTCCGAGAACCATTTATAGGATTACCCATCCTACAAATGGTGATTGATAGGGTAAACTTCTAAATTGTAAAAACAATGGAAGCTTTAACAAGATATCGGATTGAGGCGCGAAGAAATGACAGTTGCCTTTTTTCGACCGAAGAACTTAATGAAATCGCAGTGGCTGTGAATGATGGTCCTACAAGCATCCATAACGGCCACTCATATCGTAAGGCGCATTGCAATAATCTTAATCTTTGTCTCTCTACTCAGACGTCTGGCCCATATCAGATGCCGGTAATTGCGCCTTTTACAGGGACTATCCCCTCTAGGCTAATGTGTTGAGAAATGGGCGGTAATGGAAGTTATGTGTCCGGCATCACTAATAATGAGGCCGGAAGGCAGTATAAGACAGTGGGCAATATTGGCGATATTCTGATAATCGAAAAAAAGAACCCCAAAGATTCTCATAGTTTACCTGAAGAAAGTCATACCGCGAATAGGATATATGCAGAGATACGTTCTGATGGTAAGGATGTTGGTAAAATCGCCAAATATGGACCCGAGGGAAAGAAAATGTGGGAGATTCATACAACACCTCACCATAACCTCAATGACCATTATCACGAATGGAGAGATGGTAAGCCTGTTGGAGAGCCTAAACCTCTTACACCTGAGTTGAAGGTTATTCTAGAAAAAGTTAGAAATTTTATTGATTAAATACGATGAATCGAGATTATATTCAAGAAGATACGAATGGATGTCAGTATAATTCTGAATTCAAACCTGACTTCGTGAAGTTTGGGGATAAATATCATGGTTATAAAACCAATAATCAGGAGGCTCTATTTTATTTCTTCGCGGTCCAAGGATATGATTTGACTTTTTCGTATAAAGGTAAAAAATTCTATTTCCTTTCTACGTCTGAGTACGTCGCCCGTTCTGATAAGGATTTTAGGATAAATCTTGAAGTGTTCCCAGATGCGAATGAAATGATAAGGTCTTTTCAAATAGATGGAAAGCCGCTCCTGACTCTAGTTGATTCCTTAGAGGAAGTTGACATACTTTAGAGTACCAAAGTAAAGTAAAAGAGGGTGTATTCCTTGGAATTGTCTTAGAATACACCCTCTTTTTATTTATTTTTGTCTGATGAATATCTGCAGCGGGCAGCCTTCGAAATCGAAGTTCTCCCTTAGGCGGTTCTCCAGGAAGCGCTTGTAGGGGTCCTTGATGTACTGCGGGAGGTTGCAGAAGAACGCGAAGGACGGGCTGCGGGTCGGGAGCTGGGTTATGTACTTGATTTTGATGTACTTGCCCTTCCAGGCAGGCGGCGGATAATTCTGAATCTCCGGAAGAAGAACCTCGTTCAGGCGGGAAGTCGGAATCTTCTTCGAGTAGTTCTCATAGACCTTTTCCGCGGCTGTGAGAACATCCATAATCCTCTGTTTGTTGATTACGGAAGTGAAGAGAATCGGGATGTCGTTGTTCGGAGCGATGCGCGCCTTGATACCCTCGATGTACTGCTTCATCGTGTTGCTGTCCTTCTCCACGGTGTCCCACTTGTTCACAACCAGCACACAGCCCTTGCGGTTGCGCTGGATGAGGTTGAAGATGCTCATATCCTGAGCCTCGATTCCGAGAGAGGCGTCCACCATAAGGATGCAGACGTCGGAGTGCTCGATGGCGCGGATGGAACGCATCACGGAGTAGAACTCCAGGTCCTCGTGAACCTTGTTCTTCTTGCGCATTCCGGCCGTGTCCACGAGCATAAATTCGTGCCCGAACTTGTTGTAGAGGGTGGCGATGGAATCGCGGGTGGTTCCGGCGATAGGGGTTACGATGTTCCTCTCGGTGCCGAGCAGGGCGTTCGTGAGCGAGGATTTGCCCACGTTCGGACGGCCCACAATTGCAAAGTGGGGGAGTTCCGGATGGGCATCGTTGTTCGCAGTGGCATCATCCGGGAGCTGCCTTACGATTTCGTCCAGCAGGTCTCCGGTTCCGCCTCCGTTGGCGGCCGAGATGCTCCATACTTCGCCGAGTCCGAGGCCGTAGAACTGGTAGGTGTCATAGACCTTCTCTCCGGAGTCCACCTTGTTGACGGCGAGAACCACCTTCTTGCCGCTTTTGCGCAGCATCGCGGCGATTTCCTCGTCGTAGTCGGTGATGCCGGAAGCCGCCTCGACCATAAAGAGGACGAGATCGGACTCTTCGACTGCGAGTACAACCTGTTTGCGGATTTCTTCCTCGAAGATATCGTCGGAGTTGGAGGTGTATCCGCCCGTGTCGACGACTGAAAATTCGGTTCCGCACCATTCACATTTTCCGTAGTGACGATCTCTCGTGACTCCGGCGGTCTCGTCGACGATGGCCTGACGCATCCCCACCAGACGGTTGAAAAGCGTTGATTTGCCCACGTTCGGACGGCCTACGATAGCTATAAGTGCCATAATTTTCCTTAATTTTTCTGTTTTTTAGTATGATCTCACGACTATGTATACGGTCTCACGACCGGATTATGACCTAAAATTTTATATCCGTTAAGGATTTGTGCAGGATGATGCGTAAGCCCGCAATCTGCTTTTTACTTACTTAACTTTCGCAAGTATCTAATTTTTACTTATTCTTTGGCTTAATTTCGCAACCTGAGCAGGCGCTGCATCCAAGCTCCTCGCAGCTCCACTCTTTCTTCTCTCCATTCTTCCCAGCTTTCTCCCGCAGCATCCTCATCTCGTCCTCCTTGACGCAGTGGATGCCGAGTTTTTTCATATTCTTGTTGCGGGAAATCTCCGTCTCCGGGAATTGTCCATTTTTTCGAAATATGATGTTGAACCCGAGGCCCACAAAGCAGAAGGCCAGAATAATGAGAACTGCGAGAAATACTTTCATAATAAATTATCCAAGTGCATCGCCGCAAAAACCAGTCCGACTAAGCGGCAGATGCGCCGCTTGGGCGGCTTAGTATATGAAGGAAGTGCTTATCGGCTCGTAGTTATACACCTTGTCGATGACTGAAGCGAAAATCTTGGTCATTGAGCAAACCGTAATCTTGCTCTTGTCGTCTTCCTCCTTCTGTGAAAGCGGAATGGTGTCGGAAACAATCACCTCCTCAAGCGCGCTGTCAGCGATTTTCTTGTATGCCTCGCCTGAGAAAACCGGGTGAGTTGCGCAAGCCCTTACGCTCAGCGCTCCCATCTCCTTGAGCACGTTGGCCGCCTTGGTGAGCGTGCCTGCGGTGTCAATCATATCGTCCACGATGATGACGTTCTTTCCGGCCACATCGCCGATTGCTGTGATTGAACCCACCACATTCGCTCTCGCACGGGACTTGTGGCAGATGATAACCGGGCACTGAAGGTGCTTTGCGTATGCCAGAGCCCTCTTGGCGCCTCCCATATCAGGAGCGGCAATCGCGAGGTTATCGATGTTGAGGGACTTGATGTATGGGATGAAAATCGAACTTGCGTAGAGATGGTCCACAGGGAAATCGAAGAATCCCTGGATCTGGTCGGCGTGAAGGTCGCAGGTCATCACTCTGTCACATCCGGCTGCGTGAAGCAGGTTCGCCACGAGTTTCGCGCCGATTGAAACCCTCGGACGGTCCTTCCTGTCCTGTCTTGCCCAGCCGAAGTAAGGCATAACGGCAACGACTTTGTAGGCGGAAGCTCTGCGTGCGGCGTCGCACATAAGCAGCAGTTCCATCAGGTTGTCTGTAGGAGGGAAAGTAGATTGGATGATGAAAACAGTCGCGCCTCGGACACTCTCCAGATAGGCCGGCTGGAACTCTCCGTCACTGAATGTAACGGTTTCTGACTGTCCAAGTTCAAGATTTAGACATTTTGCCACTTTCAGAGCGAAATCTTTTGATGCTCTGCAGGCGAATAATTTGATCTGATGTTCTCTATCCATCGTACTATATATATTAAAATGTTCTCAAATATTTAACTTACACCAATATAACCCATATCTCTCTCATCAAACTCACAAACCAACGCACACTTATATTAACCCCTCCCGTCCCCTCTATAGGGGAAGTGGTGTTCCATCTTTCCTATCACCACAACCCTTCCCTTCAAAGATTCCGCACGGCGCTCCAGCGCCTTGTTAGATGCTTACATATCCCCGTAGGGGTTATTTCCCGCCTGAGCTTTCGCATCTTCTTCCGCTTTCTTTATGTCTGCAAGGATGGATTCGATGTAGCTGAGGATTTCATCCCTGCCGGCCCCTGTCTCCGACGAGCTTACAAAACACGGAGGAAGGCTTTCCCAGAACTCCAACAGCTGCGTCTTGTCTTTTTCAATCTGGGCGGCGAGCGCATTGGGCCCGAGCTTGTCCCCTTTTGTGAAGACCACAGCGAACGGAATCCGCCTCTCACCCAGTTCCACAAGGAAATCAAGGTCAATTTTGCCGATGTCGTGCCTGGAATCAATCAGCACGAACAGGCAGGCCATATCCGGCGAAAGGTTTATGTAGTTGTTGATGACCTGACGGATTTTCTGACGCTCGTTTTCCGAAGCCTTGGCGTATCCATAGCCGGGAAGGTCCACGAGGTACCAGCTGCGGTTGATGAGAAAATGGTTTACGAGGCGCGTTTTGCCCGGTTTGGCGGAGGTCATCGCGAGACCTTTGCGACCTGTCAGCATATTGATTAGCGAGGACTTGCCCACGTTGCTCCGTCCGATGAAGGCAAATTCGGGGAAACGCTGTTTCGGCCTTTCCGACACGCGTGTGCTGCTTCCCGAAAATAATGCGTCGCTGATTTTCATTTTCTACCTCGCTTCAATTAGGCCGCAAAGATACATATTTTCTCCCGTTTTTTACCTTTTGGCCCCACTCATTTTCGAATTTTATTTTTCTTGAAATTGCACCTCTGATTTTAAATATATTTCCCTAAATTTGTAGGTCTATGGAAAAGGAATTTTATACTCTTGCTCAGTTGCAGACCCTTGTGCGCGAGGGACTGGAGGAGATGTTCCCCGAAAGGCTTTGGGTGAAGGCCGAGGTCTCGTCGATAAACGCCAAGCTCGGGGGGCACTGCTACCTGGAACTCTCCCAGACCGAGGACGAGAGGGTCGTGGCAAAATGCCGCGCCGTCTGCTGGGCTTCCCGCTGGAGGACACTGCAACCCTATTTCGAGAGCGTCACCGGGACGCCGCTAAAAGCCGGGATGGAAATTCTCGTGCAGGTGCAGATGAGCTACAGCGAGCTCTACGGCTTCTCCCTTTCCATCACCGACATCAATCCCGAATTCTCGCTCGGAAAGAAGGAGGACCTCAGGCTCAAAACCATTAAACGCCTTCAGGATGAGGGACTTATGGATCTTCAGAAGGGCCTCTCTTTCCCCGCTCTGCCCTGGAGGTTCGCCATCGTCTCAGCCTCTGACGCCGCAGGCTACGGCGATTTTGTGCGTCACATAACCGAAAACGAGTTCGGCTTCGCGTTCTCTCTGACACTTTTCCCGGCCGCGATGCAGGGAGAAAGTTGCCCCGGGAGCATTGCCGACGCGCTTGGGACGATATCGGACAGAAAGGAAGAGTTTGACGCGGTGTTCATTCTTCGCGGCGGCGGAAGCACTCTGGACCTCGCCCCTTTTGACGACTATGTGATGGCGCGCGCCATTGCCCTCTGCCCGCTTCCTGTGCTCACGGCTGTGGGCCACGACCGCGACTACCACGTCTGCGATATGGTCGCCTACTCCTTCCTCAAGACCCCGACAGCCCTTGCGGACGAGATTCTGGGCATATTCGAGGCCGAGGACGCGAGGCTGGGGGATTTTGCAGCGAGGATGAGGCTCGCCTTCACCAACCGCATTAATGCGATGGAGCTGCGCCTGCAGAATCTTTGGACAAGGATAGTTTCCGCTGATCCGAGAAATATCCTGAAGCGGGGTTATGTCCTTGCAACGGGCGGCGACGGGGTGATTGTGAAAAGAGCCTGTGCGCTCAGACGGGGGGATAAGCTTCGGGTTATGTTCTCCGACGGAACTGTTCTTGCCGAGGTGCGGGAAGTGACGCCCAAATGACCCCGTGGTCTCAGGCGATGAAATGGTCTATAGATATTTAGGCTAACCATTAAAGAGAAAAGGTTTATATATAAATGGGTTAGATACTTACGAAAGTTAAATTTATATATAAATGGGTTAGATACTTACGAAAGTTAGATAGGATAACCAAAGAGTGGAATTTGATATATGGAAGAAAAGACAGATACATTTGACTACGCTGCGGCGGTGGCCGAGCTGGAGAAGATTGCCGCGAAGGTGGAGGACCCCCAGACGCCCATTGACGACATCGACAAATACCTCAAGCGCTCAGAGGAGTTGATTGCTTTGTGCCGGGGTTGGTTGCGTGGCATTAGGGAAAAGGTCAAATAGGGGCGGTCTGCCGCGTTAGGCGGCTAAATGGGGGCGGTGTGCCGGGTTTCGCGGCTCGCGCGCTAATAATAAAGGAAACAATAATGTACAACATATAGTATAACATAACTGATAACCATAATATAGACCCAAACGACTATGGATAAAAAAATTCCGAAAATATACGAGACCGACCCCTGGTTGGAGCCCTATCGCGGCGTGATTGACGCGCGGCACGAGAGGGTGGAGCGTCTCAGGGAGCGCCTCAGCGTGGACGGCTCGCTCTCCAAGGGGATGAACAACCATCTCTACTACGGCCTGCACCGCACCCCGGACCATAAATGGGTGTTCAGGGAGTGGGCCCCGAACGCCACCAGGATCTATCTCATCGGCGAATTCAACAACTGGAAACGCACCGAGGCATACGCCCTCAAGCCCCTCGGAGGCGGAAACTGGGAAATTGTCCTCAACGACTTTTTCCTCAGCCACGGCACCCTCTACAAACTCTTTATAGAGTGGCCGGGCGGAGGAGCTGAGAGGCTCCCTTCATATGTCACCCGCACAGTGCAGGACCCCGAGACCAAGACCTTCTGTGCCGAGGTATGGGACCCCGAAAAGCCCTACAGGTGGCGTCACCGCCGTCCGGGAAGCCGCCCTCATCCCCTCATCTACGAATGTCACATAGGAATGAGCGGCGAGAAGGAGGGAGTCTCCACCTTCACCGAATTCCGCAAGAACGTACTCCCGAAGGTCGCCGACCTCGGCTACGACACCCTTCAGATTATGGCCCTGCAGGAGCATCCCTACTACGGCTCCTTCGGCTACCAGGTCTCCAATTTCTACGCTCTCAGCTCCCGTTTCGGCACCCCGGAAGAGTTCAAGGCCCTTGTGGACGCGGCTCACGGGAAGGGCATAGCAGTCGTTATGGACATCGTCCACTCCCACTCTGTTGACAACGAGGCGGAGGGGCTCAGCCTTTTCGACGGACGGGAAGACCTCTACTTCTACAAAGGCCCGCAGGGACATCATCCGGCCTGGGGCTCCCGCTGCTTCGACTACGGCAAGGACGAGACGAAATACTTCCTGCTTTCCAACTGCAAATACTGGATGGAGGAGTACCGCATCGACGGATTCCGTTTCGACGGAGTGACGAGTATGCTCTACTGGGACCACGGTCTCGGAAAGGCCTTCACCGGATATGACGACTACTTCAACGGCTCTGTGGACGAGAATGCCGTCGATTACCTCGCCCTTGCGAATATCCTCATCCACGAGGAGAACCCTGCCGCGTTCACAATCGCGGAGGACGTGAGCGGAATGGCGGGCCTCGCCTCTCCGTTCGAAGCCGGGGGAGTGGGCTTTGATTTCAGGATGGCGATGGGAATCGCCGACAACTGGATAAAGTGGATCAAGACCCTCAGCGACGAACAGTGGAGTGTCGGCGAAATCTGGTGGCAGCTCACCAACAAGAGGGCGGACGAGAAAACCATCAGCTACGCCGAATGCCACGACCAGGCGATGGTGGGCGACAAGACCATCATTTTCCGCCTTCTGGACGCCGAGATGTACACTTCGATGAATGTGGATTCCCAGTCCCCGACCATCGACCGCGGCATCGCCCTTCACAAGATGATCCGTCTCATAACCCTTGCCACTGCAGGGGGAGGCTACCTCAATTTTATGGGCAACGAGTTCGGGCATCCGGAGTGGATCGATTTTCCGCGCGAGGGGAACGGATGGTCCTACAAATATGCCCGGAGGCAGTGGTCGCTTGCCGAACCCGATTATCTGAGATATAAATATTTAAGGAATTTTGACAAGGCGATGATCGCTCTGGCGAAGTCTGAGGGCATATTGGACGCCGCCCCCGAACTTCTGGTGCAGGACGAGGAGAAAAAAATTCTTATTTTCCTCAGAAAAAATTGTATCTTTGCCGCGAATTTCAATCCCACCGAATCCTTTGTGGACTACGGCTTTGCGGCTCCAGGGGGCAAGTGGGTAGATATCCTCACCACAGATGAAAAGGAATTTGACGGGTTTGGAAGGCTGTCGCACGACGAACACCTTACAGTTCCGCTAAAGAACGCCAATGGGAACGACAGATACGAAGATACGCTATTCCTCTATCTGCCGAGCCGTTGTTTCGTTGTGTTAAAACGTGAGTAGGCGAAGGTGTGGAAGAGGTCTGGCCGGGACGGGGCCGGGCAATTGAAATTGACAAGATAAATAGGAAAAAGTGCGTGGGGATGGGGAGTTTTATTAGAGAGAAAAGGTTTATTGAGTTAGATACTTGCGAAAGTTAAAAAGTATAAGTATGGCATTCCTAACATTCAACAAGTCCGAGTTGGTCAACCTCGAGTACTCGCTCAAGAGGGAGATCATCGGCGCTAACAAGACCGGAGCCTATTGCAACACCTCTATGGTGGGCTGCAACACCAGGCGCTACCACGCTCTGCTCGCGGTGCCGGTCGATGCTTTCAGCGGCGAGAAGCACATCCTGCTTTCCGGCCTTGACGAGAGCCTGATTCTTAACCGCAGGCAGTTCAATCTCGGAATCCATCGCTACGGCGATGTTTACGAGCCCCGCGGCCACAAGTACATCGTGGATTTCGAGGCGGCTCCGGTTCCGACCCTGACCTACAAAATCGGAGAGACCACATTCCGCAAATCGATTGTCCTCGTTCCGGACTCCGACCAGATGATGATCCGCTACGAGCTTGTTTCATCCCCGTCCTCCTGCGAACTGGTCGTAAAACCTTTCCTCGCCTTCAGGAGCATCCACGCCCTCACTTGCGAGAACCCTGAGGCCAAAACCGGCTACAAGGAGATTCCTTCGGGAGTTTCCTTCAATATGTATGACGGTTTTCCTGACCTCAACATCCAGTTCTCCAAGGCTGCGGACTTCCGCTATTCTCCGCTCTGGTACAAGGGAGTGACCTACACGGATGAATATCGTCGCGGATTCGACTGCAAGGAGGATCTCTTCGTGCCTGGCAGCTTTTCTCTGAAGCTCCGCAAGGGCGAGACGGCGGTGATATCCGCTTCCGTAGCCGTTGAGGACGCGAAAAACCTCCAGAGGAAATTCACTTCCATCGTAAAGAAAAAGGGAAGCATCACTTCCTACACCGATCTGCTGAAATACAACGCGGACCTTCTCATCTGTAACCGCAACGGCCACAAGCAGGTGGTCGCAGGCTTCTCCTGGCTTGCCACCGGGCTGCTTCGCGAAACTCTCACCGCTCTTCCGGGTCTTACACTTTACAGCGGCGCCGGGGCTAAGGAGTTTGAGGAAATCCTCGACAACCTCCTCGCCGAAAATGAGGAGAGGCTTTCCCGCAGGACCACCCAGGTTGAGGCTCCGCTCCGTCTTGCTGACGTTCTTCAGCAGTATATCAGTTTCGGGGCAGATCCCCGCAAAGTCTGGAAGAAATATGGCGATGCCGTAAAGGGCATTCTCGAAAGCTACCTTCCGGGACGCCGCGAGGAAGTTACGCTCCATCCTAACGGACTTCTCTGGGCCCAGAAATACCGCACCGCCCTCACGTGGATGAACGCCTACATCGGAGGCGTCCCTGTTACCGAGAGGGCAGGCTACCAGGTGGAGACCAACGCATTCTGGTACGACAGCGTCTGCTTCGCCCTCGAAATGGAGTCGAAGTACGGCGCGAAAAACAAGGCCTTCATTGCTCGCTGGACTGAAATCCGCAGTCTTATCGAGGCGAACTACGAAAAGACCTTCTGGATTGAGGAAGCCGGCTACCTTGCCGACTATGTGGATAACGCCGGACAGAATCCTGCGGTCCGCTCCAACCAGATTTTCGCCGTCGCGCTGAGCCACAGCGCAGTGAGCGACGAGAATAAGTCGCTCGTTATGCAGACCATTTCCAACGAGCTTCTCACCAGCCGTGGACTCCGCACCCTTTCTCCTCGTAACGAGGCCTACAAGGGCGTGTATGAGGGGTCGCAGATTGACCGAGACCTCGCTTACCACCAGGGCTGCGCGTGGATCATCCCTCTGGACTACTACATCGACGCGGCCTTCAGGATGATTGGCCCGTCGTTCTACAAGAGGGCCGAGTATCTGGTCGAGGGCTTCTTCAAGGACATAAACAAGCACGGCGTCGGAGCATTTTCCGAACTCTACGACGGAGACCCGCCTCACGAGCCCCACGGCGCGATTTCATCCGCCTGCAGCACTGCCGCCCTGCTTCGGATAGACTATCTTATGGCTCAATATAAGAGCGAGGACTTGAACAAGGAGGAAAAACTATGAGAGTTCTGATGTTTGGCTGGGAGTTCCCTCCCCACATCGCCGGCGGTCTTGGCACTGCCTGCTATGGAATGACAAAGGGTCTCGCCGAGAACGGGGTCGAGGTGCTTTTCGTGATGCCTTCGGCTTCGGGAGACGAGGACCAGAGCGCCGTGAAAATCATAAACGCGAGCGACGTCGCGGTTGATACCGTGAGCGAGAGCGTAGACGAGTTCCTCGGGAAAGTGAAGTTCATTCACGTGGGCTCCAATATGGTTCCGTACGTAAGCCCTGAGGATTTTGAGAGCGTGGTTGAGGAAGAGAGGGCGCGACAGATCAAGGATTTCCGCATCACCTACGGACAGAAATACCAGTTCTCCGGAAAGTACGGCACCAATCTTATGGAGGAGGTCGCGCGCTACGGAATGGTGGGCGGTACGATTGCCCTCCAGAAGAAGGACGAGTTTGATGTAATCCACGCCCACGACTGGCTCACCTACCTTGCCGGCATAGCCGCAAAGCAGCTTACCGGAAAACCTCTCGTGGTTCACGTGCACGCCACTTCCTTCGACAGGGCAAGCGACGAGAACATAGACACGAGGGTTTATGACCTGGAGAAAAAGGGTATGGAGGCCGCCGACAAGGTCATCACCGTCAGCGAACTCACCCGCAACATAGTCATTAACAAATATGGCATTGACCCTGCGAAGGTCGTCACTGTCCACAATGCTGTGGATTTTTCCGGCCGCAGTTCTCTTTTCGTGGAGAGGGGAGTGAAGGACAAGATTGTGACCTTCCTCGGACGAATCACCTACCAGAAGGGCCCGGAATACTTCATCGAGGCCGCCGCAAAGGTGCTCAAGAGGTGCGATAATGTCCGCTTCGTTATGGCGGGCAGCGGCGATATGCTAAACCGCTGCATCAGGCACGTTGCGCGCCTGGGGATTTCCGACAGGTTTCACTTCACGGGCTTTCTTCGCGGAGACGACGTGCGGAAGATGTTCGCCCTCTCCGACGTGTATGTGATGCCTTCGATTTCTGAGCCTTTCGGCATTTCTCCGCTTGAGGCTATGCAGACCAATGTGCCTTCGATCATCTCCAAGCAGTCCGGCTGCGCGGAAGTGCTCAAGTATGCCCTGAAAGTGGATTTCTGGGATGTGGACGCTATGTCGGATGCCATCTACGGCCTTCTGAACTATCCCGCCCTCTCCACTTTCGCCACTCGGAACGGCTATGACGAGGTGAATGCACTGAAGTGGACTGCAGCCGCAGCGAAAATCAAGAACGTTTACGAGTCCACGCTTTAAGCATCTTTTGGGTCTATATTTATTTCTCAAAAATCCAGCTTAAAGTAACTGTTAGTTAGAAATAGAAAAACACAACGATATGAAAAAGTCAGTATGTCTGTACTTCCAGGTACATCAGCCCAATAGGTTGAGGCAATACCGGTTCTTTGATATAGGAAAGAACTCCCACTATTACGATGACTTTACCAACCGCACCATCGCCCGTAGAATAGCGAAGAAGTGCTATCTTCCTATGAATCAGCTTCTTCTCGAACAGATTGAGGCTCATAAGGGTGCATTCAAGGTGGCATTCTCCATCACCGGCACGGCTCTCGAGCAGTTCGACCGCTACTGCCCGGAGGTCATCGACAGCTTCCGCCGCCTTGCGGACACGGGCTGCGTGGAGTTCCTTTCCGAGACCTACTACCACTCCCTCGCCTCCCTTGCGAGCGAGCAGGAGTTTACCCATCAGGTCCTCAAGCACAAGACTGCCATCGAGCACTATTTCGGAGTCACTCCGACCACCTTCCGCAACACCGAGCTCGTCTATTCCGACGACATCGCCGAGATGGTCAGCCGCCTCGGATTCAAGACCGTCCTCACCGAGGGCGCGAAGCACATCCTTGGCTGGCAGAGTCCGAACTATGTTTACAAGTCCGCGGGGAAGCACCCGCTGAAGCTTCTTCTTAGAAACAGCGGCCTTAGCGACGACATAGCGTTCCGCTTTTCAGACAGGGGCTGGGAGAATTGGCCGCTCACGGCGGAGAAATTCCTCGACTTCCTCCTCTCCGGTGACGGCGAGACCGCCAACCTCTTTATGGATTACGAGACTTTCGGAGAGCACCAGAGCGCAGCAACGGGCATTTTCGACTTTATGCGCCACTTGCCTTCAGCGGTGATTGAGGACGGCAACTTCGAGTTCGTGACCCCTTCCCGTGAGGCTAAAAAGCACAAGGCTGTGGGTGTGCTTGACGTTCCGGACGTGATTTCCTGGGCAGACGAGGAGAGGGACCTTTCCGCCTGGCTTGGAAACGAACTTCAGAACGAGGCTTTCAACAAGCTCTACTCGCTTTCGGAGAAACTATCTCTGCTCAATGACCCTGACCTTTGGTCTGACTATGGTCATCTGCAGGAGAGCGACCACTTCTACTATATGTGCACGAAGTACTTCTCCGACGGCGCCGTCCACAAGTACTTCAATCCGTACGACACCCCATACGAGTCATTCATCAACTATATGAATGTACTAAGCGACTTTATTCTTAGGGTTGACCAAGCCTTGGAGGCAAAACAACAGAATAACTAGCGGAATAAATACTCACGAGAGTTGAAATCACTCAAGTTTCGCAAGTGCGAAACTTGACAAGGGCTTCTGCCCGCCGGCCCGGGGGGCCGTAAAAAATCCCCCTGACAGGGGGTGCAGGGGGTTCAGATTCAAAAAGTGCGTGGGATTAGGAG